>NZ_JBITZW010000011.1:0-308071 GCF_044547105.1 Kitasatospora sp. NPDC052868 | reverse complement strand
TTCCTTCGGACCGCCTTCCAGCGGGCCCTCCGGGCGCTTCGTTCTTTCGTGTTTCCAGCTTATCAGATGTTTTCCGCTCCGTTTACCGGAGTTTCATTCATCCGACCCTGGCTGGCCAGTTCCGCTTTTCTGCGGCGACCCCCACATTAGCGCATTTCCGGAGTGATCCGAAATTCCCCACTCCCACCCGTTGACAGAAACGCCAACCGACCCAAGTGAATGGGCTTTAAGTGAAAGTAGGACTAGCCGATGTGGTGGTCGCTTCGGCCGGTCCGGGTTGACCTCTCGGTCTCCCGTGCACCCGCCCGCTTCAGCGACTCGTCCGACACTACGCCTGCCGGAGGGCCCCGTCAAACACCCGAGGGCCGGATCTGTCCGGATCCGGCCCTCGGGTCTCAAAGTCGCCCCTCGGCGACCGTGCGTTCTCAGCCGGCCGGAACCAGCTCGGCGGCGGCCAGGTTGCGCTTGCCCCGGCGCAGGACCAGCCAGCGGCTGTGCAGCAGGTCCGCCTCGGCCGGCACCGCCTCCTCGTCCGTCACCTTGACGTTGTTGAGGTAGGCGCCACCCTCCTTGACCGTCCGGCGGGCGGCCGACCGGCTCGGGGCCAGGCCGACGGCGACCAGCAGGTCGACGATCGACAGCAGCTCGGTGACCTCCGCCTTCGGGACCTCGGCCAGGGCCGCGGCCAGGGTCGGGGCCTCCAGATCACCGAGGTCGCCCTGGCCGAAAAGCGCCTTGGAGGCGGCCACCGCGCGCTCGTACTGCTCGGCGCCGTGGACCAGGCTGGTCAGCTCCTCCGCGAGGGCGCGCTGCGCGAGGCGGGCTGCGGGGCGCTCGGTGGTCTCGCGCTCCAGCTCCTCGATCTCCTCCTTCGAGCGGAAGCTGAAGATCCGCAGGAAGTTGGAGACGTCGCGGTCGTCCGCGTTCAGCCAGAACTGGTAGAAGGCGTACGGGGTGGTCAGCTCGGGGTCGAGCCAGACCGTGCCGGACTCCGTCTTGCCGAACTTGGTGCCGTCCGCCTTGACGATCAGCGGCGTGGCCAGCGCGTGCACGGACTTGCCGTCGGCCTTGCGGATGAGGTCCGTGCCGGCGGTGAGGTTGCCCCACTGGTCGCTGCCACCGGTCTGCAGGGTGCAGCCGTAGCGGCGGTTCAGCTCCAGGTAGTCCATGCCCTGGAGGATCTGGTAGCTGAACTCGGTGTAGCTGATGCCCGCGTCGGAGTTCAGGCGCCGGGAGACGGCCTCCTTGGCGATCATGTTGTTGACGCGGAAGTACTTGCCCACGTCGCGCAGCAGGCTGATCGCCGACATCCCGGACGTCCAGTCCAGGTTGTTGACCATGCGGGCCGCGTACGGTCCGTCGAAGTCGAGGAAGCGGGAGATCTGGCCGCGCAGGCGGTCGACCCAGGCGGCCACCGTCTCGGGGTCGTTCAGGACGCGCTCGGCGGTGGGCTTCGGGTCGCCGATCAGGCCGGTGGCGCCGCCGACCAGGCCCAGCGGGAGGTTCCCCGCCTGCTGGATGCGGCGCATGGTCAGGATCTGCACCAGGTTGCCGAGGTGCAGGCTGGGGGCCGTCGGATCGAAGCCGCAATAGAACGTGACCGGGCCGTCCGCGAACGCCTTGCGCAGTGCGTCCTCGTCGGTGGACAGGGCGATCAGCCCACGCCACCGCAGCTCGTCGACGATGTCCGTCACGGTCACGCTTCTCCTTCAGTCCGGCGTCCGCCCGGTGCCGGCCCGGTTCGGTCGGGCCCCGGTACGGAACGACTCCAGCGTGGTAGAGACTACGCGGTCCCGGCCAGCGGGTTTCGGCCGAGCCGCGCTCCTCCACCGATCGGGCCATCGCGCCGCCGGCCTCCCCCGCCCGGGCCGTGCCCCGCCCCGACGCCGGAAATTCCGTTGTTCGTCGGCCCCGGGCCCCTTCACAGTGGTCCCACCGCCGTGCGGCGGCAGTGACGTGTGTGGAGACGGTCGTGCCGCCGTGGCACGCCCGTGGGAAGGGTGTGCCGACGTGCGCAACACGCTGGTTCTGAACGCAAGCTACGAGCCCCTGACAACGGTGTCGCTTCAGCGCGCCGTGGTCCTGGTGCTCCAGGACAAGGCAGTGGTCGAACAGGCCCATCCACTGCGCACGGTCCGCGGTACGGGCGTGACCATCCCGGTGCCCCGGGTGATCAGACTGCAACGGTACGTACGGGTGCCGTTCCGACAACAGGCTCCGTGGTCGCGGCGCGGTGTGCTGGCCCGTGACCAGCACCTGTGCGCCTACTGCGGGCGCCGGGCCAGCACCGTGGACCACCTGCAGCCCAAGTCGCGCGGCGGGGCCGACAGTTGGATGAACACCGTGGCCGCCTGTGCGGAGGACAACCAGCGCAAGGCGGACCGGACACCGGAGCAGGCCGGGATGAAGCTGCTGCGCACGCCCTTCGTGCCGACCCCGCAGGCCACGCTCATGCTGGCGCTGGGCCTGCGTGACTCGGACGCGCGGGACCTCGCCGCCTGGCTGCCCGCCCCGGCGGCCTCGACGGCGGCCTGACCCACGCCCAAACGGGATCCACGCCTGGCCTGAAACCGCGCCCCGCCGGCCCGGCCGGGCGTCAGCCCTTCGCCTGGTACCCGGACGCTATGCCGAAGTTGGCCGAGTGTTCGGGTACCGCCACGACCTGGCCGCCCCCGATCAGCACCCGGCCGGAGACCAGCAGCGACCCGGTCCCCTGGGGGAAGTTGCCGCCGACCGTCTCCTGGCCGCCGGCCAGGGTGAAGCGGCTGAGGTGGGCGGGCTGTTCGAGGCGTTCGTCGGCGGCGAGGACCAGCGCTCCGCCGTCGAGCGCCACCGCCCGGACGACGCCCTTCTCCGCGGTGGCCGTCCTCCAGAGCTGCTTTCCGCTGTCCAGGTCGTAGCCGACGGCCGAAACAGGTCCCCCGGCGGTCGCCGGGGCCAGGGTGGTGACCATCGTCCGGCCCTGGAAGAACACGCCCGGGGTGGCCGAGAAGGCGCCGTGGGCGGCGTCCAACCGGCCGTCCGCCCCGGTGACGGGGATCTCCGTCGCCGGGTCCCCGGTGGAGCCCCAGGCGAAGACCTTGTCGTCGCCGGGCTTCTCACCGGTGGTGAGCACCACGGACGGCTCGGCCGACAGCACCGTCACCGTCTTCGGCTGGTTGTTCAGGCCGCGCCACCAGCCCACCTTGCCGTCGGCGGTGTTCAGCGAGACGGCCTGGTCGACCGGTGTGGAGTCGGCGCACGAGCTGGCGACCATCACCGTCTTGCCGGTGACGCCGCCGGAGAGCGTGCAGAACTTGCCCTGCCCGGTGTACTGCCAGACGTCCTGGCCGTCGGCGGCCTGCCAGGCGATCACCCGGTCGTCGCCGACCGCGATCACGGTGTCCTCGGTGACGCCGACGTGGGCGTTGTAGGTGCCCTTGAACTCGGAGAGGGTCTTGGACCAGGCCGCCTTGCCGGCCTTGGTGTCGACGGCCGTCACCAGGGTGCACGGGCTCTTCGGGTCGGCCTGGGTCCGGAAGAGCACGGCGCCCAGCCCGGCGGCGTTGACGCCCGGTGACACCCCGCACGGGACGGCCCCGGCGGCCGGGGGCTCGACGGTCCAGGTGGCCTTGCCGACCGCCAGGTCGTAGGCGTGCACGCCCGTCGCGTCGACGCGGACCACCGCGTCGGCGAGCAGCCAGCCGCCGACCAGCGTGTCGTCGGCGCCCGGCTGGAGGGCGGCCGCGGGCTGGGCCGACCAGGCCTTGGCGTGGGCGACGGTGAAACCGGGCTCGCCCCCGCTGTCGGCGGCGGCGCGGCCACCGCCCTCGCCGCCGACCATCAGACCCGCGGCGACCAGCACCCCGAGCGCGGCGACCCCGGCTCCGGTCCGGATCAGCAGGGTTCGCCGGCCGGGCCCGTGCTCGGCCGAGACGACGGCGTCGGCGGCGGTCCGGGCCTTGGCGCCGAGCGAGGGCCGGGCGCCGGCTCCGCCGCGGCGGTCCGCGCGCGAGGACGGCGCGGCGGCCGCTTCGGTCGCGGCCGGTCCGACGGACACAGCAGGCTCAGGCCCTGGCTCGGGCTCAGGCTCGGGCGCCGGCTCGGCCTCGGCTTCGGCTTCGGCTTCGGCTTCGAGGTGCAGATAGCCGTCGGCGGTGTACTCGGCACCGGCCGGCGCGTAGAGCTCCTCGCCGCTCGGCTGCTGCGGGACGGCGTACGGGGCGTACTGCTGCTGCCCGTAGTCGGAGTACTGGTAGTACGGCTGGTACTGGCCGTCCGAGTAGCCGCCTTCGACGGGTCCGCCCTGGACGAACCCGCCCTGGACGTATCCCGTCTCCCCGTACCCGGCCGTCCCGTACTCACCGGTGCCGTACTCACCGGTGCCGTACCCGCCGGTGCCGTACGCGGCCGTTCCGTACCCGCCGGCCCCGTAACCCTGCTCGGCGTACCCCTGCTCGGCGGTCCCGTGGCCGGCCGTTCCGTACCCGCCGGCCCCGTACCCCGGCTCGGTGTACCCTGCCTGCCCCGGTCCCCCGGCGCCCTGGTCCTGCCACTGCTCGGTGTACCCCGCGACCTGCCACTCCTGCGCCGGCTGGGGGTGCCACGGCTGCGGCCGGTCGTCTCCGAGAGGGTCCTGAGCCATCCGTTCCGTCCCTCCCGACCGGCTGCAGTGCGGCAGTCAGCATCTCACGCCGGGCGGAGCGGGCCGTTCCGCCCGCCGGAGCACCCTCAACGGGTACGGCCGCACCGCGCCCACGAGAGCCGCCGGAGACGCCGGGGGCCACGCACCAGACGTCAGGCGGACTCCGCGCGCAGCGCCTCGTCGATCCGGGCCGCGAGCACGAAGTCGAGGTCGGTGAGGCCCCCGGCGCTGTGGGTGGACAGGGCGAAGCGCAGGGTGCGCCAGCGGATGTCGATGTCGGGGTGGTGGTCCATCGCCTCGGCCGTCTCCGCGACCGCGACCACCACCCGGATCGCCGCGGGGAAGTCCGCCGCGTCCGCGGTGCGGACGATCGTGTCACCCGTCCTGGACCACTGCGGCAGGCCGGACAGTGCGGCCGCGATCTCGTCCTCGGTCAGGCGTGCTCTGCTGCTCATCGAACCGCTCCGGTGCGTCGGGGGTGAGGGGTCAGACCTTCCGACGCGGACGGACCACCAGCTCGCCGCCGCAGTTGGGGCAGCTGCCGGCCATGGCCGCGGTGCAGTCCGGGCAGAAGGTGCACTCGTAGGAGCATATGGAGGCCGGGCCGTCCGCGGTCAGCGACACCTCGCAGCGCTCGCAGATCTCGCGCATCTCCAGTGCCATGGATTCCTCCTGATGACGTGTGGGGTGACGTCTGATCAGCCGATCAGAAGCTTGACGACGGCGGCCAGTCCGACCACCACGATGATCCCGCGCAGTGCGGGCGGCGGCAGCCTGCGGCCGACCTTGGCACCGAGCATGCCGCCGAAGAGCGAGCCGATCGCGATCAGGCCGGCGGCGGCCCAGTCGACGGTCGAGGTGAAGAGGAAGAACAGGGCGGCGACGGCGTTGACGATCAGCGCCAGCGCGTTCTTCACCCCGTTGATCCGCTGGAGGTCCTCCTGGAGCAGCATGCCCATCAGCGCCATCAGCAGGACGCCCTGGGCGGCCCCGAAGTAGCCGCCGTAGACGCCGGTGAGGAACACCCCGGCGAGCAGCGCCAGGCCGCCGTCCGGATCCCCGTCGGGACGGCGGCGGGCGGCGACGGCCTTGGCCACCCGGGGCTGGATCACCACCAGGACGAGGGCCAGCAGGATCAGCACCGGGACGATCGCGTCGAAGGCGCTGCTCGGCAGCTGGATCAGCAGGGCGGCGCCGAGCAGCCCGCCGAGCAGCGAGGCGCTGCCCAGGCGCAGCAGCCGCCGTCCCTGGCCGGCCAGCTCCTTGCGGTAGCCGATCACGCCGCTGAGCGAACCGGGCACCAGGCCGAAGGAGTTGGAGACGTTGGCGGTCACCGGCGGGATGCCGACGGCGAGCAGGACAGGGAAGGTGATCAAGGTCCCGGAGCCGACGATCACATTGATCATCCCGGCTCCGACGCCCGCCACCAGGACGGCGATCGACTCCCAGAGCGTCATGGGCCACCTCTCGTCTCGGTCCTGTCCGAGGCGATCATGCCGGACGGTGGACCGGGCCTACCAGAGCGGACCACGATTCGGGACGCACGCCACACTCCGGGGGTCCGGTACCGGCCACCGTGCCGGGGAAGGCGGGAAAGCCGGGGAAGGCGGGAAAAGCGGTGGGCCCGCCTCCCCGAGGGGGGACGGGCCCACGTGTGCCGGGATCCGGCAGGTCACTCGGGGTCGATCTTCCGGTACTCACGGGCCGGGTCGACCCGGGGGCGGGCGGCTCCCTTGGTGTCGGTGTCCAGCGGGCGCGGACCGCCCGCCGGGTCGATCGGCACCTGGGTGGCCGCGGGGGCCGCCGCGGGGACGCTCGGGGCCGCGACCGCGCCGCCGTTGATTCCGCCCGCGCCGGTCAGACCGGTGAACGCCCCGCCGAGGCCCTTGAGTGCGTCGCCGACCTCGCTCGGGATGATCCAGAGCTTGTTGGAGTCGCCCTTGGCCAGCTCGGGCAGGGTCTGCAGGTACTGGTAGGCGAGCAGCTTCTGGTCGGCGTCGCCGTCGTGGATCGCCTCGAAGACGGTGCGGATCGCGGCCGCCTCACCGTCGGCGCGCAGCACCGCGGCCTGGGCCTCACCCTCGGCCTTGAGCACCTCGGCCTGCTTCTCACCCTCGGCCCGCAGGATCTGGGCCTGCCGGGCACCCTCGGCGGTGAGGATCGCGGCGCGCTTGTCGCGGTCGGCGCGCATCTGCTTCTCCATCGAGTCCTGGATGGAGGTCGGCGGCTCGATCGCCTTGAGCTCGACGCGGTTGACCCGGATGCCCCACTTGCCGGTGGCCTCGTCCAGCACCCCGCGCAGACCCGCGTTGATGACCTCGCGCGAGGTCAGGGTGGACTCCAGGTCCATCGAGCCGATGATGTTGCGCAGCGTGGTGACGGTCAGCTGCTCGATCGCCTGGATGTAGCTGGCGACCTCGTAGGTGGCGGCCCGCGCGTCGGTGACCTGGTAGTAGATCACCGTGTCGATGTTGACCACCAGGTTGTCCTGGGTGATCACCGGCTGCGGCGGGAACGGCACGACCTGCTCGCGCAGGTCGATCCGGTTGCGGACCCGGTCGATGAACGGGACGACGATGTTCAGGCCGGCGTTGAGCGTCCGGGTGTAGCGGCCGAAGCGCTCCACGATCGCGGCGCTGGCCTGCGGGATGACCTGGATCGTCTTGATCAGCGCGATGAATGCCACCACGACCAGGACGACCAGGACGATAAGGACGGGTTCCACGGACTCTCCCCTAGACGACCAGGGCGGTCGCGCCCTGGATTTCGACGACGTCGACCTGCTGCCCCGGCTGGTACACACTGCCGGGGTTCAGCGAACGGGCCGACCAGATCTCGCCGTTCAACTTGATCCGCCCGCCCTCCCCGTCGACCTTTTCCGCGACGACCGCGGTGGCGCCCTTCAGCGCCTCGATGCCCATCTTGATCTGCGGGCCGGTCCTGAGCTGCCGGTAGGCGATCGGGCGGACCACCACCAGCAGCGCGACCGAGACGGCGACGAAGGTCAGGACCTGCCAGACCGCCCCCGCTCCCAACCCGGCCACGCCGGCCGCGGCGAGCGCCCCGACCGCGAACATGGCGAACTCCGGCATCGCGGTGATCACCAGCGGTATGCCGAGGCCGACGGCGGCCAGGAGCCACCAGATCCAGCTGTCCACGTGTCCATCCTAGGGAGCGAAGGGCTTCGAGGCGGACAGTTCCCGCAGGTGGAGGGGCGGAAACCGGTCGCACGTGCGACCGGTTCCAGTTCAGTGCAGTTCAGTGCTGTTCGGCGGTGTCCCGCAGTGCCCGGCCGGGGCTCGGCGCAGGCCCGCGCGGGCCCTCAGCCCAGCGGCAGGCCCTGCGCCGACCAACGGTCGCCGTGCCGCTCCAGGGTCAGCGGCAGGCCGAAGCAGAGCGAGAGGTTGCGCGCGGTCAGCTCGGTGTCGATCGGTCCGGCGGTGAGCACCTTGCCCTGCCGGATCATCAGCACGTGGGTGAAGCCCGGGGCGATCTCCTCGACGTGGTGGGTGACCATCGCCATCGCCGGCGCGAACTCGTCCTGGGCGAGGGCGCCCAGGCGGCGCACCAGGTCCTCGCGGCCGCCGAGGTCGAGGCCGGCGGCGGGCTCGTCCAGCAGCAGCAGCTCGGGGTCGGTCATCAGCGCGCGGGCGATCAGGGTGCGCTTGCGCTCGCCCTCGGAGAGGGTGCCGAACTTGCGGGTGGTCAGGCCGGCCATGCCGAGCCGGTCCAGCAGCGCGAGCGCGCGCGACTCGTCGGACTGCTCGTACTGCTCCTGCCAGCTGACCGTCATGCCGTACGCGGCGGTGAGCACCGTCTGCAGGACGGTCTGCTCGGCGGGCAGCTTGTCGAACATGGCGGCGCCGGCCAGGCCGATCCGGGAGCGCAGCTCGAAGACGTCGACCTCGCCGAGCTTCTCGCCCAGGACGGACACCTTGCCGGCGGTCGGGAAGAGGTACGTGGAGGCGATCTGCAGCAGGGTGGTCTTGCCGGCGCCGTTGGGGCCCAGGATGACCCAGCGCTCGCCCTCGGAGATGGACCACGAGACCTGGTCGACCAGCGCGCGCCCCTCCCGGACCACGGATACGTCCACCAGCTCCAGCACGTCGCTCATGCCTACGCCTTCCCCAATACAGAAATTCGGCCGTCGGTGCGGGCGGGCAGCCTACCCCTGCGGCCGGTTGGCACGGAGTGGGTGCGCCGCACACGCATGGGCAAACCTACGCCACGCGGATGACCGCCGATTCCGTAGGCTGGCCGGATGCTCGCGACTCCTGCCGACAATCCGTACGAAGAGCCCCGTTCGGGGCGGTTGACCGCCTGGGGCAACGCTCTGCTGAGCGGCCTGGCGGCTCCCGACGACGCCGCCGCGGCCGTGCTCGGCGCGGACGAGACCCATCGGGTGACCGGTCTGCCCGGGGACGCCCCCGGTGAGCAGCACGGGCTCACCTGGGCGCTGGGGCGGCTTCGGGTGCTGGGCGTGCAGGGCCTGCGGCTGGCCCTGCCGAGCGCCGGGCACCCGCTGGGTCTGACCGGTCCGGCGGCGTTCAACGCGCAGGCGCTGGGCACCGGCGAGGCGGTGCTGGCGGTCGGGGCGCCGCTCGGGCTCGTCCCGCGGATCGAGGTGTTCGGCCCGGTCGGGGACCGCTCGGCCACCGTGCTGTGGCAGTGCTCCGAGGTGAACGACGCGCCGCCGGCCGATGTGCCCTCGCTGCACGAGGCCGAGCGGGAGCTCGCGGACGGGCTGCGCGAGGCCACCGCGGTGCTCGCCCGGCTGGACGTGGCCGGGGCCGGTCCGGAGGCGCTGCGGGCGCTGGAGGCGTTCCGCCGGCGCGGCCATGTCGAGCTGCTGGCCCCGGGCTACCCGCCGCGGGCCGTCCGGGTGCTGGAGTCCGCCCGCCAGGTGGCGGCGCTGCTGTCGATCGCCTCCGCCGGGCACGGCGCGGCGGTGAGCGCCTCCGAGATGGCCGCCCGCCAGGCGGCGCTGGCCCCCCTGTGGCGCACCGCCCGCCGGGCCCAGGTGGCGGCGTACAACGCCCTGGTGGACGAGCGCGGCGACCGCTGACGGGAGGGCCCGGGCGGGCCGGTCAGCCCTCCCGGGCCTCGCCGTTGCGGACGGCCCAGAGCGCGGCCTGGGTGCGGTCGGCGAGGTCCAGCTTCATCAGGATGTTGGAGACGTGCGTCTTGACCGTCTTCTCGGACAGGTGCAGGGTGCGGGCGATCTCCCGGTTGGAGCGGCCGTCGGCGATGTGGCCGAGCACCTCGCGCTCGCGTTCGGTGAGGGTGCCGCCGCGCCCCTGCGGGGGGCGGGGGCCGTCGTCCGCGAGCAGGGCCTCGGCGAGCTCGGGCTGGAGCAGCACATGGCCGGCGTGGACCGAGCGGATCGCGCCGGCCAGCGCCTCCGGGTCGACGTCCTTGTACACGTAGCCGGCCGCGCCGGCCCGCAGGGCGGGGACCATGGTGCGGTGCTCGGTGAAGCTGGTGACGATCAGGATGCGGGCGCGGCTGCCCTCGCCCTTGAGCGTGCGCAGCGCCTCGATGCCGTCGACGCCGGGCATCTTGAGGTCCATCAGGACGACGTCGGGGTCGAGCTCCCGGGCGCGGTCGACCCCCTCGGCGCCGTCGGCGGCCTCGCCGACCACCTCGATGTCGTCCTGCACCTCCAGGAAGGTGCGCAGGCCCCGGCGGACCACCTGGTGGTCGTCCACCAGCAGGACGCGGATCGCTGTCGTGGTGTCAGGCACCGGGGACCTCCATCTCGACGACCGTTCCCTTTCCGGGGGCCGAGTCCAGGGTGAGGGAGCCGCCGACGGCGGCGGCGCGGTCGCGCATCGAGGCCAGGCCGAGGTGGCGGCCGGCCCGGCGGACGGACTCGGGGTCGAAGCCCCGGCCGTCGTCGCGGACCCGCAGGACGGCGCCGCGCTCGGGGGTGGCGGTCAGGGTGACCGTCACCCGCCCGGCGTCGGAGTGCCGCAGGGCGTTGTGCAGCGCCTCCTGGGCGACCCGCAGCAGCGCGGCCTCCTGGGCGGGCGGCAGGGCGCGGACGCCGTCCGCGGTGAAGGCCACGTCGGCGCTGTGGGCGCGGTCGAGGACCTGCACCTGGGAGGCCAGGGTGGCGCTCAGGCCGTCCTCCTCCAGCGCGGCGGGGCGCAGCTCGACGACGACGGCGCGCAGTTCGTCGGCGGCCTCGGCGGCGAGCCGGGCGACCTCGGCGAGTTCGGCGCGGGCGCGGTCCGGGTCGCGGTCGACCAGGGTGGCGGCGGCCTTGGCGGTGAGGCGCAGCGAGAAGAGCTTCTGGGCCACGGCGTCGTGCAGGTCGTGGGCGATCCGGGCGCGCTCGCCGGCCAGGGTGAGTTCGCGGCTGCGCTCGTAGAGCCGGGCGTTGGTGAGGGCGAGGGCGGCGTGGGCCGCCAGTATCCGCAGCAGTTCCTCGTCGTGGTCGGTGAAGCCCCCGCCGGCGCTCTTGTTGGCGAGGAAGATGACGCCCATGACCTGCGGCTCGTCCTCGGCGGCGTCGGTGTCCAGGATCGGCATGCCGAGGAAGGCGTCCATGTCCGGGTGGGCGGCCGGCCAGCCGCCGAAGGAGGGGGCCTGGCGGACGTCGGCGAGCCGGGTGGGGCCGGTCTCGTGCAGCATCGTGGCGAGGACCCCGTGCTGGCGGGGCAGCGGGCCGATGGCCCGCCACTGCTCGTCGGTGACGCCGTCGACGACGAACTGGGCGAAGCCGCCGTGGTCGTCGGGCACCCCGAGGGCCGCGTACTCGGCGCCCAGCAGGGTGCGGGCGGAGGCGGTGATCCGGCGCAGCACCTCGCGCACCTCCAGGTGTCGGCTCATCGCGAGCAGCGCCTGGCTGACGGCCTCGATGCCGGCGAGGCAGGGCTCACAGGCGGGCAGTGGGCCGGGCGGCGGCGGGCCGATCGGTATCCGGTCGACGGGGAGCAGACCGGTCGGGGGCCGGCGGTCGCTGGACGCGGTGGGCATACCGCAAAACTACCGCCGACGGGCCCGCCGCCGCGTCGGTCCGCGGGCGCGCGGGGAGCGGGTCCCAGGTCCTAGGCCGGACGGCCGAAACGCAGGGCGGCCCTCCCCGGTGTGGGGAGGGCCGCCCGGTGGAGCGGGAGGAGGGGCTCAGCCCTTCTGCATGACCTCGGGCTCGTGGCGCCGCTGGAGGCGGGTCACGATGACGCCGATCACGACGGACATCACGATCAGCACGCCCGCGTCGATGGCCCACTGCGCGACGCTGCTGTCCCACAGCGGGTCGTAGTCCGGGTTCTGGAAGTCCTTGTTCCAGGGGCCCATGAGGTGCGACAGGTCGAGCGTGGTGGCCACGATGCCGGTGCCCCAGCGGGCCGGCATCAGCCAGGCGGCCTGCTCCAGGCCGGGCTTGCCGAAGATCTGGAAGAGGCAGCCGGTGAAGACGACCTGGACGATGGCGAACATGACCAGCAGCGGCATGGTCTTCTCGGCGGTCTTGACCAGCGCGGAGATCATCAGGCCGAACATCATCGCGGCGAAGCTGAGCAGGATCATGCCGATGGTCATCTCGATCACCGGCAGGTCCTTGATGATCAGACCGTGCTCGGGGAGCTTGCGCGGCAGGAAGCCGACGGCGGAGATGATGGCGCCCTGGATCACGCTGAAGAAGCCCAGCACGATGATCTTGGACATCATGTACGCCGAGCGGGAGAGCCCGGTGGCTCGTTCTCGCTCGTAGATCGCCCGTTCCTTGATCAACTCTCGGACCGAGTTGGCCGACCCGGAGAAGCACGCGCCGATCGCCAGGATCAGCATGATCGTCGCGGCCCCGCTGTTGAGGTGGAACTGCGTCTTCGGGTTGGGCGCGAGCCCCAGTTCGTTGGGGATCAGCACGCTGACCGCGCCGATGACCGCGGGCAGCAGCACCGACAGCGCCAGGAAGCCCCGGTCCGAGGCGAGGACGGACAGGTAGCGGCGGATCAGCGTCCACAGCTGCGAGCCCCAGCTCTGCGGCTTCGGCGGCCTGATCGCCTCCTGGACGATCTGGGCCGACTGCACGGCGCCGGCGTCCACGTCGGCGGAGTACTGCTGGTAGTGCACCGAGCCCCGGTAGCGGCCGGCCCAGTCGTGGTCCGGGTAGTTCTCGAAGGCCTGGAAGACGTCGGCCCAGGTGTCGTACCCGAAGAAGTGCAGCGCCTCGTCCGGCGGGCCGAAGTAGGCCACCGAGCCGCCCGGCGCCATCACCAGCAGCCGGTCGCAGAGCGCGAGTTCGGCCACCGAGTGGGTGACGACCAGGATGGTGCGGCCGTCGTCGGCGAGGCCGCGCAGCATCTGCATGACCTCGCGGTCCATGCCCGGGTCGAGGCCCGAGGTGGGCTCGTCCAGGAAGATCAGCGAGGGCTTGGTGAGCAGCTCCAGGGCGACCGAGACGCGCTTCTGCTGGCCGCCGGAGAGCGCGGTGATGCGGTTGTCGGCGCGCTTGTCCAGACGCAGCTCGTAGAGCACCTCGTCGATCCGCGCCTCGCGCTCGCGCGGCTCGGTGTCGCCGGGGAACCGCAGCCGGGCCGCGTACTTGAGGCCGGTGCGGACGGTCAGCTCCTTGTGCAGGATCTCCGACTGCGGCACCAGGCCGATGCGCGAACGCAGCTCGGCGAACTGCTTGTAGAGGTTGCGGCCGTCGTAGAGGACGTCGCCGCGGTCGGCCGGGCGGTAGCCGGTGAGCGCGCGCAGCAGGGTCGACTTGCCGGAGCCGGACGGGCCGATGACGGCGACCAGGGACTTCTCCGGGACGCCGAAGCTGACGTCGTTGAGCAGGACCTTCTTGCCGCCCTTGAAGTCGACCTCGACGGTCAGGTGGCGGGCGGAGAAGGAGACCGCGCCGGTGTCGACGAACTCCTGCAGCTGGTCGCCGACCAGGGTGAAGGTGGAGTGGCCGACGGTCAGGCGGTCCTGCGGGCCCATCAGCTGGCGCTGGACGGGCCGGCCGTTGAGGAAGATGCCGTTGTGGCTGCCGAGGTCGACGATCTCGTAGCGGCCGTCGGGCAGCTGGCGCAGCTCGGCGTGGTGGCGGGAGACCTGGAGGTCGGAGACCACGATGTCGTTGTCGAGCGCGCGGCCGATGCGCAGGGTGCGCGTCATCGAGGCCAGGCTGCGGATCATCGTCGGCTGCGGGCCGCCGTGCTGCGGGGCCTGCTGCTGCGCGAAGCCGTCCTGCCCGAAGCCCTGCTCGGGGAAGCCCTGCTGCGGGAAGCCGCCGTGCTGGGGGGCGCCCTGCTGCTGGGGGAAGGGCGCCTGCGGCGCGCCCCACTGCGGGTCGGCCGGCGGCTGGTAGGCCTGCTGCGGCGGGGCCTGCTGGACCGGCGGCTGCGGGGCCCACTGCTGCTGCGGCGGCTGCTGCATCTGCTGCTGCGGGGCCGGGGCGTTGCTGCGGCTGGTGGCGGCCTCGTGCCAGGCGGGGGCCGGAGCGGCGGCCTGGGCGGGCGCGGAGAAGCTCAGCCGGGGGCCGTTCTCGGCGTTGCCGAGGTTGACCACCGCGCCCGGGAACAGCGGGGCCTGCAGGGTGCGGGCGCCGCCGGTGTAGGTGCCGTTGGTGCTCCCGTGGTCGTCCAGCTGCCAACCGGCCCCGTTGAAGGACATGGTGGCGTGGTGCCAGGAGACCCTGGCGTCGTCGAACGGGAAGTCCGACTGCGGGTTGCGCCCGATGCTGTAGGACCGCCCCGGCTCCAGAGTCCGCTGCTGTCCGTTGATCTCAATGACGAGTTGCGGCACTGCTCCGCCTGCCCCGCTCTCTCGGTCCCCCGATTTTGGCCCCCGGGCGGGGGTGCGATGGTCCTGAATCTGACGGGGGAATCATTCCAGCCCGCCGCCCGTTGACGAAAGTCACCCCCGGTGACCGTGACCAGGCGGAAACGATTCGCGGACGCCGCTGTGGCCCGCCCGGCACGGACCGTGCGCGTCGGCCGCCCGTGGCGGGGGTCGTCCGCACACCGCTCGCACGCACGTCCGCCTCGTGGACGGGTGCCGTGGCGCCGCCGGCCGGCGGGTAGCGTGGGAGGCACCATGAACGCATCGCCCTTGGCCGCTGAGCCCCTCCCCGCCCCGCAGCCCCGGACCGAGGACGAGCGCACCCTGCTCGTCAAGGTGTTCGGCAAGGACCGCCCCGGCATCACCGCCGGCCTCTTCGCCACCCTGGCCGAGTTCGGCGTCGACGTGATCGACATCGAACAGATGGTCACCCGCGGCCGGATAACGCTCTGTGCGCTGGTCACCCCCCCGGCCGGCGGCACGCCCGGCGCCGAGGGCGGGCTGCGGGCCACCGTGCACCGCTGGGCCGAGGAGCAGAAGCTCCAGGCCGAGATCATCTCCGGTACCGGCGACAACCGGCCGCGCCGGGAGGGCCGCTCGCACGTCACCGTGCTGGGCCACCCGCTGACCGCCGGCGCCGTCTCCGCGCTGACCTCCCGGATCACCGCCTCGGGCGGCAACATCGACCGCGTGTTCCGCCTGGCCAAGTACCCGGTGACGGCGGTGGAGCTGTTCGTCTCCGGCGTCGCCACCGAGGACCTGCGCGCCGAGCTGGCCCAGGAGGCCGCCTCCCAGCGGGTGGACATCGCGGTGGTCCGGGCCGGGCTGGAGCGCCGGGCCAAGCGCCTGGTGGTGATGGACGTCGACTCGACGCTGATCCAGGACGAGGTGATCGAGCTCTTCGCGGCGCACGCGGGCTGCGAGGAGAAGGTCGCCGAGGTGACGGCCGCGGCGATGCGCGGCGAGCTGGACTTCGCCGAGTCGCTGCACGCCCGGGTGGCGCTGCTGGCCGGGCTGGACGCCTCGGTGACCGACAAGGTCCGCTCGGAGGTCCGGTTCACCCCGGGCGCGCGCACCCTGATCCGCACCCTGCAGCGGCTCGGCTGTCAGGTGGCCGTGGTGTCCGGCGGGTTCACCCAGGTCACCGACCACCTGGTGGCGGAGCTGGGGCTGGACTACGCGGCGGCCAACACCCTGGAGGTGGTGGACGGCAGGTTCACCGGCCGGGTGGTCGGCGAGATCGTGGACCGGGCCGGCAAGGCCCGCTGGCTGGCCCGCTTCGCCGAGCAGGCGAAGGTCCCGCTGGAGCAGACGGTGGCGATCGGCGACGGCGCCAACGACCTGGACATGCTGAACGCGGCCGGGCTCGGGGTGGCCTTCAACGCCAAGCCGGTGGTGCGGGAGGCCGCCGACACCGCGGTGAACGTGCCGTTCCTGGACACCGTGCTGTACCTGCTGGGGATCACCCGCGAGGAGGTCGAGGCGGCCGACGCACTGGACGGCACGCCGACCGAGTAGGCCGGGCCCGCCGCCTGCCCGTCCGGACCGACCGCACCGCACCGCACCGCACCGCACCGCCGAACCGGAACGCACCGCCGAAGGGGCGTGGGGACCACTCCCCGCGCCCCTTCGCCGTACGGTCAGTCCTGTGGTGTGAAGTACGAGACCAGCTCGGCCACGCCCGGCTCCACGCCCTTCCAGGAGCCGCTGAAACTCAGCACCGCGACGGCGGCGGTGGGGAAGCCCCCGAGCCGCAGCCGCTCCAGCGCCTCCCGGTCGCCCTCGTCGCCGGCCAGCACCTGGGTCAGCCCGAGGACCCCGGGGTTGTGGCCGACCAGGACGAGGTCGGCGTAGTCGTCCGGGGTCTCCTGGAGCACCGCGATGATCTGGCCGGGGCTGGCCTCGTAGATCCGGTCCTCGTACACGGTCTTGCGGGGGCGCTTGGGCAGCTCGTGCACGGCGAGCTTCCAGGTCTCCCGGGTGCGCAGGGCGGTGGAGCAGAGCACGTAGTCGGGGCTGATGCCGGAGTCGGCGAGCCAGCGGCCGGAATCGGGGGCCTGGTGGCGGCCCCGGTCGGCCAGCGGCCGCTCGTGGTCGTCGACGCCGTTGGGCCAGTCGGCCTTGGCATGGCGGAGAACGATGATCCTGCGGGGCGTGTCGGCGCTCATACCCAGCAAGCTTGGCAGAAAAGCCGCTCCGCGGCGCGATGCTCCCTGATGCGGCCACCCTCAGGAGTGGAGGGTGCCATCATGCGCCGTTGGCCCGGGCGTCGCCCGGTGGTCGGGCGGTGGTCAGCCGAGGTTCTTGGCGACGCTGGCGACGATCGCCAGCAGGACGACGATTCCGACGATCACGGCGGCGATCTGGCCGAGCTTCTTGTGGCCGTCGGTGGGGTTCGGGTCGAGTACGGGCATGTCCCGATTCTCCCATCCCGGCGGACCGGCCCGGCACCGGCCCCCGGAAAGCCGGTCGGTCCCCGTTGGTCCGGCCGGGCCAACGGGGACCGGGCCAACGGGGACCGGGCTGCCCGGGCCCGGTCGGCGGCTACGCCGGGCGCAGCGCCTCGTCCTCGATGTGCCGGGCCCTCGCCGCCCGCAGGCCGAACATCATCTGCGGCACCAGCAGCAGCGCGAGGAAGCCCAGCGGCAGGTACCAGTCGCCGGTGGCCTGGTACAGCCGCCCGATCAGGATCGGGCCGGGGATGGAGATCAGGTACCCGACCCCCTGGGCGAAGGCGGAGAGCTGGGCGACCCCGCCGGCCGTCCGGGCGCGCAGGCCGATCATGGTGAGCACCAGCGGGAACGCGCAGTTGGACAGGCCCACCAGGACGGCCCAGAGCCAGGACGCCCCGGCCGGGGCCAGTGCCAGTCCGGCGTAGCCGGCGATGCCGCAGGAGCCCAGGACGACGACGAACAGCCGCTGGTCGCCCCGGCGGGCGGCGAGGTTGGGCAGCACGAAGGAGACCGGCACGCCGATCACCATGGTGAGCGCCAGGAGCACCCCCGAGGTGCTCTTGGAGACCCCGGCGTCCTGGAAGATCGTCGGCAGGAAGCCCATCACCACGTAGGCGCCGGTGGCCTGCAGGCCGAAGAAGCAGGCCATCGCCCAGGCGGTGCGGCTGCGGGTGATCGGCAGCCGCTCGGTGGCCGTGCCGGACGCCTTGTCCCCGCGCTCGCGCTTGACGGCCGCGACGACCAGCCAGAGCACCAGGGCGACCGCCCCGAGCCCGGCCCAGACGCCGAGCCCGACCCGCCAGTCGCCGCCGAGCGCGCTGGCCATCGGGACGGTGACGGCGGCGGCCAGCGCGGTGCCGGCCGACAGCGCCATCGAGTACAGGCCGATCATCGGACCGACCCGCTCCGGGAAGTACCGCTTGATCACCACCGGGATCAGCACGTTGGAGACCGCCACCCCGGCCAGCGCGAGCGCGGTGAGCAGCAGGAAGACCGCCGTACCGCCGGCGAAGGAGCGGGCCAGCACGCCCGCGGTGATCGCGCCCATCCCCGCGGTGACCACCGCGACCGGGCCGAGCCGGCGGGCCATGCCGGGCGCGGTGAAGCCGAAGACGGCGAAGCAGAGCGAGGGGAGCGCCGCGAGCAGGCCGGCCATCGTCGGGCTCATCCCGAGGTCGGCCGTGACCTGCTTGAGCAGCGGTCCGAGGCTGGTGACGACGGGCCTGAGGTTGAACGCGGCGGCGGCGATCGCGACGGCGAACAGCCAGCCGAGGTACCTGCTGCGGTCGGTCGCGGGCCGCTCGGTCTGCGGCCGGAGCGAGGTCCGGGGAGGGGTGGTGGTGTCTGCTGCGGGAGGCATGCGAGCCATCATAGAATGATGGGATGAATTAGTGCATCCTCGAATTGGCATGATGTCCCGACCCAGCCGGTGGCCGAGCTCCTCGGCCGCGGGCCCCGCCCACCCCCGAAGCCGCAAGGAGTCCCCGTGGCGCTGTCCTCGCCGAGGCGCACCCCGCTGTCCGACCAGGTGATCTCGCAGCTGCGCGCCCAGATCACCTCCGGGGAGTGGCCCGTCGGCTCGCGCATCCCGACCGAGGCCGCCCTCGTCGAGCAGCTCGGCGTGGCCCGGAACACCGTCCGCGAGGCCGTCCGCGCCCTCGCCCACAACGGGCTGCTGGACATCCGCCAGGGTTCGGGCACCTATGTGCTCGCCACCAGCGAGCTCGCCGGGGTGATGCACCGCCGCTTCGCCGACGCCGACCAGGGGCAGGTGGCCGAACTGCGAACCGCCCTGGAGACCTCGGCCGCCGGCCTGGCCGCCACCCGGCGCACCGAGCGCGACCTCGTCCTGCTGGAGGCCGCGCTGGCCCGCCGCGAGGACGCCTGGCGCTCCGGCGACGCGGAGGACTTCATCCAGGCCGACGCCGCCTTCCACCAGGCCGTCGTCGCCGCCGCGCACAACGACGTGCTCGCCGCCGTCTACGCGGACCTCGGCGAGGTCACCCGCGCCCACCTGCGGCACGACGTCGGCCCGGAGCTGATCGCCGAGCGCTACCTCGGCCACGACGAGATCCTGGTCGCGATCCGGGCCGGCGACGCCCAGCGGGCGTCCGTGGAGGCCGGGCGCGCGATCGGCGCCTGCACCCCCGCCGAGGGCTGAGTACGCCCCGGCGCCCGGACACCGCTCCGCCCGGCGACGCCCTCCCACGTGCTAACGTCCCGTAAAAATCTCGGGGGGCGTCAAATGCCCCTGGCTGCATGGAACACGGGGAGAATCGATGGCTGATCCGGACGCCAAGGGAGGCGGCTCTCAGACCGGGGTGGCGCCCACCGCGCTCGACAAGGCCGCCACCGCACTGGACGGCATAGCCAATGACAGCACGGCCGCCGGCAAGACCGCGGACGAGTCGACGGCCGCCGCCGCCGGCAAGCTGAGCGGCTGGGAGAGCGCCGGCGCCCTGCGCGGCGCGCTCCAGGAGTGGCACGAGCAGGTCGCACAGCTCAACGGCCGCCTGAACCAGGAGGCCGGGATGATGCGCCAGACCCATCTGAACTACGTGAGCGTCGAGCACGGCGTCGCCGCCTCGTTCGGCAAGGGGGCCTGAGCATGCTCGGATACGAGGACATCCTGCACGCCGACCTGTCGGCGATGACCAAGGCCGCCTCCGACTGGACCGAGATGGCCCGCAAGTACTCCGCGGTCCAGCAGCGGCTGGACAACGAGGTGCTGTCGGTCACCGGCAACCAGGGCATGTGGCTCGGGTCCACGGCGTTCGCGGCCAACCAGCACATCAACGCGACCAAGCAGCAGACCATCGACGCCCAGACCGAGGCCAACGCCGTCGCGACGATCATCACCGACGCGCACGGCGACTTCGAGGCGGCGCAGAAGAAGCTGCGGGAGGCGAGCGAGGGCGCCACCGCCGCGGGCATGAAGGTCACCGGCACCGGCTCCGTCATGTTCGACGTCTCCAGGCTGGACGAGGCGACCAAGCACGACTACCGCCACGACCCCGACTACCAGCGCCAGTGCAACGAGGCCGCCGGCAAGTGGTCCGAGGTGATCCAGGCCGCCATCCAGGAGGCCACCGCCGCCGACCAGCGGGCCTCGCGCGCGCTGAACCGGGCGGCCAAGGTGGGCGACGCCTTCAACACCTTCAACGGCCAGGCCATCGGCGGCGGCGACGCGGCCGACGCCAGGCGCGCCGCCGACCTCGCCGAGAAGATGCGCAAGGACGGCAAGCTGTCGCCGGCCGAGCTCGACGAGCTCAACAACCTGATGAAGGCCAACAGCAACAGCCCGCAGTACAGCCAGACCCTGCTCAACACCCTCGGCCCCGAGCACACCCTGCAGCTCGCCGACGAGCTGGAGAAGCAGGTCGAGGGCAAGGACGGCAAGGACAAGGGCGCGTACGGCGAGCTGCAGAAGAACCTCGCCAACACCGTCGCCGGTGCCACCCGCGACCCGAACAGCCAGTTCTACAAGGACTGGCGCAAGGGCCTGCAGGACCTCGGCGCCAAGAACATCAACGACGACCACGGCGGCAAGCTCGACCCGGTCTACGGCTACCAGGCGCTCGCCACCCTGATGGACAAGGGCGACGCCCAGTACTCCAGCGTCTTCCTGAACGACCTCGGCGCCGACATCATCGACACCGAGAAGAAGAACCCGCACATCTGGGACCACCAGTTCGACGGCCCGCGCCCCGGACTGGTCTCCGACCCGCTGGACGGCGTCCTCAAGCAGATGGGCAAGAACCCCGAGGCGGCCACCCAGTTCCTCGACCCCAAGGGCCCCGGCGGCGAGGATCGCCTCAACTACCTGACGCGCGACCGCAAGTGGCCGGAGAACTACCTCAACACCCTGTACGGCGCGCCGCAGAAGATGGACGACCCGTTCCAGCGGGCCGGCCTCGGCGCCGCCATCGAGGCCGCCACCACCGGCGACCCGACCGGCACCCCGCACAAGGGCGACGCGCACACCGAGGCGCAGGCCCGGGTCATGCAGGGCACCATCGACGCCCTGGACAAGGACGGCAAGGGCGCCGACATCCCGGAGAACCTCCGCAAGCCGCTCGCCGGGGCGCTCACCGACTACGTCGACGACACCCACAACATCCTCGGCGCCGAACTGGACACCGCCAAGCACAAGGACGGCGTCTGGACGGAGGGCGGCAACACCCACCTCGCCGACAAGGCCTCCTCGCTCACCCGCGTCATGCGCGGCGTCTCGGAGGACCCGGAGGGCTACGCCGCCCTCTACGAGGCGGAGAAGGCCAAGTCCGCCCAGGTCGTCGCCGGCCTGCCGGCCGACCCCTCCCGCCCGGACCACGACCGGGTCGGCCCCGCCGACCGGGCCGGCTCGGCGCTCGGCACCCTCGACGCCATCCGCAGCGACGTCCTGCTGGACGAGCGGGACGACAAGAAGGAGTGGGCCGACAAGACCGGCAAGCTCATCACCGGCGGCACCGGCCTGGCCACCGGCTACATCCCGGAGGTCGGCGACCTGGCCGGCTCGCTGGCCGAGATGGGCGTCGACCAGTGGACGGACGACGTCAAGAAGGAGGCCGCCGACAAGGCGAACAACGAGGCCTCCACCGCCCACGACTCCAACCTCGACCAGGGCACCCAGATGGTCATCGGCTGGGCCGACCAGAACCACGTCGACACCAAGGGCGAGCTCGCCAACGAGGTCAACCGCGGTCTGCGCGACGGCCACAGCCGCGGCTACTCCGAGGCCATGATCGCCCTCGGCCGGCACGGCTCCGCCGACAGCTAGCCCGATCGTCCGGGGCGGGCCCGCGGGCCCGCCCCGGACGGCTGGAAACGCCACACCGCCCGGTACCCCTCGCGAGGAGGGGTACCGGGCGGTGGTGTGTGACGGGCGTCTGCGACCGCTCGGCGTCAGGCGCCGATGGCGTGCAGACCGCCGTCGACGTGGACGATCTCACCGGTGGTCTTGGGGAACCAGTCGGAGAGCAGCGCGACGACGCCGCGGCCGGCCGGCTCCGGGTCGGCCAGGTCCCACTTCAGCGGCGAGCGGGTGTCCCAGGTGGCGGCGAGGTCCGCGAAGCCCGGGATGGACTTGGCGGCCATCGAGCCGATCGGGCCGGCCGAGACGAGGTTGACCCGGATGTTGCGGGACCCGAGGTCGCGGGCCATGTAGCGGGAGGTGGCCTCCAGCGCGGCCTTGGCCGGGCCCATCCAGTCGTACTTCGGCCAGGCGAACTGGGCGTCGAAGGTCAGACCGACCACCGAGCCGCCGTCCTGCATCAGCGGCAGCAGCGCCGTGGTGAGCGACTTCAGCGAGAACGCCGAGACGTGCATGGCGGTCGCCACGGACTCCCACGGCGTGTTCAGGAAGTTGCCGCCCAGGGCGTCCTGCGGGGCGAAGCCGATCGAGTGGACGATGCCGTCCAGGGTCGGCAGGTGCTCGCGGACCTGGTCGGCGATGCCGGCCAGCTGCTCCTCGCTGGAGACGTCCAGCTCCAGCACCTTGACGGGCTTCGGCAGCTTCTTCGCGATCCGCTCGGTCAGGCTGGGCCGAGGAAAGGCGGTGAGGATGATCTCCGCGCCCTGCTCCTGCGCGAGCCGGGCGGTGTGGAAGGCGATGGAGGACTCCATCAGCACTCCGGTGATCAGGATCCGCTTGCCCTCAAGGATTCCACTCATGGTTCAGTGACCCATGCCCAATCCGCCGTCGACGGGAATGACGGCTCCGGTGATGTACGCGGCCTCGTCCGAACCGAGGAACCGCACGGTGTTGGCGACCTCGGCGGGCGTCGCGTAGCGGCCGAGCGGCACACCGGCGACGATCTCCGCGCGGCGCTCGTCGCTGAGCACTGCGGTCATGTCGGTGTCGACGAAGCCGGGGGCGACCACGTTGACGGTGATGTTGCGCGGGCCGAGCTCGCGCGCCAGCGAACGGGCGAAGCCCACCAGGCCGGACTTGGACGCGGCGTAGTTCGCCTGGCCCGGCGAGCCGGACAGGCCGACCACCGAGGAGATCAGCACAACACGGCCGGTGCGGGCGCGCATCATCAGCTTGGACGCGCGCTTCACCACCCGGAACGCGCCGGTCAGGTTGGTGTCCACGACGGAGGTGAAGTCCTCCTCCGACATGCGCAGCAGCAGCGTGTCGTTGGTGATGCCCGCGTTCGCGACCAGCACCTGCACCGCGCCGTGCTTCTCCTCGATCTCGGTGAAGGCGGCGTCCACCTGCGCGGTGTCCGTGATGTCACAGCGCACGGCGAGGACGTCGTACTTCTCCAGCGCCTCGGGCACCTCGCCCGAACGGCTGGTGATGGCGACCTTGTCGCCCGCCTCGGCGAAGGCCAGGGCGATCGCGAGGCCGATGCCCCGGTTTCCTCCGGTGACGAGAACCGAGCGGCTCAACGATCCACCTCTCTCCGTATCGGCGCGTGCGACGGAAATGCGCACGCAGTGTGACGCTATCGGTCGGCCCGCAGCTGCGACGAATCGGGCTCCCACAGCTCAGTACCGGTGGAACTGTCGCAATCCGACAACCCGGGTCCGGACGATCGTGGCACCCTCGGACGGGAACAACACGCACGGGCGTGCCCGTTGCCCCGGTGGTGCGGGACGAAGCGGGGTCGGCCGCACCGCCCTGTGGACACGTCCCGAAGACGGGCGAAGACGAGCGAAGGCAGAGCACGGATGAGCGAGGCACAGCCCGGTACCACCCACCGGCGCGGACGACTGCTGGCCCTGGCCGCCCTGGCGGCCGGCGCGGGGGCCGCCGCCTGGTCGCTGCGCGACCTGCCGGCGGCGTTCGGGCGCAGGCCGGACGGCGAGCGGGAGGAGCGGGTCCGCGACTCGCCGCAGTACCGCGACGGAGTGTTCCACAACGCGCCCTCCACGCTGGCCCGGGCCAATCCCACCCCGGACTTCGACCGGGACACCGTGCGCCGGATGCTGTTCCAGCGCGAGGGCCGGGTGCCCGCCCACCCGGTGCCGACCGTCCGCCCGGCCGGCGGTCCGCGCCCGGCCGCCGAGGGCGTGGAGATCACCTGGTACGGCCACGCCTCCGCGCTGGTCGAGATCGAGGGCTCGCGAGTGCTGCTCGACCCGGTCTGGAGCGACCGCTGCTCCCCCTCCGCGCACGTCGGCCCCCGCCGGCTGCACCCGGTGCCGGTGGAGCTTGAGGAGCTCCCCCAGGTCGACGCCGTGCTGATCTCGCACGACCACTACGACCACCTCGACATGGCGACGGTCAGGCGCCTGGTGCGCAGCCAGTCCGCGCCCTTCGCGGTGCCGCTCGGCATCGGCGGGCACCTGCGCCGCTGGGGCGTCCCGGAGCACCGGATCATCGAGCTCGACTGGGACGAGACCTGCACCCTCGGCGAGCTGGTGCTCACCCTGACCTCCGCGCACCACTTCTCCGGCCGCGGCCTGACCCGCAACACCACCCTGTGGGGCTCCTGGGTGATAGCCGGCCCGACCCGCCGGGTCTTCTACACCGGGGACTCCGGCTACTTCGAGGGCTACGAGCGGATCGGCGCCCAGCACGGCCCGTTCGACGCCGCGCTGGTGCAGATCGGCGCGTACGACGCGGCCTGGGCGGACATCCACATGACGCCGGAGGACGCCGTCCGCGCCCACCTCGACCTGAACGCGGGCCTGTTGGTGCCGGTCCACTGGTGCACCTTCAACCTCGGCCTGCACCCGTGGGCCGAGCCGATCGAGCGGCTGCTCGCCGAGGCCAAGGCGCAGGCCGTGCCGCTCGTGGTGCCGCGGCCGGGCGAGCGGGTGGACGTCGACAGTCCGCCGGAGCTGGACGGCTGGTGGGAGACCGTCGCCTGACGCCTCCGCGGACCGCGTGTCACCTGGGAAATGCGCTGGCCGAAAGGCCCTGGACGGGAAATGATGCGGTGCGGGGCCCCTGTGCGGGGGCGCCCGCACCACCCGCTCGTCCCGCGACCAGGGAGCCCGCTTGCCTCCGATGCCCCCGGCGACCACCGCCCGCGCCCCGCGCGGGCGCGCCGTCGACCCGCTGTTCCTCGCCTACCCGCTGCGCTCGCTGGCCGACGCGGCGCTCACCCGGGCCCGGGAACTCGGCGCCTCGCACGCCGACTTCCGTCTGGAGCGGGTCCGCAGCGCCTCGTGGCGGCTGCGCGACGCCCGGCCCGCCGGCACCTCCGACAGCCTTCAGCTCGGCTTCGCCGTCCGGGTGCTGCTCGACGGCGCCTGGGGATTCGCGGCCGGCGTGGACCTCACCGCGGACGCGGCGGCGCGGGTCGCCGAGCAGGCCGTCGCGGTGGCCCGGATGTCCGGCGGGATCAGCCGGGCGGCCGGGTCGAGGGAGCACGTCGAGCTGGCCGCCGAGCCGGTGTACCCGGACGCCACCTGGGTCTCCGCGTACGAGGTCAACCCCTTCGAGGTGCCGGACGCCGAGAAGACGGCCCTGCTCGCCGACTGGAGCAACCGGCTGCTGGGCGCCGAGGGTGTCTCGCACGTCCAGGCCACCCTGCTGACGGTCCAGGAGAACAAGTTCTACGCGGACACCTCCGGCACCGTCACCACCCAGCAGCGGATCCGGCTGCACCCCGTCCTGGAGGCCACCTCGGTCGACGAGCGCACCGGCGCCTTCGACTCGATGCGCACCCTGGCCCCACCGGTCGGCCGCGGCTACGAGTACCTGACCGGCAGCGGCTGGGACTGGGACGCCGAGCTGGCCGAACTGCCCGTCCTGCTGGCCGAGAAGATGAAGGCGCCGAGCGTCGAGGCCGGCCGCTACGACCTCGTCGTCGACCCGTCCAACCTCTGGCTGACCATCCACGAGTCGATCGGCCACGCCACCGAGCTGGACCGCGCGCTCGGCTACGAGGCCGCCTACGCCGGCACCTCCTTCGCCACCTTCGACAGGCTGGGCTCGCTGAAGTACGGCTCCGAGCTGATGCACGTCACCGGCGACCGCACCGCCGAGCACGGCCTGTCCACCATCGGCTACGACGACGAGGGCGTCGCCACCCAGTCCTGGGACCTCGTCAGGGACGGCGTCCTGGTCGGCTACCAGCTGGACCGCGGGATGGCCGCACTGAAGGGCTTCGACCGCTCCAACGGCTGCGCCTTCGCCGACTCCCCGGACCACGTACCGGTGCAGCGGATGGCCAACGTCTCGCTCCAGCCCGCCGCCGACGGCCCCGACACCGCGGGCCTGTTCGCGGGCGTCGAGAAGGGCCTGTACATCGTCGGCGACCGCTCCTGGTCGATCGACATGCAGCGCTACAACTTCCAGTTCACCGGCCAGCGCGCCTACGCCATCAGGAACGGCGAACTCGCCGGACAGGTCAAGGACTTCGCCTACCAGGCCACCACCACCGACTTCTGGGGCTCGATGGCGGCCGTCGGCGGCCCGCAGACCTACGTCCTCGGCGGCGCCTTCAACTGCGGCAAGGCGCAGCCCGGCCAGGTCGCGGCGGTCAGCCACGGCTGCCCCTCGGCGCTGTTCCGCAACGTCAACGTGCTCAACACCCAGCAGGAGGCGGGTCACTGATGGCCTCGATGCAGCCCCACGAACTCGTCGAGCTGGCGCTCGGCCTCTCCCGCGCGGACGGCTGCGTGGTGATCGCCGACGAGGAGTCGACCGCCAACCTGCGCTGGGCGGGCAACTCCCTGACCACCAACGGCGTCACCCGCGGCCGCCGGCTGACCGTGATCGCCACGGTCGCCGGCGGCGAGGGCACCGCCTCCGGCGTGGTCTCCCGCGAGGCCGTCACCGCCGACGAGGTGGAGGGCCTGGTCCGGGCCGCCGAGGACGCCGCCCGGGCGGCCGGACCGGCCGAGGACGCCCAGCCGCTGATCGCCGACCGGCCGTCCTCCCCCGCCTTCACCGAGCCGCCCGCCGAGACCTCCGTCGAGGTGTTCGCCGCCTTCGCGCCCGCCCTCGGCGAGGCCTTCGCCCGGGCCGCCGCGCAGGGCGAGCTGCTGTACGGCTTCGCCCGGCACGAGATGGTCTCCAGCTACCTGGGGACGTCCACCGGCCTGCGGCTGCGCCACGACCAGCCGACCGGCACGCTCGACCTCAACGCCAAGACGGCCGACCTGTCCGGCTCGGCCTGGGTCGGGGCGAGCACCCGGGACTTCACCGATGTGGACGTCAGCGCGCTGCACACCGACGTCACCCGGCGCCTCGGCTGGGGAGCCCGCAGGATCGACCTGCCGGCCGGCCGCTACGAGACGCTGCTGCCGCCCGCGGCCGTCGCCGACCTCATGGTCTACCTGAGCTGGTCCAGCGGCGGCCGGGACGCGGCCGAGGGTCGGACGGTGTTCTCCAAGCCCGGCGGGGGCACCCGGATCGGCGACAAGCTCACGGCGCTGCCGCTGACGCTGCGCTCCGACCCGGCCGAGCCCGGCCTGGAGGCGGCGCCGTTCGTCCTGGCGCACTCCACCGGCGGGGACAGCTCGGTCTTCGACAACGGCCTGGAGCTGTCCGCCACCGAGTGGATCCGGGACGGCGTGCTGACCGAGCTGATCACCACCCGGCACTCCGCCGGCCTCACCGGCCTGTCGCTGCGCCCGGCCGTCGACAACCTCGTCCTGGAGGCGGCCGACCAGGCCGCCGCGCCGACCCTGGACGAGATGATCGCCCGCACCGAGCGCGGCCTGCTGCTCACCTGTCTCTGGTACATCCGCGAGGTGGACCCGGCCACGCTGCTGCTCACCGGCCTCACCCGGGACGGCGTGTACCTGGTGGAGAACGGCGAGGTGGTCGGCGCGGTGAACAACTTCCGGTTCAACGAGTCCCCGGTCGACCTGCTCGGCCGGATCACCGAGGTGGGCCGCACCGAGCGCTGCCTGCCGCGCGAGTGGAGCGACTGGTTCACCCGGACGGCGATGCCGCCGGTGCGGGTCGCGGACTTCAACATGAGTTCGGTCAGCCAGGCCTCGTAGCGGGGCCTGCCAGGGGGAATCGAGAGAGCGTGGACGAGAAGCGCACGGTCAAGACCAGCAAGATGCTCTCCCGCATCCTGCGGCACGACCCCGGCCGGGTCGGGATCACCCTGGACGCGGCGGGCTGGGTCCGGGTGGACGTCCTGCTCGCCGCGCTGTCGGCGCAGGGCGGCCGGCTGACCAGGGCCGAGCTGGACCACGTGGTGGCGACCAACAACAAGCGCCGGTTCGCCTACTCCGAGGACGGTCTCTCGATCCGCGCCAGCCAGGGGCACACGGTGGCGGTCGACCTCGGTCTGGCCGCCGCCGAGCCCCCGGCGGTGCTGTTCCACGGCACCGCCACCCGGAACCTGGACGCGATATTCCGCGAGGGCCTGCGGCCGATGGCCCGGCAGGACGTCCACCTCTCCGCGGACACCGGGACGGCCGAGCGGGTGGGCTCCCGGCACGGCCGCCCGGTGGTCCTGACGGTGGACGCCGCCGCGATGGCCGCGGCCGGCCACGAGTTCCGGATCAGCGCCAACGGCGTCTGGCTCACCGACGCCGTCCCGCCGGAGTACCTCGCTCAGCCCTGAGTGCCGTGTCCCGCCCGACCCGGTCTCGTCGGCGGCCGCCGCGCGGCGTACCGTGAGGAGGCCGCGCGGCGAGGCGCGGGTGCTGGGACGAGGGCGGTAGGACATGGGCAAGAGCGCCGGCGGTGGACAGGTCCACCGGATCACGGGGGCACGCAGCAGTCTCTCCGAGGATGTCCGGGGGCGACAGCGCCGCTATGTGGTCTCGATGCTGGCCCGCACCGTCTGCGTCCTGCTCGCGGTGGTGCTGTGGGACGTCCAGCGGGTGCTGGCCTTCGCCGCCCTCGGGGGCGCGGTGCTGCTGCCGTACTTCGCGGTGCTGATCGCCAACGCGGGGCGGGAGCGGGCGCCCGGACTGCCGAGCACCTTCGACATGCCGCCGGACGTTCCGCTGATGCTCGGCCCCGGCGGTACGGGCGGGGCGGGCGCGGCGCGCGGTGCCGGTGAGGCGAAGGCCGCGGCCACCGATTCTTCACAGAGCTCAAACTGACTGTCTGTTTTGCAGTGGTTTCATGCGATCTGGCTAGCAGAAAGCTCAAAAGAAGCTCAGATTAATCATGCAAGACCTCCCCAAACGCGGGTCCGACCGTGACATACTGCGTACGCGCTCCGCATCCCCCGTCGGAGCGACGGACCGACGCCGGGCGGCTCCCCCCGTGGCTGCCCGGCGTCGCCATGCCCGGATCCGGGCGAGGCCCGGGCGCGTGCAAGACTGGCGGTGCAGACCACCCGCCAACGCTTCGAGGACGGCCCGATGGACTCCCCGCAGACCCCGATGTGCTCCGCCAAGGGCTGCCGGGCGGACGCCCGCTGGGTGCTGGTCTGGAACAACCCCAAGCTGCACGCCCCCGACCGCCGCAAGACCTGGGCGGCCTGTGAGGAGCACCGGGAGCACCTGTCGCAGTTCCTCGGGGTGCGCGGCTTCCTCAAGGAGGTCGTCGCCCTCGCCGACTGGACCCCCGAAGCCTCCTAGGCCCTAGCCGCCGATCGCCGACATCGGCCGCTCGGGCTGGAGGAACTCCGGGTCGTCGATCCCGGCCCCGGCCTTCTTGCCCCACATCGCCGCCCGCCACAGCCCGGCGATCTCGGCGTCGCTGCCGCCCGAGCGCAGCGCCGTCCGCAGGTCCGTCTCACCGGTGGCGAACAGGCAGTTGCGGACCTGGCCGTCGGCGGTCAGCCGGGTGCGGTCGCAGGCGCGGCAGAACGGGCGGGTGACGGAGGCGATCACGCCGACCACCGCCGGCCCGCCGTCCACCAGCCAGCGCTCGGCGGGCGCCGCACCCCGGCGGGCCGAGGGCTCGGGGGTGAGCGCGAACCGGGTGGCGAGCCGCTCCAGGATCTCCTCGGCGGTGATCATCGAGGAGCGGTCCCAGCCGTGCTGGGCGTCCAGCGGCATCTGCTCGATGAACCGCAGCTCGTACCCGTGCTCCAGGCACCAGGCGAGCAGGTCGGGCGCCTCGTGGTCGTTGACCCCGCGCATCAGGACGGCGTTCAGCTTGACCGGCGCCAGTCCGGCGGCCTCGGCCGCGGCCAGCCCGTCGAGCACGTCCTGGTGGCGCCGGCGGCGGGTGAGGGTGTGGAAGGTGTCCGGGTCGAGGGTGTCCAGCGAGACGTTGACCCGGTCCAGCCCCGCGGTGCGCAGTGCCTCGGCGGTGCGGGTGAGGCCGATCCCGTTGGTGGTGAGCGAGAGCTCCGGGCGCGGTTCGAGTTCGGAGCAGGCCGCGACCACGGCGACCAGCCCGGGCCGCAGCAGCGGCTCCCCGCCGGTGAAGCGGACCTCGCGCACGCCCAGGTCGCGGACGGCGATCGAGACCAGCCGGACGATCTCCTCGTCGGTCAGCAGATCCGGTCTGGCCAGCCACTGCAGGCCCTCCTCGGGCATGCAGTAGGTGCAGCGCAGGTTGCACCGGTCGGTGAGGGAGACCCGCAGGTCCACCGCCTGCCGGCCGAAGGTGTCGAGGAGCACGGCGGTTCCTTCCCGAAAAAGCGGCCGGCCCGGCCACCGTCACGGCGGGGCCGGGCCAGCTTAGCTACTGCCCTGAGGTCAGTGGGCGCCCAGTCCGGTCAGCGAGCGGACCTCCAGTTCAGCGTACTTCGCCGGGTCGGCCGGATCCTTGGACAGCAGGGTGGCGATCCAGCCCGCCAGGAAGCCCACCGGGATCGAGACCAGGCCGGGGTTCTCCAGCGGGAACCAGTGGAAGTCCGTATGCGGGAAGAGCGAGTTCTTGCCGCCCGAGACGACCGGCGAGAAGGCCACCAGCACCACCGAGCTGATCAGTCCGGCGTAGACCGCGCTGACCGCGCCGACGGTGGTGAACCGCTTCCAGAACAGCGAGAAGAGCAGGGTCGGCAGGTTGGCGGAGGCGGCCACCGCGAAGGCCAGGGCGACCAGCGCGGCGGTGTTGAGCTTGCCCGCGAACAGGCTGAGCACGATCGCGACCGCACCGATCGCGACGGCGGCCCACTTCGCCGAGCGCACCTCCTCCTTCTCGCTGGCCCGGCCGCGCCGGATCACGTTGGCGTACAGGTCATGGGCGAAGGAGGCCGAGGAGGCCAGGGTCAGCCCGGCCACCACGGCGAGGATGGTGGCGAAGGCCACGGCGGAGATCACCGCCAGCAGGATCGCGCCCCCGGTGGTGCCCGCGCCGCCGCCGAGCTGTTCGGCGAGCAGCGGGGCCGCGGTGTTGCCGGAGGACTTGGTGTCCTCGATCGCCTTGTGGCCGACGATGGCGGCGGCGCCGAAGCCGAGCGCCAGGGTCATCAGGTAGAAGCCGCCGATGATGCCGATCGCCCAGAGCACCGACTTCCGGGCCGCCTTGGCGGTGGGCACGGTGTAGAAGCGGACCAGGATGTGCGGCAGTCCGGCGGTGCCGAGGACCAGCGCGATCCCGAGGCTGATGAAGTCGAGTTTGCTGGTGCCGCTGCCGCCGTACTTCAGCCCCGGTTCGAGGAACGCGGCGCCCTTCCCGCTGGCGTCGGCTGCGGCGCCCAGCAGCGCGGAGGGGTTGAAGTGGTACTTGGCGAGGACCAGCACGGTCATCAGCGCGGTGCCCGCGATCAGCAGCACGGCCTTGACGATCTGCACCCAGGTGGTGCCCTTCATTCCCCCTATCACCACGTAGACCACCATCAGCGCGCCGACCGCGACGATGGTCAGCCGCTTGGCACCGTCACCGCTGACGCCGAGCAGGAGGGCCACCAGCGTCCCGGCGCCGACCATCTGGGCGAGCAGGTAGAAGATCGACACCACGATGGTGGAGACACCGGCGGCGGTGCGCACCGGACGCTGGCGCATCCGGAAGGCGAGCACGTCGGCCATCGTGTACCGGCCGGAGTTGCGCAGCGGCTCGGCGACCAGCAGCAGCGCGACCAGCCAGGCGACCAGGAAGCCGATCGAGTACAGGAAGCCGTCGTAGCCGGAGAGCGCGATGGCCCCCGCGATGCCGAGGAAGGACGCGGCGGACATGTAGTCGCCGGAGATGGCCAGGCCGTTCTGGAAGCCGGTGAAACTGCGCCCGCCGGCGTAGAAGTCGGCGGCGTCCTTGGTCTGCCGCCCGGCCCAGACGGTGATGGCCAGGGTGGCGAGGACGAAGAACCCGAACAGGCTCATCGTCAGGCCGCGGTGCTCGGTGGCGGAGCTGGCGAGCAGGGTCATTCGGCGGCCTCCCGGGGGGCGTGGACCACGGCGCCCTGGCGTTCGCGGATCACGGCGGCGGGCGGATCGAGCCGCCGGTCCGCGTAGCGCGCGTACCAGGCCGCGATGGCGAAGGTGGTGGCGAACTGCAGCAGGCCCAGCACCAGGGCGACGTTGATATGCCCGACCACCTTGGTCCCCATCAGGCTCGGGGCGTAGCTGGAGAGCAGGATGTAGAGCAGGTACCAGAGCACGAAGCCGATGGTGACGGGGAAGGCGAAGTTGCGGAACGAGTTCCGCAGCGTTCGGAACTCCTCGCCCTCCTCGATGAGTTGCACTTCCGTAGGGCCAGTGGTGATCGACGGCGATTCCACTCTGTCTCCTCACTCCTTCGGCGTAGCGGTCGCACCAGGGGAACGACCGGACGTGAGCGGCGTCACAGTCCGGATGCGCGCCGCGCAATGCTAGGAGTGCTGCGCCCGCCCTGGAAGGGGTTGACCGCGACCAGCCAGCCGTTCACCCCCTCGCAGTAGTCAATTGGCTGAAATCAGACCATTCCGGCGAGCTGCGGGGCATCCGAACGACCCCCTGCGGGGCCTCGGTTCCCGGCGACCACCTCCTGCCACTCATGCGATCGTCATGAGGTCGGACTTTCGATCGGGTGTCCGGTTCACACTTCGCCGGCCCGCCGGTTTCCGGACAACGAGACCGGGCCGAAATCGTCACCCCGGGAGCTGCGCCCACAACGGCAGCGGCCCGTGCCACCCCGGGAGGGGGCACGGGCCGCTGCCGTTGTGGGCGGGTCAGAACGCGATGCGGACCTTCAGGGCCGACCGGTCGTCCATCGCGCGGTAGCCGTCGGGCACGCCGTCCAGGCCGACCGTGCGGTCGAACACCAGGCCGGGCTCGATGGCACCGGACAGGACGTCGGGGAGCAGCTCGGGGATGTAGGCACGGGCCGGGGCGACGCCGCCCCGGAGGGAAACGTTCCGGCCGAACATCTGGCCGATGTCCACGCCCGCGCTGCCGCCGTGCGGGACGCCGACGTAGCCGACCGCGCCGCCGTCGCGGGCGATCGAGACGGCGGTGCGCATCGACTCCTCGGTGCCGACGGCCTCCAGCACGGCGTGCGCGCCCTGGCCGCCGGTCAGCTCCTTGACCGCCTCGATCGCGGCCTCGCCGCGCTCCGCGACCACGTCGGTGGCGCCGAAGCGGCGGGCCAGGTCGGTGCGGGCGGTGTGCCGGCCGAGCGCGATGATCCGGCCCGCGCCGAGGCGGTGCGCGGCCAGCACGCCGCACAGGCCCACCGCGCCGTCGCCGACCACCGCGACGGTGGCGCCCGGGCGGACGCCCGCGGTGACGGCCGCGTGGTGGCCGGTGGCCATCACGTCGGAGAGCGCGAGCAGGTTGGTCAGCAGCTTCTCGTCCCCGGCCGCCTCCTTGGGCAGCCGGACGAGCGTGCCGTCGGCGAACGGGACGCGGACCGCCTCGCCCTGGCCGCCGTCCGAGCCGACCTGGCCCCAGAAACCGCCGTGCGGGCAGGAGGTCTGCAGGCCTTCGAGACAGAAGTCACAGGTGCCGTCCGACCAGACGAACGGCGCGACCACCAGGTCGCCCGGCTTGAAGTCGCGGACCTCGGAGCCGGCCTCCTCGACCACGCCGAGGAACTCGTGGCCGATCCGCTGGCCGGCCTCGCGGGCCGCCACACCCCGGTACGCCCACAGGTCGCTGCCGCAGATGCAGGCGTTCACCACCCGGACCACGACGTCCGTCGGATGCTGGATCACCGGGTCCGGTACGTCCTCGATCCGGATGTCGCTGGGGCCGTGGATCACGGTGGCGCGCATGGGGGTTCGTCCTTCGGGGAGACGGCCGCCCGGGGGTGGGGGCGGCCGGGGGATATTCGACTGGATGTACGACGAATACGTCGACCACTCTATTCCGGCCCGCCCAGTCGAACATTTCGACCGGGAGAGGTCCCCGCGGCGCTTATTCTGTTTGACCATGCATGCGATCCAGCCCGAGACGTACGGCGCACCGCGGACCGTCCCCGTCCCGGCCCAGCGCTCCACCTCCCCCGCCGAGGGGTTCGCCGTGGTGGACGTCGAGACCACCGGCCTCGGCCGCTCGGACCGTGTCATCTCGGCGGGTGTCTACCAGCTGGACGCCGACGGCGAGGTCACCGACCACTGGTACACCCTGGTCAACCCCGAGCGGGACCCGGGCCCGGTCTGGATCCACGGCCTGACCGACGAGGTGCTGTCCGGCGCGCCGACCTTCCCGCAGATCGCCGAGGACCTCGCCGAGCGGCTGCAGGGCCGGGTGATGGTCGCGCACAACGCGCTCTTCGACTGGAACATGATCTCCCGCGAGTTCTCCCGGGCCGGGCTGCGCGCCCCGGTGGACCAGCGGCTGTGCACCATGGTGCTCTCCCGCGACCTGCGGCTTCCGCTGCCCAACGGCAAGCTGTCCACGCTCGCCGCCTACTTCGGGGTCCAGCAGCGCCGGGCGCACAACGCGCTGGACGACGCCCGGGTGCTCGCCGAGGCGTTCCGTCCCAGCCTGCACCTGGCCCGCCAGGGGGGCGTCCCGCTGCCGCTGCAGACCTGTGTCGCCGTCACCGACCTCGGCGAGGACGAGCCCGCCTCGCCCGCCCGCAGCTCCTGGACCGGCTCCTCCTACCGCCAGGCGAAGAAGCGCCCGCCGTGCCCGTACCCGAACCCCGGGCGCTGGGAGGACGGCAAGCCGCTGGTCCAGGGCATGCGGGTGGCGTTCACCGGCGACACCGCGACCGACCGCGAGGTGCTGGAGGACCGCACGGTGGAGGCCGGACTGCACATCGCCGGGTCGGTGAGCCGGCTCACCAGCCTGCTGGTGACCAACGAACCGGGCAGCTGGAGCGGCAAGGCCCGCCGGGCCCGCGAGGTCGGCACCCCCGTGGTCGGCGAGGACGCCTTCCTCCAGCTGCTGCGCGAGGTCGCCCCGCACCCCGGTGCGTGATCCCGTTGTGAGGTGGGCGTACCGTGCCCATGTGTACCGTTTTCTGCTCTCCTGGCGCTGGTTGATCACCGTCCTGGTCGCCCTGCTGCTGATCCCCACCACGATCGAGCTGGGGTTCTGGCAGCTGCACCGCCACGAGGCGCGGGTGGCCCGCAACGAGCTGATCGCCCGGTCCCTGACCGCCCAGCCCGTGCCGTACGACACCCTGTCGGCGGCCCCCGGGTTCACGGTGCCCAAGGACCTCACCTGGCGCGCGGTGACGGCCACCGGGCAGTACGACCCGGAGCACGAGTTCGTGGTCCGCAAGCGGACCGACTCCAGCGGGGACAAGATCGGCTACTTCGTGGTGACCCCGCTGAAGCTGTCCGACGGACGGGGCACCGTCCTGGTCAACCGTGGCTGGGTGGCCTCCGGCGACTCCGCCACCGCCTACCCGGCCGTCCCGGCCGTGCCCGCCGGCGAGGTCGTCCTCACCGGCAGGCTGCGGGCCGACGAGACCTCGGCCGGCAGCGGCATCCGTGACCGGGCCGGGCTGCCGGACCGCCAGTTCAACCTGATCAGCACCGCGCAGCAGGCCAGGGAGACCGGCGCCGCCCTGCTCGGCGGCTACCTGGAGCTCACCGCCACCTCCCCGGCCCCCGCCGACCAGCCGGAGCTGCTGCCCGAGCCCAACCACTCCGACATCGGGCCGCACATGGCGTACGCGATCCAGTGGTGGCTGTTCACCGCGATGGTCCCGGTGGGCCTGTGGGTGCTGGTCCGACGCGAGGCCAGGGACCGGGCCAAGGAGGCCGCCGAGGCCGAGGCCTCGACCGAGCCGGAGCCCCTCCCGGTCTGACCGAACCGGCCCCGACCCGACCGAACCGGACGGACCGCTACAGCACGTCCGCCAGCTCGCGCAGCAGCCGCGCCTTGGCCCGGGCGCCGACCACCGACCGGACCGGCTCGCCGCCCCGGAACACCATCAGGGTCGGCATCGACAGCACCCCGTACGCCGCCTGGGTCTCCGGGTTGGTGTCCACGTCCAGCTGGACGACGGTCAGCCGGTGCGCCTCCTCCCGCGCGATGTCCGCCAGCACCGGCGCCATCATCCGGCACGGCGGGCACCAGTCCGCCGTGAAGTCCACCAGGACCGGTCCCTCGGCCGCCAGCACCTCGGCGGCGAAGGTCTCGTCCGTGACCGCCGGCACCCCTGTGATCTGCACCATCGCCTACGTCTCCTCCCACTCGATCGCCAACTCGCACTGCGGCTGTTCGCCGGCTCCCCCGGAGGCGAGCTCGTCCCGGGCGGCCTGCGCCCGGGCGAACTGGGCGCCCACCTGTACCCGGACCTCCTGGAGCCGGGTGATGCACTCGTCGAGCTCCGCCAGCTTGCGCCGGTAGACCTCCAGCGAGGCGGGGCAGGAGTCGCCCTCGGGGTGCCCGGCCTGAAGGCACTCCACGAACGGCCGGGTCTCCTCCAGGCCGAAGCCGAAGTCCTGCAGCATCCGGATCTGCCGGAGCAGCCGCAGGTCCTCCTCGCCGTACGCGCGGTAGCCGTTGCCGGACCTCCGGGCGGGCAGCAGCCCGAGCTGCTCGTAGTACCGCAGCGTCCGGGTGGTCGTGCCCGCCCGCTCCGCCAGCTCACCGATCCGCATGCCCGCTCAGCTCCTTCCGGCCCCTTCCGGCCGCCTCCCGGCGCCGTCGAACGCCGCCGGGAACGACGGTAGACCTTGACGCCGACGTCAAGGCCAGCACGGTCCGGGCGGCGCACGCCACCCCGCACCTCCCCCGCCACTACCCGGACGCTCCCGCCACCCGGCAGGATGGGGCCATGGATCTTGGACTGCAGGACAAGGTGTACGTGGTCACCGGCGCCACCCGGGGCCTCGGCTTCGCGGCCGCCCGCGAACTGGTCGCCGACGGCGCCCGGGTGCTGGTCAGCGGGCGCACCAAGGAGTCGGTGGACGCGGCCGTCGCCGAGCTCTCCGCCCTCGACGGCGGCGGGGCGGCGCACGGGCTGGTGGCCGACAACGCCGATCCGGGCACCGCCGGGCGCCTGACGGCCGCGGCCGTCGAGCACTTCGGCCGACTGGACGGCGTGCTGATCAGCGTCGGCGGCCCCTCGGCCGGCCCGGTCTCCACCGCCCCGGAGGAGGCCTGGCGCGACGCCTTCGAGGCGGTCTTCCTCGGCGCCCTGCGGATCGCCCGTGCGGCGGCCGAGGCGCTGGACCGGGGCGGGGTGATCGGGTTCGTGCTCTCCGGATCGGTCCGCCAGCCCATCCCCGGCCTCGGCATCTCCAACGGCCTGCGGCCGGGCCTGGCGATGGCCGCCAAGTCGCTCGCCGACGAGCTGGGCCCGCGCGGGATCCGGGTGGTCGGCCTGCTCCCGGCCCGGATCGACACCGACCGGGTCCGCGAGCTCGACTCCCTCGGCGGCGACCCGGACGCCGCCCGTGCCCAGCACAGCGCCGCGATCCCGCTCGGCCGCTACGGCACCCCCGAGGAGTTCGGCAAGGTCGCCGCCTTCCTGCTCTCCCCCGCCGCCTCCTACCTGACCGGCGTCATGGTCCCGGTCGACGGCGGCGCCCTGCGCGGCCTCTGACCACCCGACGAACGCGGGCCCGGCGGACGCCGGTCGGACGCCTCGGCCTACTGCACCCGCGGGTGCTTGCGCCGGTTCCGCCGGCTCGGCGCGGCCGGCTTCGCGGCCACCACCCGCATCCGGAGGTCGGCCGGCAGCCCGGCCAGGCCGAGGCTGCTCCGGGCGTCGGCGCGCGGGCCGGTCTCGAAGTGCTCGACCAGCGCCGCCGGGTCGCCGCCCGGGGCCAGCCGGACGGTGCCGCGCAGACGCGGGTGCTTCGGCCCGCGCACCAGCCGGATGCCCACCCGTTCGACCTCGGGGAGCTCCACGGTGCCCGTCTCCAGCGCGTCCTCCAGGGCCCGGGTGCGCAGACGCAGCCGGAGGCCGGGCGCGCCCGGCGTCGGGACGCCGATGGTCGCCGGGCCGTTGCGGCGCAGCTGGGCGAAAAGCCACCAGAGCGTGCCGGCCATCACCAGCACCAGCCCGCCGATGACGGCGGGCCACCACCAGGACCGGTCCACCCAGCGCGTGCGGGAGCCGGCGCCGAACACCGGCTGGTCAGGTGAGGTGAGCGGCCACCGGCTCGGCGGCTCCACCCCCAGCCGCCCGTACAGGTCGAGGCCGCCCGCGAGCACCAGCACCCCGGCGGCCAGCAGCACCAGGCCGGCCACCCCCAGCAGCAGCCGGTTGACGGTGGTTCGACTCACCGCGTCCTCCCTCGCTCCGCTCGTCTGCCCCGCTCGTCCCGCGATGCCCGCCGCCCGCACCGGGCCCGGCTCACCCGTCCGCCCCGGCGCCGCCCGCCGGGCCACCCGCCGTCCCGCCCGACTCAGGACCGCCCGACTCAGGACCGCTCGCCGCCGCGGCCCGGCGGCCGGCCCGGCGGCGGGCCGTCCGGACCTCCAGGGTCAGCGGACGGGCCAGGGTCACCCGGGCCAGCTCCTCGCGCAGCCGGCGCTGGACGGAGGCCGGGTCGGCCGGGCCGGTCAGGGTGACCTTGACCCTGCGGCGGTTGATCCGGACGGCGGTGCGGTCCACGCCGGGCAGGCTCGCGGCACGGTCGACCAGGAGGGTGGCGACCCCGCCGCGGTCGATCGCGGCGGCGGTGTCGCCGTGCGGGCGCAGCGGGAGCCAGCGGTGCAGGCCGGGGGCGAGCGCGAGCCAGAGCAGCCAGCCGCCGAGCAGGGTGGCCGCCCCGGCGCCGAGCAGTACGCCGAGGTCGTCGAGGTGCCGGGTGGCCAGCTCGTCGGCGACGTCGGCACGCCAGCGGCGGGCGGGATGGCCGGTCCGGACCGCGATCACGTCGTAGAGCAGCGCGGTGGCGATCACCAGGGCGACGGTGGCGACCACCGCGGCGGCCACGGTGCGGGGGGCCCGCAACCGCGGCACCTTCACGGCGACCTGCTCCGGCTCCGGCGGCAGCCCCGGCGGCCCGGCCTCAGACGGCCCCGACTCCAGCGGCTCCACCGGCAGCTCCGGACCCAACGGCTCCTGTCCCAGCGGCTCCGGCTCCTGCGCCGACGGCCCCGGCGGCGGCTGCCCGCTCATGCCGCTCCCCCGGTCACCAGCCGCTCGACGACCACCACCACCTCGGCGACCCTCGTCCCGGTCAGTCCGCCGACCTGCTCGGCGATCCGGTCGCGCACGGCACCCGCGAGCCGCGCGAGATCGGCCGGGAAGGGCAGCTCGACGGCGACCCGCACGGTGACGGTGCTGCCCGGCGAGGCGACCGACACCCTGGGCGGACGGCCGCGCTCCGCCCGGCCGCTCCACGCGTGGTCGAGGGCCTCGCGGGCGGCCCGGGCCGCGATCCGGGCGTAGACCCGGTCCGCGACCCGCAGCCGGCCCCGGGCCCCCGGCTCACGACGACCGGCCGCGACGGCCGCCATCAACGGCGCCGGTCGCGGCCGCGCAGCAGGTCGCCGAGGTCCCCGAGTTCGATGTCGCCCTCCAGCAGCCGTCCGACCACGAAGCCGACCACTCCGAGCGCGGCCACCAGCAGAAACGCGGCGAACCCGCCGAAATAGCCGGCGAAGCCCAGCGCCATCCCCACCACCAGGCCGACGATGGCCAGGTTCATCCGCTCCTCCTCGTCTGTACCGGCCCGGCGCCGGGCGGTCGGTCCGGCTGTTCCAGCCGGGTCGCGTTACTTCAGCTTGGGCCGCTGCCCCGCGGTGGGGACTTCCTCTTCCTCCTCCTCGACGTCCGGCTCGTCGGGCAGGTGGACGTCGTTGACGGCGATGTTGACCTCGACGACCTCCAGACCGGTCATCCGCTCGACCGCGTCGATGATGTTCTCCCGTACCTGGCGGGCCAGTTCGGGGATCACCACGCCGTACTCGACGACCAGGGCGATGTCGATGGCGGTCTGCTTCTCCCCGACCTCGGCCTTGATCCCGCGCCCGATGCTGGACTTCCCCCCGGGCACCCGGTCGCGCATCGCGCCGAAGGTGCGCGAGAGCCCCGAGCCGAGGGCGTGGATGCCGACGACCTCGCGGGCGGCCATCCCGGCGATCTTCTCGACCACGCCGACGGCCAGCGCGGTGCGGCCCCGGTCGGCCAGCGGCTTGGTGCTGTCGCTGCTCGCCGGCGTCGCGGCAACGGCCGTGGCACCTGCGGAGGGGTTCTTGTGCATGGTGGCGGGCGTCGGAGTGTCAGGCATGGGCGCTTCTCCCGTCGTACGGCTCCAGCTATATCGCAAATCGCTCTAACTCTGTCATTTCGCCACGATTCCCGCCCCTGGAGCGGTGTCCGGCCGGGCGGGGCCGCTCCGCCGGGCTGCGCAGACGCCGAGGGCCCGACCCCCTCGGGGGAGTCGGGCCCAGCGGTCACGGACCGGCGTCAGTCGCCGAGGCCGGCCAGATCGCGCAGCCGGCGCGCCTGCGCCACCCGTTCGGCCGAGCGCTGCTCGTCGAACGAGCGCCCGCCCGCACCCTGGAGCAGGGCCTTGGTCTCGATCACGGCGTTGCGCGGGGCGGCCAGCAGCGCGGCGGCGAGGTCCCGGGCGGCGGCGTCCAGCTCGGCGGCGGGGACGGCCAGGTTGGCCAGACCGGTCGCGGCCGCCTCCTCGGCGCCGACCCAGCGGCCGGTGGCGCAGATCTCCAGCGCCCGGGCGAAGCCGACGAGTTCGGTCAGCGGCTTGGTGCCGGCCAGGTCGGGGACGAGACCGAGCGAGGTCTCCTTCATCGCGAACTGGACGTCGTCGGCGACCACCCGGAGGTCGCAGCCGAGGGCGAGCTGGAAGCCCGCGCCGACGGCGTGGCCCTGGACGGCGGCGATCGAGACCAGGTCCGGGCGGCGCCACCAGGTGAAGGCCTCCTGGTAGGAGGCGATGGTGTCGTCGAGGTCCTTGTCCTCGGCGGCGGCCAGCTGGAGGAAGTTGCGCTCGCCGGGGATCCCCTCGGGCGTGAACATCGCGCGGTCGAGCCCGGCGGAGAACGAGACGCCCTCGGCGCGCAGCAGCACCACCCGGACGGCGCCCGGCAGTTCGCGGCCGGCGGCGGTCAGCGCACGCCACATCGCGGGCGACTGGGCGTTACGCCGTTTGGGCTGACAGAGGGTGACGACGGCGAGTTCGCCGTCGACCTCCAGGCGGACGCCGTCCTGCTCCCAGCTCGGGGCCTGCGGATCGGTGGCGGGGGCGGTCATGCGGGGACCTCCGGTGGCGAGGGTGCTTGATTACCGGAGAGTAACAAAGTTGTGGACGCGGCGGCAGGGGCTGCCGCCGGAAACGGGCCGACATCCGGATCGCGCCCGGACGGCACCCGGTCGGCAGGGGGTCGACATGACGATCGGCGGCCGGTTCGTCCGGACCGGGAGCGAACGACCAACCGTCGTCTCCCAGCCGGCGCCCTGCCGCCGAGTCATCCGTCGAAGGAACTGACGGACCGTCAGGAACCAGTCCCAGCAGTAGCTTTGTTCTTGCCCCGCGTGGCACCACCGCGACCCCGGAGGATCACTCCGGACTCGCTCAGCATCCGGTGCACGAAGCCGTACGAGCGACCGGTCTCCTCCGCGAGAGCGCGAATGCTCGCCCCGGAGTCGTACTTTTTCTTGAGATCGGCCGCGAGCTTCTCACGCGCGGCACCGGTCACCCGGCTGCCCTTTTTCAGAGTCTCGGCCACCCGTGCCTCCTCGTAGCGTTGCTCGGTCAGATTCCCATGATCACCCATCCACCGCGTCCTGGCCACCCATTCGGCAAGGTCGATGTCGGGAATGCGCGGTCCGCCGGTGGTGATCCGAGCGCACAAGGGCGCTCACGCTGAGTGCACGCCCCCGGGGGTGATACCGCCATCCGGGGCGAAAGGGCTGATCAGCAGCGTCGGCCCGACCACGATCGAATGGCGGGCCGACGGAAGCTCCTCAAACGGAATCCCGGACCTCTTCATTCCCGGACACGCCGTAAGGACTAGTTTTTCTGGTGCAAAAAACGGACGAGGTGTCTACCCCCGGGGCAGACGGAAGGCCGGGGCCGGATCAGGCGAGCGAGACCAGATCGGCGTACGCCGGGCTCCACAGGTCCTCGATCCCGTCCGGCAGCAGGATGATCCGCTCCGGCTGGAGCGCGTCGACCGCGCCCTCGTCGTGGGTGACCAGTACGACCGCGCCGGAGAACTCGCGCAGCGCGCCGAGGATCTCCTCGCGGCTGGCCGGGTCGAGGTTGTTGGTGGGCTCGTCGAGCAGCAGCACGTTGGCGCTGGAGACCACCAGCGAGGCCAGCGCGAGCCGGGTCTTCTCCCCGCCGGAGAGCACCCCGGCCGGCTTGTCGACGTCGTCGCCGGAGAACAGGAACGAGCCGAGGATCTTGCGGATCTGCACCAGGTCGGTGTCCGGGGCCGAGGAGCGCATGTTCTCCAGCACCGAGCGGTCCGGGTCCAGGGTCTCGTGTTCCTGGGCGTAGTAGCCGATCTTCAGGCCGTGGCCCGGGGTGACCGCGCCGGTGTCCGGCTGCTCGACACCCGCGAGCATCCGCAGCAGGGTGGTCTTGCCGGCGCCGTTGAGCCCGAGGATGACCACCCGCGAGCCCCGGTCGATCGCCAGGCCCACGTCGGTGAAGATCTCCAGCGAGCCGTAGGACTTGGACAGGCCCTCGGCCGTCAGCGGGGTCTTGCCGCAGGGGGCCGGGTCCGGGAAGCGCAGCTTGGCGACCTTGTCCGAGACCCGCACCTGCTCCAGGCCGGCCAGCAGCTTCTCCGCGCGGCGGGCCATGTTCTGCGCGGCCACCGTCTTGGTCGCCTTGGCCCGCATCTTGTCGGCCTGCGAGTTGAGGGTCGCGGCCTTCTTCTCCGCGTTGGCGCGCTCGCGCCGGCGGCGCTTCTCGTCGTCCTCGCGCTGCTGCTGGTACTGCTTCCAGCCCATGTTGTAGATGTCGATCGCGGAGCGGTTGGCGTCCAGGTAGAACACCTTGTTGACGACCGTCTCGACCAGCTCGACATCGTGCGAGATCACGATGAAGCCGCCCTTGTACGTCTTCAGGAAGTCCCGCAGCCAGGCGATGGAGTCGGCGTCGAGGTGGTTGGTGGGCTCGTCGAGCAGCAGGATGTCGGCGTCCGAGAACAGGATCCGGGCCAGCTCCACGCGGCGGCGCTGACCACCGGAGAGGGTGTGCAGCTCCTGGGCGAGGATGCGGTCGGGCAGCCCGAGGGCGGCGGCGATGGTCGCGGCCTCGGCCTCGGCGGCGTACCCACCCTTGGTGAGGAACTCGGTCTCCAGGTTGGCGTACTTCTTCATCGCCTTGTCGCGGGTGGCGCCCTTGCCGTTGGCCATCCGCTCCTCGTTCTCGCGCATCTTCTTCAGCACGGTGTCGAGGCCGCGCGCGGAGAGGATCCGGTCGCGGGCCAGCACGTCGAGGTCGCCGGTGCGCGGGTCCTGCGGGAGGTAGCCGACCTGGCCGGAGTTGGTGACCGTGCCGCCGGCCGGGATGCCCTCCCCGGCCAGCACCTTGGTGAGTGTGGTCTTGCCGGCGCCGTTGCGCCCGACCAGGCCGATCCGGTCGCCGGGGGCGATCCGGAAGCTCGCGGACTCGATCAGGACACGGGCGCCGGCGCGCAGTTCAAGGGCGTTGGCGGAAATCACGGCTGGGGTACTCCTGGGACGTGGGCGGGCGCCTGGACATGGCACAGGGCCGGGGCAGCGGGAAGGGCGTCGTACGTCGACCGGTGCGCCGCGCAGGGCGGCACCGCTCGCCCGCTAATGCCCGGAGAGAACAGCCATGACGGCAAGTCTACCGGGCCCCGCGGGAACGCCCGGGGCAATTACCGCGGTGGGGTACCGGCCGGGGCCCGCCGAAGGCCCGGAAACACGCCCCTACGGCTGCGGGTCGCCCTCCGGAACCGGGCAGGAGCCCTGCGGGCGGACCGCCGCGAAGGGCTCGGCCGGGCTGCCGCAGGCCGCCTCGGGGGCGGCCGCCTTGGTGTCGAAGACCTTGGTGCCGACGATCGGGCCGTCCGAGATCAGCACCCGCTGGCCGTCCAGCGCCTTCAGCGCCACCGCGGGGCCGGCGTTCAACTGCCAGCCGGTGCTGTCCAGCCGGTACCCGCTGATGCCGCCGGACATCGCCTGGCCGCTGCTGCTGGTGCAGCTGCGCGGCACCAGCACCGCGTAGTCCGTCCCGACCGTGCGGGTCGGGTCGTAGACGCAGTTGCCGGCCGGCTTGGAGTTGTAGCGAAGATCACCGTCGGCGTCCCGGAAGCCCATCGTCAGACCGGGTGTGACGACCGCCACCCACGGCGAGGAGTCCTGGACGGTGTGCAGCGCCGAGGCGGCGCGCTCCAGCGCGGTCTGCTTGCGCTGCGCCTCGGTGCGCTTGTCGGCGTTCGGCTCGTCCTCGCCCTTCAGCCAGTCCGCCAGGCCGGGCACGGCCCGGTGCCAGCGCACCTCGTGGTCGCTCGGCCGCACCGAGGTGACCAGGCCGTCGTCCCAGAGCACCACGGCGTTCTCGCCCGCCATCGACAGGTACAGCGCGGTGGCGCCCTCCCGGCGGTAGGACCAGGCGTGCTCCCCGCTCGCGCGGTTGTAGGCCTCCAGGCCCGGGCCCACTTTCAGCTCCAGACCGCCCGTGTCCAGCGACTGCGCGTTGATCGGGCTGGCGTCCGCGCCGCCCGGCTCGGCCACCCGGTCCCCGAACGGCACCGGCTTGTTGGCATGCGCGGCCGCGCCCGCCACAAGGACCAGCAGCACGGCCAGGGCAGGGAGGATCGATCGGGGGGTGAGAACACGCAGCGGCTTCCAGGACACGGGCGGAGCGTACCTTTCACCACCCGCGCGAGTCAGCCGGACTTGGCCGCGCGTCCGAACGGTGGACCTGCCGACGGCCGGTTTGCGCCCTTCGCCCGCACCTGCCCGCCGACCTGCGCCGTCACGGCCGCACCGCCCGGACGGCCGCCGCCGCGGGCCCGCCGGGTAGGGCCTCCGGGCCCGCCCGGACTGTTACAGAGGTGATACACGGCGCATTGCGGCAGACGGCGTTCGAATATCGCCCACTTTAGGGTGACATTCGGCTTTTCCGACGCCCGCTGGGCCTACTGTCGGCGAGCGGGGCACCACGGTCCGTCCGCCCTGCCTCCCGCTCAGCGACCGCCCGGAGGAGAGAGACCCATGCGATACGGCCGCCTGACGCTGGCCGCCGCCGCGCTTCTGCTGCTGACCACCGCCGGGGTCCCCGCGGGGACCCCGCTCAGCCAGACCGAACGGCACGCCCTCTCCTCGGACGCCTTCGAGCCGCGCGGCGCCGCGCCCCGCCCGACCGTCCAGCGCCCCCGGCACGAGCCGCCCTTCGGCGCCTTCGTCGGCTCCTGGGACAACTACATCCCCCAGATCGGCCGCTACGCCCAGTGGCTGAACAACGCCAACATGCAGGTCGGCCACACCTATCTGGCCGGAAACGGCTGGGCCGACATCGAGGGCGAGCCGGTGGTGCTCGGCATGTGGTCGCAGTGGCGGCTCGCCGACCCGAACCGGATGCTGGTCCTCGGCGTGCCGATGCTGGTGCCCAACGAGGCGGGCGTGTCGGACGGCGAGGTCGCCAAGCTGCTCGGCCAGGGCGTCCGCGGGGACTTCGACCGCCACTTCCTCAAGCTCGCCCGCCGGCTGGTGGCGCTCGGCGGGGCGGACACCGTGCTCACCCTCGGCTGGGAGATGAACGGGGTCACCTACACCCACCGCTGCAAGCCCGACCCGACCGCCTGGAAGGCCTACTGGCGCCGGATCGTCGGGGTGATGCGCTCGGTGCCCGGCCAGCGGTTCCGCTTCGACTTCGCCCCGAACCGGGGCGTGGACGCCATCCCCTGGACCAAGTGCTACCCCGGGGACGACGTGGTCGACATCATCGGCATGGACAGCTACGACCAGCCGGCCGGGGCCACCTTCGACGACTACGTCCGGGAGCCGTACGGGCTCCAGGACCAGGTCGAGTTCGCCGCCAAGCGCGGCAAGCCCGTCTCGTACCCGGAGTGGGGGCTGTTCCGCAACGGGGACAACCCGGACTTCGTCCAGCGGATGGTCGAGTGGATCCGCACCCACGACACCAGCTACCAGACCGTCACCGACTACTGCCCGCACGGCTTCTGGCAGTGCGACCGGAACCCGAAGTCCGGCGCCCGCTTCAAGCAGCTGATGTCCGGCTCCAAGGGGGCGCCGACCGCCACGTCGACGCCCCCGCCCCAGCCCTCGCCGAAGCCCGCCGCCACGCCGTCCCCGAAGGCCACCGCGGACCCGGCCGCCTCCCCCACGGCCTCCCCCACCGCCTCCCCGGTCGGCTCCCCCTCGGCGGGTGCGGAGGCGGCGCCGTCGCCCGGCACGGCGGCCGCGGGCGGTACGCCGACCGCGGCCGACCCCGCCCCGGCCGGCCCGACGGCGACCCGGTCAGCTCCGGCGGCGAGCCGCTAGCGCCTCCCTGAGCCTCGGCAGCCTGGTCCGCAGCACGTGCACCGCCGCCTGCCGGGCCCGGACCGTACCGCCCCGGCAGGCCGCCGCCGGGGCCGGACCGCGCGGGCCGAACAGCAGCCGCTGGTTCGGCAGCCGGTCCGGCCGCCAGCGCTGCTTGTAGGGCTCCTGGCCGCGCAGCAGGCTGAGCACCGGGATGCCCGCGCCGACCGTCTCGTCCAGCGCGGCGCCGAACAGCAGCCCGGCGATGTCCAGCCGCTCGCGCAGCTCCGGGTGCGCCCCGTACAGGTAGAGGCCGCCGAAGGACGGGCAGAGCAGCAGCAGGTTCACCGCGACCAGCTCGCCGTTCAGCCAGTACTGGTGGACGGCGGCGCGGCCGGTGGCGACCAGGCCGGTGGTGGACTCGGCGAGGTGGCGGGCGAACCGCTCGGTGCGGTGCTCCGGGGTGACCCCGCGGTCCTGCCACTGCAGGAAGTGCAGCCGCAGCAGACCCTCCAGCGCCTCCGGCACCTCCTCGGGGGCGGTCGAGCGGACCTCCACCCCGGACTCGGCGATCTTGCGGAGCTTCACCCGGCTGCGCTGCGCGGTCTTGCCGGGCACCCGCTTGAGCAGCTCATCCATCGGGACCGCGGGCAGGTACTGGCAGAGCGAGTCGGTGAAGCGGCGGCGCCGGCCCCGCCAGTGCTCGAACACCCGCTGCACCGCCGCCTCGGGGCGCACCTCGCGCAGGTCCAGGCTGTGCCAGGGGCGGGTGAGCGGGAGGGCGGCGGCGAACTCGGCGGCGGCCCGGTCGGCGCAGCCGTCGTCGAGCAGGATGTCGGTGAAGTCGATCAGCCCGTCGCCGAGGCCGCTGAGGCCGCCGAGCGGGCCGCCGCGGCGCTGGAAGGCGCCCGCGCCGACCAGCAGGCCGGAGCGGCGCACCAGTACCACCACCAGCTCGCCGGGCCGGCCGTACTGGCGCCACCAGGAGCGCTGCCAGGCGGCGGCCTGGAAGAAGGTGGCCGTGCGGCAGCGGGTGACCAGGTCGTCCCACTCCTCGGCGAGGACGTCCAGGGCGTCGTCCTCGCGGCGCAGCTCGGTGGTCCAGCGCGGACGGCCCGCCTGGGCGGGGAGGGCGATGGCGCCCGTCCCGGTGTCGGCCTCGGTGCTCATCGGCCGCTCCCGGCGGTGGCGCTCTTCTCCTGGCCGGCGGCCTTGGCGGGCTCCCTGGACTCCTTGGTCTCCTTGAGGTCCTTGGACTGCTTGGACTCCTTGGGATCATTCGGCTCCCCGGCCTCCGTCGGCTCCCGGTCGGCGGGGGCCTCCTCGGACCTCGGGCGCGGGGTGGTGGGGGTCGCCGGGGCCTGCGGGGCCCCGGGAGCCGGCGCGGCAGCGGTCTGCGGGCCGGCGGCGGTGCCCCGGCGCCGGGTCATCATCACCAGCGCACCGACCAGCAGTCCGGCCGCGCCGCCGACCGCGACGTCCAGCCGGGCCGACGGCGTGGTCGGCTTGTCCGGCTCGGCGGCCGGGGCCAGCGGGACCAGCCGGACCCCGGTCTCCTTGCTGCTCGCGTTGGCGAAGGCCACCAGCGAGCCGGCCACCGCGTCGGCGGCCCGGACGGCCTCCTGCGGCCGGGCCCCGGTGCCGGTGATCTCGATCATCGGGGCGTCCGGGGAGGTGGTCCCGTGCACCAGGGCCTCCAGCTCCGTCCGGGTGTGGCCGGTCTCGGCGGCGGCCGCCGCGAGCACCTGCGGCTGCCCGGCCAGCCGGCCGTAGGCCTGCGCGAAGTTGATCGCGGTGGCGCTCTCCCCCGTGGTCTGCGGCACCACGATCACATAGGAGTTGGCGGCGTACGACGGGTGCGCGACGACGGCGTACCCGGCGCCGGCCACGGCGCCCAGCGGCACCGCCAGGGCCACCGGCCACCAGCGACGGGCCAGGGTTCGGGCGCTTCGGCGCGGTTCGGACATGCGGTGCTCCTTGGATATGAGGGCCGACCGGTGGGCGGCCCGGCCGGGCGCGGGCTGCCGGCCGCTCAAGCGGGTGCCAGGCGGTCGTAGAGGGCTCCCAGGTCGGCGGCCACCCGGACGATGTCGTAGTGGCCGACCGCCGGGGGTCGGGGCAGCGGGTCGGTGCTGTGGTCGTTGAGATGGCGCAGTTCGCGCAGGGCCGCGGTGTAGGCGTCCGCCTCGGAGGGGATCCGGCGGGCCTGCGGGGCCGCGGCGGGCGGCAGTTCGTCCAGGGCCGGGCAGGCGCTGTGCCGCACCGGTAGGCCGGCCGCCAGGCCCTCCAGCACGCCCAGGCCGAAGGTCTCCGCGGTGGAGGGCGCGGCCAGCACGTCCACCGCGGCGAGGAGTTCGGGGACGTCGTCGCGTTCGCCGGTGAGCACCAGGCGGTCCCGGACGCCGAGGGCCTCGGCCCGGCGCTCCAGGGCGGCGCGTTCGGGGCCCTCGCCGATCAGCACCAGCCGGGCGCCCGGGTCCAGCGCGGCCAGCGCCTCCAGCAGGATGTCGAAGCGCTTGCCCGGTACCAGGCGGCCGACCGCGCCGACCACCCAGCTCTCCGGCGGCAGGCCCAGCTCGGCGCGCAGCCGGTGGCGCAGGGCGGCCCGGTCCGCGTCCGCCCAGGTGTAGCGGGCGGCGTCGATGCCGTTGGGGATGAGCTCCACCCGGCCCGGGGGCACGCCCCAGGAGTGCAGGGTCTGGGCCACCTGCCGGGAGACCGCGACGGTGGTGCTGCCGAGGCGTTCGGCGGCCAGGTAGAGGCCCTTGACGCCGCGGGTGACCGGGCGGCCCTCGATCACCCCGGGGTGCAGCGAGTGCTCGGTGGCGACCACCGCCCGGACCCCGGCCAGCCGGGCGGCCAGCCGGCCGTACAGGCCCGCGCGGTAGAGGTGGGTGTGCACCAGGTCGTAGCCGCCCGCGCGGATCAGCCGGACCAGCCTGGGCAGCGCGCCGAAGTCCCGGTTGCCGCGCATCGCGAGGTGGTGGACGGTCACCCCGTCGGCGCGCAGCGCGGCGGCGACCGTACCGGGGTTGGTCAGCGCCACCACCTCGCACTGCTGGTGCGCGGGCAGGTGGCGCAGCAGCAGGTGGAGCTGGCGCTCGGCACCGCCGGAGGCGAGGCCCGTGACGATGTGCAGCACCCTCATCGAAGCGCCTTCCTGCCGGTCCGCTTGCGTCCGGAGCGCTCCGGCCCGCTGCCGGCGCCGCGCTCGCCGGCCGTTGCCGCACCGCCCTGCCGTTCCTCGCCGTCGGCTCCGGCGCGGCCCTTCGGCTCGGGGCGGGGGCGGCCGGCCAGGCGGCTCTGGCGCAGTTCGGTGACGGTGTCGCGCAGCCGGTGGCGGCCGCGCTTGGCGCGCAGCCGCCAGGCGCCGTCGCGGTCGCCGACGTAGCAGCGGGGCATCGCGTACCGGCCGGTGAGCGGGGAGTGGGCGATGGCGCAGGCGTAGTCGTAGCCGGCGTCGCGCACGGCCAGGGTGGCGGGCAGGTCGACGGCGCCGTACGGGTAGCAGAAGCCGGTGACGGGTCCGCCGACGACCTCCTCCAGGGCCCGGCGGCTCTCCCTGGTCTGGGTGGCGAGGACGTCGGCGGGCAGGCCGGGCAGGGCTTGGTGGCCGAGGCCGTGCGAGCCGATCTCCCAGCCGGCGGCGGCGAGTTCGGTGACCTGGTCGACGGTGAGCAGCTTCTTGCGCGGGCCCTCGGTGTCCCAGTCGTTGGCCCGGCCGAGCAGATCGGCGACCACGTAGGCGGTGGCGGTGAAGCCGTACTCCTGGAGGACCGGTACCGCGTGCCGGGCGAAGTCCGCGTAGCCGTCGTCGAAGGTCAGGCCGACCAGCTTGGCGTCCCGTCCGGCGGCCCGGGCGCGCATCAGGTCGCGGACCGAGACGCCGCGCCGGCCGCAGCGGTGCAGCCAGGCCATCTGGTCGGCGAACCGCTCGGGGCTGACGGTCAGCAGGTACGGGTCCTCCTGCTCGACGGCCACCGAGTGGTACATCAGGATCCACGGCGAGGCGGGGCCCGTGCCCGGGAGCGGGGCGGCGGGCACCGGCCGACGGCTTCTCGGCAGCCGTGCCTGCGGGCGGCGGACCTCGGTGCGCGGCGCATCGACGCGCGGTCCGGTCGCCGTCGGCACCACGGAGCGTCGTACGCCCGACAGGACCGAACGGACCGATCCCCGTTCAGCGTCCATGGGGAACCTTCCCTTCATCGGCTACAGGTGGCGGGCACAGGGCCCGGACGGCGGCGAGGACCGGGCCGCGCACCTCGCGGGCACCGAGGCCGGTACCGAGGGCCGCGAAGGCCAGCGCCACGGTGGCGCCGCCGAGCAGGGTCGAGAGCAGGGGGTCGGCGGGCAGCCCGGCGGCGGGGGTGCCGAGGGCCGCGGCGCCGGCGGCGGCGGCGAGCAGTCGGGCGTGGCCGCCGAGCACCCGGCGCAGGCGCAGCGCGATGCCGCGCAGGACCAGTCCGCGCAGCAGCAGGACGGCGGTGGTGGTGATGCCGGCCGCGTTGCCGGCGGCCAGGCCGAGGGCGCCGAAGCGGGGGGTGGCGAGCAGGCCGACGGTGACGGTGACGACCAGGCCGAGGACCATCGCGGCGGCGGGGTACCAGTCGAGCAGTCGGCGTCCGCCGTCCTCGGGGCGCGGGTCGCCGGCCCGGCGGACCACCGGGCGCAGCGAGAAGTAGGGGCGGATCATCACGCCGATCAGCGCCTGGGCGGGCAGGCCGAAGCTGTAGACCCGGATGACGGCGGCGGTGGCGGCGGTGTCCCGCGGGCCGAAGGCGCCGCGCTCGAAGAGCAGGGCGACTACGGAGGGGGCGCAGGCCAGCAGGAAGGCGGTGCCGAGCAGGACGACCGCGGCGGCCTGGCCGAGGTCCTTCTCGACCCGGTCGCGGGCGGCGGTGAGGTCCCCGGCGGCGAGCGCCCGGGCGACCAGCGGGAAGGTGACGGTGCAGATCAGGATCGCGGCCGTCATGGCGAGTTGGGAGACCTTGGCGGCGTAGTTGAGGTGCGAGATGGTGCCGGCCGGCAGGGCGGAGCCGAGGAAGCGCTCGATGAAGACCTGGGCCTGCCGGGTCAGCGTGAACGCGGCGACCGGCAGCAGGGCGAGCGGGATCAGCACCAGGGAGTTGCGGGAGCGGCGGCCCCGGGCGGGGCGGCCGGTGCGCAGCCGGCGCAGGAAGGGGACGACCAGCAGGCAGGCCATCAGCACGCTGCCGACGGCGACCCCGATCGCGGCGGAGCGCACGCCCCACAGGGCGTGGGCGCTGAGCAGGATGCCGAGGATGCCGACGTTGTACGCGACGTAGATCCCGGCGGGGGCGGTGAAGCGGTGGTGGGCGCGCAGGGCGGCGGCCAGGTAGCCGGCCACGCCGAACGGCAGCACGGTGAGCGCGGTGATCCGCGTGCAGGTGACGGCGAGCCGGGGGTCGGCGAGGCCCGGGGCGAGCAGGTCGACCAGCTGGGGGGCGCCGAGGGCCGCGCCGAGCGAGAGGGCGCCGAGGGCGAGCAGCAGCCAGGGCAGGGTGGCGCGGACCAGCTGGCGGACCGGGTCGGGGCCGTCGGGGTGGTCCTCGCGCAGGACGAGGGCTAGGGCGAAGGCGGGCACCATGAGGAAGGACATGGCGTCCTCGATCAGCAGCGGCGCGGCGGTCTCGGGGACGGTCCAGGCGACCAGGAAGGCGTCGGTGCCCTGGTTGGCGCCGAAGTAGCGGGCCAGCAGGAGGTCGCGCAGGAGCCCGAGGGCGGAGCCGGCGGCGCTGAGCACGGCGGTGACGCCGAAGGCCTTGACGAGGAAGCCGCCCGCCCCCCGGCCGGCCGCCTCCGGCGTGCCCGGACCGGGCGCGCCCCGTCGACCCGGTGCGGGAACGGCGGCGGGGGCGGGGGCGGGGGCGGCGACGGGTGCCGGAACGGGGACGAGCGCGGGCTGGTCGGTGGTCACCGGGCGTGTCCCCTCGCGGGCCGGGCGGTGCGGGCGGCGAGGCCGAGGACGACGGAGGTCAGCACGGTGGTGGTGCCGCCGATGTCCGCGTACAGGAAGTCGACCAGGACCCAGGTCAGCAGGGCCAGGGCGGCCAGCCCCTGCCCGGCGGGGGCGTGCCGCAGGCACCCGAGGAGGAGGCCGAGGAAGAGCGCGGCGTAGGCGACGATGCCGATCAGCCCCTGTTCGCTGAGCACCAGGAAGTACATGTTGTGCGGGGAGAGCAGCGGTTCACGCTGGAAGCCGATGGTGGCGTCGGCGGCGTCGCTGCCGGAGGACAGCCGCAACGGGGCGTGGCTGTCGCGCAGTTGCTGGAAGGCCTTGGGGCCGGCGCCGCTCACGGGGTGGTCCTGCCAGATCCGCTCGGCGGTGCCCCACAGGTCGTAGCGGTCGGAGACGGACTGGTCGGGGGCGGCGGAGACGGAACCGATGCTGCCGATCCGGGCGGTGACACCGGAGGCGCCGAGGCCGAGGCCGCCGATCAGCACGACGGCGGCGGCGAGGCCCAGGACGGCGCTGCGGACGGCGAGCCGGGCGTCGGCGCGCAGCAGCAGGACGGCGGCGGCGGCTCCGGTGGCGATCCAGCTGCCCCGGCTGAAGGAGACCGCGAGCGGGAAGGCGAGGAAGGCCGCGGAGGCGTACATCGCCCGGCGCAGCCGCCGGTCGCCGCCGGGGCCGCGTTCGCCGAGGGCGAGCGCGAGCGCGGCCAGCAGTCCGTAGCTGACCACGGTGGACATCGCCATGATGTCGAGCGCGCCGAAGGTGCCGACGGCCCGGATCGGCTGGCCGGTGTAGGAGGCGCCGGTGCGGGTGAGGTACTGGTGGGCGCCGACCACGCCCTGGATCAGCGCGGCGGCGACGAAGGAGCCGAGGATCAGCCGCTGGTCGGTGCGGTCGCGCAGGGCGCAGAGCACGCCGGCGGGCACCAGGACGAACACCTGGGTGAGCCGGACGAAGCCGGTGAGGCTGGTGGCCGGGTCGATCGAGCCGATGGTGGCGACGGCGGCGGAGAACACGATCAGGCCGAACAGCGCGCCGGTGCCGCGGTCGATCGCGGGCAGCCGGCCGCGCAGCAGGTCCACGGCGGTGAGCGCGACCAGGGCGAGCGAGGCGAGGTCGGCGGCGGTGATGTGGACGGCGGCGCTCACGTCCTTCTCGCCGGTGGGGACGCAGACCAGCAGCACGGTGGCGGCGGCGAGCAGGCTGGGCCGGGCGGCCAGGGCGGCGCCCGCCCGGTGTAACGCCCGGGCGGGGTGGGGGCCGAGGTCGAGGGTGAGGGCCACGCTGGTGTCAGCTCCCGTCCGGGTGGAGCATCAGGGCCGCGGTGCGGAGCAGGATCTTGACGTCCTGCCAGAGGCTCCAGCTCTCGATGTAGCGGTTGTCGAACCGGGCCCGGTCCTCGATCGAGGTGTCGCCGCGCAGGCCGTTGACCTGGGCGAGGCCGGTGAGGCCGACCGGGACCCGGTGGCGGTCGGCGTACTCGGGGTAGGTCTGGCTGAACCGCATGACGAAGTAGGGGCGCTCGGGGCGCGGGCCGACCAGGCTCATGTCGCCGCGCAGCACGTTCCACAGCTGCGGCAGCTCGTCCAGGGAGCTGCGGCGCATCAGCCTGCCGACGGCGCCCATCCGGTGGTCCTGGGAGATGTTCCAGCGGGTCGCCGACTCGTGCTCGTTGCTGGGCCGCAGGGTGCGGAACTTGAGGACGGTGAAGACCCGGCCGTCGAGCCCGGTGCGCTGCTGGCGGAAGAGCACGCCGGGGCCGGTGTCGAAGCGGACGGCGAGCGCGCACAGGGCGAGCACCGGGGCGAGGGCGAGCAGGCCGAGGGCGGCGGCGGTGACGTCCAGGGTGCGCTTGGCGGCCCAGCCGGGGCGTCGCATCGCGGTGCGGCCCACCCGCAGACAGGGGAAGCCCCAGAGGTGGTCGCCGCCGACCGTCCGGCCGGTCTCCAGCGAGCCGTACTCGCGCAGCGCGGGCACCAGCCAGACCTGGCAGCCGAGCCGGGCGGCGTCCCGCAGGGCGGCGGCGGTCTCGGCCTCGTCGGCGGCGCCGGCGGTGGCGACCACGTGCTGGACCCGGTGGCGGCGGACCTCGCGCTCCAGCACCTCGCGGCCGCCGAGCACGGGCAGGTCGGTGTCGCCGGCCAGCAGCGGCGGGTCGGGGTCGAGGAAGCCGACCGGGCGCATCCCGTACTCGCCGCGCTCGCCGAGGGCGGCGGCGACCCGGCGCCCGAGCCGGCCGGCGCCGAGGACCAGGACGGGGCTGGGTCGGCTGCGCCGGATCCGGCGGACGAGGTGGTAGGCGAGGGCCCGGCCGCAGACGGCGAGCAGCAGCTGGGCGCCGAGCAGGGCGGTCAGCCGGGCCGGGGTGGCCGGGCCGCAGTCGGGCCAGCGGCCGTCGAGGCAGCCGGCCAGGGTGACGGCGAAGGCGGTGGCGACCACGGCCCGGACGCTCAGTGCGGGGAGCTCGTCGAGGACGGAGAGGGTGAGCCGGGTGCGGTAGAGGCCGCCGGCGAGGTTGAGCACGAGCAGCAGCGGCAGCAGGGCGGCGACGCCGAGCAGCGGGTCGACCCGCAGGGCCGGGTCCAGGGCCCGGTTGGCGAGGCCGGTGGCGGTGCACAGGGCGACGGCGTCGACCGCGATCAGGGCGGCGGGCAGGGCGAGCCGCGAGCGGACCGGCCGGCGGCGCCGGCGGGCCGGCGGCGCGCTGCGGGCCTGGGCGGTCCTGGCCGGACGGTCCAGCACGCCGGTGGCGGGCCGCCGGGGGCCTGCCAGGGGCCGTCCCGGCCGTGGCACGCTGTCGTGGTCAATGGTCATCAGCGCACGAACTCCCCTGCTGTGTGCCCGGGGTGGCGGCGCACCGGCACCGGTTGGCCCGGGGCGGCCGTCCCGGCCCGGTGGGCGCGGTCCTGACAGCACCTGCTGCCGCTGGCGGCATTCGGTTTTCTCTCGAATTTCCGGAGTGAAATCGAAACGAAGCAGGCAAAATCAGACAATACCGAGCGCCGGACGGAATGCTGGAAGTCGACTTGCCATTTCATTCCAGCCGCCCATTAATAGGTATTTCCGACTTGACGCCTCGCCCACATCCGGTTGAGGTGCGAATACGACAGCGCCAGAGCGGCGGGCATTCACGGCATGTGAAACGATCAGATCCGCTCTGGGACACGGGCTCGGCGGCGTCCGGCCCCCGGACCGGCGCCCAGCAGGTCGCGATAGAGAGCGTCAACCTGTTCGACTACCGAACGCACGTCATGGCGTGCGACGGCATGCTCACGCAGCCTCGCGCCGCGTCGCTCGCATTCGATCGGATCGGACAGCGCTTCGGCCATTCGGGTGATCAGCGCGGACACGTCCTCGGGCGGCACCACGGCGCTTTCCCGCTCGGTCGGCGGCAGGCATTCCCGGGCCCCGGGCACATCGGTCAGCAGCACCGGCCGGCCGGCCGCCATCGCCTCCAGCGGTGCCAGTGCCATCCCCTCCCAGCGGGAGGGCAGCACCACCAGGTCGGCCGCCGCCAGCCAGGGCCGCGGATCCGGCACGTCCCCGGCGAGGCGCACCCGGGAGGGCTCGGCCGACTCCCGGACGGTGTCGGCCAGCCGGGTCTCGTCCGGGCCCCCGCCGACCAGCACCAGCCGGGCCTGCGGCACCCGGCGGAGCACCTCCGGCCAGGCGGCGAGCAGCACGTCCTGGCCCTTCTGCCGGCACAGCCGCCCCACGCAGACGGCCAGCGGGGCGTCCAGGTCCAGGCCGAGTGCGATCCGGGCGGCCCGGCGCTCGGCGGGCGCGTAGTGCCGGACGTCGACGCCGTTGGGCACCACCGCCCAGTCGGCGTGCAGGCCGGCCGCCACGCCGTCGGCCCGCTCCTGGACGCTGACACAGAGCAGCCGGTGCGCCCAGCGCGTCGCATACCGCTCCCAGCGCAGGGTGGCGGCGGCCAGGGCGCCGTCGACCGCGGCGAACGACCAGGCGTGCGGCTGGAAGACGGTCGGCACCGCACCCCGGATGGCCAGCCGGCCCGCCAACCCGGCCTTGGCGCTGTGCAGATGGACCATGTCGGGCGCGGCGGCCCGGACGATCCGGCGCAGCCGCCAGGCCTCGGCGGCGGTGGCCGGACCGGGTGAGCGGCGGGCGGGCCAGTCCTGGACCAGCGCGCCGACGGCGGCGGCCTCCTCGGCCAGCCGCCCGCCCTGCGGGCAGGCGACCAGCACCCGGTGGCCGGCCTCGCGTTGGCCGCGGACCAGGTCGGTGACCACGCGGGCGACTCCGCCGTCCACCGGCTGGGAAATGTGAAGGATCGTCATATGCACGGCGGCGAGCCTAGGGTGGCACCACCGGGCCGGGCCGCTACCGTCACCCTCAGGTGGCGGCCGTCCACCCGTACGGCGTTCGGCTCGTACGGGTGTCCGAACTCATCGAATTCTCTTACGAGTCGGGCGACGCGCCGCGCAGGGGGTCAGCGGACCTCGGCGGCCAGGTTGGCCAGTACCTGGTCGTGGATTCGGTTGAGGCCCTTCGGCGCGAAGGTCCGCTCGAAGAAGCCGCCGATGCCGCCCGCGCCCTGCCAGGTCGCCGAGACGGTCACCTTGGACCGGCCCTCGCCGGCCGCCGAGACCGTCCAGGTGATCACCATGCTGGAGTTGGCGTCCTTCTCCACCAGCTGGTCGGGCGCAGGCGCCGAGACGGTGAACAGGCAGTCCCGCACCCGCTTCTCGGTGGCCTGCAGCCGCCAGTGCACCTGCGTCCCCGCGCCGGTGCCGCCGGCCCGCACCTCGTACTCGCTGTACTGGGCGGGCAGCAGCTTCGGACGGGTCACCTGGTAGTCGGCGAGCGCCTCGTAGACCTGCTCCGGAGCGGCGTCGTACTCCCGCTCGGTGGTGGCCAGCACCTGTCCCATGTCCTGCTCTCCTCGTGAAGACGTCCGGTTTCACCGGCAAGCCAACCACAGCGCGGCGGTCACGCCAGCCGGAGGCCTCCGGTGCGCTGCGCCCGGGCCTCGCCGAGGCGCAGCGCCAGCGCCGCGCCGGCCAGCAGCAGCCCGCACAGGAGCACCAGCCAACCGAGGTCCGGGGCCAGCTCGGCGAGGCCCCGCCGCTCCAGCAGCGCTCCGCGCACCACCGTCAGACTGCCGGTGAGCGGCAGCGCCGCACCGAGCACCCGCAGGACGCCCGGCAGCGCGAAGGTCGGCAGGCGGACCCCGGCGACGAACCACATCGGGTCGTCCAGCACGGTGTAGACGAAGGCGGAGTCCCGGGAGAACACCATCAGGCTGTTGAGCAGGGCGCCCCAGGCCACCGCGGGCAGCAGCAGGGCGAGCAGTACCACCGGGTACATCCACGGCCCGGCCACGTCCAGGGCGCCGAAGCCGAACCCGGCGGCCCCCAGGAAGCAGGTGAGCAGCCAGGCGTTCTGCAGCAGTGCGCCGGCGCCGTTGGCGATCATCAGGACGAGCCGGTCGGCGGGCGAGAGGAAGAGCAGCTCGAGGGTGCCGGTGGTGCGCTCGTAGGTGAGGTTCCACGCGGACTGGACGAGCGAGAAGAAGAACGCCCAGGCCAGCGCGCCGGTGGCGAGGAAGCCGAGCAGCCGGGCCGGGTCGGCGGCGAGCGGCCAGCGGGCGGCGGCGGCCGAGCCGGCCGCGATCGGGTGCAGCGTGTAGTAGGTGGCGGCGAGTTGGAGCAGCGGCCAGAGCAGCATCGAGGCGAGCACCAGCGGCTGGCCGAACAGGGTGCGGTGCTGCTTGAGCGCCTCGGCGGCGAACACCTTGGCGGCGTGCCGCAGCGCCCGGCCGGGGCGTCCGGCCCGCCGACCGGAGTGCGCGGCGTGCGGTGGCGGCTCGGGCGGGGCCACCGGGAGCGGCGGCGGAAGGGCCCGGTCGGCCAGGGCGAACAGCGGCGCGTCGACGGGCGTCGGGCCGGTCATCCGGCCACCGCCAGGGGCGCGTCGGTCAGCGCGAGGACGGCGTCCTCCAGGCTGGCCTCGGTGACCTCCAGGCCGCCGATCGACCCGCCGGCGGCGACGATCGCGCCGGCCAGCGGTCCGGCGATGTCCTCCGGGTGCCGGACGGTGACCAGCAGGGCGCCCTCCGCGGTGGTGTCGAGCTCCGTGCGGCCGCCGAGTCCGCGGGTGAAGGCGGCGATCCGGTCCGACAGCTCCGGCGAGGGGTTGGTGACGGTGACCCGGACGCTGCGGTGGCTGCCGGTCGCCGTCTTGAGCGCGGCCGGGCTGCCCGCGGCCAGGTGGCGGCCGCCGGAGATCACGTACACGTGCTCGCACAGCTCCTCGACCTCGGCCAGGTAGTGCGAGGTGAGCAGCACGCCCCGGCCCTCGGCGGCGAGTTCGGCGACCACCCGGCGCAGGTCGCGGGCGATCGGCGCGTCCAGTCCGAGGGTGGGCTCGTCCAGCAGCAGGTAGGCCGGGTCGTTGATCAGGCCGCGGGCGATGGAGAGCCGCTGGGTCATGCCGCGCGAGTACCGCTCGACCGGGGTGTCGGCGGCGTCGGTGAGGCCGACCAGCTCCAGCAGCTCGCCGATCCGCACCCGCAGCACGGCGGTGGGGACGTCGTAGAGGCGGCCGAAGTAGCGCAGGTTCTCGGCGCCGGTGAGCCGGCCGTAGACCATCCGCTCGCCGCCCGCGATCAGGTTGATCCGGCGGCGGGCCTCCCGGGCGTGCTCGACCACGTCCAGGCCGTCCAGGGTGACGCTGCCGGAGCTGGGGCGGAGCAGGGTGGCGAGGATCTTGATGGTGGAGGTCTTGCCGGCGCCGTTGAGGCCGAGCAGGCCGGTGACCCGGCCGCGCGGGATCTCCAGGTCGAGGCCGTCGACGGCGGTCTTCACGGTGCGCGGGCCGAACAGGCCCTTCTCCCGGGTCTGGAAGGTCTTGCGCAGGGCGCGGGTGCGGATCATGTCAGCGGCTCCGGGTGCGGGGTGGTCCGGTTCACGGTCAGAAGCTCCGTTCGATGGCGCGGCGCTCGGCGGCGGGCAGCAGGCGCAGGCCGAGCAGCAGGTAGCCGATGCTGAGCGCGAGGCAGGTGACCAGCCTCGGGAGCAGGTCGGCGAGCGGCCGCCCCTCGCCGAGGGCGCCGCGCAGCACGTCCATCGCGGAGGTCATCGGCAGCAGTTCGGCCAGCCACTGGGCGGGCGCGGGCAGGTAGCTGTTGGGGAAGGTGATGCCACAGAGCAGCGAGACCGCGAGGAAGACGGTGTTCTGCGAGATGTGCGCCTCGCCGGCGACGATCATCAGCGCGCCGAGCAGCACGGCGGCGCCGAACACGGCCGCACCGAGTGCGAGCACCCCGGCGAGGGCGGCCAGCGGGTGCCAGGCCGGCAGGGTGATGCCGAGCGCCGCGGCGAAGCCGCCGAGCAGTCCGACCTCGACGGCGGTGTTGAGCAGCGCGAAGCCGGTGAAGCCGAGCAGGTACGGCAGCCGGGTGGCCGGGGCGATCAGCAGCGCCCCGAGGGTGCCCTGGCGCTGTTCGGTGATCAGCGCCTTGCTGCTCCAGAGCAGCATCCGCACGGTGAACATGTAGCCGCCCGCGCCGATCGCGATGTAGCCGAGGTAGTCGGCGCCGCCGGTGCGGGCCGTGAAGTCCTCGGCCACCGAGCCGCCGCCGATGGCGTGCAGGCCCAGGTAGGACAGTCCGATGGTGAACACGCCGATCAGCAGGCAGCCGACGGCGTACGACCACGGGTAGGCCCGGCTGGTCATGGTCCAGGTCCGGTGCAGGGTCGCCCAGGCGACGGGCATCCGTGTTCCCCCGATCTCTCAATGAGTTCCGATAAGGAACTTACAAGTTCCCTTTCGGAACCCGCAAGGGGGTGCAAGGATGGACCGCCCGATCGGCGAGGAGGATCAACGGTGCTCAGAGACGTGCCCGCACACGATGCGCACTGCGCGATCGCCCAGTCGGCGGCGGTGATCGGCGACTGGTGGAGCATCCTGATCGTCCGCGAGTCGGCCCGCGGGCGGCTGCGCTTCGACGAGCTCCAGCACGAGCTGGGCATCTCCCGCAAGGTGCTCACCGAGCGGCTCGGCCACCTCACCGAGTCCGGCGTCCTGGAGCGGGTGCCGTACCAGCAGGGTCCGGTGCGCTACGAGTACCGGCTGACCGAGGCCGGGCGGGGGCTGCTGCCGGTCCTGGTCGCCATGCAGGACTGGGCCGACCGCTGGCTGCTCGGCGACGGCTCGCTCTCCGGCTCCGCCGCGCCCGACAGCGCCGAGGCCGCCCGGATGGCCGCGCTCCCGGGCACCCGACTGCCCGCCCTCACGCTGCCCGCCCACACCGGCGGCGAGCTCGACCCGGTCGACCCGGCGGCCGGCGCCACCGTGCTGTTCTGCTACCCCGCCACCGGCCGGCCCGCACCGCTGCCCGCCTCCTGGAGTGCCATCCCCGGCGCCGTCGGCTGCACCCTGGAGAACCGGCTGTTCCGCGAGGCCTACCCGGAGTTCCGCGCGGCCGGGCTGGCGCTGCGCGGGATCTCCACCCAGCGACCGGACGAGCAGCGGGAGTTCGCCGAGGCCGAGGAGATCCCCTTCCCGCTGCTGTCCGACCTCGACGTCCGGCTGGCGGCCGCCCTGCGGCTGCCCACCTTCCACGTCGGCCAGGGCCTGCGGCTCAAGCGGGCGATCCTGGTGCTGGACCGCGAGCGGGTGGTGCGCCGGGCCGTCTTCCCCGTCACCGACATCCCGGGCGCCGTCCGGCAGGCGCTGGCGGACGCCCGCGAGGTGGCGGGACACGGCCGGTAGGAGCGCCGCGCTAGGGTGGCCGGTGTGCTCGATCAGGTGACAGCAGTGCGCTATGTCGACCCGCTGCGGGCCGGCGGCTCGGTACCCGGCGTCGTGGAGACCGACGACCTGGGCACCTACGTGGTGAAGTTCACCGGCGCCGCGCAGGGCCGCAAGGCGCTGGTGGCCGAGGTGATCGTCGGCGAGCTCGCCCGCCGGCTCGGACTGCGCGTCCCGGAGCTGCGGCTGGTCGACTTCGACCCGGCGGTCGCCGACGGCGAGCCCGACGCCGAGATCCAGGGCGTCCTGCGGGCCAGCGGCGGGATCAACCTCGGGATGGACCTGCTGCCCGGTGCGGTCGACTTCAAGCCCGGCATGATCCCCGTCGACCCGGCCGAGGCAGGGCGGGTGGTCTGGCTGGACGCGCTCACCGGCAATGTCGACCGCACCGTGCACAACCCGAACCTGATGGTCTGGCACCGCCGGCTCTGGCTGATCGACAACGGCGCCGCGCTGATCTTCCACCACCGCTGGGCCGGCGCCGAGGCGGCCGTCGGCAAGCGCTACGACCTCAGCGCCCACGCCCTCGGCGGCTACCGGCCGGACGTCCGGCTGGCCGACGAGGAGCTCGGCCCGCTGGTCACCACCGGGCTGCTGGAGGAGGTGCTCGCGCTCGTCCCCGAGCAGTGGCTGGCCGACGAGCCCGGCTTCGACTCGGTGGAGGCGCTGCGCCGCGCGTACGTCGCCCATCTGGCCGCCCGGGCGGCCCGCTCGCCCGAGTGGCTGCCGGAGGGCTTCGCCACCACCGAGCAGCTGCGCGAGGCCGAGGCCCGCCGGGCCGCCCGCTCCCGGGCGGGCCGGCCCGCCTGGCTCCAGGAGGTCCCGGACCTGCACGGCAAGCCGTCCGTCGGGACGGAGTGGGGCCGGCACGTGGAGTGACCGGCTCGCAGGCGGGGTTCGAAGGCGCGCCCCGGGCCTGCGGTCAGCCCATCGCGGGGCGGACCCAGCCGAAGTAGGCGACCGCCGTCCCGACCAGCAGGCCGAGGCAGTGCAGCGCGAAGAGCGCGGCCCGGTTCACCCGGCGCACCGAGGGCGAGAGCAGCGCCAGCGCCGGTACCGCCAGACCCACCAGGGGGCCCGCGACCAGCCCCAGCAGCACCGGCAGCACATCGCCGACGCCCGCGCCGGAGGCGAACCCCATCACGGCGACCACCAGGCCGCCGCCGACCACCAGGCCCAGCATCGGGCCGGCGGCGAGCAGCTGGGCGATGCCCACCAGCAGCCACGGCCAGCTCCGCCCGCCGCCCTGACGGGCCGGGGGCTGCCATCCGCCGAAGGTCTGTGCCATGCCGCTCTGCTCCTCGAAGACGTTCCCGGTCGCGCTGACGGGTCCATTCTGGTGATCCGGCCGGGGCCGCCACCTGAGTACCGGTACTCAAAAAAGGGTGGGGAGCGGGACGATGAGTCCCACTCCCCACCCTTCGGTGGTTCAGTGCCGGGTCAGGCCGTCAGGCCCGGTCCGGCGGGGTGCCGGCGCCTCAGCGCCACCACTGGACCGCCTTCTCGGCGTTGATGATGCCCGCGCCGTAGAAGCCGTTGTCGTCCGCGCCGCCCTCGCAGTTGGCGGTCCACTCACCGGCACCGCCCGGGTTGAACGGGGCCGTCGGGCAGGCGTGCGACTCGGCCTGGCTGGTCAGCATCTCGGTCAGCTCCTCGGGGCTGGCCCACGGGAAGGTGCTGGCGAGCAGCGCGAGCACGCCGGCGGCGTGCGGCGAGGCCATCGAGGTGCCCTGCATGTAGCCGTACTTGCCACCCGGGATGGTGGACAGGGTGCGGCCGTTCTGGTCCGGGGTGTTCGGGATCTGGTACCGGCGGTCGCCACCGGGGGCGGCCACGGTGACCTTGTTCTTGCCGTAGCTGGAGTAGTACGACTTGTCGCCGTTGACACCCACCGAGGAGACCGACACGACGCCGTCCAGCTCGGTCGGCAGGTTCAGGCAGTCCTGGGTGATCGGGCGCTCGCCCGGGGTGGTGTCGTCCGGGCTGGCGACGTCCTTGGTCTTGTGGGCGAGGTCGATGTTCTCGTTGCCCGCGGCGGCCACGTTGAGGACGCCCTTGCGCTGCGAGAACTCGACGGCGCGGCGGACGGCGGTGGTGATCGCCGCCTGGTCCGCGTCGTTCTGGCAGTTGAACATCCACGGGTCGACGAAGTAGCTGTTGTTCGTCACCTTGAAGTGGTGCTCACCGGCCCAGACGAAGCCGCAGACCGCGTACTCCGGGTAGATGAACCCGCCGTCGTCGACCACCTTGACGGCGGCCAGCTTGACGTTCGGGGCGATGCCCTCGATGCCCTTGCCGTTCTTGGCGGCGGCGATGGTGCCGGCCACGTGGGTGCCGTGGTCGCCGTCGACGCCGGGCTGCCAGGCCTCGAAGGCGGTGTTCGGCTTGCCGCCGTCGATGCAGGAGACCGACTGCGAGGCGTCCACGTTGGCCTTGAGGTCCTCGTGGTTGGCGTCGATGCCGGAGTCCAGCACGCCGACGGTGACCTTGTTGCTGCCGAGCGACAGCTTGTGCGCCTTGTCCACGCCGATCTGGCGCATGTCCCACTGGTTGGCCCAGTTGGGCTCCTCGCCGGCGGCCGTGGCGGCGGCGACGGCCTCGGGGGTCGGGTCGGCGGCGACCTCGGCCTTCCGGGATTCGGCGGCCGTGATGCCCTTGGTGCGGCTGGCGCCGACCGACTGGACGCCCTTCGCGTGCCGCAGCTTGGCGGCGAACTGGGTGTCGGTCGAGCGGGCGATCACCACGCCGATCTGCTCGTACGAGTACACCACGGAGCCGCCGAGGGTCGTGATGGCCTTCTCGACCTTCTGCACCTGGCCGTGGTTGGCCTGGGTGTTCACGACGTAGCTGAGCAGCGGTCCGGTGGTCGGCTCGGCCCCGGTGGCCGCGACGGCGGTACCGGCCGGCAGCACCATGGCGCCGGCCGTGGCGAGGACGAGGCCCACCGCGGCGTACCGGGTCCGGCTGATCCGAGGAACACTCATAGGGGTTGGCCCTCCCGAGTCGTCATGCACAACTGCGGTTGGCAGGTGCACTGGAATGATCGGGACGCTAGTGAACATGCGTTGCAATCCGCAAGAGGTAGTCATCTAATCGACACAGTTCGAACACTTGCGAGGTCGATGACTCCAGGCCACGGACGGGATGTCAATCCATACGGTGAATAAACTGGCTTCCCCGCGCCGTCAATTCGGCCGAGCGCAGACGATCCACCGCGAACAACCCGCCAGACGGGTGACGGCGGCTCACCTCGGCCGATTCCCCGGTACCGGGCCGGGGCGGGGCGGCGTTCGGCGTCGGGCCAGGCGGCGGTCGGAGGGGGCCGGGGCGGCGGTCAGAGCCGGTACAGGCGGCGGGCGTTGCCGGCGGCCACCTGCCGGGCGAGGCGCTGCGCGTCGGCCGCCGTACAGGCGCCGTCGGCCCGCCAGCCGTCCAGCAGGCTGCCCAGGCCGTGCCGGAACTGGGCCGCGCCGACCAGGTACAGCTCCGGCAGGCCGTAGGCGTCGGTGGAGAACAGGAGCTTGCCGAACGGCACCAGCTCCAGCATCTCGCCGAGCACGGCGGCCGCCCGGGGGCCGACGTAGGAGGCCGTCAGTCCGAGGTCGGTGTACACCTGCGGGAAGGCCTGGGCCAGCCAGCCGGCCTGCCGGTGGTACGGGTAGCAGTGCAGGAGCACCAGCGGCACGCCGCTCGGCTCGGCCGCCCGGACGAACCCGGTCAGCAGCGACGGGTCGGCCCGGTGCAGGGTCAGATCCGGATCCCCGAACCCGGTGTGCAGCTGGAGCGGCAGGCCGAGCCCGGCGCAGACGTCCAGGGCCGTCCAGAGCAGGTGGTGCAGCAGGACCGGGTCGGTCAGCCGCCCGTGGCCGGCCCGCAGCCGCGCCCCGGCGGCGGCGACCACCTCCCGGGTGGCGGGCCGCTCGGGGGGCACCGCCAGGCCGCCGCGGTAGGCCAGCACCGACTTGACCGCCACCGCGCCGGCCGCCGCCGACTCCAGCGCCGCGCGCACGGCGGCCGGCCAGTCGGCGGCCGCCGGGGCGAGCGACTCGACGACGGCCTCCAGCCGGACCACCTCGCGCACCCGGGCGCCCGACACCTCGGCGAGCTCGCCCAGCGGCAGCAGCGGGTGACCGCCCGCCGCGGTCAGCCCGGTGTCCACCAGGCAGGTGTCCAGGGCGGCGGCCGCGAGCAGCCGCCGGGTGGCCTCGGCGGCGCCGAGCTCGCGCCGGCGGGCCAGGTAGTCGGCGGCCGGGGCGTGCGCCGGGAGCCCGAGCGCGGGCGGGCACCAGCGGCGGACGGCGAGGCCGAGCGCGCTGTCGAACGGCGAGCAGCCGGGCGCGGGCGGCCGGTCGGACTCGGTGAGCAGCCCGGCCAGCACGTCGTCGGCGAGCTCGGCCGCCACCACGCTGTGGCAGTGGTGGTCGACCAGCGCGGGGACGTCCAGCGGGGCCACCGGTCAGTACCGCCAGCGGGTGGCCGCCACCAGCTGCTCGGGGGTGGCCGAGGCGTACTGCTCGATCTCCGCCTGCCGGACGGCCAGCACCGCCTCGAACAGGGGGTCGCCGAGTGCCTCGCGGAGCACCGCGGACTTCTGGTAGGCCGCGACCGCCTCGGCCGGGCCGGACGGCAACCGGGGGACCGTCCCGGGTGCGGCCTGGGCCGGATCGCCGGTGAACTCCGGTGGCAGCGCGAGCCGTTGGTCCAGTCCGGCGAGGCCGGCCGCGAGCACCGCGCCGACCGCGAGGTACGGGTTGGCGGTGGCGTCGAAGCACTTGACCTCGGCGTTGGCGGCGGTGGAGCGCTCCCCCGAGGAGCCGGTGACCAGCCGCAGCGCGGCCTCCCGGTTCTCCAGGCCCCAGCACTGGTAGGCGCCGGCCCAGTGCGAGGGCACCAGTCGCAGGTACCCGGCGGGGCTGGAGCAGCCGAGCACCAGCAGCTCGGGCAGCGCGCCGAGCACCCCGGCGAGGAAGCCCTCGGCCTCGGCCGTCAGTCCGTGCGGGCCGGGGCCGCCGCGGCCGAGGTTCCGCCCGTCGCGCCACAGGCTCAGATGGAGGTGGCCGCCGTTGCCGACCGCGCCGGCCTCGACCACGGGCGCGAAGGAGGCCCGCAGCCCGTGCCGGGCGCCGACCGCCCGGATGGTGTGCCGGACCAGGACGGAGGTGTCGGCGGCGCCGACCGCCCCCTCGGGGGCGAGCGACACCTCGAACTGGCCCGGGGCGTACTCGGGGTGGATCTGGAGCACCGTCAGCCCCTGCTCGCCGAGCGCGCGCAGGACGTCCCGCAGGTAGTCGGAGAGGTCGGTCAGCCGCTGCATGCCGTAGGCCGGGCCGTACGTCGGGTACTGCGGCTCCTGCTGCGGCGGGCCGGCCAGGGCGACCGTCCACTCGACCTCGATGCCGGCCTTGACGCCGAGCGCGCGGGTGGCGGCGGCGGCCTCCATCCGGCGGGCGAACAGCCGCTGGCAGCCCGGGTGCGGGCCGCCCGCCTGGGTGTACCGCTCCCCCGGCGCCCAGGCCCAGCCGGGCTGGGCGGCCAGCGGGACGATCCGGTCGAGATCCGGGTAGAGCCGCAGATCGCCCGTCGGGCCGCCGATCAGCCGGCTGGTGGTGATGGAGTCGTCGGCCAGGAAGACGTCGAAGCAGGGCGCGGCACCGACGCCCCACTGGGCCGCGTGCACCAGCCCGTCCAGCGGTACCGCCTTGGCCCGGGCGATCCCGGCGTTGTCCACCCAGGTGACGGCCACCGCCTCCACCCCGCCCGCGCGCAGCCGCTCGGCGGCCTGCCGGGCCCGCTCGGCCCGCTCGGCGCGCGGCGGCAGCGCGACGGCGGCCGGACCGGCGGGGCCGGCAGGGCCGGCAGGGCCGGTGGGGCCGACGGGTGGCTCGGAGGAGTCGGCGAGGCCTGCGGACGCGACGGTTCCGGTGCTCATTCCTCCATGCTGCCGCGCCCGCTGACCAGGGGGAATTCCCCTATCGGGTGGTTCGGGCGGACGCTCGTCCGCCCGTTCACCCCTCCGGGTCGAACAGGGCCACCAGATCCCCCGCGGTGAGCCGCTCCAGGGTGCCGGGCGCGGCGTCCAGCGGGCCCGGGTAGAGCCGGTAGAGCGCGCCCGAGACGGGGACGGGAGCCGGGACGTCGGCGTGCACCAGTGCGGTGAACACCCGGCGCAGGACCAGCTGCTCGGCCAGCACCCGGTCGAGGCCCGGGCCCGTCACCCTGCCGTCGGCCCCGTACCCCTCGCGCAACCGCTCGGCGAAGTCCGCCACCGGCTCGCCGGCGGCCCGGCGGTAGCTGCTGAGCACGCCGCCGGAGCGGTCCCGGACCAGCACCTCGTCGGTGCGGGCGGCGGCCGTGGCGCAGGCGAGGTCCCAGAGCGTGGCGCGGGAGCCCTCGGCGAAGTGCGCCAGCACGTCCGAGGCCAGGGTGCCGATCCGGTCCCGGTAGCGCCAGACGTTGTGGAAGGCGCCGGAGGTGCCGGTGTTGAGGTCCGTCCAGGTGTACGTGCGCCGGCCGAGGTCGACGATCATCGGGACGCAGATCTTGGCGTCCCCGCTCAGGTCGAGCCGCTGGCGGACGGCCTCCGCCTGGAAGTGGCCGCCGCGGTGGCGGGCCGCCTCCGGGGCGTCCAGCTCCATGAACCCGGCGAAGGCGTCGGCGAGCTCCTCGAACGGGACGTCGTTGTAGCTGAAGACGATGACGACCGCGTACCGGGCGCCCCCCTCGGCCAGCGCCGGCAGGTCGAGGTCCACGTACTCGGTGGCCCCGTGCGGGGGCGGGGCCGAGGTGAAGTCGCCGGAGTGCACGGCGGCGCGCTTGCCGTACACCAGGCGGGTGTAGTCGCACAGGCCGACGAACTCCCACCGCTCGTCGTACAGCGCCACCGAGAGGTCGAGGTCCACCCGCTGGCGCGGGGTCTGCATCCAGTGCAGGAAGAGCCGGACCCGGCCGCCGTCGGGCAGCCGCTGGACGCTGCCGCGCGGCAGGGCGACCAGCGTCCTGGCACTGGCCCGCTCGGCGAACGGGACCACCAGGTCGGCCAGCCCCTCGTCGAGGACGGCGAGGTCGAACCGCTCGTGCTCGCCGGCCCGGCGCAGCAGTTCGGCCTCGATCAGCGTGCAGACGGGGGCGCTGAGCGCGACCGGGACCTCGGTGCCCCAGTCGTCGCGGGCGTGCGCCAGCGAGACCCGTCCGCGCGGGAAGTAGAGCCGGCGCTCGCCGACCTCGCGCGGGCCGCGCAGCCGGCCGTAGGCGCCGAGCAGCGGACCGGGCGCGACCTTGCGTAGGGCCGCGGGCAGGGCGTCGGCGAGTGCGGCGGGCAGCGGCTCGCCGGGACTCCAGGAGGCGTGCACCCGCAGCAGGTGGTGCAGTCGGCGGACGAACTCGCCGGGGCGGCGGGCCAGCAGGGCGACGGCGGCGGGCACGTCGCCGCCCGCGAGGGCCCGCTCGACCCGGGCGGCGAAGGTGGCGACGACCAGCCGGGTGTGGCCGCCCGGGGTCTCGGCGACCCGCAGCGGGGCGGGGGCCTCGCGCAGCTCGGGGCCGAGGCCGTGCAGGTCGAGGTCGCTCTGCCGGAGCACGGCGAACGCGGCGGTGGCGTACGGGAACCGGGCCCGGTGCTCGTACGGGTGCAGCAGCTCGCCGGCGCGCAGCCAGGCGGCGCGGTGCCGGCCGAGGTCCTCGGCGAGGGTGCCGAGCGGGAGCGCGTCCAGGACGGCGAGCAGGTCGCGGCGCAGCGGGCGGGGCAGGTTGCGCAGCCGCAGGCCCTTGGCGGTGGCGGGCAGCAGGTCGGGCTCGGCCCCGGACCAGGCCCAGATCAGCCGCAGCACGTCGGTGGCGGTGGTGAGGTGGGCGGCGAGCAGCGGCCGGGCGGTGGCCTGGTCGCGGCGGAGCAGGGCGGCGAGGACGGTGGCCCGGCTCTCCCGGACGGGGATGTCGGCGGGCAGCCAGTCGGCCGGGTCGGCGGGGGCGTGGTCGAGCAGCAGGGCGAGGTCCTCGCGGTCCTGCGGGTTCAGCGGGGTGCGGCGGCCCAGCAGCCGGCCCAGCTCGGCGGCCGCGGCGGCGGCCGGGTCGGTGCCCTCGGCCAGCCGCAGCGGGCGCAGCAGGGTGTCCTGGCCGTGCTCGCGGGCGGCGTTGCGCACGGCCTTGGCGTCCAGTGACAGGTGGCGCTGCTCGGCGATCGGGGTGCCGCAGAGCGGGCAGGCGTGGTCGGCCAGCTCGTCGTAGCAGTCGCCGCAGAGCAGGTGGGCGCAGGGTGCGAGGGCGCCGATGCCGGACTCGGCGCCGACGCACTCGCAGCAGGCGCAGATCTGGTTCGGCTGGTTAAGCAGGAAGGCGCGCACGTGCGCGGAGTAGTAGCTGTGCGCGTGGTCGGGCACGCCGTCGGGGAAGCGCCGGAACAGCGCCTGGTGCTTGCGGTCGGCGCCGGTCGCCGCGTCGAGCCGGCGCAGCAGCGCCTGCCCGGTGTCGGCCAGCGCGGCCGGCCGCAGCCGCCCGAGCGCGGCGCGCAGCGGAGCGGTCAGCAGGTGTCCGCGCTGGGCGAGGTCCGCCTCCAGGGCGAGCAGCCCGCGCGCGCTCCACGGGTCGGACTCCCCGGCCCCGGTGCCCGGGACGGCGACGGCGCCGAGCCGTCGCAGCAGGTAGTCGTCGAGGCGGGTGTCGGGCGCGGTGGTGCTCTGCTTCTTCACTGGTGGATCCCCCGGAGATACGACGAAGCGGGGGCGGAGAGTGGGCGCACTCGGGTCATTTTGGAGATGAGAGAAGGAAGCACGCCGCGGAGCCGCCCCCGCGCCGCCCACCCTAGCGAAGCCCGCTCGGCGCACCGAACGAATTTCCGCGGAAGGGCGCCTCCGCCCTCTTCCTACTCGGCGGTAGCTTCGCTACAGTGACCGCACGCACCACCGCCGGGCTTCGGGAGCCGCACCGGCGGGGTCGTTCGTCGGCACGCGGGATTCGCGTGTGGCGGGCGGCGGTTGGCGGTGCGTCTTTCACCGGTCGGTGCCGCGGATCGCGGCGGGCCGGATTCCCTCCTCGTATCAGAGCCGCTTCCTTCACCTTGAGCGCCTGAGTACCACGGCACACCCGCAGCACGGCCGGAGCGGACCGGCGGCTGCACGCGTGCGCCGCAACCGTCATCTCCCAAGCCCCCGCGCGCGAACCCTCCTCCGGCGGCGGCCGCCCCCGGCGTACGGGCGCGGCGGCGCGCCCGCCGGAGCGCGCGCGGGCCTCCCATGACAAGGAGTCAGGACAATGAAGCGTCCCTTCCCCACGGTCGCCGTGGTCGGCCTCGGCACGATGGGTGCCGGCGTCGCCGTGGCAGTCGCGCAGAGCGGCCGCCGGGTGATCGGCATCGAGGCCAACGAGGACGCCGCCGCCCGGGCGCTCGCCCGGATCGAGGAGGCGACCGCGCACGCGGTGGCACGTGAGCGGATCACCGCCGAGGACCGGGCCGCGGCGCTCGCGCTGATCACGGTGGGCACCTCGCTGGAGGCCGCCGCCGAGGCGGACCTGGTGATCGAGGAGGTCCCCGAGCAGCTGGAGCTGAAGCGGGAGCTGTTCGCCGAGCTGGACCGGATCTGCCCGCCGCAGACGGTGCTGGCGACCGGGACCACCGCGCTGTCGGTGACCCGGATCGCCGCCGCCACCGCCCGCCCCGAGCGGGTGCTGGGCCTGCACTTCTTCAACCCGGTGCACACCATGAAGCTGGTCGAGGTGGTCCGCACCGTGCTGACCGCCCCGCAGGTGGCCGTGGACGCCTCGGCCTTCGCCCGGGACCTCGGCAAGGAGCCGGTCGCGGCCGGCGACCGGGCCGGCTTCGTGGTGAACGGCCTGCTCTTCGCGTACCTGAACCAGGCCGCCGCGATGTTCGAGTCCCGGTACGCCAGCCGCGAGGACATCGACGCCGCGATGCGGCTCGGCTGCGGCCTGCCGATGGGCCCGCTGGCGCTGCTCGACCTGATCGGCGTGGACACCGCCCGCACGGTGCTGGAGGCGATGTACGAGCAGTCCCGGGACCGCCTGCACGCGCCCGCGCCGATCCTCGGCCAGCTGGTGGCGGCCGGGCTGCTGGGCCGCAAGTCGGGCCGGGGCTTCTACACCTACGAGGCGCCGGGCTCCTCCAAGGCGGTCGACGCGGCCGCCGGCGGCGCCACCGCCCGGGTGCCGGGCCGCGAGGTGCGCACCATCGGCGTCTGCGGCTCGGGCACCATGGCGACCGGCATCGTCGAGGTGTTCGCCAAGGCCGGCCACCCGGTGCTGCTGGCCGCCCGCAGCCAGGAGAAGGCGGACCGGGCCAAGGCGCAGCTGGCGAAGTCGCTGGACCGCTCGGTGGCCAAGGGCCGGCTGACCGAGGAGCAGCGCGACGCGGCGCTGGCCCTGGTGACGCCGGTCGGGCAGTACGCCGAGCTGGCCCAGGTGGACCTGGTGGTCGAGGCGGTCGCCGAGGACCTCGCGGTCAAGCAGGAGCTGTTCGCCACCCTGGACAAGATCGTCAAGCCGGGCGCGGTGCTCGCCACCACCACCTCCTCGCTGCCGGTGATCAGCTGCGCCACGGCCACCTCGCGGCCGCAGGACGTGGTCGGCATGCACTTCTTCAACCCGGCGCCGGCCATGAAGCTGGTCGAGGTGGTCTCCACCGTGCTGACCGCCCCGGACGTCACCGCGACCGCGCTGGAACTGTGCGCGAAGGTGCGCAAGCACCCGGTGGAGTGCGGCGACCGGGCCGGGTTCATCGTCAACGCGCTGCTCTTCCCGTACCTGAACGACGCGGTGCGGATGCTGCAGGAGCACTACGCGACGGTGGACGACATCGACACCGCGATGAAGCTCGGCTGCGGCTACCCGATGGGCCCGTTCGAGCTGCTGGACGTGGTCGGCCTGGACGTCTCGCTGACCATCGAGCAGGTGCTGCACCAGGAGTTCCGCGAGCCGGGGCTGGCGGCGGCACCGCTGCTGGAGCACCTGGTGGCGGCGGGCTGCCTGGGCCGCAAGACCGGCCGCGGCTTCCGCGACCACGCACGCCGGTGAGCACGGCGTCGGCGGGCGGGCCCGGTGCGGGCCCGGTGGGCGGCGGCGCGCCGGCCGGGGGCGCGCCGCCGACCGGTGCGGTGCCGGCCGGTGCGGTGCCGAGCGGGCAGCCGCGGACCGGCTGGATCCCCGGTACGGTGTCCGCCCGGTGGCCGAGACCGGCCGTGACCGGCCCGGTCGCGCCGGTCCGCCGGGGAAGGCCCGCGGGGCCGGGGTCGGGGGCGTGTAGCGTTCCGGCCATGGATCGGGTTCAGTCAGCCTCCCCGCAGCACTCCGCCGTACCGCGCGGCGCCGACCGGCCGTCCGGTGCCGGGCCGGCCGCCGCCGAGCCGGGGCCGGGCAGCCGCCGGGCGGCCGCCCAGCGCCAGCAGATGCGCCAGGACCTGGCCACGGCCGCGATGGAGCTGTTCGCCTCGCAGGGCTACGAGGAGACCACGGTCGACCAGATCGCGGCCGCCGCCGGAGTGGCCCGGCGGACCTTCTTCCGGTACTTCCGGTCCAAGGAGGAGGCGATCTTCCCGGACCACGACGACACCCTGGTCCGGGTCGCCGACCTGCTGGCCAGCGCCGAGTCCGAGGAGCACCCGCTGGACGTGGTCTGCCGGGGCATCAAGGAGGTGCTGCGGATGTACGCCTCCACCCCGGCGGTGTCGGTGGCGCGGTACCAGTTGATCCGTCAGGTCCCGGCGCTGCGCGAGCGGGAGATCGCGGTGGTGGCCCGCTACGAGCGGCTGTTCACCCGCTACCTGCTCGGGCGCTTCGACACCGCCGAGGAGATCCCGCCGGGCTGGCAGCGCGGCGGCGAGGACGACTCGATGCTGGCCGAGGTGTCGGCGGCGGCGGTCGTGGCGGCGCACAACCACGTGCTGCGGCGCTGGCTGCGGGCCGGCGGCCGGGGCGACGTGGAGGCGCAGCTGGACCACTCCTTCGAGGTGATCCGGGGCACCTTCTGGGCGTCCGCGGCACCGGGCGCCCGTCGGCGTGGATCTCTTGTGGCACCCGGTGCCAGTGTGACGCCGCTGGAGGCCGCCGCCATGAGCGCACTGAGTGCCAGCCCCGGAGGTGAGGTGCTCATCACAGTGGCCCGCACCGACGCTCCGCTGGACGTGGTGGTGGACAGCATCAGAGCCGCGCTGAGCGGCGCACGGGAGGCCTGAGCGGGAGCGTTTCCGCAGGTCGGAGCAGTTTTCCAGGGCCCGTACCGGATTGCCGGTACGGGCCCTTCGCATGCCCGCGCGAGGCCCGCGACCGGGCGGTCGAACGGGGATTTGATTCACCTGAATTGATGACACCCGGTGTCTTTACGAGTGGCACAGGGTGCCACTACCTTGTTACCCACCAGTCGCGGCGCCGCGGCTCCCCACCTCGGCGCGCCGTCGTCCGGCGCTCCCACACCCCGGGGGCGAGCAGCAGCCCGGCCCACCAGCCGAACCCACCCACCACCCATCTCAGCGAAGCCGGTGTCCGCTCCCGGCTCCCCCAGACGCCCTGTGCCCCTCACACAGGTACGCCTTCGGAGGCAGCCATGAAGGAAATCCTCGACGCGATCCTCAGCTCCGACAGCAGCTCCGCGGACTTCGCCGCGCTCAAGCTGCCGGAGTCCTACCGGGCCGTCACGCTCCACAAGGACGAGGAGCAGATGTTCGCGGGCCTCGACAGCCGCGACAAGGACCCCCGCAAGTCCCTCCACCTCGACGAGGTCGCCCTGCCCGAGCTGGGCCCGGGCGAGGCCCTGGTCGCCGTGATGGCCAGCGCGGTGAACTACAACACCGTGTGGAGCTCGATCTTCGAGCCGGTCTCCACCTTCGGCTTCCTGGAGCGCTACGGCCGGCTCTCCCCGCTCACCAAGCGCCACGACCTGCCGTACCACGTGCTCGGTTCGGACCTCGCGGGCGTGGTGCTGCGCACCGGTGCCGGGGTCAACGCCTGGAAGCCGGGCGACGAGGTCGTCGCCCACTGCCTCTCGGTCGAGCTGGAGTCCTCGGACGGCCACAACGACACGATGATGGACCCGGAGCAGCGGATCTGGGGCTTCGAGACCAACTTCGGCGGTCTCGCCCAGCTGGCCCTGGTGAAGACCAACCAGCTGATGCCCAAGCCCGCCCACCTGACCTGGGAGGAGGCCGCCTCCCCCGGCCTGGTCAACTCCACCGCCTACCGCCAGCTGGTCTCGCAGAACGGCGCGGGCATGAAGCAGGGCGACAACGTGCTGATCTGGGGCGCCAGCGGCGGCCTCGGCTCCTACGCCACCCAGTACGCGCTGGCCGGCGGCGCCACCCCGATCTGCGTGGTCTCCAACGAGCAGAAGGCCGGGATCTGCCGGGCGATGGGCGCCGAGGCGATCATCGACCGCTCCGCCGAGGGCTACCGGTTCTGGAAGGACGAGAACACCCAGGACCCGCGCGAGTGGAAGCGCCTGGGCAGCCGGATCCGCGAGCTGACCGGCGGCGAGGACGTGGACATCGTCTTCGAGCACCCGGGCCGCGAGACCTTCGGCGCCTCGGTCTACGTCACCCGCAAGGGCGGCACCATCGTCACCTGCGCCTCCACCTCCGGCTTCATGCACCAGTACGACAACCGCTACCTGTGGATGTCGCTGAAGAAGATCGTCGGCTCGCACTTCGCCAACTACCGCGAGGCCTGGGAGGCCAACCGCCTGGTGGCCAAGGGCAAGATCCACCCGACCGTCTCCAAGGTCTACAGCCTCGACCAGGCCGGCCAGGCCGCGCTCGACGTCCACCAGAACAAGCACCAGGGCAAGGTCGGCGTGCTCTGCCTCGCGCCGACCGAGGGCCTGGGCGTGCGCAACGCCGAGCTGCGCGAGAAGCACCTGCCCGCGATCAACCTGTTCCGCGAGGCCTCCGAGCGGGCCGACCGGTCCAGCCGCGACATCTAAGGCGATCCGATGACTGATCAGAAGCGTGATCGGCCCTGGCTGATGCGGACCTACGCGGGGCACTCGACCGCGAGCGACTCCAACGCGCTGTACCGCAGGAACCTCGCCAAGGGCCAGACCGGCCTCTCGGTGGCCTTCGACCTGCCGACCCAGACGGGCTACGACTCCGACCACATCCTCGCCCGCGGCGAGGTCGGCCGGGTCGGCGTGCCGGTGGGACACGTCGGGGACATGCGCGCCCTGTTCGACGGCATCCCGCTCGAGCAGACCAACACCTCCATGACGATCAACGCCACCGCGATGTGGCTGCTGGCGCTCTACCAGGTGGTCGCCGAGGAGCAGGGCGCCGACATCGCCAAGCTCACCGGCACCACCCAGAACGACATCGTCAAGGAGTACCTCTCGCGCGGGACGCACGTCTTCCCGCCCGGGCCCTCGGTCCGCCTGATCACCGACATGATCGCCTACACGGTCGGGAACATCCCCAAGTGGAACCCGATCAACATCTGCAGCTACCACCTCCAGGAGGCCGGGGCCACCCCGGTCCAGGAGATCGCCTACGCGATGTGCACCGCGATCTCGGTGCTGGACGCGGTCCGCGACTCCGGCCAGGTGTCGGCCGAGCGGATGGGCGAGGTGGTCGCCCGGATCTCCTTCTTCGTCAACGCCGGCGTGCGCTTCGTCGAGGAGATGTGCAAGATGCGCGCCTTCGCCCGCCTCTGGGAGAAGGTCACCCTGGAGCGCTACGGCATCCAGGACCCGAAGCAGCGCCGCTTCCGCTACGGCGTCCAGGTCAACTCGCTGGGCCTGACCGAGGCGCAGCCGGAGAACAACGTCCAGCGGATCGTGCTGGAGATGCTCGCCGTCACGCTCTCCAAGGACGCCCGCGCCCGGGCCGTCCAGCTGCCCGCCTGGAACGAGGCGCTCGGCCTGCCCCGCCCGTGGGACCAGCAGTGGTCGCTGCGCATCCAGCAGGTGCTCGCCTACGAGTCCGACCTGCTGGAGTACGGGGACATCTTCAACGGCTCCGAGGTGATCGAGACCAAGACCGCCGAGCTGCTGGCCGGCGCGGAGGCCGAGATCGCCAAGGTGCTGGAGATGGGCGCCAAGGCGGGCAACCGGGGCATCATCCCGGCCGTCGAGTCCGGCTACCTCAAGTCCAACCTGGTCGCCTCGCACGCCGCCCGCCGGGCCCGGATCGAGTCCGGCGAGGACAAGATCATCGGGGTGAACTGCTTCGACACCACCGAGGAGAGCCCGCTCACGGCCGACCTCGACACCGCGATCATGGTGGTCGACCCGGCCTCCGAGCAGTCCGTGCTCGCCGCCCTGGAGCAGTGGCGCGGCAGCCGCGACGAGGCCGCCGCCCAGCTGGCCCTCGAGGAGCTCAAGACCGTCGCGGGCACCGAGGCCAACCTGATGCCCGCCACGCTCGCCTGCGCCCGCGCCGGGGTCACCACCGGCGAGTGGTCCTTCGCCCTGCGCGAGGTCTTCGGCGAGTACCGCGCGCCCACCGGCGTCGGCGGCGCCCCGGTCGCGGTGGCGGCCGAGCCCGGCGGCGAGCTGGCGGCCGTCCGCGAGGCGGTCACCGCGACCGCCGCCGAGCTGGGCGCCGGCAAGCTGCGCCTGCTGGTCGGCAAGCCCGGCCTGGACGGGCACTCCAACGGCGCCGAGCAGATCGCCGTCCGGGCCCGCGACGCCGGGTTCGAGGTGGTCTACCAGGGCATCCGGCTGACGCCCGAGCAGATCGTCTCCGCGGCCGTCGCGGAGGACGTGCACTGCGTGGGCCTGTCGATCCTCTCCGGGGCCCACCCCGAGCTGGTGCCCGACGTCCTGCACCGGCTGCGCCGGGCCGGGGTGGAGGATGTGCCAGTGATCGTGGGTGGCATCATCCCGGCAGCGGACGGCGAGGCCCTCAAGGCCGCCGGCGTCGCTGCCGTGTTCACCCCGAAGGACTTCGGCATCACCACCATCATCGGCCGGATCGTGGACGAGATCCGGCTGGCCAACAGGCTCCAGCCGTGGACGCCCGCCCCCGCCGCGACGACCACCAGCTGACCCCGGAAGGACTGACCCACCCTCATGGCCAACGTCAACAGGCTCCGCCCCCGCCGCTCCTGCCTCGCCGTGCCGGGCTCCAACCCGCGCTTCCTGGAGAAGGCCCAGGGCCTGCCCGCCGACCAGGTCTTCCTCGACCTGGAGGACGCCTGCGCCCCCCTGGTCAAGGAGAGCGCCCGGCACCACATCGTCGACGCGCTGAACAACGGCGACTGGGGCAAGAAGACCAAGGTCGTCCGCGTCAACGACTGGACGACCCACTGGACCTACCGCGACGTGATCACCGTCGTCGAGGGCGCCGGCCCGAACCTCGACTGCATCATGCTGCCCAAGGTCCAGGACGCCGAGCAGGTCAAGGCACTCGACCTGCTGCTCACCCAGATCGAGAAGACCATGGGCTTCGAGGTCGGCAAGATCGGCATCGAGGCGCAGATCGAGAACGCCAAGGGCCTGATCAACGTCGACGCGATCGCCGAGGCCTCCCCGCGCCTGGAGACGATCATCTTCGGCCCGGCCGACTTCATGGCCTCGATCAACATGAAGTCCCTGGTGGTCGGCGAGCAGCCGGCCGGCTACCCGGCCGACGCGTACCACTACATCCTGATGCGCATCCTGATGGCCGCCCGCGCCAACGACCTCCAGGCGATCGACGGCCCCTACCTGCAGATCCGCAACCAGGAGGGCTACCGCGAGGTGGCCGGCCGCGCCGCCGCGCTCGGCTTCGACGGCAAGTGGGTGCTCCACCCGGACCAGGTCGGCGCCGCGAACGAGATCTTCTCGCCCTCGCAGGAGGACTACGACCACGCCGAGCTGATCCTCGACGCCTACGACTGGTGCACCTCCGCGGAGGGCGGCGCCAAGGGCTCCGCGATGCTCGGCGACGAGATGATCGACGAGGCCAGCCGCAAGATGGCCCTGGTCATCGCCGGCAAGGGCCGGGCCGCCGGGTTCCAGCGCACCTCCAAGTTCGAGCCCCCGCAGGCCTGACCCCCCCTAAGGACCACTGAGATGCAGTTCGGACGCACCTACGAAGAGTTCGAGGTCGGCGCGGTCTACAAGCACTGGCCCGGCAAGACGGTCACCGAGTACGACGACCACCTCTTCTGCCTGCTCACCATGAACCACCACCCGCTCCACATGGACACCAACTATGCGGAGAAGACGACGGACTTCGGCAAGAACGTCGTGGTGGGCAACTACATCTACTCGCTGCTGCTCGGCATGTCCGTCCCGGACGTCTCCGGCAAGGCGATCGCCAACCTGGAGATCGAGTCGCTGCGCCACATCGCGCCGACCTTCCACGGCGACACCCTCTACGGCGAGACGACCGTGCTCGACAAGTGGCCCTCCAAGTCCAAGGACGACCGGGGCATCGTCTACGTCGAGACCAAGGGGTACAAGCAGGACGGCACGGTCGTCTGCATCTTCCGCCGCAAGGTGATGGTGCCGACCGCGACGTACATCAAGGAGCGCGGCGGGGAGCAGCCCGGCCGTCCCACCCCGCTGTCCTGACACCTCTCTCCCAGACCCCGGACGGGTAGGCCGCCGTCATCGGCCGATCCCCACTCCGGAACGGGGGCCCTGCTGCCGCAGCCACGCCGGCAGGGCCCCCGGCAATCCCCCCCCCCGCTCTGACTTCCTCTCCCCCACCCTCTTCCCTCTCTCCACAGGAGCCGCACGATGGGACGCCTCGCACAGACCGACGGCCTCACCGAGATCCAGCGGGACATCCTCGCCACCGTGCGGGATTTCGTCGACAAGGAGATCATTCCGGTCGCCACGGAGCTGGAGCACAAGGACGAGTACCCGACCGCCATCGTCGAGGGGATGAAGCAGCTGGGCCTCTTCGGCCTGACCATCCCCGAGGAGTACGGCGGCCTCGGCGAGTCGCTGCTCACCTACGCCCTGGTGGTGGAGGAGATCGCCCGCGGCTGGATGTCCGTCTCCGGCATCGTCAACACCCACTTCATCGTGGCGCACATGATCAACGCGCACGGCACCCAGGAGCAGAAGGACTACTTCCTGCCGAAGATGGCGGCCGGCGAGATCCGCGGCGCCTTCTCGATGTCCGAGCCGGGCCTCGGCTCCGACGTCTCGGCGATCTCCACCAAGGGTGTGCGGGACGGCGACCACTACGTCCTCAACGGCCAGAAGATGTGGCTCACCAACGGCGGCACCTCCACCCTCGTCGCGGTGCTCTGCAAGACCGACGAGGGCGGCGGCAGCCCGTACAAGAACATGACCACCTTCCTGATCGAGAAGACGGCCGGGTTCGGCCCGAACCCGACCGTCCCCGGCCTCACCGTGCCGGGGAAGATCGAGAAGATGGGCTACAAGGGCGTCGACACCACCGAGCTGGTGCTCCAGGACGTCCGCATCCCGGCCGACCGCGTCCTCGGCGGCGTCCCCGGCAAGGGCTTCTACCAGATGATGGACGGCGTCGAGGTCGGCCGGGTCAACGTGGCCGCCCGCGGCTGCGGTGTCGCCCGGCGCGCCTTCGAGCTGGGCATCTCCTACGCCCAGCAGCGCTCCACCTTCGGCAAGAAGATCGCCGAGCACCAGGCCATCCAGTTCAAGCTCGCCGAGATGGCCACCAAGGTCGAGGCCGCCCACCAGATGATGGTGATGGCCGCCCGCAAGAAGGACGGCGGCGAGCGCAACGACCTCGAGGCCGGCATGGCCAAGTACCTCGCCTCGGAGTACTGCAAGGAGGTCGTCGAGGACTCCTTCCGGATCCACGGCGGCTACGGCTTCTCCAAGGAGTACGAGATCGAGCGCCTCTACCGGGAGGCCCCGATGCTGCTCATCGGTGAAGGTACTGCGGAGATCCAGAAGATGATCGTCGGTCGTCGTCTGCTGGAGGAGTACCGGATCGCCGAGTAGGCGCTCCCCGAAGAACGGCCGGTCGACGGGCGTGCGGGCCCGTCCCGGCGCGGTGCCGTGCCGCCGGGGCCCGGCCTGGTCCGCCTGGGCCCGGCACGGCCACCGAGGAGCGGCCGCAGGGCGCGTAGCTGCTGAGACGCGCTCTGCGGCCGCTCCCACATGCCTGCGCGCCGCCCCGACGCGCCCTGCCCCGGGCACGGTTCATCCGACACGCCCGTTGAGACAAGTGTCACCAGGTCTGTCCGGACCCTTGGGAACCGGACGGGGCCGAGCTACGGTCGTATACACAGGAGGCGCATCGGCGCCTTGCACAGGACACCTGACCGAGCAGGCGGGTTGCCCACCCACCGTGTGCTCCCGATAGCATCCACCGGGACAGCAGCCGTCCCTTTATTACTCGATCCCCGCGGTGGCCCCCGTCCAGCGGCCATGATCCCCCGCGACAAAGGTCTTCGATGCCCATCAGCCCGTCCCCTCACACCTCCGTCACGGACCGCGATGCCCTCGCAGCCACGACGGCCGGTCGGCGACCCCGCGTGACCATCGCGCGCGGAGCCACCCCCTGGTTCGTCCCCACCCTCGCCACGGCCGCCGTGACCACCGCCCTCACCCGGCGCAGCGGCAAGTGGGCCCTGGCGGCGGTACCCGCCTGCGCGCTCAGCGCGGGCATGCTGTGGTTCTTCCGCGACCCCGAGCGTGAGATCGGCACCGGCTCGGTGATCTGCCCCGCTGACGGCGTGGTGCAGAGCATCGACGCCTGGCCGGACGGCCGCACCCGGGTGGCGGTCTTCATGAGCCCGCTCAACGTGCACGTCAACCGGGCGCCGCTGTCCGGCACGGTGACGTCCGTCGAGCACGTCGCGGGCGGTTTCGTGCCCGCGTTCAACAAGGACAGCGACCAGAACGAGCGGGTCGTCTGGCATTTCGACACCGAGCTCGGCGACATCGAGATGGTGCAGATCGCGGGGGCCGTGGCCCGTCGCATCGTGCCGTACGTGGACGCCGGAACCAAGGTCGAGCAGGGCGAACGGATCGGTCTGATCCGCTTCGGGTCCCGGGTCGACACCTACCTGCCGGCCGGCGTCGAGGTCGGCGTCGAGGTCGGCCAGAAGACCACAGCCGGGGTGACGCGCCTTGACCGTGACTGAACCTGAGACGATCGTCGGACTGGACGACGAGGAGACGGCCCTGCGCCGGCGCCGCTGGGCGCGCGACCGCGAGCTGCGTGCTCCGCGCTCTCCCCAGCACCTGTCCACCGCCGACTTCCTGACCCTGGGGAACGCCGTCTGCGGCTTCCTGGCGATCTACTCGATCACCACCGGGGTGCTCGTCCCGCACATCACCAACCCGGACGTCGCGCCGGACCGGCACAGCGCCGCCACCGCGGTCACGCTGCTGCTGATCGGCTCGATGTGCGACCTCTTCGACGGGCTGGTGGCGCGCAAGCTGCGCTCCTCCGCCCTCGGGGCCGAGCTCGACAACCTGGCCGACCTGATCAGCTTCGGTATCGCGCCGGCCTACTTCGTCGCGGTCTGGGGCATGGTCTCGCCGGGTTCCGACAGCCGGCTCTCGGCGCTGATCGCGCTGACGGTGCTGCTGTCCGTGGTGCTGCGGCTGGCCCGCTTCTCGGCCGTGAAGATGCGGCCCGGGGTGTTCCAGGGCATGCCCTGCCCGATGGGCGCGATGACGGTGATCGCCATCGTGCTGCTCGACCCGCCGTTCCTGCCCGGTCTGCTCGCCATCGCCGGCACCGCGTACCTGATGATGAGCCGGATCGAGTACCCGAAGCCGCAGGGGCTGCTGGCCACCGCCACGCTCTGCTGGATCGTGGTCTCCATCGGCTGCCTGGCGGCCTGGGCCACCGGTCTGCCGGGCGGCGACATGCTGCTGCACGTCGGCGCCTTCGCCCAGATCGCGCTGGCCGCGATGGCCCCGCTGCTGGTCATCCGCCGCAAGGTCGGCCAGAAGGTCGGCGACGTGCGGGCGCGCCGCGCGGAGTCGCGGGTCGGCTGACCCGCCGAAGCACACCGCCCGGGCGCCACGCCCTGGCATCACGAAGGGCCCGGATCCGGTCAAGGATCCGGGCCCTTCGTCGTGCGGTCGGTCAGGCCCCGCCGCGGTGGACGCTGAAGGCCGAGCGGCGGGCCGCGCGGGCCACGGCCGGGTCGGGGTGGACGCCGGAGACGGCGGTCAGCACCGAGGCGGCCCGGGGGTGCCCGGACTGCCGGGCGCGGGCGAACAGCCGCACCGGGTCGCCGGCCGAGGCGCCCTCGACGTGGCCGACCAGCAGCTCCGTCTCACCGTGGTCCAGGACGGCGGCGGCGGTGTCCACCCAGAGCCAGGCGGCGTCCTCCGCGCCCAGCACGTCGGCCGGGGAGACCCCCTCGTCCGACTGCTCGGCCAGCCAGAGCAGCGCGTACGGGCGCAGCACCGGCTCGTCCACGGCGGCCCGGACGGCCTGCTCGGCGGTGCCGCCGGCCACCCGCAGCGCCTCGAAGGCCAGGCCGCGCACCAGCGCGTCGTCGCCCTGTGCGGCGTCCAGCAGCTCGGCGACGGCCCGGTCGGCCGGGCGGGCGGCCACCCAGGCGCGGTACTCGGCGCGGGCCGGGCCCGGGGAGTAGTCGGCGCAGGCGTTGAGCAGTTCCAGGGCGCTCTGCTCGATGTGCCCGGCCGCGGTCTGGGCGACGGTGCAGATCTCCTCCAGCTTGGCCCGCACCGCCCAGTGCCCGAGCGGGGACAGCTCGGCGGCGTCGTCCTTGCGGACCACCGCGCCGACGGCGGCGAGGCCGTCCAGCATCCAGTCGAGGACGGCGGCGACGTCGGCGGACGCGGCCGGGGTGTCGATCTGCGGCTCGCGGCAGGTGCCGCGGACGGCCGACACCGCGGAGGCGGCGTGCGGGACGGGCGACAGGCCCAGCGCACCGGTGCCGCCGCCGACCCGGCGCTCGTCCAGGCCGCGGCGGAGCAGCTCCAGCAGCTCGCTGTCGGGGACCGGGCCGGCCACCAGGTGCAGGAAGGAGAGCAGCTGCGGCGCCTGGTCGACGGCCTGCCCGGCGAGGACCGCGAAGACCCCCCGCAGTGCGGCGGGCGGCACGGGGGCGAGCAGCGTCCAGGCGTCGAACAGGGCGGACCAGCCGCGGACCACGGCCTCGTCGTCGTGCTCCCAGGCGTGCAGGCGCCAGCCGGGGGCGGCGCCGCCGTCCCGGGCCTCGACCAGGCCGACCAGCAGGGCCTGGCCCCAGGCCCGGGCGGCGGCGCCCACCGTCATGGCGAGTGCGCGGCCGGCCGCGCGGGCGTCCTCGGGGAGCAGTTCGCCGCGCTTGTCGACCTCGCCGAGCTCGCCGGCCCAGCGGGCGATCCGGACGGCGTCGACCAGCATGCGGCGGGCCAGCGGGGCGAGTTCGGCAGGGGCGGGGAAGCCCTCGGGCACCGGGACCCGGCCACGGCCGGGGGCGGGTGCGGGGCCTCGTCGGCGGGGTACGCCGGACCCGCCCGGCCTGGCGCCTGCGGGTCGGTGGGCTGTACCGGGGAGACGGGTCACCGTCGCACCGGTACCGATCGTCGGCGGGAGCGGGGCATCACGGTCGCGCGGGTTCCGAGACGTCACGTCGAGCAGTCTTCCCCTTGTACCGGCCTTCTGTCACATCCGCTTGGCCACCGGCTTGGGGCGGGGGCCGCGGCGGGTCCACAAGATCGGGCAACAGAGGCCAAACCGCCTGGCCGGATCTTTGTGACACGAACACGCCAGGTCAGCGCGCCGGGCCCGCCCGGGGCGGACCGGACCCGGCCGGACGGGGTCCCGGGGCCGGGTCCGGTCGGCCCTAGAGGAGCGGGGTGAGCCAGCGGCGCAGGAGCTCGGTGTAGTGGTCGGGGTCGGCGTTCCAGAGGGCCGCGTGGTCGGCCCCGGGGAAGGCCTGGAGGCCGACCACGTCGCCGCGGCGGTCGGCGAGCCGGGCGGCGGCCCGCCAGGGCGCCACCGGGTCGTCCGGGCTGTGCAGCAGGAGGGTGGGCACCCGCAGATCGGTGCCGTCCGCGATCCGGGCGAAGTCGGCCAGATCCACGCCGGTGCGGCCCTCGGCGGCCAGCGCGCCCAGTTCGGCCGCCGGGGGGCTGAACCCGGCCCGGGTGGCGCCGCGGCGCGCGGTGGCCGGCAGGTCGAGGACCGGCGAGTCCAGGATCAGGCCGCTGATCGCGGAGGCCCAGGCCGAGCGGGCGGCGGTCTGCAGGACCATCGTGGCGCCCAGCGACCAGCCGTAGAGGATCACCCGGCCCGCACCGGCGTCCAGGGCCAGGCGCAGCGCCGCCTCGACGTCCCGCCACTCGGTCTCGCCGAAGTGGCCGAGCCCGTCGGGGGAGGCCGGCGCGCCCTGGTCGCCGCGGTAGGTGACGGCGAGGGCGGGCAGGCCGAACCGCTGCAGGACGGGCAGCACCGGGAGGGTCTGCCGGCGGTCGGTGTCCGGGCCGTGCACCAGCAGCACCCAGGTGCCGCGCTTGCCGTCCAGCCACCAGGCGGGCAGGGCGCCCAGCTCGCCCTCCGCGGCGGTCTCGGTGAAGTCCAGCCCGAGCGCGCTCATCGGGTCGCCGCGGTAGACGTCGGGGGTGAAGCGGACGGCGGTACCGGCCTTCAGGGTGCCCCGGTCGGCGCGCTCCAGCCGCCGGGTGACGCCCTGCCCGTCCTGGTGCAGGATCTCGCCGACCACCGCGTGGCCGTCCTCGCCCCACTCGACGGCCCAGCGGCCGGGGCGGGCGCTGGCCTGGCTGCGGGTGAAGGTGGCCCGCCCGGCGGCCAGGCTCTGCACCAGCACGGGGCCCGCCGGCCGCCGCGCGGCCGCCGGGTGGACCATCCGCTCGGACGCCTTCCGGCCGATCACCAGGACGGCCGCCCCGGTCCCGACGACGGCTGCCGCCACGACGGCTGCGGTTCCCCAACGCATACTCGCTCCCCGCTCTGTTGATCGCGGACTGGCCTGATCGCGGACTGGGCCGGGCGCCTCCCCGGCCGTGCACGCCCGGCGGGAGTTGCTCGGACAGACAGCCCCAGTCCACTCGCGGGGGCGGGCGACGGCCACCGGACAGGGCCGTCCGGGTCACCCGGGGCCGGACCGACCGGCCTCAGACCGGGATGTCGGTCTGCCGCCGCCCGAGCAGCTCCCAGAACCGCTCGCCGACCGGGCGGTCCTGCGGCTGCGCCGGGCGGGCCGCCGGGGCCGGGGAGCCCCAGCTGCCGGCGCCCCAGTGCGAGGCGACCTGGTACTCGCCCTGCAGCGCCGTCAGCACCGTGGCGAGGTCGCTCTCGTGCACCGGCACGATCCGGCCGATCGCCCGGGTCTGCGCCTGCCAGCGGCCGTCCACGCACTGGCGCAGCCGCTGGTCCAGCTCCTCCCGGCGGTCCGTCACCGCGACCAGCTCGCGCAGCGTCAGGCCGAGCACCTGCGCGAGCGCGTACGTCTGCTCGTCGTCGCCGTCCCAGCGGCCGGTGGCCTCGGCGGCCTGGTAGTGCCGCAGCGGGATGCCGATCCGGCGGGCGGCGGCCTCCTGGCTGAGCTCCCGGGCGACCCGGAAGTCCCGCAGCCGGGCCGGGCGGGTGCCCATCAACTGGGCGGGCGGGCACCAGAGCGCCCGGGCCAGGGCGATGAACTCCTCCTCGGCGGGGCGCAGCTCGCCGCTCTCCCAGCCGAGCACGTGGGAGGGCAGCAGCCGGACGCCGTGCGCCGCCATGCCCTCGGCGACCTGGGCCGGGGTCAGCCCGAGTCCGGCGCGGTGCGCGCGGGCGGCCGTGGGCGAGAAGGGCACCGGGGGCACGGCCGGAGGCTGTCTGCGTCGCATGGGACCAGACGGTAGGCCTTGGTGCATCGGCGCCCCAGCCGCCGAACACACGAAGCGCGGCTGTAGGCGTCTACAGGGCGCTGGACGATCCCACAGGCTGTCATGCCCCTGCGGGGGCGTGACTCGGAGGTAGCGACGGGGCGGGACGGGGGCGGGACTGGGGCTGGAAGGCGGCGGGAAACCTCCGGGGGGTGTGACCAAACCCTCCGTGACCTTGGTTGACTCCCGGTTCGGCCCCGTGATGGGATCCTTCAGCCAATACGGAGGCATGCAGAGGAAGCCGGTGCGAGTCCGGCGCGGTCCCGCCACTGTCACCGGGGAGCACGTTCGGAGAGTCACCTCCTCACCCGTCAGCGGGGCGGGGGGTGCCCGTCGGCAGGCCGTCAGAAGCCGCTGGAAGGCCCGAAGGTGCGTTCGGACCCGGAAGCCAGGAGACTCTCGCCGCCGGTACGTCGATCCAGGGCGCGGACCCTGAGTGAGGACACGCACGCGATGCAGGCTGCCCCGACCGACCGAGCCCCCGGCTGCCCGCCGCCGTGCGCCCGCTGACCCGCGCCGCCGCCTTCGCGCTGGGCGCCGTCGCGGGCCATCTCGCCGACGCCCGCTTCGCCGATCCGCGGCGCGGCCACCCGGTGGCCGCCTTCGGCAGCGCGGCGGGCCGGCTGGAACGCCCCCTCTGGCGCGACCACCGCGGCGCCGGCGCCGCCTACACCGCGCTCTGCGTGGGCACCGTCGCGGCCGGCGCGGTGGCCGCCGACCGGACGCTCGGCCGCCGGCCGCTCGGGCGGGCCGCGCTCACCGCGGCCGCGACCTGGACGGTCCTCGGCGGCACCTCGCTGACCCGGGAGGCCCGCACCATCGGCCGCTCGCTGTCGGCGGGCGACCTCGCGGCGGCCCGCAGCCGGCTGCCGCACCTGTGCGGCCGCGACCCGAGCGCGCTGGACGAGCAGCAGATCGCCCGCGCGGTGGTCGAGTCGGTCGCCGAGAACACCGCCGACGCCGTGGTGAACGCCCTGGTCTGGGGCGCGCTCGCGGGAACGCCCGGACTGCTGGCGTTCCGCGCCGTCAACACCCTGGACGCGATGGTCGGCCACCGCTCGCCGCGCTACGCCCGGTTCGGCTGGGCCTCGGCCCGGCTGGACGACGTGGCGGGCTGGCCGGGCGCCCGGCTGACCGCGCTGCTGACCGTCGCCGCCTCGCCCGAACCCCGGACCGCCTGGCGGGTCTGGCGCCGGGACGGCTCCGCGCACCCCAGCCCCAACGCGGGCCAGGCCGAGTCGGCCTTCGCGGGGGCGATCGGCGTGCGGCTGGGCGGCACGCTGGCCTACGGGAGCCGGGTGGAGCACCGGCCCGTCCTCGGCGGCGAGCTGCGGCCGGTGACGGTGGACGACATCGAGCGGGCCTGCCGGCTCTCCCGCCGGGTGGGGCTGCTGGCCCTCGGGGCGGCGGTCGCCGGGCACGCCCTCGGGCAGGCCCTCCGGACGGGGCTGACGGCGCGACGCACGCCGGCCCGGACGGCAGCACCCCCGGCAGGACTTCTGCCGGGGCTCACGGCACGGAAGCGGAGGGGGAGCGCATGAGCAACGCGCTGCTGGTCGCCGGGACGACCTCGGACGCGGGCAAGAGCGTGGTCACCGCGGGCATCTGCCGCTGGCTGGCCCGCCAGGGCGTCGCCGTGGCGCCGTTCAAGGCCCAGAACATGTCGCTGAACTCCTTCGTCACCGCCGACGGCGCCGAGATCGGCCGCGCGCAGGCGATGCAGGCGCAGGCGGCCCGGGTGGAGCCCGAGGCGGCGATGAACCCGGTGCTGCTCAAGCCGGGCGCGGACGGCCGCAGCCAGGTGGTGCTGCTGGGCCGGGCCGTCGCCGAGGTCGGTGCGATGGACTACCGCGACCGCAAGCCCCTCCTGCTGGAGCGGGCCCTGGAGTGCCTGGCGGACCTGCGCGGCCGCTACGACGTGGTGGTCTGCGAGGGCGCCGGCTCGCCCGCCGAGATCAACCTGCGGGACCGGGACATCGCCAACATGGGCCTGGCCACCGCCGCCGGGCTGCCGGTGGTGGTGGTCGGGGACATCGACCGCGGCGGGGTGTTCGCCGCGATGTACGGGACGCTGGCGCTGCTGTCGGCCGAGGACCAGCGGCACGTCGCGGGCTGGTTCGTCAACAAGTTCCGGGGCGACGCGCGGCTGCTCGCCCCCGGCCTCGACATGCTGGACCGGCTCACCGGCCGGCCGGTGCTCGGCACCCTGCCGATGCTGTCCGGGCTCTGGCTGGACGCCGAGGACTCACTCGACCTGACCACCGTGGTGGACCGCACCGAGGGGCGCGGGCCGCTCGGCGCGGACGTGCTGCGGGTGGCCGTGGTGCGCTTCCCCCGGCTGTCCAACTTCACCGACATGGACGCGCTGGCCCAGGAGCCGGGCGTCCTGGTCCGCTGGGCCACCCGGCCCGAGGAGCTGGCCGACGCCGACCTGGTGATCCTGCCCGGCACCCGGGCCACCGTCGCCGACCTGGCCTGGCTGCGCGAGCGCGGCCTGGAGCCCGCCCTCAGGGCGCGGGCCGCGGCCGGGCGGCCGGTCCTCGGCGTCTGCGGCGGCTACCAGATGCTGGCCCGCACGATCGTGGACGAGGTGGAGTCGAAGGCCGGCGCCGTCGACGGTCTCAGCCTGCTGCCCACCCGGGTCCGCTTCGGCGCCGCGAAGGTGCTCGGCCGCCCGGTCGGCGAGGCGTACGGGCAGCGGGTCGAGGGGTACGAGATCCACCACGGTGTGGTGGCCGTCGAGGGCGGGGAAGCCTTCCTGGACGGCTGCCGGGTGGGGGCGGTGTGGGGTACGACCTGGCACGGCGCGCTGGAGAACGACGGCTTCCGGCGCGAGCTGCTGCGCGAGGTGGCGCAGGCGGCGGGCCGGGCGTTCGTGCCCGCGCCGGACACCTCGTTCGCCGAGGCGCGCGAGGCCCGGCTGGACCGGCTGGGCGACCTGATCGAGGAGCACGCGGACACCGACGCGCTGTGGAAGCTGATCGAGGGCGGGGTACCGGCGGCCGGGTCGCTGCCGTTCCTCCCGCCCGGAGCCCTCTTGGAGAATCATGAGTGACGTCCGCTATCCCTTCACGGCCATCGTCGGCATGGCCGACCTGCGGCTCGGGCTGCTGCTCAACGCCGTCTCGCCGGCCGTGGGCGGGGTGCTGGTCCGGGGCGAGAAGGGCACCGCCAAGTCCACCATGGTGCGCGCGCTGGCCGGCCTGCTGCCGTCCATCGCCACCGTGGACGGCTGCCGCTTCGCCTGCGACCCGGCCGCGCCGGACCCGCAGTGCCCGGACGGCGCGCACACCGCCGACGCCTCCGAGCGCCCCGCCCTGCTGGTCGAGCTGCCGGTCGGCGTCACCGAGGACCGGATCGTCGGCTCGCTGGACCTGGAGCGGGCGCTGTCCGAGGGCGTCAAGGCGTACGAGCCGGGGCTGCTGGCCCGCGCCCACCGCGGCGTGCTCTACATCGACGAGGTCAACCTGCTCCAGGACCACGTGGTGGACCTGCTGCTGGACGCCGCCGCGATGGGCCGCTCCTACGTCGAGCGCGAGGGCGTCTCGGTGCGGCACGCGGCACGGTTCCTGCTGGTCGGCACGATGAACCCGGAGGAGGGCGAGCTGCGTCCGCAGCTGCTCGACCGGTTCGGCCTGACCGTGGAGATCGCCGCCACCCGGGACCCGGCGGAGCGCGCCGAGGTGGTCCGCCGCCGGCTGGCGTACGACGCCGACCCGGCCGGCTTCGCCGCCCGGTTCGCCGAGGACGAGCGGCGGCTCGCCGAACGGATCACCACCGCACGGGAGTTGCTGCCCGAGGTCGAGCTGACCGACGCGGCGCTGCGCCAGCTGACCGCCGTCTGCGCGGCCTTCGAGGTGGACGGGCTGCGCGCGGACATCGTGATGGCCCGCACCGCCGTCGCGCTGGCCGCCTGGGCGGGCCGCACCGAGGTCCTGGAGGAGGACGTCCGCAAGGCCGCCCAGCTGGCCCTGCCGCACCGCCGCCGGCGCAACCCCTTCGACGCGCCCGGTCTGGACGAGGAGCAGCTGGACCGCACGCTGGAGGAGCACGCGGAGCCCGAGCAGCCCGAGCCCGAGCAGCCCGACAACGGCCCGGAAGGCAGCGGCCCCGAGGGCGAGGGCCCCGACGGCGGCGGCCCCGAGGACGAGGGGCCCGGCCCGGACGGCGGCCCCGACAACGGCGGGGGCGGCGGCGCACCCGACCCCGCGGACACCCCCGGCGCCCCCGACGGCTCCGCCGCCGCCGAACCGGAGCAGGAGCAGCCGGCCGACGGGGAGCCGATCCCCCAGCAGGGCCAGGGCGGCGCCCGCGAGTCGGCCCCGGTCGCGGCCGGCGAGCCGTACCGGACCAGGCTGTTCAAGGTGCCCGGCACCGGCCGCGGCGCCCAGGGCCGTCGCTCCCCCGCGGAGACCGACGGCGGGCACACCATCCGCGCCCGCCGCCCGCAGGGCCGGCTCGCCCGGCTGCACCTGAGCGCCACCCTGCAGGCCGCCGCCCCGTACCAGGCGGCGCGCGGGCGCAGCGGCCGGGCGCTGGAGCTGCGCCCGGACGACTTCCGCGAGCAGGTGCGCCAGGGCCGGGAGTCCAACCTGGTGCTGTTCGTGGTGGACGCCTCCGGCTCGATGGCCGCCCGGCAGCGGATGGGCGCCGTCAAGGGAGCCGTGCTGTCCCTGCTGATGGACGCCTACCAGCGGCGCGACAAGGTCGGCCTGGTCACCTTCCGCGGCAGCGGCGCCGAACTGGCACTGCCGCCGACCTCCTCGGTGGAGGTCGGCGCGGCCCGGCTGGAGTCCCTGCCGACCGGCGGCCGGACCCCGCTGGCGGCCGGTCTGCTGCGCGCCCACGAGGTGCTGCGGGTGGAGCGGATGCGCGATCCGCACCGCCGCCCGCTGCTGGTCGTGGTCACCGACGGCCGGGCCACCGGCGGCCGCGACGCGCTGCCCGCCGCCGACCGGGCGGCCGGGCTGCTGGCCGCCCAGGGCATCGCGAGCGTGGTGCTCGACTGCGAGTCCGGGCCGGTGCGGCTCGGCCTCGCCCACAAGCTGGCGGCCCGCCTGGGCGCCTCCGCCGTCTCCCTGGCCGAGCTGCGCGCCGAGGGCGTGGCGGCACTCGTCCAGGCCCACCGCACCACCGACCTCCACCGAAAGGCGGCCTGATCCCCATGCCCAAGGGCGTAGCCGAGAACGTTCCCGACGACGGCCTGACCACCCGCCAGCGCCGTACGCTGCCGATCACCGCCGTGCACACCGGCCCGGGCAAGGGCAAGTCCACGGCCGCCTTCGGCATGGCGCTGCGGGCCTGGAACCAGGGCTGGCCGATCGGGGTGTTCCAGTTCGTCAAGTCCGCCAAGTGGAAGGTGGGCGAGGAGAACGCGCTGCGCGTGCTCGGCGCCTCCGGCGAGGGCGGCACGGTGGACTGGCACAAGATGGGCGAGGGCTGGTCCTGGGTCCAGCGGTCCACCGAGATGGAGCAGTCCAGCGAGGAGGCGGCCAAGGAGGGCTGGGAGCAGGTCAAGCGCGACCTGGCCGCCGAGACCTACCGCTTCTACGTGCTGGACGAGTTCACCTACCCGATGCACTGGGGCTGGGTGGACGTGGACGAGGTGGTGGCCGTGCTCAGGGACCGCCCGGGCAGCCAGCACGTGGTGATCACCGGCCGCTACGCCAAGGAGCCGCTCACCGAACTCGCCGACCTGGTCACCGAGATGACCAAGGTGAAGCACCCCATGGACGCCGGCCGCAAGGGCCAGCGCGGTATCGAGTGGTAAGTCGGAACACGTGAACATCCCCCGTCTCGTCATCGCCGCGCCGTCCTCCGGCTCCGGCAAGACCACCGTCGCCACCGGCCTGATCGCGGCGCTCGCCGCCCGCGGTCTGGCGGTGTCGCCGCACAAGGTGGGCCCGGACTACATCGACCCGGGCTACCACGCGCTGGCCGCCGGGCGCCCGGGCCGCAACCTGGACGCCTTCATGTGCGGGCCGGAGCGGATCGCGCCGCTGTTCCTGCACGGCGCGGCCGGGGCCGACGTGGCGGTGGTCGAGGGCGTGATGGGGCTGTTCGACGGGGCGTCGGGGCGGGGTGAGCTGGCCTCCACGGCGCACGTCGCCAAGCTGCTGAAGGCGCCGGTGGTCCTCGTGGTGGACGCCTCCTCGCAGTCCCGCTCGGTGGCCGCGCTGGTGCACGGCTTCGCCTCCTGGGACCCGCAGGTGCGGCTCGCCGGGGTGATCCTCAACCGGGTCGCCTCCGACCGGCACGAGCAGCTGCTGCGCGAGGCCCTGGAGGAGGGCTCCGGCGTGCCGGTGCTGGGCGCCGTGCGGCGCTCGGCTGCGGTCGCCACGCCCTCCCGCCACCTGGGCCTGATCCCCGCCGTGGAGCGCTCCGCGCAGGCGCTGCAGGCCGTCCGGGACATGGGCGAACTGGTCGCCTCCTCGGTGGACCTGGACGCGCTGCTGGCGCTGGCCCGGACCGCTCCGCCGCTGGACGGTGTGCCCTGGGACGCGGCCGCCGAGGTGGCCGCGGTGGCTGGCACGGCGGTCGGCGCGCCCCGGATCGCGATGGCCGGCGGCGCCGCGTTCTCGTTCTCGTACGCCGAGAACGCCGAACTGCTGGCGGCGGCCGGCGCCGAGGTGGTGCCGTTCGACCCGCTGCACGACGACGCCCTGCCCGAGGGCACCGCGGGCCTGGTGATCGGCGGGGGCTTCCCCGAGCTGTACGTCCGGGAGCTCAGTGCGAACGCCGGGTTGCGCAGCGCGATCGCCGCACTCGCCGGCCGGGGCGCCCCGATCGCCGCCGAGTGCGCCGGACTGCTCTACCTCGGGAGGGAGTTGGACGGCCTGCCGATGTGCGGCGTGCTGGACACCGCGGCCCGGATGACCGAACGGCTGACCCTCGGGTACCGGGAGGCCGTCGCGCTGCACGACTCGCCGCTCGGCCCGGCCGGCACCCGGGTCCGCGGCCACGAGTTCCACCGGACGGTCTGCGAGCCCGGCGCGGGCGAACGGCCCGCCTGGGGCTGGCGGCTGCCGACCGGGTCACGGACGGAGGGTTTCACCGCCGGCGGTGTTCACGCTTCGTATCTGCACCTTCACTGGGCAGGATCACCGCAGCTGGCGGCCTCGTTCGTCGCGGCGGCCGCCGCGATCCCCGCATAGTGGGCAGGCGAAGGGTCTGGTGTTATCACCGTCCGGGGCGTCAAAATAGGGGCAGATAGCCGCAAATCGCTCCACCCGCACTCGGTGCCGGTGACCCGACCGCCTTCCGGCGCGCCGACCGACCGCCGACGGCCCCGCGGATCCGACGGAGCGTGCGGACACGCCTCGCCAGTGAGCCGGCCCTAGGGAGCCGTCACCATGCGTCACACGTTAACCCCGCTGCATCACCACCATCACCCCGCCGACCAACCCTGCCTCGCGCCTCTCTCCCCGAAGTCGCTGGGGCAGCTCTATGCCGAGTACCTGAATCTCAAACAGTCCCGGCGGCTGCCGCCCGACATCACCTTCGACCAGTTCTACGTGGTCTGGCGGGCCGAACGGCGCGGCGGCGGCATGGTCGGCCTCGACGACGGCGCCACCAGCCCCGCCCCGGCCGCGGGCGCGCAGCTGATCTCCCGTCCCGACACCCCGCTGAAGGGCGAGGTCCACACCCTCGTCCTGCTGGTGGACTTCCCCGACAAGCCGCACCAGAGCGAGTTCACCCCGGGCCACTACGAGCAGCTGCTGTTCAGCAGGAACCACACCTTCCCCAGCGGCAGCCTGCGCGACTACTACCGGCAGTTGAGCGGCTTCGACCCGGACGGCGACCACGGCCCCCACGGCATCGACGTCGTGGGCGAGGTGCACGGCTGGCTGCGGCTGCCGCAGCCGATCTCCTTCTACGTCGACGGCCGGACCGGCCAGGGCACGTTCCCCCGCAACTCCCAGGGCATGGCCCGGGACGCCGTCGCGGCCGCGCGCGCCCAGGGCATCGACTTCACGCCCTTCGACGCGCTCAACGAGGGGTTCGTCACCGCGCTGTTCATCGTCCACGCGGGTCGGGGCGCCGAGTCCACCAAGGGCAACGTGAACAACTTCTGGAGCCTCAAGTGGAACGTCCCGCCACCCCCGCCGTTCCTGGACCCCCCTGGTCCGGAGGGCGTGGAGGTCGCCCCCGGCCTGCGGGTGGGTACCTTCCTCACCGTGCCCGAGGACTGCAGTGTCGGCCTCTGCGCCCATGAGTGGGGCCACCTCGCCGCCCGCTGGGACGACTACTACGACATCGGCGACTTCGCACTCACCAAGTCCGCCGGGCTCGGGGACTACTGCCTGATGGCCTCCGGCAACTGGGGCGACAACGGCCAGACCCCGGTCTTCGCCAACGGCATGCTCCGGATGTTCCACGGCTGGACCAGCCCCCAGCGCATCACCCGGACCACCCCCGACATCACCCTGCGGCCCGCCGCCGAGGGCGGCGGCATGCTGTTCGTCCAGAACGCCCGGACGATGAAGGAGAAGCAGTACATCGTCGTCGAGTACCGGCGCAAGAAGGGCCAGGACGCCTTCCTGCCGGACGAGGGCATCGCCGTCTACGTGGTGGACGAGGACATCCTCGACGTCGAGGACGAGGAGAACCTCGCCATCGAGCTCCTCCAGGCCGACGGTCGGCGCGACCTCGCGGCGATCTTCCGCCAGGGCAACCGCGGCGACGCCGACGACCTCTACCCCTCCGGCTCCAACCGGCTCGTCGGCCAGACGAGCAACCCCGCGCTCAACCTGCCCGACGGGCACTGGACCGGCGTCACCGTCACGGTGGCCGGCACGGCGGGCGCGGACGAGATGAAGGTGGACGTCAAGGTCGAGTGACCCCGCCCCCGCCACCCCTTCCCCCGCACCTCTTCCTCCGCTGCTCTTCCTCCGCGGCCCGCAGTGCCCCGGACGCGCCCGCGTTCGGGACATGCGGGTGAACGGACCCGGCCGGACGTTCGGCGGACGGGCCCGCGGCGGTATCCCTGCCTGGGTCGAATACCCGTCAGGGCGACCGCGTGCGCCCGGAAGAGGTGGATTGATGAGATCGAGAGCGATCGCCCGGGGCCTGCGCGCCGTGGCCGCCGTCACCGCGGCGGCGGCCACCGCCATGACCGCGGGCACCGCGAGCGCGGCGCCCACCGGAACCGACGGGCTCAGCCCGGACATTCTGGCGATCATGCACAAGCCCGCCTACGAGCACGCGCAGTGGGGCCTGCTGGAGATCGACGACACGACCGGCGAGGTGATCCACTCCCAGTACCCCGACCAGTTCTTCATCCCCGGGTCGACGGCCAAGCTGGTCAGCGTCTCCGGCGCCTGGCACACCCTCGGCACCGACCACCGGTTCACCACGCCCGTACAGGCCCTCGGCACCCGCAGCGGCTCCGTGCTGGACGGCTCGCTGGCCCTGATCGCCCAGGGCGACCTCACGATGGGCGGCCGCACCAAGCCGGACGGCACCGTCGCCTTCACCCCGATCGACCACACCTACGCCAACGACGTACCCGGCGCGACGCTCACCCCCGAGAACCCGCTCGCCGGGCTGGACCTGATCGCCGGCCAGGTGCGCGACACCGGCATCACCGAGGTACGGGGCGACGTGGCGATCGACCCCCGGCTCTTCGCCCCCGACACCGAGCTGGACCCGACCCCGACGCCGCTGATCGTCAACGACAACCTGATCGACCTGCTGTCCACCGCCACCACCCCCGGGCAGCCGGCGCAGCTCAGCTGGCGGCCGCAGGTCGCGCCGTACCAGGTGGAGTCGACCGTGCGGACGGTCGAGGCCGGCGGCGCCACCGCCATCGCGGTGTCAGCCTCACCGGACGGTACCCACATCACCCTCTCCGGCACGATCGCGGCCGACGCACCGCCGACCCTGCGCGTCTCCCACGTCCAGGACCCGAACGCCTTCGGGCGCACCGCCCTGATCGAGGCGCTCGCCCGGGCCGGCGTCACCGTCACCGCCCCGCCGACCGGGCCCAACCCGGTCGGCCTGCTTCCGGACTCCTACGACGGCACCCAGCGCGTCGCCGCGTACGTCTCCCCGGTCTACGAGCAGTACGCGCGGCTGATCCTCAAGGTCAGCCACAACCTCGGGGCCAACCTCGCCATCTGCCTGATGGCCGTGGCCACCGGCAGCCACCAGTGCGCGGACGGCTTCCCCGTGCTGCGGGACTTCCTGAGCGGCGCCGGGATCGACCCGACCAAGGTGCAGCTGCTGGACGGGCGCGGCGGCAACCCGGTGGACCGGGTCACGCCCGACGTGGAGAACGAGATCCTGCACTACTGGCAGGGCACCCCGGACGCCGACCGGTTCCGGGAGGCGCTGCCGATCCTCGGCGTGGACGGCTCGCTCGCCTCCGCCTGCGACGGCTGCCCGACCTGCCCGGGCAAGGGCAAGGTCTGGGCGAAGCCCGGCTCCGTGATCGGATACGACGCCGTCAACGACCGGCTCGCCGTCGGCGGCGAGACCCTCGGCGGCTACCTCGCGGCGGGCCACGGCCGCCTGCACACCTTCTACCTGGCCGTGAACGGCGCCTCCACCCCGAACATCGACACCTTCTTCGACGTCCTCAACGACCTGAACCGGATCGCCGGCCTCCTCCAGCAACAGGCCGAGGCCCGACCCTGACCCCTCCTCCCACACCCCCCGAGGGCCCCGACCGCCAAACGGCCGGGGCCCTCGCCCGTGCCGGGCGCGTGCAGCCCGGCCGCCGGCAGCGGCCCGGCGCCGACCGCGCACCCGCAGAACGGGTCCACGGGAGCACCGAAAGCGGATCCGTCCCAAACCACCCTCGGCACACCGCGTGAGAGCCCGGCAGCCGGGTAGACGACTGACCATCACCCGTCGCCGTAGGAATGGATGGCCCCGATGATCGATTCCGGTGCAGTGCGCGCCGCCGTGGAGGCGCAGGTCGAGCAGTTCGCGGGCGGCGGCGATGGTGTGGGAGTCCGCAGCGTCCTGGTGAAGACCCTCGGCGGACCGGCGCTCAACGTCGCCCACGGCGCCGACCGGGTACTGCCCGCCGCGAGCCTGGCCAAGATGATCCTGGGCGTCGCACTGTTCGAGGCCGGACAGCGGGGCGAGGTCGACACGGAGGCCCGGGTGCGGGTCGGCGACCTGCCGGGCACCATGTATCCGAGCGTCCTGCAGGCGCTGGATCCGGGATCGACGCTCACCGTACGGGAGTTGTGCGGGTTCTCGTTGGTGACCAGCGACAACCCGGCGGCCGAGTACGTCCGCGGCGTACTGGGGCAGGACCGGATCGACACGACGATCAAGGATCTCCGGCTGGCCTCGACGGCCTTCCCGGCCGGATTCTCCGAACACGAGCTCGGGCCCCTGGGGCGGGCGAACACCACGACGGCGGAGGACGTGCTCCGGCTGATCGAGCACATCGAGCGGAGTCCGCACCTGGAGCCGCTTCGGCGGTACCTGGTCAACTACCTGCGCAACGACCGGATCCCGTCCCGCCTGGACGACGACCTCCCGGTGCGGCACAAGACCGGCAGCCTTCGCGGCGTGGTGAACGACGCCGGCATCGTGCTCCACCCGACCGCCCCGGTCGCCCTGGTCTTCCTGACGGACGGTCAGTCGGATAACGTTCGCACGGCGCAGGAGATCGGGGAGGTCTCCGAGCGGATCGTCCGGATCATCGCAGAAGCGGCGGCGCACTGACGCCGCCCGCGGGGGTGCGCGTGTCAGCGTCACGGGAACAACAACTGCGCAAGATTCTGGTGCTGGTCAACGCCCTCGCCCTGTCCATGGGCCTGGCATGCGTCGTGACCGCGTCGCTGCTGACCCACCAGCAGGTGGTCGCGACCGTGCTGAGCCTCATCGGCGGCGCCTTCGTGTCGGCCGCGGTGGTGACCCTGGCCATCGGGTCGCTCACCGTGCGCGAGACCACCGAGCAGGTGGACAGTGCAGTGCTGCGCGGCATGCAGGACGTCCTCGGCCCGGTGCGCGACCCGCTGTTCGCCGGCGCGCTGTCGGCCTACCGCTACGACTGCCTGCTCGCGCCGGCCCCGCCCGGGGACGCCCACCCCGACTACCTTTACCAGAGCTTCCGCATCTCCTACCGGATCGAGACGCTGCCCAGGACGGTGAGCATCGCCTGCCTCTCCTCCAACGACGACGGCTGCCTGGACCGCTTCACCGGCCAGGAGGTCCTGCTGCGCTGGATGATCGACGACAACCTCGACCCCGACGACCCGGCGATCTTCGCGATCGGATCGGTCCGCGTGGACAACGTGGACCTGGAACGCAGGCCCCCGACCCACGAGGCCGTCACCGGAGGCAGGGCAAGGATCGACCACTTCTCGGTGCCCCACGACGCCCAGGTCACGGCCGGCCACCTGGTCGAGCTGAGTGTCACGGCACGGAAGTACGTCGGCAACGACAGACGCGTGCGCATCCAGGCCCAGATCTTCCGCCACGTCACCGACGCCGAGTACCGGCTCACCATCGATCCCGCGATCAGGCCGACCCGCCTGGGCGTCAACGCCTCGGAGATCAGCTCGCTCGGTGCCGCCCACGGCGCCAGCGTCCGGGCCACCTTCCCGGCCCCGTTCAACAACCTGGCCGGCCTCGTCCAGCTCCCGTTCCCCCTCCAACCGGGCAGCGTCATGGCCTTCACCATCGATCGCGAGGTGTCCTGAGCGAGGCTCCGCGTGACATCGGGCGAAGTGGCCGGGGCGGGCGTGCGGCCGGTCGTCACCGGTGCGCCCGCGGGGTGCGAACGCGGACGGCGGTCCCTGCCGTCCGCGGGGGAGGGCAGGGACCGCCGCCTGGTCGCAGCGTTCACCGGGGCTCAGGGGGCCCGGTGGGGTGGGTCAGTTGTACTGGGTGGTGACGCTGGCGCCGGTGAAGTCCTGGGCGGCGGCGAGGCTGAAGTAGACCCAGCCGGACGGCGGGTTGTCGATCGTCAGGGTCTCGCCGTTGCCGGCGTTGGTGGACTTCGCCTGGTAGCTGGCGGTGGTGGCCCAGTTGGTGCCGTAGTACAGGTCGGCGTTGCCGGTGCCGCCGCTGCTGGTGATGGTCAGCTGCTTGACGCCGGCCGGCAGGTACAGGAAGTGGTAGCTGTAGTTGCCGGTGGTGGCCGCGAGGTTGTCCCGGCGGCAGTTCTTGTCGAACTGGCGCGGGTCGGCGATGGTGCAGAGCGGGGTGGCCGGGACGACCGGGGCGTCCGGCAGGGGGCCGCAGTCGTTGGTCGCGCAGGTGGTCGTCAGCCAGGTGTCGAAGCCCGCGTCGTAGCGGGTGCCGATGGTCTGCTTCAGCAGGGTGCGGGCGCCGTTCCAGTCGCCGGTGCGGTACTTGGCGAGCACCGCCTGGATGTCCGCGGGGTGCTCCTGCAGCATGTAGCGGACCGCCAGCCAGCCCCAGCGGTAGACCCGGTTCGAGTTGACGTCCGGGTCGGCGGTCTGGTCGTAGACGGTGTCGAAGAGCTCGCTGAGCTTGTACGTCTTCTTGCCGGCCTCGGCGATCGCGTCGCTGTTGCGGACGTTGCGGTAGCCGAAGGAGATGTTCTCAGCGATGCCCTCGACCCACCAGATGGTCGGGGTGACGATGCCGGCCTCGAAGTCGCCGTACATGTTGTAGCGGCCGTCGAGGTAGTGGGTGTACTCGTGGTTGAGGTTCCAGATCTGGAAGCTCGGGCGCAGCCAGCTGGCCTCGTGGGCGATGAAGCGGGCCTGGTTGCCGGACAGGGCCGGGTTGCCCTCCTCGTACATGCCGCCGTTGTCGACGTCGATGTCGTAGAAGGACCAGGCGTACAGCGAGTAGTTGTAGTAGTCGTCGAAGGCGACGACCTCGAGGTTGGTGTTCACGTCACCGGGGATGGCGCCCTTGTCACCGATCACCTTGTGGAAGTAGGCGTCCTGGTTGACCAGGCTGGTGCAGGTGGTGGCCAGCTGCGCGGGGGACATGTCCTGGGCGCGGATCTTCAGCCCCGGGTTGCAGGTGTGCTGGATCGGGAGGATCACCGGCATCAGGCGGGTGTTCATGTCGCAGATGCCGTAGGCCGCGCAGTTGCCCTTGTCGAACTTGCGGGTCGCCCAGGCCAGGTTCATGGTGATCGGGGCGGTGGGGCCGACGTTCGGGTACCGGTTGATCAGGTCCTTGAGCATCGGCCGGAGCTGGGTCTTGAGCTCGGGCACCACGAGGGCGTAGCCGAGGTAGCGGCCCATGTTGCTGACCATGTCGTCGCGGTTCAGCAGGTCTTCGTTGCGGGTGATGAAGTCGGCCCAGGCGGTGAGCAGGCTGCTGTCGGCCTTGAGGGCGGCCTTCAGGCCCTGGCTGTCGGCCTTGGGGTCGAAGGCCTCCTCGATGATCCAGTCGAAGTGCTTCAGGGACAGGTTCATCCGCTCGGGCCAGGTGCCGTCGTAGCCGGCCAGCATCCGCTGGAGGACGCCGTCGTACCGGCCGAGCGTCTTGGTCTGGCCGATCACCGTGACGACCTCGTTGAGGAGGTCGCCGTTGGCGTCGGTGATGTCCTTGCTGTGCGGGGCGGCGAAGAAGGCGTCCAGCGCGCCGTGGGCCGCGGTCTCCAGCGCCGGACCGTAGGTGCCGATGACGCCCGGGTTGACCTCGTGCAGGTAGTAGCCGGCGCGCAGGAACATCACCAGCTGCCCGACGGACGTGCTGTTGTCGCCCGGGTAGGTGGCCGAGGTGTCGCGCAGCGCGTTGGCGACGGTCACCATCTTGGCTTCGCCGAAGGCGTTCGCGGCGTCGGTGCCGGTGAGGTTGAACAGCGGGTAGGCGCAGGGGACGTTCGGCAGTGCCTTGAGCTGCTGGACCAGCGCGCTGCCGGTGGCGTTGACCAGCCCGGACAGGTCCGGACAGGGCTCCCCGGCGGCGGCCGAGAACTGCTTGGCCGCCTTGACGGGCGCGGTGACCGGCGCGGCCGGGGTGGTGGACTCCTTGCCGTAGTCCTGTGAGGAGAGCTTGAACGTGCTGCTGTTCTCGGCCTCGGGCGACTTGGGGACCGGGATGGACCGCGGCGCGGGGGCCGCGGCACCGGCGGTGTTCACGCCGGCCGGTGCGGTCGCGGCGCCGACGGGGGCGGCCTGGCTCTGCGGGGTGAACAGGCCGAGCGCGATGAAGAAGGCCGCGCCGAGCGCAGGGATTCTGCGCGCGTTGGCCTTCGATATCCGGGAGGGGCGCATCTGTGGGGGCCTCCGGGCCGTCGTGGTCACGTGTTGGGGACGTAACCGTTCGATGTGTGACATGTAAAATTTCACATGTCGCATCACGACTGGAAGGCCTCAGCTGGATCGGCACCGCACCGAAACTGAAACGTTGTCATCCTGTGGGTGCCGACGGGCTTGCGCCGTGACCCCTTGGGGCAGCGCGCAGTTGACGCCGGACCGGCTGTGGAGCGACGGCGGACCAGCTGCAGAGCGGCAGCGGAGCGGCGGTCAGCCGGAGGCGCGCACGTAGATGTCGGTGGCGCCGGTCAGGCCGCTGGAGGTGGTCGCGACGTAGATCCGGCGGCCGGCGGTCGGAGTGCGGATGACCGTCGGGCTCGGGGTGGCCGTCGGGCTCGGCGTGACGGTGGGGCTCGGCGCGGCCGTCGGTGCGGGCTCGGGCTCGGCCACCGCCGCGGCCGGTACGAGTACCGGGGCCTGGGCCTGGGCCTGGCCCTGGTCCTGGTCCTGGGGCGCGGACGCGGTGGGGATCGGGCTCGGCGCCTGCGCCGCCTCCTCGCCGCCCCCCTCCTCGTCCCCTTCGTCGTCCCCCTCCGCGGACTCCCCGGACTCCCCGGACCCCCCGGTCGGCCGCGCGGAGGCGGTACACGGGTCGGACGGCGAGGGCGAGGCCTCGGGCGACGAGGGTGACGAGGGTGACGAGGGCGACGGCTGCGGGTCCGACGGCACCGTCGCGGCCGGGCTGGCCATCGGGCCCGGCGTCGGTGCGGGCGGCTCCACGAGCGACGGCGACTGCGACTGCGACGGCGAGGCCGACGGCGCGGTCGACGCCCAGCGCGACTCCGCGGGCGAGGACGCCAGGGAGGGCGACGGAGACGGCGACGGCGTCCAGGCCGTCCCCACCTCCGGCAGCTCCGAGGCCTCGGCCGGCTCGTCCCCGCCGAGGGCCGCCGTCAGGTCGGTCGGCAGCGGGGCCAGCGGACCGGGCGCGGGCAGGTCGTAGGTGCGCAGGAAGTCGGCGACGTCGACCGGCCGCCCGCTGCCCAGCCGGTAGTGCAGATAGGCCACCGGCACGCCGTCCGGGGTGTGCGTGTACACCGCGCCGACCGGCACGTAGTACCGCCCCGCCCCCGGGTGCTGGGACGGGTGCAGACCCGCCAGCAGCTCGGCGCGGTCCCGGTCGGTCTCCGGCACCGGGCGCCCGAGCGTCAGCGCGTTGACGCCCCGGACCAGCAGCACGCCCATGAACGCCACACAGAGCACCAGGCCCACCGCGATCGAGCGCCGCAGCACCGGCCGGCCCTGCAGGGCCGGCCAGGAGTCACCCGGTGTCCGCTCCCCCGCCGGCCCGCCGCCCCCGCGTGCTCCGCCCGGCTCCCTCACCTTCACCGTCCCGCTCCCCCGTCAGTCGGCACGCCCCCGTGCCCTCGCTCTGCTCGACGTGGGCCTCTCCCCCGACCTTCCGGAGCCCACCGTGCGCCGTCCGTCCACGGTCGGCGCCACCCCCGCAGCCTCCCACACCCGACCCGGCGCGGACCGGTCAGCCCGGGAATGCCGGTGCCACGGCCGCCTCCAGCAGCCGCCGCGGCTCCCCGGTGCCGTCCGCCGGGACGGTCCAGAGGTCCGCCCCGAAGTCGCCCGGCAGCGCGTAGAGCAGGGTCGAGGAGTCGGCCCAGACCGCCTGGTCGTCGATGTTGCGCTGCTCGGCGGTGGGGGTCTCCGCCATGGTGGCGAGGTCGAGCACGTAGAGCCGCCAGGGGGCGTCCGGCGAGGCCCCGGCCACCCGCTTCTTGTAGGCGATCCGCGTCCCGTCCGGGGAGAGCGAGGGGCACTCGACGTTCTCGTGCAGGGTGGTGAGCGTACGGGCGGCGAGGTCGCCGCGGACCAGGTACGTCTTGCCGCCGGTCGCGACGGTGGCGTAGAAGGCGTTGTCGTCGGCGAAGGTCACGCCCCAGACGTTGACGTCGGGCGCCCGGTACGGCTTGCCGTCCACGGTCAGGTCGAAGGCCTCCAGGTTGTCCCGGAGGTTCCAGTCCCGGACGTCCACGATGGACGTCCGGGTGGAGAAGTCGGTGCCCGCGTAGGAGTCCCCGCTGACGAAGACCGTCCACGCCGCGAGGTGGCCGGACGGCGAGACCCGGGAGCGGGTCGGGATGCCGGCCGCCGGGAAGGACCGCAGCTCGTGCAGCCGGTCGTCGAGGACGACGGCCCGGTAGGTGTCCTGCAGCGCACCGCGCTCCGCCTGGAGGCAGACGCCCGTGCCGCCGGCCGTGTGGAAGCGCAGGCACTGCACGCCCGAGGCGGTCCGCGGGCCGTCCGGGTGGTCGGCGGGCACGGTGGCCAGCTCGTCCCGGTGCGGGCCCCAGGCCATGTTGCGGAACACCAGCCGGCGCCCGTCGGCGGAGGAGTCCAGCGAGACCGGGCCCTTGGTGACCACCGGGCCGCCCGGCTGCACCTGGTCCTTGCGGGCCGACTGGCCGGACGCGTACAGCACGGCGCCGGTGCCGACCGAGCCCAGCAGCAGGACGGCGACCAGCAGGATCACCACCCGGCCGCGCGTCTGGAGCGACTGGTTCACTGCGGACCCTCCCGGGACGGGCGAAGAACGAAGGACGCGCCGACGACGCAGCCGGCCAGGGCGGCGGCCGACCAGGCCAGGGCGGTGGTGCCGCCGACGGCGCTCCACAGCGCGCCGAAGGCCAGCGAGCAGGCGAACCGGGCGAGCGCCTGGCCCGTCCCGACCAGGGCGAGCCCGGCGCCGCGCTGCTCGTCGGGCACCGCGTCGGCCGCGGCGGCGGCGAGCACGCCGTCCGTCGCCGCGTAGAACGCGCCGTGCAGCACCAGCACGCAGACCACCGCCGGCAGACCGCCCAGCGGAGAGAGCAGCAGCCCGTAGGCCAGCAGCAGCAGCCCGTGCCCGGCCAGGAAGAGCCGGCGGCGGCCGATCCGGTCGGCGAGCGCGCCGAGCGGGACGGCGAGCAGCAGGAAGGCGGCGGCGGTGCCGAGCGGCAGCAGCGGGAAGAGGTGGGTGGCCAGGCCGAACCGGCGCTGGACCAGCAGGTAGAGGAAGGAGTCGCTGACGGTGGTCAGACCGAGCAGCACCGCGCAGAGCGCGAGCCGGCGCAGCGCCGGGCGCCGCAGCAGGGCGAGCCCGTCCCGCAGCGACGGGGCCGACCGCGGCGGCCCGTCGGCCCGCAGCCGGCTCGGCACGAACAGCAGCAGCACCAGGACGCCGAGCACCGCGACGCATGCGCTGACCGTGAACACCGCGTTGTAGCCGTGCCGTTCACCGTTGTCGGCGAGCATCGGCCCGCCCGCGAGGCGCAGCACCAGGAAGGCGGTGAGCGGTCCGAGCAGCGCGCCGGCCGTGTCCATCGCCCGGTGCACGCCGAACGCCCGCCCGCGGTGCTCGGGTTCGGTCGCCAGCGAGATCATCGCGTCCCTGGGCGCGGTGCGCAGTCCCTTGCCGGTGCGGTCGGCCGCGATCACGGCGCCGATCAGCGGCACGGTGTGGACGAGCAGCAGCAGCGGTTTGCAGAGCGCCGACAGCCCGTAGCCGACCGCCGCGACCGCCTTGTGCCGCGGCGCGCCGTCCGCGCCGCGCCGGTCGGCGAGGTGGCCGCCGGTGAGCCGGACCAGTGCGCTGAAGCCGTTCTGGATGCCGTCCAGCAGCCCGAAGCCGAGCGGGGACAGGCCGAGCCCGGTGAGCAGGTAGAGCGGCAGGACGGCGCTGACCATCTCGGAGGACACGTCGGTGATCAGGCTGACGGTGCCCAGCACCAGCACGGTGGCGGGGACGGCGGCCACCCGCCGCCCCGACTTCTCAGCCGGGGCGGCGGGGGCCTTGGAGCTGCGGGAGTCCGCGAGGTACACGGGCGTCAGTTCCAGATGCCGGTGATGGTGGCGGCGGTGGCGGCGTTGCCCGCGTGGCTGGTGAGACCCGCCAGGTCCTCCACGGTGCGCAGCACGTTGTAGTGGTTGTAGGTGGTGGCGGTGGTGCTGCCGGGCGTGACGTGCTCGCCGTACAGCACCGTCGGGATGCGGTTGCCGGAGAGCTTGTTGTCCTCGTCGAAGGTGACGACCAGGATGCTGTTGTGGGTCTTGGCCCAGGTCGCGTAGGCGCCGAGCTTGTTCTTCACCCAGGTGTCGCCGGTGCCGACCGAGCAGTCGTGCATGTCGTTGCAGAGGTCCGGCACCACGAAGGAGACCTTCGGCAGCGTGGTGTAGTCGGTGGGGAACTGGGTGAAGGTGAACGCGCTGCTGGTCGGCACGTTGCTGAAGCCGAACCAGGGGTTGTGCTTCTGCGCGTACTTGCCGCTGCTGCAGGTGGTCGAACCCTGGCTCGGCAGGCCCTCGTTGTAGCTGGCCCAGGTCTTGCCCGCGGCGATCAGCTCGGAGGCCAGGTTGGGCTTGTTGATCGAGCCGACCGGCACGCAGCTGTCGTCGGTGCGGCCCTGGGTGGCGCCGGAGAACAGCATGTAGTAGTTGGGCTCGCTCGGGTGGGTCAGCCCGTACGACTGGGTGAGGGTGGCGCCGCCGGCCTTGAGCGTGCCGTTGATGTACGGCGCGCTGGAGCTGCCGATGACCTGCGAGTAGGCGTGGTTCTCCAGGACCACCACGACCACGTGGTCGGGCGCCGGCAGGGCGGCGGCCTGTGCGGTGCTGCCGGTGGCGGCCCAGAGGCCGAGCGAGCCGGCCATCAGGCCGAGGCCGGCGGCGAGCGCGGTCAGCGGGCGGCGGGAGCCGGGCGCGGCGGCGGGGCGGAGTCGTGCGAAGGCCATGGGTGTCCTCCGTGCGTCGTGAAGCTGCGGATTCGGAGCGCCGCAAACAGTAGGAGGGCGGCGGTGGCGTGGACCGCGCCAGGCAAGTGAAGAACAGGCGAACAGCGGCCCTCCCGCCGTCGGTGCCGGGGTCGCCGGGCGGCGGCGGATGTCACAGCCGTCCCGATTGACCCGTCCGTCACCACCATGGTGGGATTTCCCGGCCGCCGCCTCCTGACCGTGCGGCTTTCGGAGGAAGGCGGCCGTGCTGGCGAGGGAGCGGAACGTGATCGGTCTGGTCGCCGTCGACGCGGCGGGCCGCACGCTCGCCGCGGAACTGCGGGCGGCGTGGCCGGGGGCTCTGCCGACGGCCCAGCCCACGGACCTGTCCACGGACCTGTCCACGGCCCAGCCGCCGGCCCTGCCCACGGCCCTGGACGGTCCCGGCGGCGGGAGCCCGCTGGAGGCCCTGGGCTCGGCCCTGGGCCGGTACCGCCGGGTGGTCTGCCTCGGGCCCGTCCCGGCCGTCGTGGGGCTGCTCTGTGCGGTCCCGCCCGACCTTCCGGAGCGGCCCGACGGCCTGCACGGGCGGCTCGAAAGGCGGCCCGACGGCCTGTACGGGCGGCCCGCCCTCGTCTGCGTGGCCCCGGAGCGGCGCCGGGCCGTCGCCCTGGCCGGGGACGCCGAGGAGGCCCGGGCGCTGGCCGCGGAGGTGTCGGCGGCCCTGGGCACCCGGCCCGTCGACACCGGGGAGCCGGCGCGCGGGTGGCTGCCACGGCTCACCGACCGGGCCGTCGCCGCCGGGGACGCGCCGGTGGTGCACCCGCGCACCCTGACCGTGGGGGTCGGCGCCGCGAGCGCGGCCGGGCCCGACGAGGTGCTCGACCTGGTCCTGGCGTCGCTGGCCGCCGCCGGCCTGGCCACCGCGTCCGTCGCACGGCTGGCCACCGTGGACGGCAAGGCCGACCACCCGGCGGTGCGCCGGGCCGCCGCCGTGCTGGACGTGCCGGTGGTCGGCCTCCCGGCCGCCTCCCTGGCGGCGGTGCGGGTGCCCAACCCCTCGGCCGGGGTCCGGGCCGCCGTCGGCACCGCGAGCGTCGCCGAGGCGGCGGCGCTGCTCGGCGCGCCCGGCGGCCGGCTCGTCGCGCCCAAGCGCAAGTCGGGGGCGGCGACGGCCGCGATCGCCCGCTCGGCGGCCCGCGGACGGCTGGCCGTGGTCGGCCTGCGCCTCGACGGGCCCGACCCGTTCACCGGGCGCGGTACGGCGGAGCTGCGGCGCGCGTCGCTGGTGGTCGGTGCACCCGGCGTACTCGAGCGGATCGTGCCCGTGCTGCGGCCGGCCGCCCGCCGGATCGCCGTGGCGGACCACCTCCACACCGCCGTCGCACTCGCCACCCGGGGACAGGCCGTCGTCCTCGCCGTCCCCGGGGACGGCTGCGCCCAGCCGGTGGAGCCCGGCCCCTACGACCTCCTCCACGTCCCCGGCCCGCCCCTCCCCCCACCAGGAGCTCCCTCGTGACCAGCGCCACCCCCCGGACCGAGCCCGACCTGCGCCACCACGGCGACGCGGAGGTGCGCTCCCCCGGCCTGGTCGACCTGGCCGTCAACGTCCGTACCGGCACGCCCCCGGCGTGGCTGCGCGAGCACCTCGCGGCCACCCTGGGCGAGCTCGCGGCCTACCCCGACCCGACCGCCGCCCGCGCGGCCGTCGCGGACCGGCACCGGCGGCCGGTGGCGGAGGTCCTGCTCACGGCGGGCGCGGCCGAGGCCTTCGTACTGCTCGCCCGCGTCCTGAGGCCTCGTCACATCGTGGTGGTCCACCCGCAGTTCACCGAGCCGGAGGCGGCCCTGCGGGACGCCGGGCACACCGTCCACCGGGTGCTGCTCTCCCCCGAGGACGGCTTCCGCCTGGCGGCCGTTCCGGAGGCGGCCGACCTGGTGGTCCTCGGCAACCCCACCAACCCGACCTCCGTCCTGCACCCGGCCGCCGCCGTCGCCGCCCTCGCCCGGCCCGGCCGGACCCTGGTGGTGGACGAGGCGTTCATGGACACCGTGCCCGGCGAGAGCGAGTCGCTGGCCGCCGTCCGGGACCTGCCGGGGCGGGTGGTCGTCCTGCGCAGCCTGACCAAGACCTGGGGCCTGGCGGGCCTGCGGATCGGCTACGTCCTCGGCCCGGCGCCGCTGATCTCCGAACTCGCCGCCGCCCAGCCGCTCTGGCCCGTCTCCACCCCGGCGCTCGCCGCGGCCGGGGCCTGCAGCACCCCGGCCGCCCTGGCCGAGGCCGAGGAGGCCGCCGCCGTCCTGGCCCGCCACCGCGCGCACCTGCTGAAGGGTCTCGCCGGCGTCCCCTCCGTCCGGGTGCACGGCGAGCCGGCCTCCTCCTTCGTCCTGATCGAGCTGCCCGGAGCAGCGACCGTCCGCGAGCACCTGCGCGAGCGCGGCTTCGCCGTCCGGCGGGGGGACACCTTCCCCGGGCTGGGGCCCGACTGGCTGCGCATCGCCGTCCGGGATCCCGCGACGACGGACCGCTTCCTGGCGGCGCTCGACGCGGTGCTGGGCGCGAGTCCGCGCACCTCCCGAGCCGACGCCTGAACCCCTGGGACAGGACCGGGACATTTCAAGCACCAGCCGGTGATCAAGCTCGACCTACCGTGGAGCAGACAGCGATCCACCCCGGACAGACGGAAGTTGGGACCTCCATGCGCTCGCGAATCGCCCTCGCCGCTCTTGCCGTCACCGCTCTCGCGGCCACCGCGACCGCCTGCGGGCCCGACAACGGCGACGCGCCGACGGCCGTGGGCGGCGCCCCGACGACCGCTGCCCCGGCTGCCGCGCCGAGCACCGCCGCGCCGACCACCGCTCCCCCGGCTGCCGCGCCGACCTCCACCGCACCTTCCAAGCCGGCGAAGCCGTCGACCCCCGCCCCGGGCGCGGGCGACAAGACCGGCCACGGCCAGGCCTGCGGCGCCAACGACCTCACCTTCAGCGCCAAGCTGGAGACCCAGGCCGGCGGCTACATCCAGATCTCCGCCAAGGCCAAGCCCGGCATCACCTGCGTCCTGTCCGGCGAGCACCCCGTCATCGCCTTCGGCTCGGGCGGCATCGAGGCCGCCAACGCCGAGCAGGCCGTTGGCGCGCCGATCACCCTCAGCGGCTCCACCGTCGTCTACGCGGGGATCAACCCGAAGAGCACCAACACCAACCAGGCCATCGAGTTCAAGGACGTCATCATCGGCATCGGCAACGGGGACCCGAACCCGGTGAGCATTCCCGTCGGCACCGTCAAGGTCGACAAGCCGGTCGTCACCAACTGGCACACCAGCGCCAAGGATGCCGTCCCCGGCGTCTGATCCTTGAGGATTGACGATCGGTCAAAAGCATTGTCCGGCTCGCCGCACTCGTCCGCCGAGGGGCGGACCGGTGAACCGACCGACGCCCCGCGAAGTGGCCGCCACTGTCCTCGCGCTCGCCGCAGGCATCGCGCTCGCCTGCGGTGCGGCCGCGCTGGTCGGCCCCGACCGGCGCGGCACCGCCGGCATCGCCTGGTGGACGACCCTTGCAGCCTCGTTCCGCCGGGGCCTCAGCTGCTCCGATACCGCCCTCGACCGGCGCCGGACACCGCCACAGTGATCAGCACAGCTCGACCACGTCCCCCACCCTCACCGCTCCCGGCTCCACCACCTGCGCGTACACCCCCGCGCAGGGCAGCGTCGGCATGCCCTCCAGCGGGACCAGCCGGTTCCACTCGGCGAGGGTGCGCAGGGCGGCGGTGTCGCGCGGCAGCGGCCCGTGGCGCAGGGTCGGCACTGCGCAGCGCGGCGTCGGCACGACCACCCGCACCCGAACCTCCGGACCGATGCCCAACTCCCGCCCCACCCAGGCGTTCTCGACGAAGCCCTCCGCCTCGGTACGGATCACCAGATTGGGGCGGTAGCGCTCGGCCTCGGCCGGCACGGCGTCCAGGGTGGAGGTGGTGAGCAGGTGCAGCGGCGCGAAGTCGAAGAACGTCCCCGCAGGGGCCGCCCGGCCGAGCCCGTTGACGGTGACGGCGACCTCCGCCTCAATGCCGCGGGCCAGCACCTCCTCCGGAACCGCCCGCTCCAGCAGCGCCCCGGGTGGCGGCTCGTCCACCAACCGGACGGCCCGGCCCAGCAGTTCGGAGAGCTCCCGCTCGCCGACCGCCCGCCCGTCGGGGCCGGTGACGGCGACCCCGTCCGCCGTCAGCACGGCGGTGAACCCGAGCATCCCGGCCCACAGCCGCGGGTTCTTGGCGCTCACCACCCGCCCGCCGGCCACGTCCACCAGCGCCCGGCCGCGGTCCCCGTCGATCCCGCGCTCCGACACCCCGGCCGACCGCAGCTCCTCCCCGAGCATCGACTTCACCGGGTAGCGCCGCAGCCGCTCGACCGTCCCGACCCTCATACCGCCCACTCCCCCGCAGTTGTGAAACCCCCGCCCCCGCCACCCGGGCCGGTCCGGCGGGGCCCGCTGCCGGTGCCCGCCCGTCGACCCGAAGTACGGGACTGTGCAAGCTACCTGACGTGACCGACGCCGGGCGCGGCGGCGCGGGTGCCGCGGTGCGGCACCCGCGTGCTCGGCCGGGGTCGCTCAGAACTGCAGCGGGTGGCCCGGGGCGAGCGCCTCGGAGATCCGGCTCGCGATGGTGTCGGCGGAGTTGACGTCCGGCGAGTCCGGGCCCTTGGTCACGGAGACCGCGATGGCCAGCCGGTCGCAGGGCAGATAGGCCTGGATGGCCGCGAAGCCGGTGAAGGAGGGGTTCTGGAGGACCCAGTCGTTCACCACGATCGCGGTGTACCCGAAGTGCTTCTCCTCGGTGTTCACCAGGCAGATCTCCGCCGGGCAGGTCTTGGTCGCACCGCCCAGGCCCACCGTGCCGGGGTTCAGCAGCTCCTGGTAGGAGTGCGGTGAGAGCAGCTCACCGGCACCGATGCCCACCGCCGACCGGGCCAGGTCGCAGATGTCGGTGGTGATGACGGCCCCGGGGACGGTGGTCCAGGACGGGTTCCAGAAGGTGGACTCCTCGTAGATGCCCCGATCGGAGGTGAAGGCGTGCAGGACGGGCGCCGGGATCTCGGGGGTGGTGCCGTCGAAGGTCTCGTGCAGGCCGAGCGGCCGGTAGATCCGCTCGTGGAGCAGGCGGTCCAGCGGGGTGCCGGTGATCTTCTCCAGGGCCTGGCCGAGCAGCACGAAGTTGGCGTGCGAGTAGCTCCAGTTGGTGCCCGGGTCGTACCAGCGCGGCCGGGCGAGCGCGATGTCCAGCACCTCCTGCGGCGTCCACTGCCGGAAGGGCGCCGCGTAGAGCGCGGCGAGGAAGTCCGGGTCGGTGACGTAGTCGGCGATCCCGGTGGTGGAGCTGCCCAGCATCCGCAGGGTGATCTCGTCGCCGTGCGGGAGGTCGGGCAGCCAGCGGGCGACCGGGTCGTCGAGGCTCACCACCCCCTCGTCGACGAGCTGGAGGAGGGCGGTGCCCATGAAGGCGATGCCCACCGAGCCGGCCCGGAAGTGCATGGCCGGCTCGGCCGGTACGCCGGTCATCGACTCGCCGAGTCCGGCGGTGACCAGCTCGTGGCCGTCCTGGGTGACGCGCAGGATCACCGACTTGAGATCCAGCTCCTGCTTGGCCTGCTCGGCGATCCTCAGCACCTCGGCGGCCGGGCCGCCGCCGGGTGGCGGCGAGGCGACGCAGGGCCGGTGCGGCGCGCCCTCGGGGGCGGCGGCCGCCTCCGGACCGGTGGCGGTCGCGGGGCCGGCGCCGGCCGTGACCTGGAAGCTCGCCGCGGTGAGCAGGGCGGCGCAGAGCGCGGTGGTGAGGCGGGTACGTGTCATGGCCGCAGTGTCCGGGCCCGGCGTCCCGGGCCGGGTCGACGCCGCCCCGACCCGCCCGGGGATCACCCGTAGTGCTCCACCCAGCGTCTCAGGGCCCTGTCGTACCGGGCGGCCGTACCGGGCAGGATCGCGGTGATCGGCAGCCACTCCTCCCCGGGCTCCGGCGCGAAGGGGCTCGGCGCCCAGGCGGCGAGGATCCGGCCGTCCTCCACCTCGGCCACCCAGCCGAGGAAGTCCCGCCCGTCGGCGAGCGAGAAGCCCACCTTCTCCGCACTGTCCAGGCAGTGGTCGAGGAACTCCCGAAGCGCTCGTGAATCCGACACCGCGTCAGCATAGCCCCGGCGTCAGCACCCCGGCCCGGCCCCGGCGCCCGGCCCGGCGCCCGACGGCGGCGCGGCTGCCCAGCCCTGGCGCACCCGGGTTGCGGCGGGCCTGGTTGCGTCCGGCGGCGCCGACCACGCTGGGGTCCATGAGCAACCCACCTCCTCCCCTGGCACCTTCCACGACCGCGTCGTCCCGATCACCGGTGGCACCAGCGGAATGGGCCTGACCTCCGGCCGCCGTCCCACCGCCCGTCTGCAGCCCCCCGCTGCCTGGCCCCGCCAGGGCCAGGCAGCGCCGCGCGCCACCGGCGACACTTCTTCCATGACCACCGCGACCAGCCTCGGCGACTTCCTCCGCTCGCGCCGCTCCGGCCTCCGGCCGCAGGACGTGGCCCTGCCGGACTACGGCGGCACCCGCCGGGTCGCCGGCCTGCGCCGCGAGGAACTCGCCCTGCTCGCCGGCGTCAGCGTCGACTACTACACACGGATGGAACAGGACCGCGTCCCCAACCCCTCCGGCGGGGTGCTCGACGCCCTCGCCCGCGCCCTGCGGCTGACCGCCGACGAGACCCGCCACCTGCACGACCTGGCCCGCCCGGCCCCGCGCCGCCCGCCGCTGGACCAGGCGCCCCGGCCCGAGCAGCCGGTGCGGCCGATGCTCCGGCGGCTGCTGGCCGAGCTGCGGGACGTCCCGGCCCTGGTGATGGGCCGCCGGATGGACGTCCTGGCCTGGAACCCGGCCGCCCGTGCCCTGCTCGGCGACTACGGCGCCATGGCCCCCGCCGAGCGCAACATCGCCCGGATCACCTTCCTCGACCCGGCCTCCCGCGACCTGTACGCGGACTGGGACTCCTGTGCCCGGGAGAACGTCGCCTACCTCCACCTGGAGGCCGGACGCCGCCCCGACGATCCCCGGCTCGCCTCCCTCATCGGCGAGCTGTCCATGCAGAGCGAGGACTTCCGCCGCTGGTGGGCCGAGCACCCCGTCCAGGACAAGACCGCGGGCGCCAAGCGCTTCCACCACCCGCTCGTCGGCACCCTCTCCCTCACCTACGACACCCTCCGCGCCGCCGACGACCCCGACCAGGCCCTGATCACCTACGACGCGGCCCCCGGAAGCCCCTCCCACGACGCCCTCCGGATGCTCCTCGCCTGGACCGCCGCCGGGGCCGAACCACGCGCCTGAGCCGTCCCACCCCCCGGCCCGTTCCGGTGAGCGTCCCGTTCCGGCGTTCCAGGCTCGCGCGTTTCCGCAGGTCAGAGGGGATGGAACGTCCCGGCGTCCCGGATTGGCCGCCGGGTCTGGCGGACGGGACGGCTCCCGGGCCATGGTCGTTGCAGATCGACCAGAGCATGCGTCACCGCAGCACAGACCCGGGGGAGTTCCCATGCGTACGTTCCACAGCCGCACCGCCGTCCTGACCGCGACGGGTACCGCCGTACTCGCCCTGGCCCTGACCGCCTGCGGTCCGGACCCGGTGCCCGCGAGCCCCAAGGCCGGCGACCCGAAGCCCGCCGGTGCGGCGGCGCCCGCCGCGCCGGTGGCACCCGCGGCCCCGTCGGCCGCACCCTCCGCACCCGATGCACCGGCCGCACCGGCTGCACCCGCCGCGCCGGCCGGGAAGGGCTCCGGCGCCGCCCAGCCCGCCACCGCCACCTCGAAGCCGCCGGTCGAGCCGGCCGCCGCGCCCTCGGCGGCTTCGGCGGCCGCGCCCCTGTGCGCCGTCAAGGACCTCGCCGTCAGCGCCGCCCGCCAGGACGGGCCGCCCTACACCCACATCGTCCTGACCGCGCGGAACACCTCCGGCCACAGCTGCCGGCTCAGCGAGTTCCCGCAGATCCGGTTCCTGGAGAGCCACCGGGAGAACGTGCCGGCCGTCGCCAAGAGCAAGCCGGGCAGCCCGGTCGTCCTCGCCGCCGGCGCCCCCGCCTACGCCCTGGTCCGGCTGTCCAACGGCGGGGTCCACGAGAACAACGAGCCCGTGTCCGCGTTCTCCGTCGGGCTGAGCGGCAGCGCCGGCCTGGCCACCGTCAAGGCCCCCGGCGAGGGCGGCATCGCCGTCGACCCGGCCGTCTGGGCCACCGGCTACTGGACGCCCGAGCTGCGCAACGGCGCCGACGAGTTCTAAGCCCCGGGAGTGGGAAGTCGGCCCCGCCGACCTCCCACTCCGCCAGTCCCCCCTACCCCGACCCGAGGCCGCCGGGCAGGTTGACCACGATCGCCTCCTGGCTCGACCGGGCGATCACCACCACGGCCTCCTCGTCCGGCCCGGGGTTCTCCTCGCGGTGGGGGACGAAGGGCGGGATGAAGACGTAGTCCCCCGGACCGGTGCGGATCCGCTCCTCCGTGCCGTCCTCGCCCAGGAACACGAACTCGGGGCGGCCGCTCAGCACGTAGATCGCCGTCTCCGAGTCGCCGTGGTGGTGGTCGGCCGAGGCCGTCTCGGGCGCGACGTGGGTCTGGCCCATCCAGAGCCGTTCGGCGCCGACCCGCCCGCCGCTGATCGCGGCGAAGCGGTGCATGCCGCCGGTCTGGGCGGTGTCCGCGTCCAGCGAGCCGGCCGGGACGTGGTGCAGTCGGGGGTGGAAGGCGTCGCTCACGGTCGGCTCCAGAGGTTGCGGGCGGCCAGCAGGGGAAGCACTCCCTCGCCGAACCAATATGCCTCTTCCAGGTGGGGGATCCCCGACAGCACGAACTCGTCGACGCCCAGCTCGTGGTACTCGGAGACCAGGTCGGCGACCTCCCGGTGGCTGCCCACCAGCGCCGTTCCGGCTCCACCGCGCAGCAGGCCGATGCCGGCCCAGAGCCCCGGGTGGACCTCCAGCCGCTCGGCGGAGCCCCCGTGCAGGGCGAGCATCCTGCGCTGGCCCACCGACTCGCTCTCGGCGAGGGCCCGCTGGGTCTCCCGGACGCGCTGCGGGTCCATCCCCGCGAGCAGCCGCTCGGTCTCCGCCCAGGCCTGGGCGGAGGTGTCCCGGGTGATCACGTGCAGCCGGATCCCGAACCGGACCACCCGGCCCTGGGCGGCGGCCAGGCCGCGGATCCAGGCGATCTTCTCCCGGACCAGCGCGGGCGGCTCCCCCCAGGTCAGGTACACGTCGGCGTACCGCGCCGCGACCTCGCCCGCCGCCGGGGAGGAGCCGCCGAAGTACACGGGCGGCACCGGATCGGGCAGCCGGTTCAGCCGCGCCCGCTCGACCCGCAGGTGCCCGCCGTCCCGGTCGACCGTCTCCCCGGCCCAAAGCCGCCGGGTGATGTCGAGGAACTCCCCGGTCCGGGCGTAGCGCGCGTCCTTGTCCAGGAAGTCCCCGTACGCCCGCTGCTCCGCCGACTCCCCGCCCGTCACCACGTTCAGCAGCAGCCGTCCACCGGACTGCCGCTGGTAGGTCGCCGCCATCTGCGCGGCCAGCGTCGGGCTGATCTGCCCCGGCCGGAAGGCGACCAGGTACTTCAGCCGCTCCGTCACCTGCGTCAGCATCGCCGTGGTCAGCCAGGCGTCCTCGCACCACGCGCCGGTCGGCGTCAGCACCCCCTCGAAGCCCAGCTGCTCGGCGCTGCGGGCGATCTGGCCGAGGTAGCCGATGCTCGGCGGCCGGTCCGACCCGGCCGTCCCGGGGGTGGAGCCGTGGCCGCCCCCGACGATCTGCCGGCTGTCGCCGTTGGTGGGGAGGAACCAGTGGAAGCCAAGGGACATGGACGTACGCTCCTGCGCCGGGGGTCGCCTGTGGGCCTGGTACCGAGCGGGAGCCCGGTGCGGGCTCAGCGGGGCTCGGTGGGACTCGGTGGGACTCAGGGGCGACAGGCGGCCGCGCACACGCGCACCAGGTCGACGTGCAGACGTCGGACCAGGGGGTGGCGGGCGGGGGCGTTCATGACGGTGATTATCCGACCACCGGAGCGGTCGGATCAAGGGCCGGACCGGACCAGGTCGGACCGGACCAGGCCGGACCGGACCAGGTCGGGCCGGATCGCAGGCACGGCGAAGCCCGCAGGCCCTCCCCGGTACGGGAAGGGCCTGCGGGCCTACGGAAGCGGTGAGCCGGGGAGCCGGAAGGCTCAGACCAGGCCGGCCTTCTCCAGGGCGGAGCAGCAGGTGTTGACCAGCAGACGGGTCACCACGTACGGGTCGACGTTCGCGTTCGGGCGACGGTCCTCGATGTAGCCCTTCTGCTCGACCTCGACCTGCCACGGGATGCGGACCGAGGCGCCGCGGTTGGAGACGCCGTAGCTGTAGACGTTCCACGGGGCGGTCTCGTGCTTGCCGGTCAGGCGCGACTCGATGTCGGCGCCGTACTGGGTGACGTGCTCCAGGACGATCTCCTGCGAGGCGCCGAGCGACTCGCAGGCGGTGATGATCGCGTCGTAGTTCTCGCGCATCGCCTTGGTGGAGAAGTTGGTGTGCGCGCCGGCACCGTTCCAGTCGCCGCGGGCGGGCTTGGCGTCGAGGGTGGCGTCGATGCCGAACTCCTCGGCGGTGCGGTAGAGCAGGTAACGGGCGACCCACATGTGGTCGGAGACCGTCAGCGCGTCGACCGGGCCGATCTGGAACTCCCACTGGCCGGGCATGACCTCGGCGTTGATGCCGCAGAGCGACAGGCCGGCCGCGAGGCAGCGGTCCATGTGCAGCTCGACGATCTCGCGACCGAAGACCTCCTCGGCGCCGACGCCGCAGTAGTAGCCGCCCTGCGGGGCCGGGAAGCCGCCCTCGGGGAAGCCGAGCGGGCGGGAGCCCTTGAAGAAGGTGTACTCCTGCTCGATGCCGAAGATCGACTCCTGAGCGGCGAACTGCTCGGCGATCGGGCGCAGCAGGGCGCGGGTGTTCGACTCGTGCGGGGTGCCGTCGATCTCGTTGACCTCGCACAGGACGAGGATGTTGTCGCCGCCGCGGATCGGGTCCGGGAAGGTGGCAACCGGCGCGAGCACGCGGTCCGAGGCGTGACCCTCGGCCTGGTTGGTGGAGGAACCGTCGAAGCCCCAGGTGGGGATCTTGTCCGCGTTGGCCAGGATCCGAGTCTTGGAACGGAGCTTGGCGGTCGGCTTGGTGCCGTCGATCCAGATGTACTCGGCCTTGATTGCCACGGCGGTGAACCTCGCAAACTGGGTGGTGGGTGCCCGCGTAGCGTCGCAAGCCGCCGTTTCCCGGTTGTTCCCCTCATGTAACGCGCAGGTGAACCAACCGTCCGCGTTGACACGGTCACGGTGCGGGAGTGCCGCGGGTGGCACTCCCGCACCGCGGGGTGGCGCGCCGCCGCCGGGCGCGTCCGGTCAGTGCCGGCGGGCGTGCGCGGCGCGGCGCCGCCGGGTGGCCAGCAGGGCGCAGCCGCCGGCCGCGAGCAGGGCGACCGCCCCGGCGGCGAGCGGACCGGTGGAGCCGCTGCTGCCGGTGGCGGCGAGGCTGCCCGTCGGGCTCGCGGTGGCGGCCTGCGGGACGGCCCGGCGGCCGGCCGGGGACGTCGCGTCGGCGACCGGCTGGACGGCGGCGGTGGTGGCGGGCGCGGGGGCGGAGGGCGCGGGGGCGACGGGGGCGCTCGACGAAGGCGCGGCGGTAGGTGTGGCGGGCGCGGTCGGCTTCTCGCAGCTCACCGAGGCCACGGTGATCCTCCCGCTCACCTTGGCCACGTTGAGGTTGAGCGGGTTCACCTCGACCTGGACCTCCAGGGCCGAGGCGGCGGCCGTGGCCGAGGTGGTGCTCTTCTTCGAGAACTCCACCGAGACGCTGCCGATCAGCGGCACGTCCACCTTGGTCGGCCCGTACAGGCCGAGGGTGACGGGCTTGCCGAGGACGGTCAGCCTGGCGGGCGCGACGACGTCGGCCGTCGGCGGCCCGTCGACCGGGCAGGTGACCTCCGAGCTGAGCGCCTCCAGGCCCAGCAGGGTGGTGGCCGGCAGGCCCGGGGCGTGCACGTCGGCGTTGACCAGCCGGACGGAGGCCGCGGTGCCCTTGGCGTCGGACCTGGTCACGGACGTGCCCACGTCGGCCTTGACCAGGGTGACCGGCCCCTTCTGGTCGACGCCGTCGACCGTGGCCGTGAGCATCGAACCGTCGCGCTGCGCCGGGGTCTCGACCTTGTTGAGCGAGACGTTCACCGGGACGTCCACCGTCTTGTTCAACAGGCTGACGTCCAGGTCGAGTTCGGCGGTGACGGCGCGCGCCTTGCCGGGGCTCGCCGCGGCGGGCGGCGACGCGGCCGGTCCGGTGGCGTACGCGGGCGGTACGGCGAGCAGGGCCGAGGCCACCACCACGGCGGCGACGGAGACGGAACGCGAAGAAGCAGAAGACATGGCGGTACCCCCACGGGTGGTGCTGCGGTGGAGCGCGCCTCCGACATCACCCGCGGGACGGGGTAAGGGGCCGGCGCTCCGAACGATGAGCCGCCAGTCTTCTCGAACAATCCGTCACATGAGTCACACAGAACGTCATTTCACTCATTCGAGTGAGCTTGACGCCGAACACTGACCGGCGGCCGGGGAAAGCCCGCCCGCAGCCCCGCCGAGGGCTCGGCCGGACAGGCCTACGGCAGCCGCCAGTCCACCGGCTGCGCGCCCTGCTGCGCCAGCAGCTCGTTGGCCCGGCTGAACGGCCGCGAGCCGAAGAAGCCCGAACTCGCCGAGTACGGGCTCGGATGCGCGGACTCGACGGCCGGCACCTCGCCCAGCAGCGGGCGCAGGTTGCGGGCGTCGCGCCCCCAGAGGATCGCCACCAGCGGGCCCCCGCGCGCCACCAGCGCCCGTATCGCCTGCTCGGTGACCTCCTCCCAGCCCTTGCCGCGGTGCGCGGCGGGCTTGCGCGGGGCGGTGGTCAGGGCCCGGTTGAGCAGCAGTACGCCCTGCTCCGTCCACGGGGTGAGGTCCCCGGTGGTCGGCTGCGGCAGGCCGAGGTCGCGCCCGTACTCGTCGAAGATGTTCACCAGGCTGGCCGGGATCGGCCGGACGTCCGGCGCCACCGAGAAGCTGAGCCCGACGGCGTGGCCGGGCGTCGGGTACGGGTCCTGTCCGACGATCAGCACCCGCACCGAGGCGAAGGGCTGCTGGAAGGCCCGCAGCACGTTCGGCCCGGAGGGCAGGTACGTCCGGCCGGCGGCCAGCTCGGCGCGCAGGAAGTCGCCCATGGCGGCGACCCGCCCGGCCACCGGCTCCAGGGCGGTGGCCCAGCCGGGTTCGACGATCTCGTTCAGGGGACGCGGTGCCATGGGCGCCACCCTATCGGCCTACCCCGACAGCCCGGCGCCCCCAGGCCCCGCCCTGGTCGGTCACCCGACCGGGCGCCCGCGCAGCACCACCAACCGCGGGTCCGCGAGCACCCGGACGTCGGCGCGCGGGTCCTGCGCGTACACCACGAAGTCCGCGGGGGCGCCCTCCTCCAGGCCCGGGCGGCCCAGCCACGCGCGCGCGCCCCAGCTCGCCGCCGAGAGCGCCTCGGCGGGGCTGAGCCCGGCCTTCACCAGCTCGGCCACCTCCTCGGCGACCAGGCCGTGGGCGAGCGAGCCGCCCGCGTCGGTGCCGACGAAGACCGGGATGCCCGCGTCGTGCGCCGCGCCCACCGTGTCGTAGCGGCGCTCGTGCAGCCGGCGCATGTGCGCGGACCAGGCCGGGAACCGGGCCTCGCCGCCGAGCGCCAGCGCGGGGAAGGTGGCGATGTTGACCAGCGTCGGCACGATCGCGACCCCGCGCTCGGCGAAGGCCGGGATCAGCTCCTCGGTGAGCCCGGTGGCGTGCTCGATGCAGTCGATGCCGGCCGCCAGCAGGTCCGGCAGCGACTCGGCGGCGAAGCAGTGCGCGGTGACCCGCGCCCCCTCCTCGTGCGCCGCGGCGATCGCCTCGGCGAGCGCGTCGCCGGGCCAGCAGGCGGCGAGGTCGCCGCGGTCCCGGTCGATCCAGTCGCCGACCAGCTTGACCCAGCCGTCGCCGCGCCGGGCCTCGGCGCGGACGTAGGCGGCGAGGTCGCCGGGCTCGATCTCGTGCGCGTAGTTGCGGATGTAGCGGCGGGTGCGGGCGATGTGCCGGCCGGCCCGGATGATCCGCGGCAGGTCCTCGCGGTCGTCGATCCAGCGGGTGTCGGCGGGCGATCCCGCGTCGCGGATCAGCAGGGTGCCGGCGTCGCGGTCGGTGAGCGCCTGCTTCTCGCTGGTCTCGGCGTCGACGGCGCCGTGCGCGTCCAGGCCGACGTGGCAGTGCGCGTCCACCAGGCCGGGCAGCACCCAGCCGGTGACGGTCCGCACGTCGTCCGCGGCCGGCGGCCGCGAGAAGCTCACCCGCCCGTCCACCACCCAGAGTTCGTCCCGGACGTCCTCCGGACCGACCAGGACCCGCCCCCGGACGTGCAGCACCGCGCCATCGCTCATGGCCGCACTCTACCGAGGCGGCCGTTCCCGGCGGGCGGCGGAAATGCGGCAGACTCGTCCCTGCCCGAACCGACCCACCGAACCGCCCCACCTGTGAAAGGCCGGCCGCCACCGTGAGCCCCTTCCTCGACCTGCCCCCGCTCAGCGCCGCCGACTTCGCGGCGATCGAGGACCGGGTCGCCGCGCTGCTGCACACCTCCGCCGACGTGATCATCACCCAGGGCGAGGCGCTGCTGCCGCTGGAGGCCGCGATCCGCGGCGCCGCGCACCCCGGCTCCACCGCGCTGAACATCGTCACCGGCCCGTACGGGCAGACCTTCGGCAACTGGCTGCGCGACTGCGGCGCCGAGGTGGTGGACCTGGCCGTCCCCTTCGACGGGGCGGTGAGCGCCAAGCAGGTCGCCGCGGCGCTGGAGGCGCACCCGGCGATCGACTTCGTCTCGCTGGTCCACGCCGAGGCCGCCACCGGCAACACCAACCCGGTGGCCGAGATCGCCGAGGTGGTCCGCGCGCACGGCGCACTGCTGATGCTGGACGCCGTCGCCTCGGTGGCCGCCGAGCCGCTGCTCACCGACGAGTGGGGCGTCGACCTGTGCGTCATCGGCGGCCAGAAGGCGATGGGCGGCCCGGCCGGCGTCTCGGCCGTCTCGGTCTCCGACCGCGCCTGGGAGCGGATCGCCGCCAACCCCGCCGCCCCGCGCCGCTCCTACCTCTCCCTGCTGGACTGGAAGGAGCGCTGGACGGACGCCGGCCGAACCGCACTCCCGCACGCGCCCGCCCAGTTGGAGATGCTGGCGCTGGGCGCCTGCCTGGACCGGATCGCCGCGGACGGCCTGCCCGCCGTGATCACCCGCCACCGCGCGGCCGCGGCCGCCACCCGCGCCGGGGTCCGCGCCCTGGGCACCCTCACCCCGTTCGTCCCCGAGGACGCCCACGCCGCGCCCGTCGCCACCACGGTGCGCACCCCGCCCGGCCTTGCGGCCACCGCGCTCGCCGCCGAGCTGCTCCGGCTGGACCCGGCCCTCCCCGTCCAGCCCGGCGGCGGCGCCCTGGCCGCCGGGATGCTCCGGGTCAACCACTACGGCCGGGCGGCCTCGCTGGAGACGGTGCTCGGCGTCCTGACCGCGCTGGCCACCGTCCTCACCACCGACCCGGCCGCGGCCCGCCGGGCGGCGGAGCAGGCCTGGGAGGCCGCCGTCCGGCACTGATGCCACGGTGTCGGGCCGCCCGGGGCTCCACCCGGGCGGCCCGATGTGCGGTGCCCGCGCACAGGTGCCCGACGCCCGCGCGTAGGCGCCCTGTTCCCGAGGGGTTCACCGCCGCGCCACCCGGATCTCACCGTCGCCGGGCAGGCTCCCACGAAGTGAAGTTGGCTATACAACTTCACGGACCATCGAGGAGGAGCCCCGTGTCCGAGCTGCCGCCGTACTGGTTGCGCGACAACTGCCCGTGTGCCGAGTGCCGGGATCCCCGGAGCGGGCAGAAGCTGTTCCAGATCTCCGACCTGCCGGACGACCTGGCCGTCGCCGCGCACACCGGGTCCGGCGGACGGCTGGAGGTGCTCTGGTCGGACGGGCACCGCTCCCGCTACCCGCTGGAGTGGCTGGCGCAGGGCGCCGAGGGGGACGGGCGGACGGAGGCGGACAAGCGGCTCTGGACGGCCGCCGACTTCACGGGCGGGCTCCCGTCGGCGCAGTGGACGGCGTACCTCGAGGACCCGGCGGAGCGCGCCGCGGTGCTCGGAGCCGTCCGGCGCAGCGGCTTCGCCGTGCTGCACGGGGTGCCGGTGGCCGAGCGCCAGGTGCTGGCGGTGGCGGAGACCTTCGGCTACGTCCGGGTGACCAACTACGGCGAGCTGTTCGACGTCCGGGTCGAGCCCGACCCCAACAACCTCGCCTTCACCAGCGTCGCGATCGCCCCGCACACCGACAACCCCTACCGGGACCCGGTGCCCACCCTCCAACTGCTGCACTGCCTGGACAACTCCGCGCCCGGCGGCGACTCCGGACTGGTGGACGGCTTCCAGGCGGCGGCGCTGCTGCGCGCCGAGGCCCCGGCGGACTTCGCCGTGCTGACCCGTACGGTCGTCCCGTTCGTCTTCCGCGACCGGGGCACCGAACTGCGCGCCGACCGGCCGCTGATCGAGGTGGACCCGCTCGGCCGGATCCGCGAGGTGCGGTTCAACAACCGGTCGATCGGCACCCTGCGCGGCCCGGCCGAGGAGCTGGAGGCCTTCTACACCGCGTACCGCCGCTTCGCCGCGATCACCCTGCGCCCGGAGCTGCGGCTGGACTTCCGGCTCGACCCGGGCGACTGCCTGATCTTCGACAACGTCCGCCTGCTGCACGCCCGGACGGCGTTCGAGCAGGACGGCTCGCGCCACCTCCAGGGCTGCTACGCCGACCTGGACTCGCTGACCAGCACGCTGGCCGTGCTGCACCACCGGGGCGCCGGACTGGACGCGCTCGCCGACCTGTTCGCCGGCGAGGGCGCCGGGGAGTACCTGGGCGAGGCGGTCACCATGGCCGAGCACATGCTCCAGGCCGGTGCGCTCGCCGAGGCCGCCGGGGCACCCCCGCACCTGGTCGCGGCCGCCCTGCTGCACGATGTCGGCCACTTCGAAGGCGCCCTGCACGGACGGGATCTGATGCAGGGTCAGGACAACCACCACAGCGACACCGGCGCCGACTGGCTGGCCCGCTGGTTCGGCCCCGAGGTCACCGGGCCGATCCGGCTGCACGTGGCCGCCAAGCGCTACCTGTGCACCGTCGAGCCGGAGTACCGGGCGAGGCTCTCCGAGGCCTCCGAGTACACCCTCCGGGTGCAGGGCGGCCCGATGAGCGCCGGGCAGGCCGCCGCCTTCGCCGCCCTGCCGGGGGCCGCGGACGCCGTCGCCGTCCGCCGCTGGGACGACCAGGCCAAGCAGGCGGGCGCCGCGACGCCCGGCTTCGAGCACTTCCGCCCGCTGCTCGCCGCCCTCATGGGCTGAGGCCGGCGGGAAGGCGGGCGGGAAGGCGGGCGGGGAGGCGGAGCGGCCGGCTCCCCGAACCGGCCGGCGGACTCAGTCGCCCTCCCGGGCGTGCCGCGAAAGCGCCGAGGTGGCCAGCGAGTTGTGGATGCTGAACGCCACCGTCCCCGGCAGGTAGCGGTCCTGGGACCACTCCACCGGCGTCCCGGTCGGGTCGGTGGTGCGCCGCCGCTCGCGCAGCAGCGGGCCACCGCGCCGGCAGCCGAGCAGCCGGGCGTCCTCCGCGTTGGCGGCCACGATGTCGATGGTGTGGTCGGCGTCGGTGAACAGGATGCCGTGCTCGCGCAGCACCTCGGTGTGCGAGACCACGTCGGCCGGCAGCTGCGCCACGATCTCGCCGACCCGGGACGGGTAGACGGTCCGCTCGACCATCACCGGCGTCCCGGAGAGCGTGCGCAGACGCACCGTCACGAACACCTCGGCGCCCGGCTCCAGCCGCAGCTGCTCGCGCTCGGCGGCGTCGGCCGGGCGGCGGACCAGCGAGTCCAGGATGCCGCCGGGCTCCTCACCCATCGAGTACGCCCAGTGCGTGAAGCTCAGCAGCTCGGAGAAGCTCTGCACCCGGGCGGTGCCCAGCACCACCCGGCGGGTGCCGCGCCGCGAGGTGACCAGCCCGTCCGAGCGCAGCACGGCCAGCGCCTGGCGCACGGTGCCGCGCGAGACCCCGTACTGCTCGGCGAGCGCGCCCTCGGCGGGCAGCCGGCCGGCCTCGCCGAAGGCACCGGTGGTGATGGCCTCCCGAAGGTCGGCGGCCACCTTGCGGTACAGCGCGCCGGAGCCGCGCTCCTCGGCGGCGGGTCGGCCGCGCTCCTCGGCGGCGGATCGGCCGGGCTCCAGTGCCACGTCAGTCAAGATCCCTCCTGGGGCGGTGTCCTGCACAGCCGTACCGGCGCGGACAGCCCGACCTTATCCCGCTGCGCCCTCGAAGCATCGCACCCGGGAGATCGCCCTCCGAGGGCCTGATTCGACCGTTCCCGCAGCCGACCCCGGTTCTGGGCCGTCCGTTCACCTTCCCGTCACCGGACTCCGGCGTACTTACCCCCGTCGGCGAAGTTGGCTAGTCAACTCGGGGGCATCCGAACTCACAACGGACGCCCCGCGGACCAGCCCCCGGCTCGCCGCCCCTCCCCCGAACGCTCCCCGCAGTACGCCCCGATCAGGAGACTGACCCGTGACCGTGCACCGTGCCCGCGCCGCCGCCTTCGCGGCCGTACTGACCGCTGCCGCGCTCTCCCTCACCGCCTGCGGCTCCGCCGGTTCGACCAAGTCCGGCGACGCCGCCAAGGCCGGCGCCAAGGACGCCAAGGAGGCCACCTCCGCCGCCGACTTCGGCGGAATGGACGCGCTGGTCGCCGCCGCCAAGAAGGAGGGCAAGCTGCACGTCATCACGCTGCCCAAGGACTGGGCGAACTACGGCAAGATCATGGACTCGTTCAAGGCCAAGTACGGCATCGAGATCGAGGACGAGAACCCGGACGGCTCCAGCCAGGACGAGATCAACGCGATCACCTCCCGCAAGGGCCAGGACCGCGCCCCCGACGTCGTCGACCTCGGCAGCGCCTTCGCGCTCCAGGCGGTCAAGGACGGCCTGCTCGCCCCCTACAAGGTCGCCACCTTCGCCAAGGTGCCGGACACCATGAAGGACGCGAACGGCGCCGCCGTCAACGACTACGGCGGCTACGTCTCCATCGGCTGCGACGCCAAGAAGATCGCCAACTGCCCGAAGACCTTCGCCGACCTGCTCAAGCCGGAGTACAAGGGCCAGGTCGCCCTGAACGGCAACCCGACCAAGTCCGGCTCGGCCTTCGGCGGCGTCTACGCGGCCGCGCTCGCCAACGGCGGCTCGCTGGACAACATCCAGCCCGGCATCGACTTCTTCGGCAAGCTGAAGCAGGCCGGCAACTTCAACCCGGTCGAGTCCACCCCGGCCACCATCGAGAAGGGCGAGACCCCGATCTCGATCGACTGGTCCTACCTGAACGCCGGCTACACCGACGAGTTCAAGGAGAAGGGCGTCGACTGGAAGGTCGCCGTCCCGGTCGACGGCAGCTACGCCCAGTTCTACAACCAGGGCGTCAACAAGTGGGCCCCGCACCCGGCGGCCGCCCGCCTGTGGCAGGAGTACCTCTTCAGCACCGAGGGCCAGAACCTCTTCCTCGGCGGCTACGCCACCCCGGCGACCTTCGAGGCGCTGAAGAAGGACGGCACCCTCGACACCGCGGCCGCCGCCAAGCTGCCCGTCGTCGAGAAGCCCTTCACCACCTTCCCCACCCAGGACCAGATCACGGCCGCCAAGAAGGTCGTGACCGAGAACTGGACCAAGGCCATCGCCGGCTGACCCGGCACAACCGGACAGGCTGAGAACCCACCTCATGACCACGGCTCCCACCCCGGTGCCGACCACCCCCGCCGCCACCGAAACCGGTGGCGGCGCGGGGGCGTCCACCGCGACCACCACCCCCACCCCCCGCAGGCGTCCGCGCCTGCGCATCCGGGGCGGCTCCTGGCTCGCCACCGCCCCGCTGTTCGTCTTCTTCGCCATCGGCTTCGGCCTGCCGGCCGTCGCCATCGTGATCGGCGCCTTCACCACCTCCACCGACGCGGAGGGCGGCGGCGGCCAGTTCACCCTGGACAACGTCACCGCCTCCGTCCAGGGCGCCTACTGGACCGCGATGGTCAGCAGCCTCAAGCTCTCCGCGCTCACCGCGCTGCTCTCCACCGTGATCGGCCTGCCGATCGCCCAGGCCGTGGTGACCTCCCGGTTCACCTGGCTGCGCCAGGCGGTGCTCACCGCCTCCGGTGTGCTCGCCAACTTCGGCGGACTGCCGCTCGCCTTCGCCTTCGTCGCCACCCTCGGCAACGCCGGCGAGGTCACCGAGCTGCTGCACCTCACCGACCACGGCTGGTCGCTCTACACCTTCACCGGCCTCACCATCGTCTACCTGTACTTCCTCATCCCGCTGATGGTGCTGACCATCACCCCGGCCCTGGACGGCCTGCGGGTGCAGTGGCGCGAGGCGGCCCACAACAACCGGGCCACCACCTTCCAGTACTGGCGGCACGTCGCACTGCCGATCCTGCTGCCCTCACTGCTCGGCGGATTCGTCCTGCTCTTCGGCAGCGCCTTCGCCGCGTACGCCACCGCCGCGGCCATGGTCGGCGCCACCGTGCCCCTGGTCAGCCGCTCGATCGCGGACGCGCTCTCCGGCAACGTGCTGGTCGGCCAGGGCAACCTCGCCCTCGCCCTCAGCCTCAACATGATCGTGGTCGCCGTCCTGGTGATGGCCGTCTACCTGCCCCTCCAGCGCCGGAGTGCCCGATGGCTCAGCTGACCTCCGCCCGCCCCCGGTCCACCCGGCCCAAGCCGCGCTGGTGGCGCGGCGCCGTCCTGCTGGTCGCGGGCGTGTACTTCATCGTCCCGCTCGCCGCCGCCGGCTACTTCTCCATCGACGACCCGAAGGGCTACTCCTTCGAGGCGTACACCGGTCTGCTCGGCGCCCCCGGCTTCCTGGACAGCCTCTGGCTCACCCTGGAACTCGCCCTCGTCACCGTCCTGGTACTGCTGCTCCTGCTGGTGCCCGCGCTGATCGCGGTCCGGCTCGGCTCGCCGCGGCTGCGCCCGGTGATCGACGTGCTCTGCACCCTGCCGCTGGTCGTCCCGCCGGTCGCGCTGACCGCCGGCCTGATCGGCGTGCTGCGCTGGGGCCCGGACTACCTGATGGACACGCCGTTCTTCCAGACCTTCGTGTTCATCCAGGACCCGGACTTCCCGCTCGTGCTGGTCATCGCCTACGTGCTGATGTCCCTGCCGCTCGCCTACCGGGCCCTGGACGCGGGCCTGCGCGCGGTGGACGTCCGCACCCTGGTCGAGGCCGCCCGCAACTGCGGCGCGAGCTGGCCGCGCGCGGTGTTCACCGTCGTGCTGCCCAACCTGCGCGGCGCCCTGCTGAACGCCTCCTTCCTCACCCTGGCCCTGGTGCTCGGCGAGTTCACCGCCGCCTCGATCCTCGGCTACCAGCCCTTCCCGGTGTGGATCTACTCGGTCGGCAACAGCCAGGCCCACATGTCGGTCGCGGTCTCCATCCTGAGCCTGCTGATCACCTGGCTGCTGCTGCTCCTGCTGGCCACCGTCGGCCGCGAGCGCCGCCACAAGACCACCACCTCCTGAAGCCCCCGGAGTTACCCACCATGACCACGGTTACCGCCCCCGTCGCCGGCGTCCCCCTCGCACCCGGCGGCGCGACCGTCGAATTCCGCACCCTGCGCCGCTCGTTCGGCGCGACCACCGCCCTGGACGGCCTCGACCTGACCGTCCACCCGGGCGAACTGGTCGCCCTGCTCGGCCCGTCCGGCTGCGGTAAGACCACCGCGCTGCGCATCCTGGCCGGCTTCGAACAGCACGACTCCGGCCAGGTGCTGGTGGACGGCAAGGACATCACCCAGATCCCCGCCCACCGCCGCGATGCCGGCATGGTGTTCCAGTCGTACAGCCTCTTCCCGCACCTGACGGCGGCCGACAACGTCGCCTTCGGGATGCGGATGCGCGGCACCGGCAAGGCCGAACGCCGCAAGCGCGCCCAGGAGTTGCTGGAGCTGGTCGGCCTGCCGCAGCACGCCGACCGCTACCCGCACCAGATGTCCGGCGGCCAGCAGCAGCGCATCGCCCTGGCCCGCGCCCTGGCCCTGCAGCCGCGCGTCCTGCTGCTGGACGAGCCGCTGTCCGCGCTGGACGCCAAGGTGCGCCTGACCCTGCGCGAGGAGATCCGCCGCCTCCAGCAGGAGTTGGGGATCACCACCCTGTTCGTCACGCACGACCAGGAGGAGGCGCTCTCGATGGCCGACCGGGTCGCGGTGCTGCGCGCGGGCCGACTGGAGCAGTGCGCCACGCCGTCCGAGCTGTACGCCCGCCCGGCGACCGCCTTCGTCGCCGAGTTCGTCGGCACCATGAGCCGCATCCCGTGCACCCGCACCGCGGACGGCGTCGAGGTGCTCGGCCGCCGGCACGCGGTGGACGGCGCGCTGCCGGCCGACGGCTCGCTGCAGGTGCTGGTCCGCCCCGAGAACGTCTCGCTGACCCCCTCCGCGCACGGCCCCGCCCTGGTGGTCGGCGCCTCCTTCCTGGGCGCCGTCACCCGCCTCACCGTCCGGCTCGCCGACGGCACCGAGGTCAAGGCAGACCTGCCGACCGAGGCCGCCGCCGCGCTGCCGATCGGCTCCACCGCCGACATCACCCTCCCGGAGCGCCCGGTACTCGTGGACCGCCGTACCGTCTGATCCGTCCGCACTCTCCTGATGAACCACCGAAGGTACCGCCATGCCTGAAAACCCCCCGCTCCAAGCCCCCGCACCCGCCGCCGTCCTGTTCGACATGGACGGCACCCTGGTCGACACCGAGCACCTCTGGTGGCAGGCCGCCGCCGAACTCGCCGACGAGCTGCACCACGCGCTGACCGACTCCGACGTCCCCGAGGTGCTCGGCCAGGCCATCGAGCACACCGCCGCCCATCTGCACCGGGTCAGCGGCACCGCGCTCAGCGAGGCCGAACTCGCGGACCGGCTCGGCGACTCCTTCGCCGGCAAGGTCGCCGCCGAGACCGTCCCGCGCCCCGGCGCGCTCGCCCTGCTCGCCGAGCTGCGGGACGCCCACGTGCCCACCGCGCTGGTCTCCGCCTCCCCGCGCCGGGTGGTCGACCTGGTGCTCTCCACCATCGGCCGCGACTGGTTCGCGGTGACCCTCGCCGCCGAGGACACCGCGCGGACCAAGCCCGCCCCGGACCCGTACCTCGCCGCCGCCGCCCGCCTCGGCCTGGACCCGGCGGCCTGCGTGGCCGTCGAGGACACCCCGACCGGCGTCGCCTCCGCCAGCGCCGCGGGCTGCGCCGTCCTCGCGGTGCCCTCCTCGGACGTGGCGATCCCGGGCGGCTCGCGGGTCACCCTGCTCGACAGCCTGGAGCACGCCGACCTCGCGCTGCTCGGGAAGCTCACCGCCGCACCGGCGGTTTGACCGGCCATGCCCTACGTACTCCTCGCCCTGGCGATCCTCAGCGAAGTCTGCGCCACCAGCTGCCTGAAGCTGACGGAGGGCTTCAGCAGACTCTGGCCGAGCGTCGGGGTGGGCATCGGCTACGTGCTCTCGTTCTACCTGCTCGGGAAGGCGCTGAAGCACATCCCGGTCTCGGTCGCGTACGCGGTGTGGTCCGGCGCCGGCACCGCCGCGGTGGCCGGGATAGGCGTGGCCGCCTTCGGCGAGTCACTCGGCCGGCTCCAGTGGCTGGGCCTGGCCCTGATCATCGTCGGCGTGGTGGTGCTCAACCTGAAGAGCAGTCACTGAGAAGGCGCGGGAGGGCCGGGCGGGCGCGAAGGCCCCCGCCCGGCCTCCGCGCCGGCCGTCGGCGAAGACCTCCGACGCCGTTCGTCAACGACCATCGCTCAACGGCGAGTTGTCCATCCTCCCGGCGTCCGGTCATGTCTCGTTCACACGGAGTATGTCGCTCTTCGGGTCAATAGGCGTCTAGTTGTTCAGCCAACTGGACGCCCTCCCTGACCCGAAGGACCCTCGTGGCCACAGGCAGCACCCTCACCCTCGCCTCGCCGGCCGGCCCCGTCGAAGGTGACAGGCTCACCTTCCACTGGACCACCACCGCCCCCGACACCAAGAACTGGGTCGGCATCTACGACGGCACCCGCCAGCCCGGCACCGGCTCCTCCCTGCTCTGGAAGTACACGCCGGGCGCCTCCGGCGACATCCAGCTCGACACCTCCGCGCTCACCGGCGGCCCGTACACCGCGTACCTGCTGGCCAAGGACGGCTACGGCGTCCTCGCGCAGACCGCGCCGTTCACCTTCCGCCCCAAGCCCGCACCCGTCCGCCCGCACCTGGCCGTGGACGCCCTCACCGCGACCGCCGTCGCGCCGGGCGCCGCCGTCTCCGTCAAGCTCGGCGGCCTCTGGTGCCGGGCCGCCGGCACGCCCACCTTCCGCAGGATCAGCGGTCCGTCCTGGCTCGCGGTGGCCGCCGACGGCACGGTCACCGGCACCGCACCCTCGACCACCGGCGACGTGCAGCTGCTCGTCGGCGTCAAGGACACTGTCGGCGTCACCGACGCTCTCACCCTCACCGTGCCGGTCACCGACCCGGCCGCCCCGCTGCGGCTGAAGACCGCCGCCTGGAACCTCGCCAACGCGGGCGCCGCCTTCACCGACGCCCCGGAGAAGCAGCTGCGCACCGTCCTCACCCAGGGCCTGGACGTCCTCGCCCTGCTGGAGACCGCCGGCACCGCCGCCCAGACGCTGGCCACCGCGCTCGGCTGGTACGCCTACCAGAGCGCGGGCAGCGTGGGCATCCTCAGCCGCTACCCGCTGAGCGCCGTCACGGCCGTCACCACCGCGCTGCCCGCCGCCGGGGCCACCGTCCAGCTGCCCGGCGGCCGGACCGTCCGGTTCTGGGCCGCCCACCTTGACGAGGCGAACTACGGGCCGTACGCCGTCCAGGACGGCCAGAGCGCCGCCCAGGTGCTGGCCACCGAGAACGCCTCCGTCCGCCTCCAGCAGGCCAAGGCCCTGGCGGCCGCCGTCCAGGGCGAGCGCACGGCCGGCCGGACGGTCGTCCTCGGCGCCGACCTGGCCTCGCCGTCCCACCTGGACTGGACGGCGGCCACCGCCGCCGCGCACGGCGGGGTCGGCCCGCTCGCCTGGCCGGCCACGACGGCCCTTCAGGGTGCCGGGCTCACCGACGCCTACCGCGCCGCCCACCCCGACCCGGCGGCCGCCCCCGGTGCCACCTGGTCGCCGACCCGCAAGCAGCGCGGTACCAAGCCCGAGCCGCAGGACCGCATCGCCGCCGTGCACAGCGCCGGGCCGCTCACCCTCGTCGAGGCCCACACCCTCACCACTGGCTGGCCGCAGCCGGACCCGAACGCCGCCGGAAACGGCTGGCCCTCGGACTGCGCCGCCGCCGTCGCCACCTTCCAGCTCTGAGAGGCCGCCCCCGATGACCGCACTTTCCCGCCGCACCTTCGTCGGCGCCACCGCGGCCGCCGGCGCCACCGCCCTGACCGGCCTGCCCGCCGCCTCCGCGAAGGCCGCCACCGGTGGCGGCATCTCCGACGTCAAGCACGTCGTCGTCCTGATGCAGGAGAACCGCAGCTTCGACCACTACTTCGGCACGCTGAACGGCGTCCGGGGCTTCGGCGACCGGCAGGCGCTCCAGTTCCCGGACGGCACCGACGTGTTCCGCCAGCCGGACACCGGGCGCAGCGACGGCGGTGCGATGCTGCCGTACCGGATGGACACCGCGAAGTACAACGCGCAGAACGCCGGCGGCCTCGCGCACGACTGGGCGACCGGCCACCAGGCGATCAACAACGGCGCGATGAACAAGTGGATCGCCGCCAAGGGCGAGCGCACCATGGGCTACTTCACCCGCGCCGACATCCCCTACCAGTACGCGCTGGCCGACGCCTTCACCCTCTGCGACGCGTACTTCTGTTCGCTGGCCGGTCCGACCGACCCCAACCGCCTCTACCTCTGGACCGGCACGTCCGGTCCGGGCCGGGACGGCACCACCGGCCCGTGGATCGACAACACCCCCGTCACCGACAACCCGGTGGCGGACTGGACGACGTACGCCGAGCGCCTCCAGGCGGCCGGCGTCTCCTGGCGGGTGTACCACAACCCCAGCAAGGACGACCGCACCGGCGACTACGACGACAACGCGCTCTCCTACTTCAAGCAGTTCCACAACTTCCCCGCCACCGACCCGCGTTACGTCAACGCGATGACGAAGTTCGACCCGGCCGCGTTCGACCGGGACTGCAAGGCCGGCACCCTGCCCACCATCTCCTGGCTGGTCGCGCCCTACCTGTTCTCCGAACACCCCACCGCCAGCCCGGACTACGGCGCGCACTGGGTCAACACCGCGCTGCAGTCGCTGATGTCCAACCCGGCGGTCTGGCAGCACACCGTCTTCCTGGTGATGTACGACGAGAACGACGGCTACTTCGACCACATGGTCCCGCCCACCCCCGAGCCGGGCACCCCCGAGGAGTTCACCCAGGGCCGGGCCATCGGCCTCGGCAACCGGGTACCGCTCTGGGTCGCCTCACCCTGGTCGCGCGGCGGATACGTCAACTCCCAGGTCTTCGACCACACTTCGGTCCTGCGCTTCATGGAGCTGGTCACCGGCGTCGCCGAGCCCAACATCTCGGCCTGGCGCCGGGCGGTCTGCGGCGACCTCACCAGCTGCTTCGACTTCTCCTCCCCCGACTACTCGATCCCCGGGCTCCCCGACACCGTGGCCCTGATGGCCAGGGCGGACGCGGGCAGCAAGCTCCCCGGTGTCCAACTCCCGGCCGTCGGAGCGCAGTCCATGCCCGTCCAGGAGTCGGGTGCGCGCCCGCACCGCCGGCTGCCGTACCGGCCCTGGGCGGACGTCGCCGTCGACCGGTCCACCGGCCTGATCACCTGCACGCTGGCCAACAGCGGCACGGCGGCCTTCCCGTTCACCGTGTACCCGAACATCGTGTACGCCTTCGCGGGCACGCCCTACACCGTCGCCCCCGGCGCCACCCGTACCCACACCTGGGACGCCGCCGCCACCGACGGCCGCTACGACTTCACCGTCCACGGCCCCGACGGCTTCGTCCGCCGTTTCGCCGGCACCGTCGTCCGCGCCGACCAGGACGACATCGCCGTTCCCGTCGTGACCGCCCGCCCCGGCAGCACCGAGCTGACCTTCGACCTGACCAACGCCGGGCAGACGGCGATCTCGTTCACGCTCGCCCCGAACGACTACGCGGGCACGCCGCAGACCGTCCGGGTCGCCCCCGCCTCCACGGTCTCGGTCGGCTACCCGCTCGACCAGTCCCGCTACGACGTCACCGTCACCGCCCCCACCGGCACCCGCTTCACCCAGCGCTACGCGGGCACCCTGCACTGAGCACCTTCGCCCGGCGGGAGCGGGGGACCGGCCGGCCCCCGCTCCCTCCGGCGGCTCAGCCCGCGAGCAGCCCCGGCAGCTCGGCGACGGACTTCAGCACGTGCGTCGCCCCGTCCGCCCGCAGCCGCTCCTCGCCGTGGGCGCCGGTGAGGACCCCGGCCACCACGGAGGCGCCGGACCGCGCGCCGGTCAGCATGTCGTACCCGGTGTCCCCGGCAACGGCGATCTGCCGGACGTCGTCCGCGCCGGTGCGCAACAGCGCGCTCAGGGCCAGGTCGGGGTACGGGCGGCCGCGGCCGGCCTCGGCGGGGCAGAGCGTGAGGTCGGCGACCGACTCCCAGCCGAGGGCGCGCAGGATCCGGTCCTGGGTGGGCCGGGAGAAGCCGGTGGTGAGGACGACCTTCCGCCCCTGGCCGCGCAGTTCGGCGATCGCCTCGGCCGCGCCGGGGAGCGCGGCACAGTGCCCGGCGTCGACCAGGTCGTGGTAGGCGGCCTCGAATCCGGCGTTCGCCCGCTGGGCCTTCTCCTCCTCGCCGAACAGGTGCCGGAAGACGGAGATCTTGGACTCGCCCATGGTGGCCCGGACGTGCTCCAGCATCCGGGCGTGCTCGGGGCTGCCGGCCTCGACGCCGAGCGCGCCGGCCGCGGCCTGGAAGGCCTGCTCGACCAGGCCGTCGTCGGCGACGGTGGTGCCGGCCATGTCGAGCACGACCAGGCGGATATCAATCGACATGTCAACTACCTCTACAGGTTGGTGAGTTCGGCGGTGGTTTCGGCGATGGCCGGTGAGCAGGTCATGCCGCGACCGCCGGGGCCGGTGACCAGCCAGACGCCGTCGCGGACCCGCTCGCGGTGGACCACCCGGGTGGTGTCGACGCACTGGGCGTAGACGCCGGCCCAGCGGCGGCGCACCCGGGGCAGCGGGCGGCCGAGCAGCTCCTCGGCCACCCCGACCAGGTGGTCGTACGGGTCCTCGACCACGTCGAAGCCGAACGGCTGGTCGTACTCGTGGGTGTCGCCGATGGTGAGGCCGCCGTCGAGGCGCTGGACCATCAGCAGCTGCATCTTGTGCTCGGCGGCCACCGGCGGCTGCGGCTGCGCCTCCTTCAGGCGCTCCAGCGCGGCCCCGGCGAAGGCGGGGTAGTAGCGGAAGCTGTCGCCGTCGGCGACCGAGGTGGTCAGCGTCTCGCCCAGCGGGTCGGTCTGCATCATCTGCAGCCGCACCTTGCGGACGGGCAGTTCGGGCGCCAGCTCGCGGACCAGCCCGCCCAGCCAGGCGCCGGTGCAGAGGATCACCAGGTCGCCGCTGTGCACCTGGCCGTGGTCGTCCCGCACCGCGTGCTCGCCGATCACCTCCCGGACCTCGCGTCCGGGCAGGAAGGTGTACCGGCCGCTCGCCATGAGGGCGGCGCGCAGCGCGGGCTGGGCGGTCCGCGGCTCGACGGCGGCGTCCCGCTCGCAGGCGAGGGCGCCGAGCAGCTTGCCCCGCAGTGCCGGGTTGGCCGCCCGGGCCTCGTCCGCGTCGAGCAGCCGGAAGCCGCGCTCGGCCGCGTCGGGCAGGGTCAGCGCCTGCTCGGCGACCGCGAGTTCGGCCTCGGTGCGGATCGCGGTGAGCGAGCCGTTGGCCCGGAACCCGAGGTCGGGCACCCGCGCCCCGATCCGCTCCCACAGCTCGCGGGCGCGCAGCGCGGTGTCGAGCTCCTCGCCGCCCGCGCGGCCGCTGACCCAGACCAGGCCGAAGTTCCGGACGGAGGCGCCGCGCGCCTCGGCCTCGCGCTCCAGGTGGACGACCTCGTGGCCGCGTTCGACGGCCTGCCAGGCGTGCATGGTGCCGAGCACGCCTGCTCCTACGACGATGACTCTCATGCGGCCAGGCTGATGCCGCGAGGTGTCCGCGGGGCGTCCGGATCGCAGCGCCCAGGTGAACCGACCGAAAAGTTGTACAGACAACCCTCAGGCAGCCCGCCTCAGGAGGGCCCGGCCGACACCCTCCCGCCGGGTCAGCGCAGCACGGCCGCCCGCAGGTAGTTGCGCCGCCCGAAGTTCGGCTCGTCCACCGCCGTCAGCTCCTCCACCTGGAACCGGTACAGCGCCGCCGCCCCGCCACCCGTCAGGAACTGCCGCCGCACCTCCTCGTCCTGCGCGAACGACGGGTACCGCGCCTGGTACGCGGCCAGCGCCGCCTCCGCCTGCAGCCCCCAGGCCTCGCCCGCGCCGCCGGTCAGCTGGACGCCGCGCAGCTGCTCGCCGAAGACCGGCGGCGGCAGGAAGACCGTCGCCGCGGCCCGCGCCTCCTCCGCCAGGTGGTGGCTGTGCCGGGTCGAGCGCTCGCTGACGAAGTACAGGACGAGGTCGTCGTCGTACGCGAAGAAGGCCAGGTTGGCGTGCGGTCCGTGCTCGTGTCCGGCGGTGGCGAGGGTGAGCACCATGGCCTCCGCCAGCAGGCCCTCCACCCCCTTGTGAAGCTCCTCGGCGGGCCAGTCCCCCTGCTGGATCTCGAGTCTGTACGACATATCGGCGCATCCCTCCCGCTGGCACGGCTGAGCTGACACGGCCGGGTCGGCACGGCTGAGCCGCACGACCGGGCCCGGCACGACTGAGCCGGGCGGGCGCCCCGATCGACAGGGGCCCCACGCCCGGCTCACATGCTCTCCCCGTCGCCGCGGCCACACAAGGGCCGGGCCAGGACCGCCCGAACTCAGCGGCGCTGCGTCTCCAGTGGCGGCCCGCCGGCCGCCGACACCGCGACGGCGCCGGCACCGAGCAGCGGCCGCAGCGGGCCGCTGCGCGCCCGGTCCACCAGCGGCGCGGCCCGCCCGGCGGCCAGTGCGAGCGGGACCGCGACCAGGACGCCGACCACCGCGCCGACCAGCACGTCGTGCGGGTAGTGCACACCGACCCAGACCCGCGAGGCGCCCATCAGCACGGCGGCGACGTACGCCACCGCGCCGAGCCGCCGGTCCACGAACCAGAGCGCGGTCGCGGCCGCGAACGCGATCACCGTGTGGTTGCTCGGGAAGGACCAGTCACCCGCCCCGGGGCAGGCCTCCAGCGTCACGGTGCCCGCGATCTGCGCACACGGCCGGACCTCCTCCACCACCCCCTTGAACCCGGAGTTGACGGCGTAGGCCACCACCACGATCAGCGGCGAGGCCAGCACCCGCGCCATCACCGCCGATCCGGCGCCGCGCGCCCGCCACCAGGCGTAGAGCATGAACACCGCGAACAGGCCGAGGCCGACCGCCGACCACACCGTGACCAGCTGGTCCAGCCAGTGCGGCGCCCGGTCGGCCCACCCGGTCACCCGGGCGTAGAGGCCGCCGTCGATACCGCTGCCGTCGTACACGGCGAGCCGCCGGGGCGCCATCAGGCGTCACCGTCGCGACGCCGGGCCCGCCGGGCCCGGAACACTTCAAGAACAATCGGGATCACGGAGACAACTACTACCAGACCGATGATGGGTAGCAGATAACGGTCGATACTGGGCACGGACGAGCCGAGCAGGTACCCGGCCATCACCACGCCGACCACCCAGACCGTGCCGCCCACCACCTGCCAGAGGGTGAACGAGCGGACCGGCACGTCCATGACGCCGCAGAGCGGGTTCAGCACCGTTCGGACGATCGGGATGAACCGCGCCAGGACGATCGCCTTGCCGTGGCCGTACCTGGCGAGCAGCACCTCGGCCCGCTCCACGCCCTCCTGGAGGCTCCTGCGCTTCGAGCGCCGCAGCAGCGTCCGCCCTCCCCGCCGCCCGATCACGTACCCGGTCTGGGCGCCGAGCAGCGCCCCGGCGAGGGCCGACGGCAGCACCTGGTACAGCTCCAGCTGCGGGCCGCGGGTGGCGCCGGGCACGCAGAGCAGGCCGGCGGTGAACAGCAGCGAGTCGCCGGGCAGGAAGAACCCGACCAGCAGGCCGGTCTCGGCGAACAGCACGACACCGATGCCGATCGCGCCGAAGGCCGCGATCAGCGAGGAGGCGTCCAACGGGTTCACGGCCAGGACACCGGAGGCCAGGGCATCGGAGGCCAGGGCGTGCACGGTTGGAGCGGCGGGCGACTGGAGCAAGGCTGGCGGACCTCCGTACGTGGGAGGGCGGCACCAGCGGAGCACACCCTCGACCGTCTACAGTGATGTAGACGGTCTACGTGACTGTAGACCAAACCGGGAGGAATCGCCGCCATGCTCGACCTGCCGTCCGATCCGACGTCTGATCCGACGCCCGCCCCGAGGCCGCACCCGACGCCCGATACGGCGCCCGAGGCGGCGCCCGACCCGTCCTCCGCCCGCCGCCCCGCCGGCGAACTGGAGACGGAGGTGCTGGCCGCCCTCTGGACCGCACGCCACCCGCTGACCCCGCAGGACGTCCAGGCGGCCCTCGGCGGCGGCCTCGCCCGGACCACCGTGGCCACGATCCTCGCCCGGCTGCACGACAAGGGCACCGTGGAACGCACCCGGGCGGGCCGCGCCTACGCCTACACCCCGACCGTCCAGGACCCGGCCGGCCTGGCCGCCCGCCGGATGCACACCGAGCTGGGCCGCGAGCCGGACCGCCCCACCGTGCTGGCCCGCTTCGTCTCGGACCTCTCCAGCGAGGACGAGCGGCTGCTGCGCGACCTCCTCGGCGACGGCCGCGACCACCCCGCCGCCTCGTGATCATCGCCGTCTGGGCGCCGCTGCTGCTGCCCTTCCTCGCCGCCCCGCTCGCCCGCCGCCTCGCCGACGCGCTCACCCCCCGGGCCGCCGCCTGGAGCCTGGCCGTCTCCGCCGCGGCCCTGGCCTGCGGCACCCTCTGCTCACTCGGCCTGCTCACGGCCGCCGGCCTCCTCCAGCTCCCCCCGGTCGCCGCCCTCGGCCACCTCCCGCCCCACTGGCTCTCCGCCGCCGCACCCCGGGCCGCACTGTCCGCGGCGCTGGCCGGCCCGGTCCTCGCCGCCCTGGCCGCCCTCACCGCGCGCACCGCCCGCCGGCACCGGCGCGAACTCCGCCGCACCCGCGCCGCCCTGGCCGAGCACTCCGCCCCCGCCCCCACGACCGAGCACCCCGCTGCCACGACCGAGCGCCCCACCCACGCACCAGTGCGCCGGGCGCGCGCCCGACCCCCGTACGCCCCGCGACAACAGCTCACCCGGGCCCGTGCGCTCCTGCGCCCGACTGAGCACCCCCTCACCGTCCTGGATGACGAACGCGCCGACGCCTTCGCCCTCCCCGGCCGCCTCCCCCGCCCCGGCCACCCCGGCGAACCGGGCCGGATCGTGGTCACCTCCGGCATGCTGCGCGCCCTCGACGCCCCCGAACGGGCCGCCCTGCTCGCTCACGAACGCGCCCACCTCGACGGGCGCCACCACCTCTTCCTCGCCCTCGCCGAGCACGCCGCCACCGTCCACCCGGCCCTGCGCCCACTGCGCGGCCCCCTCGCCTACCACCTGGAACGCTGGGCCGACGAGGCCGCCGCCGCCCGCACCGGCGACCGGGCCGCCACCGCCCGCGCCGTCGGCCGCGCCGCCCTCGCCGCCGGCCGCACCCCCCGCCCGGCCCGCCCGCAGCGGGCCGCCGCCGCCCACACGGGCCCGGTCCCCCGCCGGGTGGCCGCCCTTCTGCGCCCCGTCTCCGCCGCCGCCCCCCGCCGCCGCGCGGCCGCCCTGGCCCTCACCGCGTGCCTGGCCCTCACCGCCGCCGCCACCCTGGACGCCACCGCCGACCTCCACCACGCCGTCGAGGCCGCCCAGCGCGGGCCCGCCGCCCCCTGACTCCGCCGCGACCCCCGCTCCGCCCCCCGTTCCGACTTGGCGGACCCCATCCCCATCCCCCGGCCTCCCCCGTACTCTTTCGTCAGCGCGCCGACCCCGACGCGCCCTCGAACGGCGGCGAGGAGCAACCCGAGTGCGGCAGACCGGACAGCAGACCCGGCGACCCGAGCGTCGCACCCCGCAGAGCGCGGCGGAGCTGGCCAAGGTCCACGAGCGCACCCTGGCCGAGGCCGCCACCCGCAGCGCCGCCCGGGACTCCGCCGGCGCCGAGGCCTTCCCCCAGCCCCGCCCCGAGATCGGCGACTCCTGGGCGCGCCTGCGCCGCCTCGGCCTCGACCCCGACGCCGGCGCCGCCGCCGTCCACCTCGGCCCCGCCGAGCTCGAACACCGGCGCCGCACCAGCGGTCTCGACCCGCTGCTCCCCGTCCTGCGCGACACCCTCCTCGACCAGTCCGGCCAGGCCCCGCTGATCCTCGCCATCGCCGACGCCGACGGCCACATCCTCTGGCAGGAGGGCGAGCGCGGCCTGCGCCGCAGCGCCGACCGGATCGGCTTCCTCACCGGCGCCCGCTGGATCGAGGAGAGCGTCGGCACCAACGGCATCGCCGCCGCCCTGCGCGCCCAGCGCCCGATGCAGGTCCACTCCGCCGAGCACTACCTGCGCAGCCACCACTCCTGGACGTGCGTCGCCGCCCCCGTGCACGACCCCGGCACCGGCCGCCTGGTCGGCGTGGTCAACCTCAGCGGCCCGGCCCACCACGTCCAGCCGTATTTGCTGCAGCTGACCGCCACCGCCGCCCGGCTCGCCGAGACCGAGCTGCGCGCCCGCCGCCTGGAGTCCCTGCACCACCTGCGCACCCTGGCCGCCCCGCTGCTGGCCCGGGTGAGCGGCCCGGCCCTGGTGGTCGACGCGGCCGGCTGGACGGCCGCCGCGGCCGGATTCCCGCCGCCGACCCGGCTGCGGCTGCCCGCCGAGGGCTGGGGCGCGGCCGCGGTGCACTGGCTGCCCGGCCTCGGCGAGTGCGCGATAGAACCGCTCGCCGACGGCTGGCTGGTCCGACCGGTGCAACCCCTGGACCACGGCGACCCGGCGGACGCCGGCGCCACCGCCGAACAGGCGGAGGGCGCCCGGCTCCGGCTCGACCTGCGCCGCCCCGACCGCCCCGAACTGTCCGTCCAGGGCGCGGCCGGCAGCTGGTCCCACACGCTCACCCCGCGCCACGCCGAGCTGCTGCTCCTGCTCGCCACCGAGCGCGAGGGGCACAGTGCCGCGCAGCTCGCCGACGCGCTGTTCGGGGATCCGGCCAGGACGGTCACGGTGCGCGCCGAGCTCTCCCGGCTGCGCCGCTACCTGGGCGGCCTGCTGGCCCACCGGCCGTACCGCTTCGCCGAGTCGGTGCTGGTCACCGTGCTCGGGCCGGACGACCCCTACAACCTGCTGCCGGTCTCCTCGGCCCCGGCGGTCCGCCGGCTGCGCACGGGCCTGGCGGCCGGCACGGTCCGCCTGCCGGGCGCGGTCTCGTTACCCGCCCAGCGGGTCCAGCCGCCCACCCGGGCGCGGGCCGTTCAGCCCCCGGCGAGCAGCGCGGAGAGCTGGGCGTCCGTCGGCCCGTAGGCGCGCTCCGCCTCCTCCGACACCAGCGCGTACGTGCGGTCCAGCCACGCCTGCACCCTGGGCTTGGAGACCTCCAGCAGGGCGCTGCCGTGCGGCGATTCAAGCGCCAGGTGCAACGTCGAACCGTGGCACGGGCAGTACGCCGGCCACAGTTTGACGTCGCCCTGGCCGCTCAACGAGCAGAGGCCGTCCCGCAGCAGGTCGCGGGAGAACACCCAGTCGGCCTCGTCCGGCCGGCCGAGATGGAACGTCAGCAGCACCTCGTACGGGCGCTCGGCGTCGAACCGGAACCTGGTGCGGACCTCGCCGACCACCTCCTCGCCCAACGAGATCCGCAGGGTCAGCACCTCCTCCACCGCCGCCGGAGCGGCGGTGGAGCCTTCCTCATCGCCGCCCGTGGGGGTAGCGGCGAGAGGCGCACTGGAAGGTGCTGACAGCGGGTCGGACGGCATGACGGTCTCTCCGGAACGGCGTGGGATTCCACCACCCTGCGCCACCGCCCGCCTGGCGGGCAAGGGTTGCAAGGAGGTTGCAATAATCCCCGTCGGCACCCGACGGCCCTTACCCGGCCTTGTCAGACAGAACGTCAACTTCCTTTTCCCAAAAGGCTTTACATAAATTCGACTGGTTCTGCGCGAAGACCGGCCGGGTGGCCGCCGGCCGCTGCTACGCTCAGGCCCCTGCCGGCGCGGACACGCGCGCGTACACCGGCGGACCCGCACGGGCGCTGCCCGGCGGCAATCCGTCCGTGACGGTGATTCGGGCCCGCCTGTGGTGCGTGGGAGAATACGGCGACTGCGACGGCGACTTCGGGGAGGGGGTCCGGTGGCTCTGCGCGAGGACACCGAGCGGGACGTGCACGGCGAGCAGGCCCGGTGCCACGAGCGGCGCGGCCGGCACGGCAGGCCCAGGCCGTTCGGCGGCCGCCTGCGACTGCCCACCCTCCGGTTCTCCGGCGCCGCGATGGCGATGTCCACCGTCGTCGGCATCAGCATCGCCACCACCCTGCTGCTCAACGAGCAGCAGGGCGTGGGCCGCCGGGCCGGCGTCGCGCGGGTCGGATCCAGCGCGCCCCCGCCGAGCCCGGCCGCGACCGACCGGGCCGAGGCTGCGGCCGACCACGCCCCCGCCGCGCCCGAGCCGCCCGCCCTCCCCGCCGACGCCCCCTCGCCCAAGGCGTCCGCACCCCGCCCGGCCGCCTCCGGCACGCCCACCGCCCGCGCCTCGGCGCCCGCCGCCCCGGCGACGGCCCGCCCCGTGGCCGGCGCCTCCCCGACCGCCCCGCACGCCGGCGGCGACCCGTCGGCCCAGGCGCTCGGCCCCGCCCGGGCCCGGCCCGGCACCGAGCCGCCCGCCTCGCCCACGGCCGGTCCGACCGCGCACACCCCGGCCGCCGACGCCCCGGCCGCCGACACCCCCTTCGCCGACACCCCGCTGGCCGGCATCCCTCCCGAACAGCCGGCCGCACCGCAGCCGCCCTCCTCCCGCCCGCTCACCGGCGCACCCGGCATCCCGGTGCCCGACGCACCCGCCGACGCCGCGGAGCCGGGCACCGCGCCCAGGCCGGACAGCCCCAAGCCCGACGCCCCCAAACCCGACCCCGCCGAGGTCGGCGACTCCGCGCTGACCGGCGCGGCCTTCGTCCAGACGCTCGGCCGCGACGGCACCCGGCACCTGCTCACCCTCACCGTCACCGAGCCGCTCACCGCCCTCCAGGCCGAGTTCCGCCTCGCCCCCGGTGAGGCGGCGGCCGGTCCCGGCACCGCCTGGACCGACCTCTCCAGCGCCGTGGTCACCGCCCACCAGGAGCGCGGCACGCTCGTCTACCGCTTCACCGTCCCGCCCGGCACCGACGTCCGGCCCGGGCAGTACACCTTCGGCGTCCGCGGCACCCGCCCGGCGGCCCCGGCCACGCCCTCCGCCCAGCCCTCCCCGTCCGCGTCGCCGTCCGCATCGCCGTCCGCCCGGCCCACCGGGAGGCCCTGCCGGACCACCCCCGCGGAGACCTGGAACGCCGCCGCCTTCGGCATCCGCCACCCCCGCGCCGTCGCCGCGCTCGGCACCTTCGCACCGACCCGCTGACCCGGCCCGCCGACCCGCCCCGGCGGGCCGCGCCGGTCCGCCCGCACCCCCGACCCGATCCGACAACCCGACAGGTCACGGGCCGTCTCGGGCTCCTCTCAGCAACCCCGTTCGTTACTGTGGGTACCACTCGGCGCGGTGGCACCTCAACGGCCCCGCACACCGCGCCACCGCATCCGAGGAGGATCTCGTGTCCACGGTCCTGACCCAAGGCGGCAACGCCCCGCTGACCGCTGCGCGGGTGACCGTCGAGGTCACCGCGCCCAAGGCGCTGGACGTCTCGGGCCTGCTGCTGACCGACGCCGGAAAGGTCCGCTCGGACGCCGACTTCGTGTTCTTCAACGCCCCCCACGGCCCGGGCGTGACCCACCGCCCCGCCTCCGGCGGCACCCCGGACGCCATCACCATCGACACCGCCGCCGTCCCGGCCGGCATCACCAAGATCGTGGTGACGGCCAGCCCCGACGAGGCGGGCGCGACCTTCGCGGGCATCGAGCCCACCGCCACCGTCCGCGACGCCGACTCCGGCCAGGTGCTGGTCACCTTCACCCCGCCGCAGCTCGGCCGCGAGACCGCACTGATCGTGGTCGAGGTCTACCAGCGCGGCGGCGCCTGGAAGGTCCGCGCGGTCGGCCAGGGCTACGCCAACGGCCTGGCCGGCATCGCCACCGACTTCGGCGTCACCGTCGAGGACGAGCCCGCCCCCGCGGCCGCCGCCCCCGTCCAGGCCCCGGTCGCGCCGCCCGTCCCTCCCGCGCCCCCGGCCCAGGCCCCGCCGGCCCCGCAGTTCGCTCCCCCGGCCCCGCCCGCGCCGCCCGCCGAGGCCCCCGCGCCGTCCCTCACCAAGGTCACCCTGGACAAGGGCCGGGTCAGCCTCACCAAGGGCGGCTCGGTCTCGCTGGAGAAGAACGGCAAGCCCTTCCTCTCCTCCATCCGGATGGGCCTCGGCTGGGAGCCCGCCGGCCGCGGCCGCAACATCGACCTCGACGCCTCCTGCATCGCCTTCGACGCCAAGCGCGAGAAGCTCGACACCGCCTGGTTCATGAAGCTCGGCATCTTCAACGGCGCCATCGCCCACTCCGGTGACAACCTCACCGGCGAGGGCGGCGGGGACGACGAGTCGATCACCGTCCACCTCAACGGCCTGCCGCCCGAGGTCTGCGGCCTGGTGTTCGTGGTGAACTCCTTCTCCGGCCAGAAGTTCACCGACGTCAAGAACGCCTACTGCCGTCTGGTGGACGCGGGTTCCGGGCAGGAGCTGGTCCGCTTCGACCTCACCCAGTCCGAGGCCCACACCGGCGTGGTGATGTGCAAGCTGGTCCGCCAGTTCTCCGGCGAGTGGGTGATGACGGCGATCGGCGAGTACGTCGACGCCAAGACCGCCCGCGCCATGGTCAAGCCCGCCTCCTCGATGCTCTGACCCTCCGGGTGCCCGGGCCCGCCGCCCGGGCACCCGAAAACGGCTGGTCACCCGGCCGACCGGCCTGGCATCCTGTCCGGATGCTGATCAGGGAAGCCACCCCCGGGGACTGGCCGGCCGTCTGGCCGTTCTTCCACGCCATCGCCGCCGCCGGAGAGACGTACACCTACCCGCTCGACCTGACCTTCGAGCAGGGTCGTGACTGGTGGCTCCTCCCGGCCCCGAGCCGCACCGTGGTGGCCGTCGACGAGGACGGCACCGTCCTCGGCAGCGCCAAGATGAACCGCAACCACCAGGGCAACGGCTCGCACATCGCGAGCGCCAGCTACATGGTCGACCCGGCGCACTCCGGCCGGGGCGTCGGGCGCGCCCTGACCGAGTACACCCTGGACTGGGCCCGGGCGGCGGGCTTCCGCGCCATGCAGTTCAACGCGGTGGTGGCCTCCAACGAGCGTGCGGTGAGGCTGTACCGGTCGCTCGGCTTCGAGATCCTGGGCACCCTCCCCGAGGGCTTCCACCACCCCGTCCACGGCTACGTCGGCCTGCACGTCATGCACCGCGCGCTCTGACCCGCGGGGGCCCGCCCGCTACTCCTCGATCGCGCCGCCGACCCGCCGCAGGTGCCGCCGGAAGCTGTACGAGGGATCGGCGGCCCGCCGCTCCAGGTACTCGTCGAACGCGGTCTGCCGGCGCAGCGTGTCGCCGGAGCGGATCCGCTCGGCCTGCGCCCGCTCGGTCCGCGCGATCCCGGCGGCCGTCTCCAGCACCTCGTCGAGCCGCGCGGCCGGGACGAACAGCACACCGTCCGCGTCGGCGAACACCACGTCCTGCGCGCCGACCGCGTGCGGCCCGAACCTGGCCTCGGTCAGCGCCTGCGGCTCCCGCTCGTCGAGCCGCGTCGGGCCGAGCGGCAGGCTCCCGTAGCTGAACACCGGCAGCCCGATCTCCACCAGCTCCGGGGTGTCCCGGTGCAGCCCCCACACCACCAGCGCGGCCACCCCGGCGGCCCGCGCCTCCAGCACGGCCAGGTCCCCGACGCACGCCTCGTCGACCCGCCCGCCGTTGTCGACGACCAGCACGTCCCCGGGCCCGGCCGCGCCGTACGCCTCCAGGAAGACGTCCACGCTCCCGTAGTGCCGCACCGGCAGCACCCGCCCCGCGACCCGGTGCCCCGCCACCACCGCACGGATCCCCGCGGGCGCCGCCCGCAGCTCCACCCCCAACCGCACGCACGCGTCCGCCACCAACGGCGTCGACAGCTCCGCGAAGGCCTTCAGCACCACAGCCACCTGCCCAACTCGTCGTGATCCGACCACAGTTCACCAGCGCCGCGATCCTAGGGCGGCCGACACGCTCACACCACCGAGTGAAAACCGGCCGTGCACGGCATATCTCACCGAAACCCTCGCTAGCGTGACCCACACCTGAAGGAGGGGCATCATGAGTGCTGTGGCGCATGAGCGACCGATCTCGAACTCCCCGTCGCAGGAGGACATCCTGCTGGAGGGCTTCCTGAGCCTGCACTCCCCCGAAGGCTTCCGGGCCGAGCTCATCGAGGGAGAGATCATCGTGGCACCACCGCCGGACGGCGATCACGAGGACTACATCGGTCTGCTGATCGACCAGGTCAGCCGCCACGCGGCGGTCCATATGCAGGTGTCCGGCGGCAAAGGCCTCCGGCTCGCGAGTGGCGGACTCTGCCCGAAGAACCACGTCATCCCCGACGCGACGTTCGCTCCGATGGAGCTCCGCCTCTTCCGCGGCGCCCCGCCCTGGATGGAGCCGAAGGGCGTGGCCATGGTCGCCGAGGTGACGTCCACCAAGCCCGACCAGGACCGGATCGCCAAACGCCACTGCTACGCCCGCGCCGGGATCCCGCTCTACCTGCTCGTCGACCGCGAGAAGTCCCAGGTCAGCATCTTCAGCAGGCCGCTGCGCGACGAGTACACCGAGGTTCACCTCGCGCCCTTCGGCCAACCGCTCGAACTGCCTGCCCCCTTCGGCTTCGAGCTGGACACCAAGGACTTCCTCTGACTGCTCCGCACGACGAACGGCCCGCACCCCCCTTCCACAAGGGGTGCGGGCCGTTCGCGTTACGGGGGCCTCAGCCGCGCGTCGCCATGGCGCGCAGGAAGAAGGTCAGGTTGGCCGGGCGCTCGGCGAGCCGACGCATGAAGTAGCCGTACCACTCCTGGCCGTAGGGCAGGTACACCCGCATGGTGTTGCCCTCGGCCGCCAGCCGCAGCTGCTCCTCGGGGCGGATGCCGTAGAGCATCTGGTACTCGAAGGAGTCGCGCTTGCGGCCGTTCCACTGGGCGAGCTGGCCGGCGATCTTGATCATGTTGGGGTCGTGCGAGGCGATCATCGGGTAGCCCTCGCCGGCCATCAGGACCTTCAGCGCGCGGACGTAGGCGAGGTCGACCTCGTGCTTGCCCTGGAAGGCGACCGACTCGGGCTCCTTGTAGGCGCCCTTGCACAGCCGCACCCGCGAACCGGCGCCGGCGAACTCACGGCAGTCGGCCTCGGTGCGGCGCAGGTAGGCCTGGAGCACGACGCCCAGCCACGGGAAGTCGACCCGCAGCTCCCGCGCGATGGCGAGGGTGGAGTCGGTGGTGGTGTGGTCCTCCATGTCGAGGGTCACCGTGGTGCCGGCGTCCGCCGCGGCGGCGCAGATCCGGCGGGCGTTCTCCAGGGCGATCTTCTCGCCGTCCACCGGGAGGAACTGGCCGACGGCCGAGAGCTTGACCGAGACCTCGGCGCCGGCCGCGAGGCCGGTGTCCTTGAGGGCGGCCAGGAGGTGCTCGTAGGCCTCGGCGGTGCCCGCGGCCTGGGTGGCGTCCTGGGTGTCCTCGCCGAGGTGGTCCAGGGTGACCTTGCGGCCGGTGGCGACCAGGTCGTCGCAGGCCGTGACGGCGTCGTCGAGGGCCTCGCCGGCGACGAAGCGCTCGACTATGGCGTGCGTCGGCGGGAACTTCTCGACGACGGTGCGGACCTGCGGGGAGCGGGAGGCCGCGAGGAGGGCGGAACGGAGCATCGTGACTCCTGGAGCTGGTGCTTCTAAGGGTGGCAGAAAACGGGCGGCGGACCGGGGGTAGGGTCCGCCGCCCGGGTGCGCCCGGCTGCGGGGCCGGGCGCGGTGGGGCACTCAGCCCATGTGCGGGTAGCGGTAGTCCGTCGGCGGGACGAAGGTCTCCTTGACCGAGCGGGTCGACGTCCAGCGCGCCAGGTTCTGCTTGGCACCGGCCTTGTCGTTGGTGCCCGAGGCCCGGCCGCCGCCGAAGGGCTGCTGGCCGACCACCGCGCCGGTCGGCTTGTCGTTGATGTAGAAGTTGCCGGCCGCGAAGCGCAGCTTGTGCATCGCGTCCTGGGCCGCGGCGCGGTCCTGGGCGATGATCGCGCCGGTCAGGCCGTACGGCGAGGCCGACTCCATCTGCGCCAGCATCTCCTCGTACTTCTCGTCCTCGTACACCAGGACGGCGAGGATCGGGCCGAAGTACTCGTCCCGGAAGTACTCGCTCTCCGGGTCCTCGCAGACCAGCACGGTCGGGCGGACGAAGTAGCCCACCGAGTCGTCGTACGTGCCGCCGGCCAGCACCTCGACCTTCGGGTCCGCCTGGGCCCGGTCGATGGCGGCCTTGTTCTTGGCGAACGAGCGCTCGTCGATGACGGCGGACATGAAGTTCGACAGGTCGGTGACGTCGCCCATGGTCAGGCCCTCGACCTCGTCGCGGAACGCGTCCTTCAGACCGGCCCAGAGCGAGGCGGGAACGTACGCCCGGGACAGCGCCGAACACTTCTGGCCCTGGAACTCGAAGGCGCCGCGGGTCATCGCGGTCTTGAGCACGGCCGGGTCGGCGGACGGGTGGGCGACCAGGAAGTCCTTGCCGCCGGTCTCGCCGACGATCCGCGGGTAGGTGCGGTAGCCGGCGATGTTCTCGCCGACCGAGCGCCACAGGTGCTGGAAGGTCGCGGTCGAGCCGGTGAAGTGGATGCCGGCCAGCGACGGGTGCTTCAGCGCCACGGCGGAGACGTCCAGGCCGTCACCGGTCACCATGTTGATGACGCCCTTGGGCAGCCCGGCCTCCTCCAGCAGCTGCATCAGCAGGTGCGCGGAGAACTGCTGGGTCGGGGAGGGCTTCCACAGCACCACGTTGCCCATCAGCGCCGGCGCGGTCGGCAGGTTGCCGGCGATGGCGGTGAAGTTGAACGGGGTGATCGCGTAGACGAAGCCCTCCAGCGGGCGGTGGTCGCTGCGGTTCCACACGCCGTCCGAGGAGATCGGCTGCTCGGCCATGATCTGCCGGGCGAAGTGCACGTTGAAGCGCAGGAAGTCGACCAGCTCGCAGGGGGTGTCGATCTCGGCCTGCTGGGCGGTCTTGGACTGGCCGAGCATGGTGGCGGCGGCCAGGGTCTCGCGCCAGGGGCCGGCCAGCAGGTCGGCGGCCTTGAGGAAGATCGCGGCCCGGGAGTCGAAGGAGAGCGCCTGCCAGGCCGGGGCCGCGGCCAGGGCAGTGTCGATGGCGTCCTGCGCGTCGGCCTGGGTGGCGTTGCGCAGGGTGCCGAGCCTCGCCGCGTGGTTGTGCGGCTGGACGACGTGGATCTCGGTGCCGGCGCCCATGCGGCGCTCACCGTTGATCGTCATGGTCAGCTGGACCGGCTCCTGGCCGCCCAGCTCCTTCAGCTTGGCCTCCAGGCGGGCCCGTTCGGGGCTGCCGGGGGCGTAGCTGTGGACCGGCTCGTTCACCGGCGCGGGGACCTGGGTCACAGCATCCATGAGCGCACGCTCTCCTTCGGTTCATGGGGGATGCCGACGTGGGTCGCACGTCGGCCACAGGACGAACGCTATTCCTGCACCGGGGGCCACATGATTGGCCGGGCGGCTAAAGTCATCCGTACGGCGTTGTCCGGGCCGACGAAGGGATTACGGCGCGGTCACGGCCGCCGCCCCCGCACCCTCCCGGCCGGACCGTTCCGCCCGCACCCCTCCGGGCCTCGCCCGCAGCACTGAACCCGACCCCACGGCGTTGTCCGAGCGGATGAAGGAAGGCCGCATGTCCCAGCCCCCGGGCCTCCCGCTCCGACAGCTGCTGATGTCCCTCGGCGAGCCGCTGGTCGAACTCCAGGCCGCACCGCAGGGCTTGGACGTCCCGGTGCGCGATGTCGCGATCCTCGACCCGGAGGATCCGCCGACCGCCGCCCCCGGCGAGCTGGTGCTCGCCATCGGCGCCCGCGGCCGGGCCGCCCTCCCGGCGCTGCGCGCGGCCGGCCGGGCCCGCGCGGCGGCGGTCGCCGTCAAGCTCGACGGTCCCGGACAGGCCGACGCGCTGCGCGAGGCGGCCACCGAGGCCGGCGTCGCCCTGCTCTCGGTCCGCCGGGAGACCCGCTGGGAGCACCTGGACTCGCTCGCCCGCGCGATCATCGCCGGGCCCGACGCCCCGGACGCGCCGGGCGCCCCCGAGCACAACGCCGGCGACCTCTTCTCCCTCGCCCAGACCGTCGCGGTCCTCACCAGCGGCATCGTCTCGATCGAGGACACCTCCAGCCGGGTGCTGGCCTACTCCCGCTCCTCCGACTCCGACGAGGTGGACGACCTCCGCCGGCTCTCCATCCTCGGCTGGCAGGGCCCCGAGCCGTACCTGTCGAAGCTCCGCGAGTGGGGCATCTTCCAGCACCTGCGCAGCTCGGACGCCCCGATCGCGGTCGATCCGCACCCGGAGCTCGGCCTGCGCCGCCGGCTGGCGATCGGCATCCGGGCCGGGGCGCAGCCGCTCGGCACCATCTGGGTGCAGGAGGGTGCCCAGCCGCTCGCCCCGCTGGCCGAGCAGGCGCTGGTCGGTGCGGCCCGGGTGGCCGCCGCGCAGCTGGTGCGCCGGCGCCGGGAGCTGTCGGCGGACGTCCGGCTGACCCGCACCCTGCTCACCGGCCTGCTGGAGGGCTCGACCGGCCCGCAGTCGCTCGCCACCCACCTGGGCCTGGACCTGCGCCGCCCGGCGACCGTCCTGGCGTACAGCGCGCACACCACCGAGGCGCTCGCCCGGGCCGACGTGACCGGCCTGATCTCGGTGCACACGGCCGCCCGGCACCGCAGCGCGCTGCTCGCGCCGATCGACTCCCGGGTGTACGTGCTGCTGCCCGAGCTGCCCGCCGGGCTGCCGATGACCACCGTCCGCGACTGGGCCCACGAGGTGGTCGAGGCGGCCCGGGACCACCTGGGGATCCCGCTGCGCGCGGCGATCGGCTCGACGGTGGAGGCTCTGGCCCAGGTGCCCGACTCCCGGGCGCAGGCGGACCGGATCCTGGACGCGATGGGCCGCGGCGGGGTTGATCTGGAGGTCGCCGCGCTGATCGACGTCCAGGCGGAGGTGCTGGTCAGCGAGATGCTGGCGCTGCTGCAGGAGCGGGCCGGGCTGCGCGACCCCCGGCTGACGGCGCTGGCCGCGTACGACCGGCGGCACGGCACCCGGCTGGCCGAGTCGGTGCTGGCCTGGCTGGACGCGCTGGGCGAGGTGCGGGTCGCCGCGGACGCCCTGCACATCCACCCCAACACGCTGCGCTACCGGGTGCGCCGGGCCGAGCAGCTGACCGGTATCGACCTGTCCCAGCCGCAGCAGCGGCTGCTGGCCATGCTCCAGCTGCGGCTGCCGGAGGACTGAGCCGCCGGGTCCGGGCACCCGCCCGGACGGCAGAGGACGGCAAAGACGGCGCAAGACGGCGCAAGACGGCGGAGAGGGGCCCGCCGAAGCGGACCCCTCCCTGTGTGCGCCTGGCGGCGACTCGGTGTGCCTGGCGGCGACGGATCAGGCGCCGTAGCCCTGGCCGCGCTTGTGCTCGTTCAGGCGGTGCCACGGGCCGGTGATGGCCAGCTGGATGCCCGGGACCTGGATGTTGGCGAACAGCGTCTTGCCGTCGTCCGAGAAGGTGACGCCGGTGAACTCGCTGAACTCGGGCTTCTCGGCGGTGCCGATGTTGAGGTCGTTGCGGGCGATCGGGTAGACCAGACCGTCCTCGGTGGCGCCGAACAGGTGCGAGACACCCTCGCCGTCCTCGGCGATCACGATGCCGCCGTAGGGCGAGACGGTGATGTTGTCCGGGCCGTCGTAGTTGTCGTGGTCGCCGAAGACGTCGGTGTTGACGCCGAGCAGCACCTTCAGGGTGATGGTGCGGCGGACCGGGTTGAAGAACCAGACCTGGCCGTCGTGCTGGAGCGGGCTCTCCGAGCGGGCGAAGCTGGAGACGAAGTAGAAGCCGCCGTCGCCCCACCACATGCCCTCGAGCTTGCGGGCGCGGGTGACCTCGCCGTCCTTGAACTGCTTGCGGACGGAGACGGTCCTGGCGTCGCGGTCCTGGACCTTGACCCAGTCCACGCCGTAGGTGGTTCCGACCTTGGTGGCGCGCGACAGGTCGTCGATGAACTTGCCCTGCGCGTCGAACACCTTGAAGGCCTCGAGCACGCCGGCGTCGTCGGCGAGCTTGCGCAGCTGGTAGCGGCCGTGCTTGAAGCCGGCCGGCGGGGTCCAGCGGAACAGCAGGCCGTTCGGGTTGGAGGCGTCCTCGGTCAGGTAGACCTGGCCGCGCTTGGGGTCGACCACGACGGCCTCGTGCGCGTAGCGCCCGAACGCCTTCACCGGCTGCGGGTTCTGGTTGTACTCGTCGTCGAACGGGTCGACCTCGAAGATGTAGCCGTGGTCCTTGGTGAAGCCGTTCTTGCCGGCCTTGTCCTCGGTCTCCTCGCCGGACAGCCAGGTGCCCCACGGGCTCACGCCACCGGCGCAGTTGGTGGAGGTACCGGCGATGCCGACCCACTGCTCGACCTTGCCGTTGGCCTTGGCGTGCACGATGGTGCAGCCGCCGGCCGCGCCCGGGTCGTAGACGTGGCCCTCGATCAGCGGCACGGGGTGCGGCCAGTTGGCGCGGGCGCCGCTCAGCTCGTGGTTGACGACCAGCAGGTTGCCGCCGCGCTCGTCCTCGAAGGCCGAGGTGCCGTCGTGGTTGCTCGGGGTGAACTCGCCGGTGCGCAGCTTGGTGACACCGGTCCGGTTCACGACCGTGTACTTGAAGCCCTTGGGCAGCGACAGCAGGTTCTCCGGGTCCTTCACCAGAGCGCCGTAGCCGACGGCGGCACGCTCGGCGTCGGCGGTGGTGGCGTCCTGCACCTCGCCGCCGACCGGGGCGGCGATCGCGCCGGGGGCGCTGGCCAGCGCCTCGGCGCTGCCGGCGATCAGCACACCGGCCCCGACGAGGGTGGAACGGTTGACGAAGTCCCGGCGGGACAGCGACATGGCAGTCACTCCTGAGAGGTGGGCCGCCGACCGGGGCGGGGCCCGGCGCGTGGCGTGCGAGGTGTCGAGGGAGGTGTCCGACGCCCAGCAGACTCCGCCCGTCCGGTGAACGCACGGTGAAGCGGACACCTCGTCAGGGTGGTCATTTGCCGACCGTATTCGAACTCATGACTTCCTCTTTGCCGTCCTCCGACAACCCGGGCCGCCCGCGGGGCCCGCTCACCTCCCGCTGCGCGCCGCCCGCCACTGCTCCCAGGCCGACAGCCACAGCTGCTCGCCGAGCCGGTGATCCTCCCAGCCGGAGCCGCCCGGCCGGTCGCGCCAGAGCTGCTCCCAGGCCCGCTGCGCCGGCAGGCTCGCCACCTCGCTGGCGAACACCGTGTACCGGATGACCTCCTCGACGGCGGCCGCGCCCTCGGGGGTGCCGACCACCCACTGGGTCTGCCGGGAGAGCCGGTTGAGGTGGTTCACCATCGTCGTCACCGCGGCCACCGCCTCCTCCCGGGTCTCCGAGGCGAGCCGCATCTGCTGGCGGACGGCGGCCTCCCAGCGCAGCAGGCCGGTCTCCCCGCGCAGGGCGCGCGGCAGCCGGGGCGTGCGCCCGGCCCGGACCTGCGCCTCCATCGCGGCGGACTCGGCGATGGTCTGGTGGATCACCTCGCGGTGCGCCTCCAGCCCGACGGCGGGGGTGAGCTCGCGCTCCTCGACCGGGATGCTCCGGCCGCGCCGGGCGGCGAGCCGGCGCAGCAGGTCGGTCCGGCCGAGCAGGTACCGCTCGAAGTCGCCGATCCGGGACAGCTCGACGGCGCCGGGCGGCACGCCCCGCCCGCAGACGACGACGGTCAGTCCGTCCACCCACAGACGGCCCGCCCAGACCGGGCCCGATCCGGACGCGGTGGCGTCGGGCCCGGCCCACTGGGCCCGCCGGTCCTCGTGGACCTCGACCGCGCGGGGCTCGCCGTCCACGGTGATCCACTCGCGCAGTGCCCGGACCCGGCCGGGGCAGTCGCCCTCGTCGATGCCCAGTTGCTCGTAGACCCGGTCGCGCTCGTCCTCGACCACGTCCTCCAGCTCGGGCAGCGGGTCGTGGTACTCGGTGCCGGGCCGGTAGGTGCGGACGGTGATGTACGGGCCGGCCGGGGAGGTCCAGTCGCCGGAGCGGACCTCCACCCAGCGCAGCTCGCCGTTGGCGGTCTCGAACGCGGCCAGCGCGTCGCCGTCCGGGTCCGCCCCCTCCACGCCGTACACCGGGAAGTCCGCCGCGGCGAGGGTCCGGCGGGAGAACTCCTCCTGTTCGGCGAGCCGGTCGTCGAGTCGGCCCTCCTCCCGGAGACCCCCGCGGCGGGGGGCCTTTCGCCGGAGTTCGTCCTGCTCCTGGGGCCTGCCGTCGCTCTCCCGCACCATCCTGTGCCGCACCCCCGAGTACTCGCCGTGCCCTGCCGCGCTCGCGCCGCCTGCGGGAAACGATACGTGGAGGGACCTGCCGGGTCATCAGCTCCTCCCGGCCGGACCGCGGATCGGCCCGTTCCCGTGCCGTGTCAGCGCGGGTGTTTGTCAGTCACCCTTCCTACGCTGTCGGGCATGACAGCACACAAGGACTTCCCGGCCCGCCTCAGCATCGTCACCCTCGGGGTGGCCGACCTCGACCGCAGCACCCGCTTCTACGAGGACCTCGGGTGGCGGCGGTCCTCCGCCTCCAGCCCGGAGATCGTCTGGTTCCGGACGGCCGACTCGGTGCTCGGCCTCTTCCCGCACGACGAGCTGGCCGCCGACGCGGGCGTGCCCGGCGGCGGCGAGCCGTCCTTCCGGGGCGTCACCCTCGCGGTGAACCTGGAGTCGCCCGAGCTGGTGGACGCCGCCCTGAAGACGGCCGTCGACGCCGGCGCCACGGTGGTGAAGCCGCCGACCGCGACCAGCTGGGGCGGCTACTCCGGCTACTTCGAGGATCCGGACGGCCACCTCTGGGAGCTGGCCCACAACCCCTTCTTCCCCTTCACCGAGGACGGCTCGCTGGACCTTCCGTAACGACCCCCCGTAACGACCGGCCGCCACGACCCGGCGCCACGACCGGCCGCGGCGACGTTCCGCCACGACCGGCCGCAGCGCCCGCCCGCTGCCTGCGCCCCTGCTCGCCCTGCCCCTCCGCTACCCCTTCGACCGCGCCTTGAAGGCCGCCTTGCGCGCCTCCTTGGCGACGGTCCGGTCCAGGTGCAGCTCCCCGACCGCCTCCAGCACGTCCGCCGTGTACGGGTGGTCCACCCGCCAGAGCTCGCCGAAGTAGCTCGCCGGGTTGTCCGTCACCGGCAGCCCGGTGATCAGCTCGCGCAGCAGCTCGGCGTCACCGCCGGTGTCGAGCAGCTGGGCGGCGAAGGTGTCGACCACCGTCCACAGCGCCATCGACCGCTCCGGCGCGGGCACGTCGGCCGCGTCGACGGAGGTCAGCCAGGCCCGCACGCCCCCGCCCAGCTCCGGGTCGTCCAGCACCTCCCGGGCGGCGGGCTCGGCCTCCGGCCCGATCATGCCCAGCGCCAGCTGGCAGAGCATCCGCCGCATCGGGGCGTACGCGTCATGGCCGCGCGCCGCCTCCAGCAGCTCGCGCGCCGCCGCCACGGGCTCCCGGCCGGTGACCCAGGCCAGCAGCTCCTGCTCGGGCAGCACATTGGTCGCCTCGCAGATCCCGCGGAGCAGGTCCGCGGCGTCGCCCTGGGCCAGCTCGCCGACCAGCGGGGCGTCGTAGCCGTCCTCCAGCAGCCACTGCCGGATCCCGTACTGGCCGAGCGGGGTCAGCCGGACCAGGCCGAAGCGGGCGGACTCCTCCTCGTCCAGCGGCTCCTCGCCGAGCGCGGCCTCGGCGGGCGCCTCGCCCTCCTCCTCGTCGAACAGCTCCGGGTCGATCGGGCGGTAGTCCAGCAGGCCCAGCTCGGCGAGGTCCCCGAGCATCGGGTCCAGGGTGACCATCACATCGGTGATGTCGCCGAGCAGCTCCTCGCTCGGCTCCTCGCCCTCCGGGACGACCAGCAGCGCGGCCAGCACCCCCAGCGGCACGGTCTCGGTACCGGGCTCGGCAAAGGCGGTGGTCTCGTACAGCACCTGCAGCGCCTCGTCTAGCAGCTCGGCGGCCGCCTCCCGGGCCTCCTCGACCTCGGCCAGCCGCTCCTCGTCCTCCTCGCCGTCCTCGGGGCCCTCGCCCTCCGCCTCCTCGGGCAGCGAGTCCGCCTCCACGGCCAGCTCCCGGACGATCCCGGCGGCCGTCAGCCACAGCTCCAGGACGGTCTCCGCGTCCCCCTGCTCGGCGGGCTCCAGATCGGGGCCGGGGATGGCCACGTGCTCGCCGGCGGCCGTGGTGCCGATCTCGACCAGGTCCAGGTCGCAGGCCAGCGACCAGGCCCGCATCGCCTCGACCACGGCCTCCTCCGGCGCCTCGCCCTCCTCGGGGGCCAGGCCGAGCAGCCGCGCGGCGGGCGCCCGGTCCGGGTCGGTGAGGTCCCCGAGCTCGTCCACCGGGCGGTGCGGGGCGGTCCAGCGGGCGAGCTGCAGCGCGTACCCGATCATCGGTACGGCCTTCGCCTGGGCGGCCAGCTCGTCCTCGGACGGCAGCCGCACCGGGGGTACCAGCACGGCGGAGTCGTCGAGGTCGTCGTCGTCCAGCCCGTGCGCGGCGAACGCCCCGTACAGGTCCTGCAGCTCCAGGTCGGCCGGGAGCACCGCCTCGGCCGCCCCCTCGGCGGGTCCGCCCGCCGAATCGGCCCCAGCGTTCTTTCGACGTCGTCCGGCCATCGTTGCGCGTTCTCCCTACAGCGAGCGGTCAGCCGACCGGTCCGCGGAGCATCGGCTCCGTGTAACCGGTCTATTACCTCAGCGTATAGGCCTGGCACCCTCGATGCCCGGCCTCCAGGGGCGCGCGCCGCAACCGTGCGCCCACCCCTTATCCTTCGAAATGGTGCCGTGCACACCCCGCGCGGGCCACCGGGCAATGACGCCCCCTTTTCCCTCCTCTCCCGGGCACCGGGCCGGAGGGGCCCCACGCTCACCTGCTCCACCAGGGAGTCCCGCACCGAGGCCACCACCACAGCGCCGCAGGACGGGCGCATCGGCACACCCCGCCGACCCCGGTGGTGCCCGGCCACAGGAGACCCCTGCCATGGCGGACCTCTCCCCTGCCGGCTCCGGCCTGCGCACCGCGCAGTTCGACGGACGCCGACTGTCGGAGGCCCTGCTTCCCCTGGAGCTCGCGCCCCGCGCCCAGCTCCAGCTCGCCGCGATCAGCCGCTGGAACGCGCTGCGCGGCATCCGCGTCGGCCTGGTGGCCGCCGCCCTGCTGTTCATGCTGGTCGGAGCCAACCTGGCGACCCCGATCTACCCGCTGCTCCAGCAGCGGCTGGCCCTCGGCCCGTTCGACACCACGCTGCTGTTCACCGTCTACGTGTTCGCGCTGGTCCCGGTGCTCGCCGTGGTCGGCCACTGGTCGGACCACCTCGGCCGGCGCGCGCTGATCCTGCCGGCCGTGGCACTGGCCGCCGCCGGGGACGTGGTGTTCGCCACCGCGGGGAGCTTCTGGCAGCTGGCGCTCGGCCGGGCCGTCCAGGGCATCGCGGTCGGCCTGTCCACCGGCGCCGCCGGAGCGGCGCTGGGCGACCTGCTGCCGGACCGCCCGACCCTGGCCGCCAAGCTCACCCTGGCCTGTTCGGCGGGCGGCGTCGCCCTCGGCCCGGTGGTCGGCGCCCTGCTGGCCGGCGGCTCGGACCCGCTGATGACGCCCTTCCTGCTGCACGCCGTCGCCCTGCTGGCGCTCTGTGTGCCGCTGGCCCTGGTCCACCCCCGGATGCCCGGCCGCAACCGCCCGCCGGCCGCCCCGCCGCGCATCACCACCCCGGCCCACCTGCGCCCGCAGCGCCTCGCCCTGCCGGCCACCGGCCGCCGCGAGTTCCTGCTCGCCTCCGGGGCCGGCTTCGTCTCCTACGCGGTCTTCGGCGTCTACCTGAGCCTGGCCCCGGCCTTCTCGGCCAAGGTGCTGCACAGCGACTCCCGGCTGACCGGCGCCGTGGTGGCGGCCCTGCTGCTCGGCTCCTCCGCGGCCGCCCAGCTGCTCGTCCCGCCGACCGCCGACCGCCTGGTCATCGCGCTCGGCATGGCCGGCCTCGCCTCGGGCCTCGCCCTGGTCATCACCGCCCAGTACACCGGCACCGCCGCGCTGCTGTTCATCGGCAGCGTCCTCGGCGGCGCCTGCCAGGGCGTGGCCTTCCGGTCCCTGTTCACCTCCGCCGTCGCCGCGATGAACCCCGAGCGCCGGGGCTCCGAGCTGAGCTCCCTGTGGGTCATCGTCTACCTCGGCTCCTCGCTGCCCATCGTCGGCGTCGGCGCCCTCGTCCAGCACTACGGCCTGCTCCCGGCCACCAGCGGGTTCGCCACCCTGGCCGCCCTCGCCTGCGTGGCCCTGGCCATCGCCGTGGCCCGCTCCCCCAAGCGCGCCTGACCACCCAAGACGCCGCTGCCCGGTACGGACCTCCGTACCGGGCAGCGGCGTTTCGGGCTCAAGACCACTGCCGCGCGAATACTTCCCCCGAAGGGGAGACTCGCGCGGCAGCGGGTTGACGGTCGACCGGTCTCAGACGTTGAAGCCCAAAGCGCGGAGCTGGTCGCGGCCGTCGTCGGTGATCTTGTCCGGGCCCCACGGCGGCATCCAGACCCAGTTGATCCGCAGGTCCTGGACGAGGCCGTCGGTGGCCGTCTTGGCCTGGTCCTCGATGACGTCGGTCAGCGGGCAGGCCGCCGAGGTGAGCGTCATGTCGATGGTCGCCACGTCGGACTCGTCGATGTGGATGCCGTAGATCAGGCCCAGGTTGACGACGTCGATGCCCAGCTCGGGGTCGACGACGTCCATCAGGGCCTCGGTCAGGTCCTCGACGGAGACGGTGCCGGCGGTGGTGCCGACGATGACGGTCGGACCGCCCTCAGCGGAAGGGGCGGGCGTCTCGGTGTCACTCATGTGTCTGTCCTCCTCTTCTGCTTAGTCGTTGACGGCGGGGTGCTCGGCGAGCGCCTTGGCGGTGGCGTCCTTCCAGGCCATCCAGCTCAGCAGCGCGCACTTGACCCGGGCCGGGTACTTGGAGACGCCGGCGAACGCGACCGCGTCCTCCAGCACCTCCTCGTCGCCCTCGCCCTGGCCCTTGCTCTGCATCAGCTCCAGGAAGGCCTCCTGGACGGCCTGCGCGTCGCCGACGCTCTTGCCGACCACCAGGTCGTTCAGCACCGAGGCGCTGGCCTGACTGATCGAACAGCCCTGGGACTCGTACGAGACGTCCGCGACCGTGGCGCCGTCGAGCCGCACCCGCAGGGTGATCTCGTCGCCACACGTCGGGTTGACGTGGTGCACCTCGGCGTCACCGGGCCGCAGTCCCTTGCCGTGGGGGTTGCGGTAGTGGTCCAGGATGATGTCCTGGTACATCGAGTCGAGCTTCATGTCGTGGGCCGTCCTGTCAGCCGAAGAAGTTCCGGACGTGGTGGAGGCCGTCGATCAGGGCGTCCACCTCACCGGGCGTCGAGTACAGGTAGAACGACGCCCGCGTGGTCGCCGGAATTCCGTACCGCAGGCAGACCGGCCGTGCGCAGTGGTGGCCGACGCGCACGGCGATGCCCTGCTCGTCCAGCACCTGGCCCACGTCGTGCGGGTGGATGTCGCCCAGCGTGAACGAGATCGCCGCACCGCGGTCCACGGCCGTGCGCGGGCCGATGATCCGCAGGTCCGGGACCTCCAGCAGCCGCTCGACCGCGTACTCGGTGATCGCGTGCTCGTGCGCGGCGATCCGGTCCATGCCGATGGCCGACAGGTAGTCGATGGCCGCACCGAGACCGACCGCCTGGGCGATCGGCGGGGTGCCGGCCTCGAACTTGTGCGGCGCCGGGGCGTAGGTGGACGAGCCCATCGTGACGGTCTCGATCATCTCGCCGCCGCCGAGGAACGGCGGGAGGTCCTCCAGCAGCTCCTGGCGGCCCCAGAGCACGCCGATGCCGGTCGGCGCCAGCATCTTGTGGCCGGTGAAGGCGACGAAGTCCGCCTCCAGCGCCTGCACGTCCAGCACCATGTGCGGCGCGGCCTGCGAGGCGTCGATGACGACCAGCGCGCCGACCGACTGGGCCTTGCGGACGATGGCCTCGACCGGGTTGACCGTGCCGAGGAGGTTGGAGACCAGCGTGAACGAGACGACCTTGGTCTTCTCGGTGATCAGCTCGTCGATGTTGGACAGGTCGAGCCGGCCCTCGTCGGTCAGCCCGAACCACTTCAGCTTCGCGCCGGTGCGCTGCGAGAGCAGCTGCCACGGGACGATGTTGGAGTGGTGCTCCATCTCCGTGATGACGATCTCGGACTCGGCGTCGACCCGGTACGGCTCGTCCGCCCAGGTCAGCATGTTGGCGACCAGGTTGAGCGACTCCGAGGCGTTCTTGGTGAAGACCACCTCGTTGCGGCTCGGCGCGTTGATGAAGGCCGCGACCTTGTCACGGGCGCCCTCGTAGAGCGCCGTGGCCTCCTCGGCGAGCACGTGCACGCCGCGGTGGACGTTGGAGTTGTGCCGCTCGTAGTAGGCGTTCAGGGCTTCCAGCACCTGGCGCGGCTTCTGCGAGGTCGCCGCGTTGTCCAGGTAGACCAGCGGCTTGTCGTCGTGCAGCAGCCGCTGCAGGACGGGGAAGTCCTTGCGGATCGCATCGGTGTCGAGCAGGCCCGACAGAACCGCCGACTCGTGAGTATGGGTCACTCGGAAGCGCCGCCCTTCACGTAGGACTCGTAGCCCTCGTTCTCCAGCTTGTCGGCCAGCTCGGCACCGCCGGACTCGACGATGCGGCCGGCCGCGAAGACGTGGACGTAGTCGGGCTTGATGTACCGCAGGATGCGGGTGTAGTGGGTCACCAGCAGGGTGCCGACCTCGCCGGTCGAGCGGACCCGGTTGATGCCCTCGGAGACGATGCGCAGCGCGTCGACGTCCAGGCCGGAGTCGGTCTCGTCGAGGATCGCGATCTTCGGCTTGAGCAGCTCCAGCTGGAGGATCTCGTGGCGCTTCTTCTCGCCGCCGGAGAAGCCCTCGTTGACGTTGCGCTCGGCGAACGCCGGGTCCATCTGAAGGGCGGCCATCGCCTCCTTGACCTCCTTCACCCACAGCCGCAGCTTGGGGGCGTCGCCGCGGACGGCGGTGGCGGCGGTGCGCAGGAAGTTGGAGACCGAGACACCGGGGACCTCGACCGGGTACTGCATGGCCAGGAAGACGCCGGCCCGGGCGCGCTCGTCGACGGACATCTCCAGGACGTCCTCACCGTCCAGCAGCACCGAGCCGCCGGTGACGGTGTACTTCGGGTGGCCGGCCAGCGAGTAGGCCAGGGTGGACTTGCCGGAGCCGTTCGGACCCATGATCGCGTGGGTCTCGCCCTGCTTCACGGTCAGGTCGACGCCCTTCAGGATCTCCCGGGGGCCGTTCTCGGCCTCGACGGAGACGTGCAGGTCGCGGATTTCAAGGGTTGCCATGTGTACTCAGGACTCCTGGTTGACGGAGACGAGCACATCGTCCCCTTCGATCTTTACGGGGTAGACAGCGACCGGCTTGGTGGCGGGCAGGCCGGAGGGCTTGCCGGTGCGCAGGTCGAAGCTGGAGCCGTGCAGCCAGCACTCGATCATGCAGTCCTCGACCTCGCCCTCGGAGAGGGAGACGTTCGCGTGCGAGCAGGTGTCGTTGATCGCGAACACCCCCTCGTCGGTGCGCACGACGGAGACCGGCACGCCGTTGAGGTCGACGCGCCGGGGCACGTCCTCGGCCAGCTCGCTCAGCGCGCAGGCACGGAGAAAACTCATCAGACCGCCGCTTCCAGCTCGGCCTCGATCTTCTCCATCAGGTGGTCCTGGATCTCGGCGACGCCGATCTGCTGGACCAGCTCGGCGAAGAAGCCGCGGACCACCAGGCGGCGGGCCTCGTCGGCCGGGATGCCGCGGGCCTGCAGGTAGAAGAGCTGCTCGTCGTCGAAGCGGCCCGTCGCCGAGGCGTGGCCGGCGCCGACGATCTCGCCGGTCTCGATCTCCAGGTTCGGGATGGAGTCCACCCGGGCGCCGTCGGTGAGCACCAGGTTGCGGTTGAGCTCGTAGGTGTCGGTGCCCTCGGCGGCGGCGCGGATCAGCACGTCGCCGACCCAGACCGCGTGCGCGTCCTTGCCCTGCAGCGCGCCCTTGTAGACCACGTTGGAGCGGCAGTGCGGGGTGTCGTGGTCGATGACCAGACGGTGCTCCAGGTGCTGGCCGGCGTCGGCGAAGTAGAGGCCGAAGAGCTCGGCCTCGCCGCCCGGTCCGGCGTAGGAGATCCGCGGGTGGATGCGGACGACGTCGCCGCCGAAGCTGACGACCACGGACTTCAGCGAGGCGTCCCGGCCGACCAGGGCTGTCTGCTGGGCCACGTGCACCGCGTCCCGGTCCCAGTCCTGGACGGAGACGAAGGTCAGCTTGGCGCCGTCGCCGACCAGCAGCTCGACGTTGGCGGCCCGGGTACCGGTACCGGTGTGGTTGATGACCACGACGGCCTCGGCGAACGGCTTGACGTCGACCACCACGTGGGCGAAGCGGGTGCCGCCCTCGCCGTGCACGTCGATCTTGACCGGCTCGGTGAGCACCGTCTCCTTGGGGACGGTGACCACGAGCGCCTGCTCGAAGGCGCTGAAGGCCTGGGCGGCGACCCGGTCGACCGGCTTGCCGGCCTTGCCCAGGCGGGCGTCGTCGCGGCCGACCGTCTCGGCGGTGACGCCGTCCGGCAGGCTCAGCTCGACCTTGTCCTCGCCCTTCTCGGCCTCGGCGGCGGTGCCGTCGTGCAGGCCGCCGAGACGGTGCAGCGGGGTGAACCGCCAGTCCTCCTCGCGCCCGGTCGGCACCGGGAAGTCGCCCACCTCGAAGGAGGGCTTGACCGCGACCCGGGCGTCGATCGGCTGCTGGACGGTGGCGCGGCCGGTGCCGGGGCCGGCGAGCTGCGCGCCCGCGCCGGCGGTACCGACCTCGATCGAACCGGCGGTGGTGGAGCCGGTGGGGGTGTTGACGTCAGCCATGGCTGTCGTGGTGCTCTCTTCCTAGGAATGCGGACGGGACCGTGTGCGGCTGCGTATCAGCCGACAGAGCCTTCCATCTGCAGCTCGATCAGCCGGTTCAGCTCCAGCGCGTACTCCATCGGCAGCTCGCGCGCGATCGGCTCGACGAAGCCGCGGACGATCATCGCCATCGCCTCGAACTCGGTCATGCCCCGGCTCATCAGGTAGAAGAGCTGGTCCTCGCTGACCTTGGAGACCGTCGCCTCGTGGCCCATCGACACGTCGTCCTCGCGGACGTCCACGTACGGGTAGGTGTCCGAGCGGGAGATGGTGTCGACCAGCAGCGCGTCGCAGAGCACGTTGGACTTGGCGCCCTTGGAGCCCTCGCCGATCTCGATCAGACCGCGGTAGGAGGTGCGGCCGCCGCCTCGCGCCACCGACTTGGAGACGATGTTGGAGGAGGTGTTCGGCGCCATGTGGACCATCTTGGCGCCGGCGTCCTGGTGCTGGCCCTCGCCCGCGAAGGCGATCGACAGGGTCTCGCCCTTGGCGTGCTCGCCCATCAGGTAGACGGCCGGGTACTTCATGGTGACCTTGGAGCCGATGTTGCCGTCGACCCACTCCATGGTCGCGCCCTCGTACGCCACGGCGCGCTTGGTGACCAGGTTGTAGACGTTGTTCGACCAGTTCTGGATGGTCGTGTAGCGGCAGCGGCCGCCCTTCTTGACGATGATCTCCACGACCGCGGAGTGCAGCGAGTCCGAGGAGTAGATCGGCGCGGTGCAGCCCTCGACGTAGTGGACGTAGGCGTCCTCGTCGACGATGATCAGCGTCCGCTCGAACTGGCCCATGTTCTCGGTGTTGATCCGGAAGTAGGCCTGGAGCGGGATGTCGACGTGGACACCCTTCGGCACGTAGATGAAGGAGCCGCCGGACCAGACCGCCGTGTTCAGCGCGGCGAACTTGTTGTCGCCGGCCGGGATGACGGTGCCGAAGTACTCCTTGAAGATCTCCGGGTGCTCCTTGAGCGCGGTGTCGGTGTCCAGGAAGAGGACGCCCTGCTCCTCCAGGTCCTCACGGATCTGGTGGTAGACCACCTCGGACTCGTACTGCGCGGCCACACCGGCCACCAGCCGCTGCTTCTCCGCCTCCGGGATGCCCAGCCGGTCGTAGGTCGCCTTGATGTCGGCGGGCAGGTCCTCCCACGACTCGGCCTGCTTCTCGGTCGAGCGGACGAAGTACTTGATGTTGTCGAAGTCGATGCCGGTGAGGTCCGAGCCCCAGGTCGGCATGGGCTTCTTGCCGAACAGCTTCAGGCCCTTGAGGCGAAGGTTCAGCATCCACTCGGACTCGCTCTTCTTCGCCGAGATGTCGCGGACGACGTCCTCGCTGAGCCCGCGCTTGGCGGTGGCACCGGCGGTGTCCGGGTCCGCCCAGCCGTACTCGTAGGTGCCCAGGCCTTCGAGCTCCGGGTGCGAAACGGTGTCAGTCATGCGAGCTTCCTAACGCGCGGAGGCTGAATCATCGGTGGACGTACCGGCAGTCGGCACTGCATCGGAGCCGCCTGCGGAGCGCAGGGCGGGCGACGATGCGGCACCGGGTGCCGGCACATAGGTGGTGCAGACCCCGTCGCCGTGGGCGATCGTGGCCAGCCGTTGCACATGGGTGCCCAGCAGCTGGGAGAAGACCTCGGTCTCCGCCTCGCAGAGCTGCGGGAACTGCTCGGCGATGTGCGCGACCGGGCAGTGGTGCTGGCAGAGCTGGGCGCCCGCCGGGGCTTTCGCCGCGGCCGACGGGACTCTGCGCACCGTGGCAGCGTACCCGTCGGCGCTCAGCGCCTGGGCGAGCGCCTCGGTGCGCTCTGCGGCCTCGACCTGGTCCAGCGCGTCGAGGTACCGCTCGCCCTGCTTGCCGAAGCGGGCCCGCGCGAAGGCGGCGACCGCCTCCTCGCCGGCCTTGCCGCCGCCGACCGCGTCGGAGATCCAGCGCAGGGCGTCGGCGGCGAGCTGGTCGTACGCCTGGTAGAAGGCGTCCCGACCGGCGTCGGTGAGGGCGAAGACCTTGGCCGGGCGGCCCCGGCCCCGGCTGCCGTACACCCGCTGCTCGCGGGCGTCGACCAGCCCGGCGGCGGCCAGTCCGTCCAGGTGGCGGCGGACCGCCGCGCTGGTCAGACCGAGCCGGTTGGCCAGGTCGGTGGCGGAGGACGGGCCGTGGTCCAGGATCGATCGGGCGACCCGGTCCCGGGTGGCGCGGTGGCCGTCCAGCAGCACCTCGGCCGCCGTCGCGGGCACGGCGCAGCCGGGGGCCGACTCGGCCTCCTGGTGCGTGGCGTGCTCGCGCATGTTTTTCACAACACCAGTGTTGCGTAATTACTTCCGGGAGGACAAGCCGTGACCCACGCCTCATCCGTGGCATCTGTCACGCAGGTAAGGCTTACCTGACCTGCGAAAACGATCAATGGAGGCCGTTCCCCGCCCGGTTCCCCGCCGGTTCCCCGCCGGTCACTTCGGCCGTCCCGGGCCCGTCTGCGGGAAGCCCACCCATCTGGAATCCGCCCCTCCGCAAACCCCCGCCGCCCCGGGCCGTCGCCGCGGCCCGGCCTCCCGTCCGGCCGCCGTGTTCGGTCCTCTTAGACTCGCCGGTATGCACTCCGAACCCGCGGTCCAGATCACCGGGCTGGTCAAGCGCTACGGCGAGAAGACCGCGGTGGACGGTCTCGACCTCGTCATCGCGCGCGGCGCCGTCACCGCCGTCCTCGGCCCCAACGGCGCCGGGAAGACCACCACCATCGAGGTCTGCGAGGGCTATCGCCGCCCCGACGCCGGCACCGTCCGCGTCCTCGGCCTCGACCCGGTCGCCCAGGGCGCCGAGCTGCGCCCGCGGATCGGCGTGATGTTGCAGTCGGGCGGCGTGTACGCGGGCGCGCGCGCCGTCGAGATGCTGCGGCACACCGCGAAGCTGCACGCCCACCCGCTGGACGTGGACGCCCTGGTCGAGCGGCTCGGGCTCGGCTCCTGCGGCCGCACCACCTACCGGCGGCTCTCCGGCGGCCAGCAGCAGCGGCTCGCCCTCGCGATGGCCGTGGTCGGCCGCCCGGAGCTGGTCTTCCTGGACGAGCCCACCGCCGGGCTCGACCCGCAGGCCCGGCACGCCACCTGGGAGCTGGTCCGCGACCTGCGCCGGGACGGCGTCACCGTGGTCGTCACCACCCACCACATGGACGAGGCCGAGCAGCTCGCCGACCGGGTCGCCATCGTCGACCGCGGCCGGGTGGTCACCGAGGGCACCCCCGAGGAGCTCTGCCGCGGCGGCGCCGAGTCCACGCTGCGCTTCGACGGGCCGCCCGGGCTGGACCTCGGCCCGCTGCTCAAGGAACTGCCCGAGGGCGCCACCGCCACCGAGCCCACCCCCGGCGGCTACCTGATCGGGGCGCCCGTGGACCCGCAGCTGCTGGCCACCGTCACCGGCTGGTGCGCGGCCTCCGGCATCCTCCCCGAGCGGCTCTCCGTGCAGCGCCGCAGCCTCGAGGACGTCTTCCTCGACCTGACCGGACGGGACCTCCGCTCATGACCTCCGTGGACTACTCCCCGAAGCCGGGCGCCGCGTCCGTCGGCCGGATGCTGCTCGCGCAGACCGCCTTCGAGACGAGGATGCTGCTGCGCAACGGCGAACAGCTGCTGCTCACGGTGATCATCCCGACGGTGCTGCTCGTCCTCTTTTCTTCCGTCGACATCGTCGCGGTGGAGGGCCCCGGCAAGCGGGTCGACTTCCTGGCGCCGGGCCTGCTCGCGCTGGCCGTGATGTCCACCGCCTTCACCGGGCAGGCCATCGCCACCGGCTTCGAGCGGCGGTACGGCGTGCTGAAGCGGCTCGGCGCCAGCCCGCTGCCGCGCTGGGCGCTGCTGACCGCGAAGACGGGCTGCGTGCTGGTGACGGAGGCGCTGCAGGTGGCGCTGCTGAGCGTGATCGCGCTGGCGCTCGGCTGGTCCCCGCAGGGGGATCCGTTCAGCGTCGTCGCCCTGCTGGCGCTCGGGACGGCCGCGTTCTCGGGCCTCGGGCTGCTGATGGCCGGGACGCTCAAGGCGGAGGCCACGCTGGCCGCGGCCAACCTGGTCTTCATCCTGCTGCTGCTGGCCGGCGGCGTGGTCGTGCCGCTGAGCAGGTTCCCCGCGGCGGTCCAGTCGGTGCTGGAGCTGACCCCGATCGCGGCGCTGTCCGACGGCCTGCGGTCCGTCCTCCAGACCGGCGCGGGCGTGCCGTGGGCCGACCTCGGCATCCTGACCGGCTGGTCGGTACTCGGCCTGGCCGCAGCGGCCCGTTTCTTCCGCTGGGAGTGACCCCGGCGGCCGCGCACACCGGCCACCACGATCCTCCTTCGGGCCGCCAGGGCTCACCTGGCCATGGACCGGGCCCGGTCGTCGAGCTCGCGGACGTGAGGGCTACCGAGGTACGGCTTGATCATCGCCTGCATCCGGCGGAATCGGTCGTCGGCTCGACCGGACTGAACCAGCGGGTACTCATCGAGGACCAGGTGCCAGTCCGCGCAGGCTTCCTCGACGCGGCCGGCCGTGAACTTCCGCTCGGCGAGCATGGCCCCGTACCGAACCCTCGTCCTCCGGTAGACGGGCTCGCGAATCCGGTGGGACTCCTGCATCGACTCGATGGCGCCTTTCAAGTCACCTAGCTCATAATGGACTTGGGAAAGGTGATAGTGCAGGGCCGATGGGTCGTAGGAACCGATGGCCTTGGCCTGCGACTCGGCCTTCTCCATCGCCGTCTCAGCCTGCTGGATTCGCAGAAGTGCGAGCGGCCGGTCTCCGACCAGGGCTGCCGCGTGGGCTTCCTGTCCCGCCAGGAACGCCCGCATCCGAGGTCCGGCCTGGGGCGACGCAGCGGATGCCCCCTCGGCCAGTCTCATGGCTGTGGCGCCGTCACCAAGGTCGCCGTGCATGACGCTCATGCCACGCAGTGTCGTGCAGTACGTCAGTTCGTCGCCCGCGAGCCGGGCCAGCTCCAGGGCCTTGACGTAGTACTGATTGGCAAGGCCGTCAAGGCGTTCGTCCATGGCCATGTAACCGGTCAGGTAGCAGTGGTCGGCCGCAGCGGACAGCATCGCCCTCCGAACATCGTCCGGAGCTTCGGCCCGCAGAAACGGCCCAATCGCATTGACCAGGTAGGACGCCGCCATGGGTCGTGCATACCGACCCCCCTGCCGGTCGTCGATGCCGCTGATGAGGTCGGTCATCGCGATGACCGACTCGACCTCTCCGCGACCGATACGCAGGTTCGGATCGGTCTGGATCATGTCGATCCGCCCGATGACGTCCTGCCAGCCGGGGATCGCCAGCACCGCCGAGTAGAGGCCGGCGCCGAGCACCGCGCGCCGGGACGGGTCCATGTCCGCACGTGCGAGATCCATCAGCCCAGTAACCGGATTCCCACCGCCCGCGTCAAGCCTCGGGCCACCGAACCCCGCCTCCATCGATGTCACCGGCCGTTTCAACCGCGCGGACAGCACCTGGAGGATCAGCTCCTGCGTCCTCACACGCGGACTGGTGCCGTCGATCAACCAGTGACTGACCGACGAGGCGTCGCACTTGAGTGCAAGGCCGACTCGGGTGCCGGCCGCATTGATGGCCCTGGCGAACTGGCCGTGTTGCCAGCCCGACTCATACAACAGCCCTGCAAGCGCACTGTTCTGACGATCCATAGTCGACATGTCGGGCATTCTGCCCGATGGTTCAGCGCTTTCAACTCCTGATCACAACCAGGCAGTTACCGAGCGCACCCACCCGGCAGTTGTCTGTTCCCGTAAGGCCCGAGCAGACAGGCACACCCTTGGGCCGAGCCGGCACCGGCAGTCCCGCCGACGCCGGGCCTCCCCCGCAACTAAGGGGAGGCCATCCGATCGCAGACGAAGGGAACAACCCAGTGAACGTCACCGACGAAGCGATGCTCATCGAGGCCGCCGACCGGATCTTCGGTGACGAGCCGGCGTACGAGGTCATGGACACCACCGACCGGTACTCGTACAAGAAGATCGCCGGGTCCAGTGACTCCGTCCAGACGTACGACACCACGGCCGTCTGACAGCCCTCGTACCGGCCGCAGCAGCCTCGGCTGCTGCGGCCGGTACGCGTCCCATACCCCAGACGCACGAAGGGCAGGCTGCCGATGCTCCACCTGCGCATCTCCCACGATGACCTCACGCTCGGCGATACCTGGACGTGGGCGGGCGACCACTGGCGGTGCAAGTCGTCCTGGATCGAGCCGTACCGCCACGAGCTGACCCACCAGGCCGCATTGACCGACGGGCTCCGCACCGTCTTCATCTCCGCCGCCAGGAGAACCGGTACCGGCCCCGGCCGCCCCGAAATCGCGCGCATGTCCACCAGCGCATACGACAACAGGCTCTGCGATCTCCGAACAACCTGGAACGACTGGGTGACAGTTGAAACCAGGCCAGGCCAGGAGGTCCGGGTCAGGACCGGCACCGAGTGCACAGCACCGCAGTACCTCGCTGCCGCCGACGGCGTGCTGCACGGCTCGTGGGACCTCGCGCACCTGCGCGATCACCAAAGGCCGGACCGCCTCGACCACCTGGCCGTCACCCGCCACCTCGCCCTGCGCGCGCGATACACGGCCGCCACCTTCTGGCAGGGCATCCGGCTCCTCACCGAGCGGGCCACCGCTCGCTTCGGGCGGGACGGTTCACTCGTCATCCAGTTCCCACGGCCTGCGACCCACTCCCGTGCACGCTCCCTTCAGAAGGGCAGGGATCCCGTCCCGCTGTTCCTTGACCTCCTCAGCCGGTCCGTCGCCCGGCTGCCCTGGACGGGCTCCAGAACCGCCGTGCAGTTGTCGGGCGGCATGGACTCCACCGTCGTCGCTCTAGCCCTGCGGACAACCCCACAGCGCATCGGAGTAACCGCCGGAACCGTACTGCTGGACGCCGAGCGAGGACTCCAACAGGCCGAACGTCGAAGACTGATCCTGGAGTACATCGCCTCCGGCTGGTCGAGCGTGACCGTCAACGCCCTCGACCAGCTGCCATACGGGCCGGCCTCCCGCTACAGCCGTCCCCAGTGGACCTCCCCGTACGATGACATCTACGCCGATGCCCTCGGCTCACTCTCCGGGCGGTTCACCGACCGTGGCATCAATGCCGTGTTCACCGGGATCGGCGGCGACGAGCTGATGGCGACGACCGCCGCCGAGGACGTAGGCGGCTGGGGCGGGTTCGAACCCGCAGACACGCCGCCGTGGCTCGGCCCCGCCGCCCTCGCTTCCCTCCTGGAGATCGACACCGCGATCACCCCGGCTGCCGTCGTTCCCGAGACCGCGCTCATGGCCAAGACCGTATGCGGGCCCGCGTTCCTGCGACGCGGCATCTGGCCGATCCATCCGCTCACCGACCCGGTACTCGTTCGGCTGTGCGAGTGGATGCCGCTGGAATGGCGGGAGAGAAAGCGCCTCCTTCGCGAGGTCATCGCCCGCACCGGCCTGCCCGCGCAGGTCGCCCACCCGCCGCTCGCCGAGAACTTCCAACAGGTCATCACACTCGCGATGCGCCGCCATGGGGTACCCCGCCTCCGACAGATCCTCGCCGAGGGATCACCGCTGATCGAAGTCGGGCTCCTCGACCCGGACGGCCTCGGCGCCGTCGCGGGCCGACTGGAGGCCGGTACCACGGCGGACGGTGACCACGAGGTCGTGTTCGCGCTCCTCGCGGACTCCGCGCTCACCCGGCGTTGAGAACGCGGTGGTCACCAGCGGGAACACCCTGCCGGTGACCACCGCCTGTTGGCTACAGACCCTCGCCGGCCATCATGTCGGCCACTGATGGCATCCGCTCGGCTTCACGCTGCAGCATGAACACCTTCGTCCCGTGACGCTCGGCGACCCGTACGAGGTCCCAACCCTGGGTCTCTTGGTAGTACCTGGCCAGCTGCTCCTGGCCGGTCCCCCGCCGAACCCACTTCAAGCCCAGCTCGGCAGCCCGGTCCAGCGACCACCAGGCGATCAGTCGGCCAAGCCGGTGCGGGTTCGGAACGGTGAACGTCGTCGCCAGGAAGAGAGTCGACTCGGTCCGCTCCTCGTCGGTGAACCCCCAGGGCGGAAGGGACTCGTTCCCGAAGTGAGTCGTACACCCCAAGACTCCCTCGGTGTCGTGCTCCAGCACCCACACCGGGAAGTCCGGGCTCGCGGCCTGCGAACCGTACTCCTGCGCCATGCTCGCGCACTCGCCCAGGCCCCGCGCAGACAACCAGGCCGACCGGGACCGCACCATCGCCGCGATGGCCTGGACATCCGCAGACGTCCCCTCACGCATTCGATACACCACTCGTCTCCCTCCGGCACACCCGTCAACGACCTTATCGGGCCAGGGAGATCGAATCTCGGAGCCTGGTGGGTGATGTCCTCACCGGAGGACACAGTTGGGGCCCTGGAGGCCAACGACGAACCCCGACCCGAGATGCCGTCCGCCCACAGGCCAGGATCAAGATCTGCAGCTGGTACTAGGTTCACCGTGAGATCGGGTACAGGTTTCATGGCACCGTCCTCCTGCGGTGCCCTAGCGTCGTGCCATGACGATTCCAGCTGGACTGAGACGCACGGTCCTCCGGGCGCAGCGGGACACCGGCTTTCTTGCCACTGGTGTGCTGCCGCACCTGGCGCTGGTGCCCGTGTGGGCCTGGGCGGCGACGACCACCGCCAGGACGGGGAACTGGCTCCTCACGGTTTCCGTGTCGGCCGCGCTGGTCCTGTTCGGATCCCCGGTGCTGACGGCCGTTCAGCGGGCTCGCTACCGGGTGCTCATCGGTGTGGACGTCCCCCGGCTCGCCCCCGTCGCACCGGAACAGTGGACGTGGGCCTCGACCGCCCGGAGGCTCGCGGCGGCGCGGCCCTGGCGCAAGATCGGCTACCACCTCCTGCTGGGCCCGCTGTTCGCGCTGCTGGAGCTGCTGGTGCTCGCGGTCGCGGCGGCGGGCCTGGCGGGCGTCGTCGCCTGTGCCTGGTCATGGGCGCTGCCGACCGGAGTCCGCCAGGACTGGTTCGGCTACCTGACCCGGCTGCCGGCGTACACAGCGGCTGGACTCCTCCTGCTGTGCGCCCTGCCCTGGACCGCGCGGGCTGTGGCCCGGGTGGAGACGCGGCTGGCGTTGGGCCTGCTCGGGCCCAGCCGGGCGCAGCGGCTCCAGGAGCGGGTCGATCAGCTGGCCGTGAACCGGACCGACTTGATCGAGGCCGGAGACGCGGAGCGCCGCCGGATCGAGCGCGACCTGCACGACGGCACCCAGCAGCGGTTGGTGTCTCTCGCGGTCAACCTGGGTCTGGCCATCGCCACCCGCCCGGACCTGCCGGATGATGCCCGCGAGGTGATCGCGAGAGCGCACCTGGAGGCGAAGGAGGCGATCGCCGAACTCAATGACCTGGTGCGGGGGCTGCACCCGGCCGTGCTCGAGGACCGGGGTCTGGACGCGGCGTTGTCCGGACTGGCCGCCCGCGCGCCCCTGCCGGTGCGGCTGCGGGTCGATCTGGAGGAGCGGTTGGCGCCCAGCGTGGAGTCGGTCGCGTACTTCGTGATCTCGGAGGCGCTGACCAATGCGACGAAGCACGCCAAGGCGATGCGTGCAGAGGTCAATGTCCGTCGGGTCGGCGAGGTGCTGCGCGTGCGCGTTACCGACGACGGGTTGGGCGGTGCCGACGCCGCCGCCGGCACGGGGCTGACCGGGCTGGCCAAGCGGGTCGGCTCCCTCGACGGGACCTTCCATGTCAGCAGCCCCGTTGGCGGGCCGACCACCATCACCGCGGAGCTGCCGTGCGCGCGGTGATCGCCGAGGACTCGGTGCTGTTGCGGGTCGGCCTGATCAAGGTGCTGGAGATGGGCGGGTTCCAGGTCGCCGCGGAGGCCGGCGACGCGGAGGGGCTGTTGGCGGCGGTGGAGGAGCACCGGCCCGAACTTGCCCTGATCGACGTCCGGATGCCGCCCGGGTTTACCGACGAGGGGGTGCGGGCGGCGCTGGAGATCCGTCGGCGCTGGCCGGGGACGCCGGTGGTGCTGCTCTCTCAGTACGTGGAGGAGCGGTACGCGGCTGACCTGCTGTCTGCGAACACCAGCGGTGTGGGCTACCTGCTCAAGCAGCGGATTGCCGATGTCGCCGACTTCGTGGCGGCGGTCCGGCGAGTGGCGGACGGGGGCACGGCCCTGGACCCTCAGGTCGTCGCCCAGTTGCTGCTGCGGCGCGACAGCGACCCGCTCGCGCGGCTGACCCCCCGCGAACGGGAGGTGCTCGGCCTGATGGCCGAGGGGCGCTCCAATGCCGGCATCGCGCAGGCGCTGGTGGTCGGCGAGAGTGCCGTGGCGAAGCACATCAACAACATCTTCGCCAAGCTTGACCTGCCCGTGGTCGACGCGGACCACCGCCGCGTCCTGGCCGTGCTGCGGTTCCTCGGAGCGTCCCGGGCCTGACCTTCCCATCCGTGATCACGATCTACGGCTCAGGGTCCGTCGGGCTCCTTGGGCCGGCGGTAGCGGGCGATCTGCTGCCGGGTGCTGTGCCACCGTGAGCGCGCCTGGTCGATCACGGTGTGCCATTCGCGGCGGATCTCGTCGTCGGGCGGGCGCTCGCCCCTGGCGATGCCGACGAGCTCCTCGCGCACCTCCCGCCCGAGTGCGGCCGATCCGACGATGACGACCATGACGCCGAAGAGTGCCGAGAGCGTCGCGAAGACGGCGCCCACCGCGCCGTAGCGGGTGGCCGAGGAACTGAACAGGTGCGGCAGGTAGACCGTCGCGCCCACCGAGTACACCGCCACCAGGACGCCCCCGACGGCTCCGAACGGGATCAGGGCGCGCCAGGCGATCCGCCGCGCGGTGAGGATCCAACCGCTCCAGACGAGGAAGGCCGCGGTCACCGGCGCCTCGACCGCGGCCGCGGCCACCCCCAGGCGCCCGTGGCCGAGGAACCCGTAGACCAGGCCGGTGACCGTCCCGTAGCCCGCGAGGCCGGCCACCCACAACAGGTCGTTCAGCGTGTTGCGCACACTGAGCGGCCTGAGCTCCCAGGTCTGTTCGAACAGGCGCTGGACCGCACGCGCGAAGCTCAGCACCGAGATCACGAGGAACACCGCCCCGAAGATGCCGACGGTCGTACTGGTGTCGGACGACAGCGAGAGGACCTCCCGGACGGCCTCGGCGCCTTCCCCGGTGAGCTGGTAGCGGTTGATGATCCGGTCCGCCGCGTCCTGGTGTCCCGTGTGCGTCAGGATGCTGCCGACGAGGATCGAGAGCGGGACCGTCGCGGCCAGCGCCCCGGCGGCCAGGGCCATCGAGCGGTCGAAGCCCACGAGCCTCTGGAAGCGGCTGAAGCAACGGAGGGCGAAGGCCGGACGCAGCCAGAACGTCAGCGTTCTGATGACGCGTTCGCGGCTGGTCTGGGCCGTCATGCGCTCCTTGGATCCCCGAGGTCCTGTCCTGGCTGTGAGCGTAGCCCGCCCGGCCCGCGGCGGGCGCTCGTGACGCGGCCGTACCGGTCCACCCGCGTAGGCGGCACGCCCGGCGCGCGAGGGCGGCGGGGTGCGGCGAGGCCCCCGCCCGGGCGGGCGGGGGCCTTCGTGTCGCGCTCAGGTGGGTATGCGGTGGCGGCCCTGGGGGTTGGTGTTGGCGGTGGTGTTGCGGTGGTGGGTTTCGGGGCCGTAGTGGCCGGCCTGGCGGGCGATCCAGGCGTACTCGGTGGTGCCGTCGGGGAGTTGGCGCAGTTCCCAGCGGCCGTGGCGGGTGATCGGTTTCGGGGCGAGGGGCTGGGAGTCGTCGTTGACCCTGAGGGCGGTGACGACGCCGAGGGCGACGGTGGCCAGGGCCAGCGCGAGGAGGGTGAGGAGGGCCGCGCCGACCAGGAAGCTCGCGGTGCCGGTCCTCATCGGCGGATCCCGATGACGCGGCGCCCGAGGTGGGCGGCGAGCGAGTGGAGGAGTTCCTCGGCCTGGTCGCGGGTGAGCGGGAGGGCGAGCTGCTCGCCGGGCCCGGCGTGGACGTCGAGGTCGACGGCCAGCCGGAGCTGGACGGCGGCGTCGGGGACGGTTTCGACGGTGAGGTAGGCGACGGTGGTGCGCTCGGTGTGGCTGGAGGCCGTCACCATCGGGATCACGACTCCCACGGCTCGCCCCTCCCGGTGTCGCGGAGCAGCTGGAGGAGGTTGACGAGGGTGGCGAGGGGGGCGTGGCCGAAGTTGATCAGGATGCGGCCGTCCACGGGGCCGTGGTGGGTGGTGGCGGAGCCCCACCGGATGCCGAACTCGGATCCCTTGGCGTGGAGTTCACGGAGGAGTTCGGTGACCTGGGCCTCGGTGTAGTCGCGGATCCGGGGGTCGTCGGGCGCGATCGGGGAGCGGTTGTCGTTCACGCGGCGGCGTCCAGCTCGAACCAGACGAACTTGCCCTTGCCGCGCTTGAGCGGCGCCGCGCCGAAGCGGTCGGTCAGCGAGCGGACGAGGTGCAGGCCCCGACCGGAGAGCTCGTAGGGGTCGGCGGACGTGCGCGGTTCGGGCAGGACGGGGCTGTCGTCCGCGACCGAGACGCGGACGGTGCGGTCCGCGAGGAGGGAGACGACCACGGTCGGCGCGGGGCTGCCCGCGTGGCGCCAGGCGTTGACGAACAACTCATGCAGGGCGAGTTCGGCGTCGCGGATGAGGTCGTCCGGCCAGCCGACGGCGGCGAGGACGTCGCGCAACGCCTCCCGGGCGGCGGACCAGTCAGGGGGGTTGAGGGCGCACATGGGGAACCTCCGGATGAGGTCAGTGGAGTGGGGTTCGTCGATCACCGGCGGATACGCCACCGTGAGCCAGGCCAGGACATGGCTGCTCTGCGGTGCGAGGGCAGCAGGCGCCTACTGCCTTGGAAACAGGCGTTACTGACGCACCGTCGGTGAGTCGATGAGATGACGCTACAGCAACCGAATCACCCGTGATACAGATTTGGGCTAGGTTCACTCTTGAGGTGCAGGTGGACCCGTCCGCAGGCCGCGCGGCACACTTGGATCACCCGAGGCAAGGAAGGAACCCATGCCGCCCCGACGCAACCCGACCCTCCGTCAGCGCCGCATTGGTGCCGAGCTGCGGAGAATGCGTGAGGCTGCCGGACTCACCGCACCGCAACTCTGCAAAGCGCTGGGCATCGACAGGACTCAGGTCAGCCAGATGGAGTCCGGCAAGGTTGGCGTGAGTCCCGAACGATTGAAGTCGTTCGCCGCCGCGTGCAAGTGCATGAACGCACCGCTTATCGATGCACTTGAAGAAATGCTCCAGGACCGATCAAAAGGATGGTGGGAGGACTACCGGGGAACCATCCCTGACGGCTTCCTCGAAAACGCCGAGCTGGAGAAGAGTTCGCGCGAACTCATGATCTGGGTCCTCACCCACATCCCCGGGCCATGCCAGACCATCGGCTACGCCTCTGCGGTCTTTGGTCGCTTGATTCCACCACTACCCCGCCACGAGCTGGAGGCCCGAACGGCCTTCAGAGTGCAGCGGAAGAACGACCTCCGGCGGGACCAGAAGCCCCTGACCGCCTTTATCTACGAGTCGGCGCTGTGGACAAGATTCGGCGGCTCCCCGGTCCTCAAGGAGCAGCTTCAGTCGCTCCTTGAGGACACCGAACAGCCGTGGATGACGATCAGAGTGGTGCCGTTCGACGTCAGCACGTTTCCCGGAGCGGTCGAAAACCTCACCTACGCGTTCGGCGCCATAGCAGAGTTGGACACCGTCGAGCTTGAGTCGTCACGAGGCTCCATCTACCTCGATGCTGTGAGCGAGCTGACAAGCTACCGGACTATCTTCAGCCGAACCGAGAAGTCAGCGCTGAGTGAGAGCGACTCCCGCGAGCTGATCCACAAGATCGCACGAGCCCTCTGAGAGGCCCAGGATGCCTGATACCAACTGGCAAAAGTCGTCGTTCAGCGGTTCAGGCGGTGACTGCGTCGAGATCCGCACCACAAGCAGCCTGGTAGAGCTCCGCGAGTCCGACGACCCCGATGTCATCATCCGCACCACCCCCGCCAAGTTCGCCGCTTTCCTCCACCACGCCAAGACCGGCAAGTTCGACCACCACGCCGGCCGCAGCGCCTGAGGACCAGCAGCACGAGACCTATGGGAGAACCACAATGCCTGATGCCAACTGGCAGAAGTCGTCCTTTAGCAGTGCCGGTGACAACTGCGTCGAGGTGCGGACCACCGACGGGCTGGTCGAGCTCCGCGAGTCCGACGACGGCGACATCATCGTCCGCACCACCCCCGCCAAGTTCGCCGCCTTCATTCAGGGCATCAAGGCCGGCGAGTTCGACCACCACTCCTCCCCCATGTAGCGAGCCGCTCCGGCGGCCCCTTGCTGCTCGCAAGGGGCCGCCGACGGGGTGACTGTTCGACGGGTCGTGACAGGTTCGCGACGGGTGGGCACTTAGCGTGACGGAATGACCGCAGATCATCCTTCCGGTGCCGCCGCGCCCCCGCGGATCGTCCGGCACCCCGGCCTCGCGCCACTGTTCGTGCTGGCCCTGGCCCTGCTCACCCTCGTCGCCACCATCACCCCCGCCGCGGCCGCGCGCCGGGTGGGCGGCCTGCTCGGGGTGAACCTCGTCAACAGCAGCGACCGCGACCTGACCTTCACCACCCTCCAGGTCACCGACGGCTGCGCCTACACCAACCCGCCGGCGCGACTCGCCGCCCTCGGCGGCACCGGGCAGTTCAACGTCGGCGTGTGCGAGGGCTCCAACGGCGCCTCGGGCACCGTCAGCTACCAGGTGGGCGGCGAGAGCCAGGGCACCCTGATCACGCTCGGCTGGAACGTCCCGGCCCCGCTCGACCAGCCGAACACCTTCACCGAGACCGTGCCCACGGGCTACGTGGCGAGCCACACCGGCGGCACCGACGCCTTCACCCCCGTCACCTTCACCGTCGACTGCAACTCCACCACCTGCGACGGGATCCCGGACGACTGGAAGCGCAACGGCGTCACGATCAAGCCCAGTGACGGCAGCCCCGACCAGTTCATCGACCTCAAGGCGATGGGCGCCGACGTGAACAAGCCGGACATCTTCGTCCAGGTCGACTGGATGGCCGACGACACCCACAGCCACGCGCTCACCAACGACGCGATCAGGAAGGTCGTCGACGCCTTCAAGAACTCCCCGTTCAACCGGCACAGCCCCACCACGGGGATCAACCTGCACGTCGACGCCGGGCCGGACAGCTTCCTCGACTACTCCAAGAACACCACCTGGGGGACGCTCAGCAAGGCGAAGAAGCAGACCGAGGCGGCCAACCTCGGCACGGTGGATGCCAACGGGCGCTACCTGTGGAACGACTTCAACAAGATCAAGACGGCCAAGGACGGCTTCATCAGCACCGGGCGGAGCTCGCTCTTCCACTACGCCATCGCGGCGCACAACCTCCAGCCCGGCGTCACGTACAGCGGCATCGCCGCCGGCGTGCCGGGCAGCGACTTCATCATCAGCCTGGGGAGCTTCGACAACAAGGTCGGCAACACCAACCAGCAGGCCGGCACGCTGATGCACGAGCTGGGGCACGACCTGGGCCTGAAGCACGGCGGAAGCACCGACACGCCCAACCACCAGCCGCAGTACTTCAGCGTGATGAACTACTCCTACCAGCTGGGCGGCCTGTCGATCGGCACCACCACCGGGGTCATGGACTACTCGCGGGCGGTGGGCTCGCTGACCGAGCCGACGCTGAACGAGCGCCAGTTCCCGGCCAGCTCCGCCGGCTACGACGTCATGCACTGGTGCCCGAACACCAAGCAGGGCTCCCGGTTCGTCACCGTCCAGGCGAGCGCCGCCCAGGTCGACTGGAACTGTGACGGCATGATCAGCCCGAACACCGTCGCGTTCGACACCAACAACGACGGGGCCCAGACCACGCTGCCCGGCCACGGCGACTGGGACAACATCCAGCTGCGCGGCGGCTCGATCGCACACTCGGGCGCGGCCGGGGTTCCGGCACCGACCGAGGAGAACGAGATCACCCTGGAGGAGGCCGCCATGGAGCTGCCGCTCGACACCCTGCCGCCGGTCACCACCGCGCGCACCGACCCCGGGCCCGACCGGCACGGTGTCTACCACTCGGACGTCCTGGTCACCCTCGACGCCACCGACGACATCAGTGGCGTCGCGATGACCGACTACCGGGTCGACGGCGGCGAGTGGACGCGCTACACCGAGCCGTTCACGGTGAGTGGCGACGGCCGCCACGAGGTCGAGTACCGCTCGGACGACCACGCGCAGAACGTGGAGCAGGAGCACTGCCTGGAGATCCGGATCGACTGCGACCCGCGCGACACGGAGCCCTGGGACGCCTCCGACGGCTCCCAGCAGGGTTGAGCCGGTCCCGGCCTGACGCAGCACCACGGGCCCGGTCCACCTCGCGGTGGCCCGGGCCCGTGGTGTGCGGCGCGACCGCCACGACGGCGGCACGCGGTGAACCGTTCCGGCGGCCCGCCGGCGGTGTGCGCGCGACCGAACCACGCCCCCGTACGGTGCACACGGCCCACCGGGAACGCCCCGCGCCGCACCGTCGCATCGGCGTTCCGAGGAGACGACCGGCGGGGGTACATCAGCCTCGGCCCGTGCATACAGATCGAAGGCGGTAACGGTCTGGACGGGGACTCCGGTGCGGCCATCGTGTCCCAGGAGGACGGAAAGGTCATCGGCGTGCACGTCTTTGCCGAAACCAGAACCCGGACATACACCTTGGCCTCCAGAATTCCCCCGACCTCCGAGGACCTGATCCAGCACAGCACCCAGACGGTGGACGAGGAGACACACCTCCGGAGACTGGAGAAATGGCGGAACAGCAGGCCCTGAACGGCCCGGCGGCCCAGCCGCTCCCGGCTCAACCGCCGCCGGGCCGGGAGTCCTGCGTGCGGCGGTCCTGGAGCCAGCGCTCGCTCTGCCGCGCCCACACTCCCTGGTACTCGTCGAAGAGCGGGCGCAGCCGGTCCTGGGTGAGGTCGTCGGCGGGCGTCGAGGCGATGAGGTACTCCAACTCGGCGGCGAGACGCTGGAACCGGTACTGCGACTCCTCCATCAGCACCCAGCGCGACCGCCAGTTGAAGAACGACTCGACGGCTCCCAGCAGGGTCACCACGGCCACGAGGGCGAAGCCCAGGCCTGCCCAGAAGTCCAGGTTCTGCAGGCCGAGGATGATCGTCGAGGCGGCGGACAGCAGGAGCGTCAGCACCTTCAGGGCCGAGGAGGCCAGGCGGAAGGTCCGCTTCTTCCTCCGGACGTGGAGGTTTCCCTCCCGGATCCGCTCCAGAAGGTGCCCGGCGGTCTCCACCGGTGTCGGCCCCACGCGCCCGGACCCGTCGGCTTCCACGTCTCCCCCATCGTTGCCCTGCGCGGCGCCCCCCGCCGATCGCGACCGAAGGGTCTCACACCGCACCCCGCCACGGCCCCCGCTCCCCCCACCCCACCGGCCGGAACGGCAGGTCGGCCCCACCGGGAACACCCCGCGCCGCACCGCCGCACCGCCGCATCGCCGCATCGGCGTTACGGTGAACGAGGTAGCAGGTGCCCACTCCCTGAGCAGGGGCCTCGGCAGGCCAGGCCCTGTCCGGGCCTAGGCGACGGCCGCGAGGATGGGCGCCCAGACGGCGCCGGTGAGTGCGTCCACCACCTGCTGCTCGGAGAGCGGCGGAGCGGGGCGGGTCGGCTTCGGCGTCTCGCTGCCGGTGCCGCCGCCGATGCTGTTCCACTCCACCAGCTGGAGCTGCGCGCCGGTGGACTTCAGGGTCACCGTCACCGTCCAGCGGTGGGCGGTGTCGGCGCGGACGGGGTGCTCGGCCGCGTTCTTCTCCGACATCACCACGGCCCCGCCGGGAATCCCGGCGCTGCTCGGCAGTTCACGCAGGGTGCAGGTGTCACCCGCGGCGCGGGCGGGCGTCTGCTTGCAGCTCAGCCCGCCGCCGTCCCCGAGCGGCATCTTGAGCCGCACCGTCGAGACGCCGACGAAGGCCGCGCCCTGGCCGTCGTCGAGGACGAGCCCGGCGTTGGCGACGAGCCCGCCGGACGGGTCCGAGGGGTTGTTGCTCTGACCGGTCACCTGGCTGAACCGGCCCCCGGGGAAGGTCCGTTCCAGGGCCTCGATCATCTGGGTGTCGGTGATCGCGGAGCGGGGCAGCGCCAGCGCCGCCGGCTCGAAGTCGGATCCGGCGGAGCGGCCTGCGGCAAGCACGCCGGGCAGCGCCACGACGGTGGCCGCGATCACGGCGCAGGCGCCGACACCCGCGACGATCCCGACGGTGCGCCGGCGCCGTCGGCTGCGGCCGCGCTCGACGGCCCGGCCCATGAGCGCGGTCAGATCGGGTTCGAGGGAGTCGGTCGTGCGGTCCAGGGCATGGGCGAGGTCTGCTTCGAACGGCATGCTGGCGTCACCTTGTTCTGTCGCTGTTCGGTCGCTGATGGAGGGCCTTGCGGCGGTTGTGGCCCGCGCACCGGTGCGGGCCGGTGCACACCGGTGCTCAGTGCGGGACCAGGTCGGAGATGCTGTCGCCGAGCAGCGCGCGCACCCTGGCGAGCGCCCGGGTGCCCTGGGAGCGGACCGCGCTCCTGCTCAGCCTGAGCATCTCGGCGGTCTCCTCGATGCTGCGGTCCTCCCAGTAGCGCAGCAGCAGCACCGCCCGGTCACGGGGCGGCAGTTGGCCGAGCGCGTCCAGCAGGGTGAGCCGCAGGGCGGTGTCCGGGGCGGTCGCCGCGCCGTCGGGCATGGTCCCGGTGGGGCGCTCGCCGGTGCTTCGCCGCCGCCGCAGGCTGAGGAAGGTGCGGACCAGGACCGTCTGGGCGTAGGCCGCCGGGTTCTGCGCGCCGGACACCCGGTTCCAGTGCACGTACACCCGGCTGAGGGTCTCCTGGACCAGGTCCTCGGCGAGGTGCGCGTCGCCGACCGCGAGCACGTACGCCGAGCGGTACAGCGGCTTCGTCCGCGCGGCCACGAACTCCAGGTACGCATCCTCCTGTGCTGACTTCACTCGGTCCCCGCCTGTTCGCTTGCTTCGTGATCCCCGTGCATACCCTTCATGACTACGCGAGTCGGCGGGATGTCGTGCGGACGAGGCACCTTCTTTCCGCTCCTCCGCCAGGTGTCCCTCCGCCGCTGCGCGGGCGGCGCGGGCGCGTCCGATAGGTTCGAGCACATCCCGTGGCACGACGGGCCCGGACCAACGCAATTGGGGAGCTCATGGCCACCATCCACCGCACCACGATGACACCCACCAAGCTGGAGCTGCTCACCGGCTGGCTGCCGAAGCAGAGCTGGTACGCGGGCGACGCCGGGGCCCCTGAGCTGGTACGGGCCGGAGGCTTCCGCCTGGACGATCCGGAGGGTGCGGTCGGGATCGAGTTCATGGTCGTGGTGGACTCCGCCGGTCCGCAGCCGGTGGCGTACCTGGTGCCGCTGGCCTACCGCGGTGCGGCGCTGGAGGGCGCCGACGACGAGGCCCTGATCGGCACCTCCGAGCACGGGGTGCTCGGCACCCGGTGGATCTACGACGGCGCCCACGACCCGGTGGTGACGGCGCAGTTGCAGGCGCTGCTGCGCGGCGAGGCGGTACCGCAGCACCAGAGCACGAGCGGCACCCCCGACCCGACCGTCACCGTGCACGGAACCGGGCTCGGCGACGCGCCCGACGTTCGGCTCAACCGCGTGCTGCGGCCGGCGGAGCCCGCGCAGGGCCCGTCCGTGGACCTCGTCGCCGGGTGGGTCCAGCCGGACGGCACGGCCGTGCGGGGCGTCTTCGCGACCGCCGCCCCGTAGCACCTCCCAGGAGTGGGAAGTCGAACCAGCCGACTTCCCACTCCCGGTCAAACTCCTCAGTAGCACGGCGACTTGGGGCGAAAATCCGAGAACCCGGCCGCGGTCGCGGCCTAGGATCGACGACCATGGTTGATCTCTATCCCCCGACCCATCCCTACGACCACGGCATGCTCGACACCGGAGACGGCAACCGCGTCTACTACGAGCAGCTCGGCCACCCCGAGGGCAAGCCCGTCCTGCAGGTCCACGGCGGCCCGGGCGCGGGCACCCCGCAGCGGCCGACCAGGGCCTGGGATCCGGAGCGCTACCGCGTCATCCGCTTCGACCAGCGCAACTGCGGCCGCAGCACCCCGCACGCCAGCGACCCCGCGGCGGACATGGCGCTCAACACCACCCAGCACCTGATCGACGACATGGAGCGGCTGCGCGACCACCTCGGCATCGGGAAGTGGCTGCTGAACGGCGCCTCCTGGGGCTCGACGCTCCTGCTGGCCTACGCCCAGCAGCACCCCGAGCGGGTCAGCGAGATCATCATCCAGGCGGTGACGATGACCCGGGCCGAGGAGACCCACTGGCTCTACCGCGGCGCCGGGCGGTTCCACCCCGAGGCCTGGGACCGGTTCCGCGAGGGCGTCCCCGCGGACGAGCGGGACGGCGACCTGCTCGCGGCCTACGCCCGGCTGATGGAGCACCCCGACCGGGCGGTCCGGCAGAAGGCCGCCGACGACTGGCTCGCCTGGGAGGACGCGGTCGTCTCCGACGAGCCCAACGGCATCCCCGGCATGTACAGCGACCGGGAGCTCGACGCGCGGATCGCGTTCGTCCGGATCTGCGCCCACTACTTCAGCAACGGCGCCTGGCTGGAGGAGGACCAACTGCTGCGCGACGCCCACCGGCTGGCCGGGATCCCGGGGGTGCTGGTGCACGGCCGGCACGACATGGGCAGCCCGGTGCAGACGGCGTGGGAGCTGGCGAAGGCCTGGCCGGACGCGCGGCTGCACATCTTCGAGGACTCGGGACACGTCGGAAGCGACGCGATGGTCAGGACCGTCCGGGAGGCCATCGAGGAGTTCAAGCACCGCTGACCCCGGGCCCGCACAGCGAAGCGGCCCCCCGCTCGACCGAGCAGGGGGCCGCCGTCGTCACCAGGCGAACGGGTCAGCTCTGGTTGCCGCTGCGACGCTTGCGGGCGAGCAGGACGAGGGCGCCGCCGACCAGGAGGACGCCGGCGCCGGCCGCCGCGAGGACGGGGGTGGAGTCGCTGCTACCGGTCTGGGCGAGCACCGGGCCCGCGGAGGTGGCCACCGGGGAGGGCGTCTTGGCCGCGGTGGGCGACACGCTCGGGCTCGGCGTGGCCGACGCGCTCGGGCTCGGCACCACCGTCGGGGACGGGGACGGGGTCGACGACTTCGTGGGAGTCGGCGTCGGGGTCGGGGTCTGGGTCGGGGTGGGCGTCGGGGTCGGGGTCTGGGTCTTGGTGGGGGTCGGCGTCGGGGACGGCGTGTGGCAGACCGGGATCGTCTTGCTCTCCGTCTTGTTCCAGTCGCCGTTCTTCGGGTCCTCGGTGGTGGTCACCACGAAGGTCGCGGTGACCGGCTCCGCGTGGTCCTTCACCGGGAAGCTCCCGTGGTACTCCTTGCCGAACTGCTTCTGGTCGAGCACCTTCTCACCGGCGATGGTGAGGCTGACCGAGTTCTTTATGCCGTTCGAGTCGCTGTAGTTGGTCAGATCGATCGTGACCTTGTCACAGGTCACCTGCCAAGTCGGCGCGTGGGCCGAGGCGTTGGTGGCCAGGGCCACCGGCAGAAGGACGGCCGCGGCCGCCGCCCCGACGAGTGCCGTCTTCCTGATTCCGAGTTGCCGCTGCTGTCGCGCCATTTCGTTGTCCCTCCGAACGGTCTTGTGCAGCAGGCATCTTGAGTGCTTCGCGGTAGGCCCGCTACGAGTGTCCCGGGGACTCTACCGGCACTCCCGCGCCTCTCCACACCCGCTGTAAGACCGGAATCCGTCTGTCCGTCCTGTCTAGGAGGTGCACGAGCCAGCCCATCACACCCGCCACCTCGCAGGATGCGGATCGGGCAAGGTTGACCGGACTTCGTCACACCGACATGAAGAACGGCGCCCCCGGCGATTGGGTTCAATCACCGGGGGCGCCGAAACGATCAGCGGGCGACGGTCAGGCCTTCCCGGCCGCCCGACGGCGGGTGGCCACCACGATCGCGGCACCGGCGGCGATCACCACCGCACCGCCGATCGCCAGCGGGACGACCGGACCGGATCCGGTGTGCGCGAGGTTGCCCCCGCCGCTGGCCGACGCCGACGGGCTCGCCGAGGCCGAGGCGGCGGGCACGCCCGCCGAAGCCGACGCGGAGGCCGAGGCGGCAACCGAGGCGGAGACCGACGCACTGGCCGAGGCGGAGCCGCTGGGCCTGGCGGAGCCGCTCGGGCTCGCCGAGCCGCCCGGCGTACCGGGGGCGCTCGGCGTGACGCTCGCGGACGGTGTGCCGGTCGGCGCCACCGGCGGAACGGTCGGCGGCACGGTGGGCGGCACCGTCGGCGGTGCGGTCGGCGGCACCTCGACCGTCAGGCAGCCGGTGAACGGGTAGTGGTGCGTCTCCGCGCCGCCCTTGCCGGTCAGCGACTTGGCGATCACCGAGCCGTTGACCGGACCGCCGCTGCCGAGGTCGAAGGCGGCGTTCGGCGCCAGCACGGTGCCGGGCCAGGCGGCCGCGCCGTTCTTGACCACCTTGGTGGCGGTCGGGAGGTTCCAGAGCAGCTTGGAGCGGACGGCCCCGCCCGCCGCGCTCTGCAGCTTGTCGTCCAGGACGTACGCCTTCTTGGCCTCGTCCCACAGGTGGAAGCCGGTGGTCCTGGCGGCGGCCATGTCGTACACGTCGCCGGTGACGGTGACCACCGTGACCGAGCCGACCGGCACCTTGAGGAAGACGTTGGTGGCGCCCTGCAGCGTGGCGGCGCTCACCGTGAAGCTGTTGATCCCGGCGTCCGAGCTGCTCAGGTACAGGTCCGCACCCTTGGCCTCGACCTTGGCGGCGGCCGTCTGCGCCTGGGCGGCCAGCGTGGTGGAGACCGCGCGCTGGCGGGCGAACTCCGCACCGAAGTCGATCGGCGAGGCACCCTGGGAGATCTTGCCCTGGTGCGCCTCGACCACGGCGCCCTCGGCCTTCGAGCCGTAGACGCCGTTGCCCTTCATCACCTGGGTGTTGTGCCCGGTGAGCTTGCCGGCCACGACCAGCGCGTTGCCGCCCGGAAGCGCCGCCACCTGCGCGGCGGTGAGCTCCTGGCCGACCGAGAATCCGCCGGTGAAGTCGGCGTTGCCGCCGACCGCCACCGCACCCTCGGCGTCCGGCGTGTGGGTGTCGTCACCCTCGATGAACTCGCCGTAGAGGTTGGCGACCCCGAGGTTGAGGCACTGCTGGCCGGGCTCGGCGGCCTGGGCGGCGACCGGGGCGACCAGACCGGCCAGTGCGAGGGATCCGCCGAGTGCGAGCGCAGCGGCGGGCATGGGTATGCGCATGTGCAGGATCTCCGCTTGACGTGCGGGGGTGGGGGCGGCCCGAAAATGGTATGGACCAAGCGCACTCTCTCGGCCAGACCTGTGATTGGTCAAGACCAATATCCGATATGACCGAACAGTCCCGTTTACCCACAGGGGCCGGCCTACGACCCCGGCCCACCGGGCGGCGCGGCGCACCCGCCCGCCCCGCCCCAAGATCGGCTGTAAGGCCGCCTACGATTGACCCCGTGCGTACCCCCTTCTCCCTGCTCGCCGATCGCTGGCAGCCCTCCGCCGCCATGGTCCGGCGTGCCGCGTTCACCGCGCTGGTGATGAGCGTGGTCATCGTGGTCACCGGCGGCGCCGTCCGGCTCACCGCCTCCGGCCTCGGCTGCACCACCTGGCCCCGCTGCACCGGCGAGAGCCTGACGCCGACGCCCGAGATGGGCTTCCACGGTGTCGTCGAGTTCACCAACCGGATGCTCACCTACGTCCTGAGCGCCGCGGTCGGCTGGGCCATCCTCGCCGCCCGATGCCACCGCCCGCGGCGGCGCGGCCTCACCCGGCTCGGCTGGGCCCAGTTCTGGCTGGTGATGAGCAACGCCGTGCTCGGCGGCATCACCGTACTGACCGGGCTCAACCCCTACACCGTGGCGCTGCACCTGATCGCCGCCATGGCCCTGGTCTGGGTCGCGCTGCAGATGTGGGAGCGGTCGAAGGAGGGCGACGGTCCGCCGCGGCCCGCGGTGGCCCGCCCGATCGTCCAGCTGTCCTACGTCCTGGTCACCGTGATCGGCCTGCTGGTCGCCGCCGGGACGCTGGTGACCGGCGCCGGCCACCACCCGGGCACGCCCAAGGACAACAAGCTGGTGCCCCGGATCCCGCTCGACTACGACCGCCTCGCCCAGGTGCACGCCGACCTGGCGTTCGTCTCGGTCGGCCTGGCGATCGCGGTGGTCTTCGTCTTCGCCGCGGTGAAGGCGCCGCCGGCCGCCCGTGCCCGGGCCCGCGAGCTGTTCCTGGTCCTGCTGGTCCAGGGGGTGCTCGGCTTCGTCCAGTACTTCACGGACGTCCCGGAGATCCTGGTCGGCCTGCACATGCTGGGCGCCACGCTCACCTGGATCGCCGCCCTGCGGATCCCGCTGGCGCTGCGGACCAGGGAGCAGGAGTCCCTCCCGGCCCAGGCCCTGCCCGTCCCGGCGGCCGCCACCGCCTGACCGGCCGGCCCGCCGGACGGCACCCGACGGCACACACGACGGCCCGGTTCCCCCGCGCGGGGGAACCGGGCCGTCGTCGTGACGGGGTCAGCCGCCGATCTGGATACCGGCCATCCGCTTCCACTCGTACGCACCGGTCTTCACCCGGAGCCCGAGCTCGCCCTCGAAGTCGTCGTGCAGGGTCAGCCCGGCCAGCTCGGCGGCCCGCCGGCCCACGGCGTAGCTCGGGGCGACCTGGTCGCCCCAGGCGCCGTCGGCACCGACCAGGACGATCCGGGTGGCCACGGCGCCGACGTACTCGACGACGCCGTCGGCGCTGCCCCCGTGCTGCTTGGCGAAGGCGGTGAGGTGCTTGGCGATGCGCTTGGCGCGGCGCTCGACGCGGGCGTCCGGCGCGGCGGTGGTGGCGGTCTCTGCGCTGCTCATAGCCGCATGCTACCGACCGGTAGCGCGACTGGCGACGGGAGCGGCGTGTGCACCGGACCACATACTGGAGGGGTGACCTTTCAAGGCTGGCCCGCCGAGGCGCTCGACTTCTACGCGCACCTGGAGGCCGACAACTCCAAGACCTTCTGGCAGGACCACAAGGCCCGGTACGAGCAGGACGTCCGCGAGCCGATGGAGCAGCTGCTGGCCCGGCTGGAGCCGGAGTTCGGACCGGGCAAGGTCTTCCGGCCCAACCGCGACGTCCGGTTCAGCGCCGACAAGTCCCCGTACAAGACGCACATCGGCGCCCACCTCCAGGCGGGCGGCTACATCCAGCTCTCCGCCGACGGCCTGGCCTGCGGCAACGGCCTCTACCAGCTCGCCCCCGACCAGCTGGACCGCTACCGGTCCGCCGTCGCCGAGGACGTCGCGGGCGCCGAGCTGGAGCGGGTGATCGCCCGGGTGAGCGGGGCCGGCCCGCAGGTGGTCGGCCGGGACTCGCTGAAGACCGCCCCGCGCGGCTACCCCAAGGACCACCCGCGGATCGGGCTGCTGCGCCACAAGGGCCTGGTCGCCTGGCAGGAGTGGCCGCCCGAGGCCTGGCTCGGCACCCCCGCCGCCTACGACCGGATCACCGGCTTCCTGCGGGTCTCCCAACCCCTCAAGGACTGGCTGGACGGCCACGTCGGGCCCAGCGAGCTGCCGTCCCGCTGAGCACCGCCCCGCTGAGCACCGGCCCGGAGGAACGCCGAGGGGCCCCGGTCACCGACCGGGGCCCCTCGCGAACACTGCGGGTGACGACTACTTCACGAACGGGTCCACCGCGATCACCACGAAGAGCAACGTCAGATAGGTGATCGACCAGTGGAACAGCCGCATCTCCTTCAGCTTCGCGCCCACCACCCCGGCCTTCGCCCGGGCGTACAGCCCGTGCGCCTCCTTCAGCCAGGCCGCGCCCAGCACCAGCGCCGAGACCGGGTACAGCCAGCTGGTCTCGGCCAGCGGCCAGAGCGCCATCGAGACGGCGACCATCACCCAGGAGTAGATGACGATCTGCTTGGCGACCGCCAGGTTGCCCTTGACCACCGGCAGCATCGGCACGCCGGCCCGCTCGTAGTCCTCGCGCACCTTCATCGACAGCGGCCAGTAGTGCGGCGGCGTCCAGAAGAAGATGACCAGGAAGAGCACCAGCGCGGACCAGGACACCGTGTTGGTGACGGCCGCCCAGCCGACGAACACCGGCATGCAGCCGGCGATGCCGCCCCAGACGATGTTCTGCGCGGTGCGCCGCTTCAGCCCGAGCGTGTAGACGAAGACGTAGAAGAGGAGTGCGGCCAGCGCCAGCATCGAGGCGAGCGGGTTGACCAGGACGCCCAGCCAGACGGTCGAGGCGATCGCCAGCGTGATGCCGAAGACCAGCGCCTCGCGCGGCGAGACCATGCCGGTGACGATCGGCCGCCGCTCGGTCCGCGACATCACCGCGTCGATGTCCCGGTCGATGTACATGTTGAGGGCGTTGGCACCGCCGGCCGACAGGTAGCCGCCGACGACCACCTCCAGGACCAGCAACGGATCCGGGACACCGCGCTGCGCCAGGAACATCACCGGCACGGTGGTGATCAGCAGCAGCTCGATGATCCGAGGCTTGGTCAGTGCGACGAACGCACCGACACGGGCCCCGAACGGCCGGTGCGCAGGCTTCGCCCCGGTGACCCCGGCGGGACGGGATTCGACGGCGGTCACTAACACCCCAACTGAAGATGAAGCTTCGCAGGCGTCCCTGGGAACGAAGTTCCCGAATCGTCCGCTCTGCGCGTACCACGCCACCTTAGACGCTCCATATCTCCCCACCGGCTCCGGGGTCCCCCGGCGGGGCGGAACGCACACCCCTGGGTGAACCGACGAACCCGGCCCCGTGCGGCACCGGTCCCCCGTCCTGACCATCGGGCGGGCAGACACCGGGAAACCGGGAGAGCCTGGGACAAAACCGCCCATCGAACCCTCGTGGGAATCGCCATACGGAATTCCCCGTTGTCTCAGCACGGAGGGTGAGCCACGGCCCGGACGGTAGGCTCGCCCGAAGAAGCGGGATCTACCCTCCGTGACCGGCACCACCCAAGCGTCCGGACCACAGCGACGTGGCCGACCCGGTCCCCTTCACGGGGTCACTCTTCAATACGGAAGGAGCCCTGAGACAGGGTGAGCACGACGCCGACGAATGCATTCGAGTGGTCCGAGCTGGACGAACGGACGGTGGACACCGCCCGGGTCCTGGCCATGGACGCGGTCCAGAAGGTCGGCAACGGACACCCCGGGACGGCCATGTCGCTGGCCCCCGCGGCGTACCTGATCTTCCAGCGCTTCCTGCGCCACGACCCGACCGACCCGGCCTGGGCGGGGCGCGACCGGTTCGTCCTCTCCCCCGGGCACACCAGCCTGACCCTCTACACCCAGCTCTACCTGTCCGGCTACGGACTGGAGCTGGACGACCTCAAGGCCTTCCGGGTCGCCGGCAGCCGCACCCCGGGCCACCCGGAGCACGGCCACACCGCAGGCGTCGAGACCACCACCGGCCCGCTCGGCCAGGGCATCGCCAACGCGGTGGGCATGGCGATGGCCGCCCGCTACGAGCGCGGCCTGTTCGACCCGGACGCCGCGGCCGGCGAGTCCCCCTTCGACCACACCATCTGGGCCATCGTCTCCGACGGCGACCTGGAGGAGGGCATCTCCGCCGAGGCCTCCTCGCTCGCCGGGCACCAGAAGCTGGGCAACCTCGTCGCCCTGTACGACGACAACCACATCTCCATCGAGGGCGACACCGAGACCGCCTTCTCCGAGGACGTCCTCAAGCGCTACGAGGCCTACGGCTGGCACGTGCAGCGGGTCGCCCCGAAGTCCAACGGCGACATCGACGTGGCCGCCCTCGCCGACGCCCTGGCCGCGGCCAAGGCCGAGACCGCCCGCCCCTCGATGATCGCGATGCGCACGATCATCGCCTGGCCGGCCCCGGACGCGCAGAACACCGCCAAGGCGCACGGCTCCGCGCTCGGCGGCGCCGAGATCGCCGCCACCAAGAAGGTCCTGGGCTTCGACCCGGAGAAGACCTTCGAGGTCAGCGACAAGGTGATCGAGCACGCCCGCCTGGTGATCAAGCGCGGCAAGGCCGACCGCTCCGACTGGGAGCAGTCCTTCACCGCGTGGCGCTCCGCCAACCCGCACCGCGCGGCCGAGTTCGACCGCATCCAGGCCGGCGAGCTGCCCGAGGGCTGGAAGAAGGCCGTCCCCGCGTTCGAGGCCGGCAAGGAGATCGCCACCCGCAAGGCCAGCGGCGAGACCCTCAAGGCGCTCGGCGCGGTGATCCCGGAGCTGTGGGGCGGCTCGGCCGACCTCGCGGAGTCCAACCTCACCACCATCGACGAGGACAGCTCCTTCCTCCCCGAGGGCAACCCGCTGAAGAGTGCGAGCCCGTACGGCCGCACGATCCACTTCGGCATCCGCGAGCACGCCATGGGCTCGACCATGAACGGCATCGCCCTGCACGGGAAGACCCGCGTCTTCGGCGGCACCTTCCTGGTCTTCGCCGACTACATGCGCCCGGCCGTCCGCCTGGCCGCGCTGATGAAGCTGCCGGTCACCTACGTCTGGACGCACGACTCGATCGGCCTCGGCGAGGACGGCCCGACGCACCAGCCGGTCGAGCACCTGGCCTCGCTGCGCGCCATCCCCGGCCTGTCCATGGTCCGCCCGGCCGACGCCAACGAGACGGCCGTCGCCTGGCGCACCGTGATCGAGCGGCAGACCACCCACCCGGGCCCGGTCGGCCTGGCGCTCACCCGCCAGAACGTCCCGACCTTCGACCGCGAGACCTTCGGCTCCGCCGAGGGCACCGCCAAGGGCGGCTACATCCTGGCCGAGGCGTCCAACGGCGTCCCGCAGGTGATCCTGCTCGGCACCGGCTCCGAGGTCCAGCTGGCCGTCAAGGCCCGCGAGGTCCTGGAGGCCGAGGGCATCGCCACCCGGGTGGTCTCGCTGCCGTCCTTCGAGTGGTTCCAGGAGCAGGACCAGGCGTACCGCGACAGCGTGCTGCCGCCCACCGTCAAGGCCCGGGTCTCGGTCGAGGCCGGCATCGCCCAGGGCTGGCGCGAGCTGGTCGGCGACCACGGCCGGATCGTCTCCCTGGAGCACTTCGGCGCCTCCGCCGACTTCAAGGTGCTCTACGAGGAGTTCGGCCTGACCTCCGAGCGGGTCGTCGCCGAGGCCCACAACGCGCTTCGCTCGCTCGAAGCCGTCAACCGCTGACACCGTGGGCCGCGCGCCCGGCCCGCACGTCGGGCGCGCGGCCCGGTCTGACGACCCCACAGACAGACTGCCAAGATAAAAAAGGACTGAAGCACCATGACTGACGCACTGAAGCGCCTCAGCGACGAAGGCGTGGCGATCTGGCTGGACGACCTCAGCCGCGAGCGGCTGAACACCGGCAACCTCGCCGAGCTGGTGCAGAACAAGCACGTGGTCGGCGTCACCACCAACCCGACCATCTTCCAGAAGGCGATCGGCGGCGGGCACAGCTCGTACGACGGCCAGCTGCGCGACCTCGCCGTCCGCAAGGTCACCACCGACGAGGCCGTCCGCATGATCACCACCTCGGACGTGCGCGACGCGGCCGACGTGCTGCGCCCGGTCTACGACGCCTCCAACGGCCGCGACGGCCGGGTCTCCATCGAGGTCGACCCGCGCCTGGCCCACGAGACGGCCGCCACCATCGCCGAGGCCAAGCAGCTGTGGTGGCTGGTCGACCGCCCGAACGTCTTCATCAAGATCCCCGCCACCAAGGCCGGCCTGCCCGCGATCAGCGAGGTCATCGGCAAGGGCATCAGCGTCAACGTCACGCTGATCTTCTCGCTGGAGCGCTACCGCGCGGTCATCGACGCCTACCTGACCGGTCTGGAGTCCGCCAAGGCCAAGGGCCTGGACCTCTCCCAGATCGAGTCGGTCGCCTCCTTCTTCGTGTCCCGCGTGGACACCGAGATCGACAAGCGCCTGGACAAGGTCGGCGGCGACGCCCGTCAGCTGCGGTCCAAGGCCGCCCTGGCCAACGCCCGCCTCGCCTACCAGGCGTACGAGGAGGTCTTCGGCAGCGTCGACGGCAAGGCCGCCGGCACCGACCGCTGGAAGGCCCTGGAGGCCGCCGGCGCCAAGCCGCAGCGCCCGCTCTGGGCCTCGACCGGCGTCAAGGACCCGGCCCTGCCGGACACCCTGTACGTCACCGAGCTGGTCGCCCCGGGCACCGTCAACACCATGCCCGAGGCCACCCTGAACGCCACCGGCGACCACGGAGTGGTCACCGGCGGCACCATCGTCCCCAACTACGCCGACGCCAAGGCCGTCATGGACGCCATCGCCGCGGCCGGCGTGGACTACGACGACGTGGTGCAGGTCCTGGAGGACGAGGGCGTCGAGAAGTTCGAGCAGTCCTGGAACGAGCTGCTCGACACCGTCACCGCCTCGCTCGCCTCCTTCGCCGACGAGAAGTGACCCCTGCTCACAGCCAGCGCACGAAAGCGGAGCCCATCAAGTGAGCACTGATTTCCCTGAGTTGACGTCGGACTCGGACGCGGGCGATGCCTCGCCGACCCACGTCAACCCGCTTCGTGACCCGGCAGACCGGCGGCTCCCGCGCATCGCGGGGCCGTCCGGCCTGGTCATCTTCGGGGTCACCGGCGACCTGTCCCGCAAGAAGCTGATGCCGGCCATCTACGACCTGGCCAACCGCGGCCTGCTGCCGCCGGGCTTCTCGCTCGTCGGCTTCGCCCGCCGCGAGTGGGAGGACGAGGACTTCGCCAAGGAGGTCCACGACGCGGTCAAGGACCACGCGCGGACCCCCTTCCGCGAGGAGGTCTGGCAGCAGCTCGCCAAGGGCATGCGCTTCGTCCAGGGCAACTTCGACGACGACGACGCCTTCGACAAGCTCCGCGAGACCATCCAGGAGCTCGACAAGGCCCAGGGCACGGGCGGCAACTTCGCCTTCTACCTGTCCGTCCCGCCGAAGTTCTTCCCCACCGTCGTCCAGCAGCTGAAGAAGCACGGCCTGGCCGACCCGCCGCAGGGCTCGTGGCGCCGCGCCGTCATCGAGAAGCCCTTCGGCCACAACCTGGAGAGCGCCCAGGAGCTGAACCGGATCGTCCACGAGGTCTTCCCCCGGGACGAGGTCTTCCGGATCGACCACTACCTGGGCAAGGAGACCGTCCAGAACATCCTGGCGCTCCGCTTCGCCAACCAGATGTTCGAGCCGATCTGGAACCGGTCGTACGTCGACCACGTGCAGATCACCATGGCCGAGGACATCGGCATCGGCGGCCGGGCCGGCTACTACGACGGCATCGGCTCCGCCCGCGACGTCATCCAGAACCACCTGCTGCAGCTGATGGCGCTCACCGCCATCGAGGAGCCGGCGTCCTTCCACCCCAAGGCGCTGGTGGCCGAGAAGCTCAAGGTGCTCAGCGCCGTCAAGCTCCCGGCCGACCTCGGCAAGCACACCGTGCGCGGCCAGTACGCGTCCGGCTGGCAGGGCGGCGAGGAGGTCGTCGGGTACCTCGACGAGGACGGCATCAACCCGGACTCCACGACCGACACCTACGCGGCCATCAAGCTGGAGATCAACAACCGCCGCTGGGCGGGTGTGCCGTTCTACCTGCGCACCGGCAAGCGGCTCGGCCGCCGGGTCACCGAGATCGCGGTGGTCTTCCAGCGGGCGCCGTACCTGCCGTTCGACTCCTACGCGACCGAGGAGCTGGGGCAGAACGCCCTGGTCATCCGGGTCCAGCCGGACGAGGGCGTGACGGTGCGGTTCGGCTCCAAGGTGCCGGGCACCTCCTTCGAGGTCCGGGACGTCACGATGGACTTCGCCTACGGCGAGTCCTTCACCGAGTCCAGCCCCGAGGCCTACGAGCGGCTCATCCTCGACGTGCTGCTCGGGGACGCCAACCTGTTCCCGCGCCACCAGGAGGTCGAGCTGTCCTGGCAGATCCTCGACCCGATCGAGACGTACTGGGACACCCACGGCAAGCCCGCCCAGTACCCGGCGGGCACCTGGGGTCCCGTCGAAGGGGACGAGATGCTCGCACGAGACGGCAGGAGCTGGCGGCGGCCATGAAGATCGACCTCACGGACACCACGTCCAGCAAGATCAACGCGTCCCTGATGGAGGCCCGCCGGGCCAGCGGCTCCACCGCCGCCGGCATGGTGCTCACCCTGGTGATCGTGACCGACGAGGGCAGCGCGTACGACGCCCTCAAGGCCGCCAACGACGCCTCCCGCGAGCACCCCTCGCGCACCCTCGCGGTCATCAAGCGCGCCGGGCGCTCGCCCCGGGCCCGCGCCGAGACCCGCCTGGACGCCGAGATCCTGGTCGGCACCGACGCCGGCTCCGGTGAGACGGTCGTGCTGCGGATGCACGGCGAGCTCGCCTCGCACGCCCAGTCGGTCGTCCTGCCGCTGCTGCTGCCGGACGCCCCGGTGGTGGTCTGGTGGCCGGAGAACTCCCCCGCGCACCCCGCGCAGGACCCGCTGGGCTCGATCGCCCAGCGCCGGATCACCGACGCGGTCACCGCCGAGTCGCCGGTCGGCCAGCTCGCCCAGCGGGCCCAGAGCTACACCCCGGGCGACACCGACCTCGCCTGGACCAGGATCACCGGCTGGCGCTCGATGCTGGCCGCCGCGCTGGACCAGCGGCCCGCCACGATCCTCTCCGCAGTGGTCGAGGGCGAGTCGTACAACCCCAGCGTCGAGCTGCTCGGCCTCTGGCTGCACAACCGGCTGCACGTACCGGTCGAGCGGGTCGTCACCGGCGGCCCCGGCATCACCGCGGTGCACCTGCGCACCAAGGACGGGGACATCACCCTGGACCGCCCGGACGGCCTGATGGGCACGCTCTCGATGCCCGGCTCCCCGGACCGCCAGGTGGCGCTCAAGCGCCGCGAGACCTCGGAGCTGATCGCCGAGGAGCTGCGCCGGCTCGACCCGGACGACATCTACGCGTCGGCCGTGCGCACGCCCGTCGAGCGGCTGCGCGAGCCGGACAACGCCGAGACGGCGGCGGCGGGCAAGGTCGCCCAGGCGGTCTCCGAGGCCGCCGTGGCCGCGCCGGTCCAGGTGACGGCCAAGGTGCCGGTCGCCGAGGCCGCCGCCGCCGAGGTTCCGGTCGCCGAGGCGCCGGTCACCGAGGCACCGGTGGGGAAGCCCGCCGACAAGAAGGCCGGCACGGCGAAGAAGGCCCCCGCCAAGGCTCCGGCCAAGGCGGCACCGGCCAAGACCCCGGCGAAGGCCTCCACCAAGGCCTCCGGCAAGGCGGCGGCGAAGCCCGCGGCCAAGCGCACCACCAAGCGGAGCGGCTCGTGAGCGGGCGGGCCGGGCGCCCGGCCCGCCCCCGGCCGGGCGGCTCCGGCGAGGTGCGCGGATGACCGCCGCCACCCCGCAGCTGGTGGTCCACCGGGACAAGGAGCTGATGGCCCAGGCGGCCGCGGCCCGGCTGATCACCCGGATCGTGGACGCCCAGGCCGCCCGCGGCTCCGCCTCGGTGGTGCTCACCGGCGGCCGCAACGGCAACGCCCTGCTGGCCGCCATCGCCGCCTCCCCGGCCCGGGACGCGGTCGACTGGGCCCGGCTGGACCTCTGGTGGGGCGACGAGCGCTTCGTCCCCGCCCAGGACCCGGACCGCAACGCCGTCCAGGCCCGGGCGGAGCTGCTCGACGCCGTCCCGCTCGACCCGGCGCGGGTGCACGAGATGCCCGCCTCGGACGGCGTGGACGGCTCGGACGTCGAGGCCGCCGCGGCCCGCTACGCGGAGGAGCTGGCGAAGGCGGCCGGCCCCGGCGACCGGCTCGGAGTCCCGGCCTTCGACGTGCTGCTGCTCGGCGTCGGCCCGGACACCCATGTCGCCTCGCTCTTCCCCGAGCACCCGGGCGTCCGGGAGACCGAGCTGACGGTGGTCGGCGTGCGCGGCGCGCCCAAGCCCCCGCCCACCCGGGTCTCGCTGACCCTCCCGGCCATCCGGGCGGCCCGCGAGGTCTGGCTGCTGGCGGCGGGCGAGGACAAGGCGGGCGCGGTCGCGCTGGCCCTGTCCGGCCCCGGCGAGCTCCAGGCGCCCGCCTCGGGCGCGTACGGGCGCGGCCGCACCCTGTGGCTGCTGGACCGGGCCGCGGCGGCGCAGATCCCGCCCCAGCTGTACCCGCCGTCCTCGGCCTGAGCGACCCCGGCGCCGACCGGGCGCCGACACACGAAGGGCGTCACCGTTCGAGAACGGTGACGCCCTTCCGTGGTTCGTCCTGCGGTTCGCCGCCCGCCCCGGGGTGCAGGCCCGCCTCGGGGCACTGAACCGCCTTGGGGCACTGCGACGGGTGCGCTCAGATCTCGCCGCGCAGCTTGGCCAGCGCCTCGGCGAGGATCGCCTCGCCGTCGGCGTCGGTGCGCCGCTCGCGGACGTACGCGAGGTGGGTCTTGTACGGCTCGTTGCGCGAGGGGGCCGGCGGGTTGTGCTCGTCCTGCCCGGCCGGGAAACCGCAGCGCGGGCAGTCCCAGGTGTCCGGGATGACGGCCTCGGCGGCGAAGCTCGGACGGGTCTCGTGCTTGTTGGCACACCAGAAGGTGATCCGGTTGCGGGGGGCGGACTCGCCGCGCTCCGCCTCACCCATCGGGCCGGCTCCGACCCTGCTGCCACGGATGGCGTTGCCACTTGCCACGGTCTGACTCCCTGCGTGCTGGTGCGCCGACCCGCCGCGTGCGCGCCGGTGGCGAAAGTCGTCCTAGTGTAAGCAGCAGTTAAGGTTCCACCACCACCGCCTCCGCCCCGGACCGTTCCAGCATAGGCCGCGGGGCGACAGGGCGTCAGAGATACGTCAGCTCTTGTACTTGAGCACCAGGCCGAGCACCACGATGCATGCGAACCAGCCAACGCCCACAATGATCGTGATGCGGTCCAGGTTGCGCTCGGCCACCGCCGAGCCGCCGCCGGTGGACATCGCGCCGCCGCCGAACATGTCCGACAGACCGCCGCCCTTCCCCTTGTGCAGCAGCACCAGGAGGATCATCAGCAGACTGAAGATGATCAGGGCAATCGAGAACCCGAGAACCACGACGGGACCAACTCTCTCGTATCTTCGGCGAAGGGGCCGGGCCGCCAAGATGCGGTCCGGCCCCAAAGCCTACGTTGCTGCAGCGGCGTTAGCCTACTGCCTGCTCACGGTAACGCACGATCTTGACGAACTCGTCGGCGTCCAGGGAGGCACCGCCGATCAGGCCGCCGTCGACGTCGGGCTTGGCCATCAGGCCGGCCGCGCTGGAGGACTTCACCGAACCGCCGTACAGCACGCGGACCTTGTCGGCCAGCTCGGCGTCGTACAGCTCGGCGATCCGCCGACGGATCGCCGCGCAGACCTCCTGGGCGTCCTCGGGGGTCGCCACCTCGCCGGTGCCGATCGCCCAGACCGGCTCGTAGGCGACCACGATGGACTCGGCCTGGGCGGCCGAGACGTCCTGGAGGGCGCCGTCGAGCTGGGCCAGCGTGTACTCGACGTGGGTGCCGGCCTTGCGGATGTCCAGCGGCTCGCCGATGCACAGGATCGGGGTGATCCCGCTGCGGTAGGCGGCCTTGACCTTGGCGTTGACGATCTCCTCGTTCTCGCCGTGGTACTGGCGGCGCTCCGAGTGGCCGATCACCGCGTAGGCGCACTTCAGCTTGGCCAGCATCGGGCCGGAGATCTCACCGGTGTACGCACCGGAGTCGTGCTGCGAGATGTCCTGCGAGCCGTACTTGATCTTCAGCTTGTCGCCGTCGACCAGGGTCTGCACCGAGCGCAGGTCGGTGAACGGCACCAGGACGGCGACCTCGACGGCCTCGTAGTCCTTGTCGGCCAGCGCGAAGGCCAGCTTCTGGGTGTGCTGGATGGCCTCAAGGTGGTTGAGGTTCATCTTCCAGTTGCCCGCCATCAGCGGGAGACGCTCAGTCATTGCCTCAGCCTTCCAGGGCGGCGAGACCGGGGAGGGTCTTGCCCTCCAGGTACTCGAGGCTCGCGCCACCGCCGGTCGAGATGTGCCCGAACTTCGTCTCGTCGAAGCCCAGGATGCGAACGGCCGCGGCGGAGTCGCCGCCACCGACCACGGTGAACGCGTCGCTGTCGAGCAGGGCCTGCGCGACGGCCTTGGTGCCCTCGGCGAACGCCGGGTGCTCGAAGACGCCCACCGGGCCGTTCCAGAACACCGTCTTGGCGTCGGCCAGCTTCTCCGCGAAGAGCGCCCGGGTCTTCGGGCCGATGTCCAGGCCCTCCTTGTCCGCCGGGATCGCGTTCGCGTCGACGACCGCGAAGTCCTCGACCGGGGCGTGCGTCTTGGTGTCGGGGAATTTCGCGGAGATCGCGACGTCCACCGGCAGCACGAACTCGACGCCGTTCGCCTTGCCGCGCTCCAGGTAGTCCAGGACGACGGGGACCTGGTCCTTCTGCAACAGCGAGATGCCGACCTCGTGGCCCAGCGCGTGCAGGAAGGTGTACGCCATGCCGCCGCCGATGAGGATGCGGTCGGCCTTGCCGAGCAGGTTGTCGATCACGCCGACCTTGTCGGACACCTTGGAGCCGCCGAGCACGACCACGTAGGGGCGCTCGACCTCCTCGGTGAGCCGCTTGAGGACGCCCACCTCGGTGGCGATCAGGTCGCCGACGGCGTGCGGCAGGCGGGCCGGCAGGTCGTACACCGAGGCGTGCTTGCGGTGCACGGCGCCGAAGCCGTCGCCGACGTACAGGTCGGCCAGGGCCGCCAGCTCGTCGGCGAAGGCGCCGCGCTCGGCGTCGTCCTTGCTGGTCTCACCGGCGTTGAAGCGCAGGTTCTCGAGCAGCGTGACCTCGCCGTCGGCCAGGGCGGCGACGGTGGCCTTCGCGCTCTCGCCCACGGTGTCGGTCGCGAACGCCACCGACCTGCCGAGGATCTCGCCGAGGCGGACGGCCACCGGCGCGAGGGAGAACTGCGGGTCCGGCTCGCCCTTGGGGCGGCCGAGGTGGGAGGCGACGACGACCTTCGCGCCGCGCTCAACGAGCTTGGCGATGGTCGGGGCGACGGCGCGGATCCGGCCGTCGTCGGTGATCGTGCCGTCGGACAGCGGGACGTTCAGGTCCGCGCGCACGAACACGCGCTTGCCGGTGACGTCGAGGTCTTCGATGGTCTTCACTGTCTTCGGTCTCCTGGGGAGATACGGGCGCTGCGGTCGGCGGCACGACGGCGGGCCGCCAGGGAGTTGAGGGTTGGCGCAGGGGGAGGGCCCGGACGGTGGTGCGCAGTCGTCCGGGCCCTCCCCCCTTACTTCACGTCAGCTCCCGCTGCGTCAGAGCTGGCCGCCGACGAGGGAGGTCAGGTTGACGAGGCGGTTGGAGTAGCCCCACTCGTTGTCGTACCAGCCGAAGACCTTGACCTGGTTGCCCTGAACCATGGTCATCAGCGAGTCGAAGATCGTGGAGAACGGCGAGTTCACGATGTCGGAGGAGACGATCGGGTCCTCGGTGTACTGCAGGATGCCCTTGAGCGAGCCCTCGGACGCCTTCTGGAAGGCGGCGTTGACCTCCTCGACGGTGACGTCGCGCTCGAGGGTGACAACCAGGTCGGTGATCGAACCGGTCGGGACCGGGACGCGCAGCGAGGTGCCGTCCAGCTTGCCCTTCAGCTCCGGCAGCACCAGCGCGGTGGCCTTGGCGGCACCGGTGGAGGTCGGGATGATGTTCAGGGCGGCGGCGCGGGCGCGACGCAGGTCCTTGTGCGGGAAGTCCAGGGTGACCTGGTCGTTGGTGTACGCGTGCACCGTGGTCATCAGACCCTTGACGATGCCGAAGTTCTCGTTCAGCACCTTGGCCAGCGGCGCCACGCAGTTGGTGGTGCAGGAGGCGTTGGAGATGACGGTGTGCTTCGCGGCGTCGTACTTCTCGTCGTTGACGCCCATCACGATGGTGACGTCCTCGTCGGTGGCGGGCGCCGAGATGATGACCTTCTTGGCACCGGCGGTGACGTGCTTCTTGGCCGCCTCGGCCTTGGTGAAGATGCCGGTGGACTCGATCACGATGTCCACGCCCAGCTCGCCCCAGGGGAGGTTGGCCGGGTCGCGCTCGGCGATGACCTTGAAGGTCTTGCCGTTGACGGTGATGCTGTTCTCGGTGTGCGAGACCTCGCCCGGGAAGGTGCCCAGGATCGAGTCGTACTTGAGCAGGTGCGCCAGCGTCTTGGTGTCGGTGAGGTCGTTGACACCGACGATCTCGATGTCCGCGCCCTGGGACTGAACCGCCCGGAAGAAGTTGCGGCCGATGCGGCCGAATCCGTTGATGCCTACCCGGATCGTCACGAACCGATCTCCTCGTTAGGTACGCCGGAACTATGCCGACGGGGTGGAATTTGGGATGTCCCCGACCACCCATGACCCTACCTCTCCCAAGGCTGGGAGGGCACATCAGCCCGGGTGGGGCACCTTGGCGTGGCGTGTCAAGAGGGCCCGAGCAGGGCTTCCACCCTTGGCTCCGGCGGCAGTTGGTCCAGGCCATCGGAGCGGGCCGCAAAACCGGCCCTTCGGGAAGTTCGGACGCGAAACGGCCGGCGTCCATGATCCAGGACACCGGCCGTTCACTCTGTGAGACGGGATTGCGCTAGAACGGGGCCTAGTTCATCGCCATCTCGTCGGTCAGGTTCGCCTCCGTGCTGGGCAGCCCCAGCTCCGAGGCGCGCTTGTCGGCCATCGCCAGCAGGCGGCGGATCCGACCGGCCACCGCGTCCTTGGTCAGCGGCGGATCGGCCAGCGCGCCCAGCTCCTCCAGCGAGGCCTGCTTGTGCTGCATCCGCAGCTGGCCGGCGGCGGCCAGGTGCTCCGGCACCTCCTCACCGAGGATCTCCAGCGCGCGCTGCACCCGGGCGCCGGCCGCGACCGCGGCGCGGGCCGAGCGGCGCAGGTTGGCGTCGTCGAAGTTGGCCAGGCGGTTGGCGGTGGCGCGGACCTCGCGCCGCATCCGGCGCTCCTCCCAGGCCAGCACGGACTCGTGGGCGCCCAGGCGGGTCAGCAGCGCGCCGATGGCGTCGCCGTCGCGGATGACCACCCGGTCGACGCCGCGCACCTCGCGGGCCTTGGCGGGGATGCCGAGCCGGCGGGCCGCGCCGACCAGGGCGAGGGCCGCCTCGGATCCGGGGCAGGTGATCTCCAGCGAGGAGGACCGGCCGGGCTCGGTGAGCGAGCCGTGCGCCAGGAAGGCGCCCCGCCAGGCCGCCTCGGCGTCGCAGGTCGCACCGGAGACGACGGCCGGGGGCAGGCCCCGGATCGGCCGGCCCCGCCCGTCGACGAGTCCGGTCTGCCGCGCCAGCAGCTCGCCGTCCTTGACCACCCGCACCACGTAACGGCTGCCCCGGCGCAGGCCGCCGGGAGCCATCACCACCAGGTCCGAGGAGTGTCCGAAGATCTCCAGCAGGTCCTTGCGCAGTCGCCGCGCCGCCGCGCCCGTGTCCAGCTCCGCCTCGATCACGATGCGGCCGCTCACGATGTGGAGCCCGCCCGCGAAACGCAGGATCGCCGACACCTCCGCCTTGCGGCAGCAGGCCCTCGTGACCGGGAGCCGGCTGATTTCGTCCTTCACCGCTGGAGTCATCGCCATGGCCCGATCCTTCCATGTGTCCGGAAAATCCGGTCGTACGCGGCTGCCAACAGCTCCGGGTCGTGTCGCGGCGAGCCGTCGGTGCGGGCGACCTGCCCGAGCACCAGGGCCGCGCCCATCCGCTCGGCGGCCTTCTCCAGCCCGGCCAGGTCGGCCTGGCCGAACGCGCCGCCGGTGACGGCCCGCTCGTCCACCAGGATCGCATCCACCGCAAGGCCGGGGGCGTGGTCGGCGATGACCTCCAGGTGGCGCTGCGGGGTGAAGCCCTCGGTCTCGCCGGGCTGGGGGGCCAGGTTCAGGGTGAGCAGGCGGCGGGCGCGGGTCTCGGTGAGGGCCTTGGCCAGCTCGGGCACCAGCAGGTGCGGCAGCACGCTGGTGAACCAGGAACCGGGGCCGAGCACCACCCAGTCCGCCTCCCGGACGGCGGTGACGGCCTGCGGGACGGCCGGCGGCTCGTCCGGCAGCAGCCGGATCGACTGCACGGTGCCGGGCGTGACCGCCACGCTGGCCTGGCCGCGCACGGCGGACAGCTCGCCGGGCCGGTCCGGGTCGTGGCCGCGGACGACGGCCTCGATGTCCAGCGGGACGGCCGACATCGGCAGGACCCGGCCCTGGACGTTCAGCAGCCGGCCCACCCAGTCCAGGGCGGCGACCGGATCGCCGAGCTTCTCCCAGAGGGCGACGATCAGCAGGTTGCCCACCGCGTGGCCGCCCAGCTCGCCGCTGCCGGTGAAGCGCTGCTGGATCACCTCGGACCAGGTGCGGCCCCAGTCGTCGTCCCCGCAGAGGGCGGCCAGCGCCTTGCGCAGGTCCCCCGGGGGCAGCACGCCCAGCTCCTCGCGCAGCCGTCCGCTGGAGCCGCCGTCGTCGGCGACGGTGACCACGGCGGTGAGGTCGCTGGTGAGCCGGCGCAGCGCGGACAGCGAGGCGGACAGGCCCTGGCCGCCGCCGAGGGCGGTGATCCTGGGTGCCGGGTTGGTGCGGGCCGGGCTGGTGCGCGCCCGACCGGGCGTGGCGGTGCGCGCCGGGACTCCTGTCCGATCGGCGGCCCTGTGCTGAAGCTGCCGCCCGGGCACGTATCCCGTCACACCTACCTCGCGTTCCCTTTGCCGGCCGCCGGTCTCCGCCGGCGGCCCGGCAGGGTTACGGCGGCTACTCCCGTCCCATGTCACGGTGGACGAGCACCGTTTCGACGCCGTCCGCGATGAGACGCTTCGTCAGGCGCTCGGACATCGCGACGCTGCGGTGCTTGCCACCGGTGCAGCCTACGGCAAGCGTCATGTAGCGCTTCCCCTCGCGCCGGTACCCCTCGGTGACGATCCGCAGCAGCTCGGCGTACCCGTTGAGGAACTCGTTGGCTCCGGGCTGCTGGAACACGTAGTCGGCGACATCACTGTCGGTGCCGGTACGGGCACGCAGCTCGGGGACCCAGTGCGGGTTCGGCAGGAAGCGACAGTCCACCACAAGGTCGGCGTCGACCGGAAGACCGTACTTGAAGCCGAAGGACATCACGGTGGCCCGCAGCTCGGGCTCGTCGTGGTCGGCGAACTGGGCGTCGAGCTTGGCGCGCAGCTGGTGGACGTTGAGGTTGGAGGTGTCGATCACCAGGTCCGCCTCGCCGCGCAGCTCGCGCAGCAGGTCCCGCTCCTGGGCGATGCCGTCGACGATCCGGCCGTCGGCCTGCAGCGGGTGCGGGCGCCGGACGCTCTCGAAGCGACGCACCAGGGCGTCGTCCGAGCTGTCCAGGAACACCACGCTGAGCCGGACGCCGCGCTTCTCCAGCTCGTCCAGCGAGGTGAGCAGGTCGTCGAAGAACTGCCGGCCCCGGACGTCCACCACGGCGCCGATCCTGGCCACGTTGCCCTGGGAGCGGGCGCCGAGGTCGACCATGGTCGGGATGAGGGCCGGCGGCAGGTTGTCCACCACGAACCAGCCCAGGTCCTCCAGGCACTTCGCGGCGGTTGATCGGCCGGCTCCGGACATGCCGGAGATGATCACCAGCTCCGGGGTGTTCTCTCCCCCGGCCTCCGGCCGGGTGGTACCCCCATGATCGGACACGGTCACTTCGGTTCCCCGCTCTCGATGGTTCTGCTGAGGAGAACGCGCGCGGTGCGGCCAGGCTTCCCCGTCTCACTCGGACGGGCGAATGCAGGGCGCACCGGCTGACGGGCGGCGTCGGCCGTCATGGCGTCTCCTGGGATGGTGCGGTCTGGGTCTCGGGCACTGCGCGCGCCGGCCCGACGGCCACGTCGGCGCTGTCATCGATGATCTCGCCCGTGGCGGTGTTCACGGCGAGTGCCGCGGGTGGACGGGACGACAACGCTGCCGCAACAGTTTCCGCCGTCCGCCGTCCGATACCGGGTACGGCGCAGAGTTCGTCGACGGTGGCCGCCCGGAGCCTCTTCAACGAGCCGAAGTGCTTGAGCAGCGCCTGGCGGCGAGTCTCGCCGAGGCCGGGGACGGAGTCCAGCTCCCCGGCGGTGAGTCGCTTGGAACGCTTGTTGCGCTGGTAGCCGATCGCGAAGCGGTGCGCCTCGTCGCGGACCCGCTGGAGCAGGTAGAGGCCCTCGCTGCTGCGCGGCAGCACCACCGGGTCGTCCTCGCCCGGCAGCCAGACCTCCTCCAGGCGCTTGGCCAGGCCGCACAGGGCGATGTCGTCGATGCCGAGTTCGTCCAGGGCCCGCTGGGCGGCCGCGACCTGCGGCTGGCCGCCGTCGACCACCAGCAGCTGCGGCGGGTAGGCGAAGCGGCGCGGGCGCCCGGTCTCGTCCCGGGTGCCCGCGGCGTCGGGGCCGGCGTCCGAGCCGGCGGCGTCCTGGCCGGCGTCCGAGCCGGCGGCGTCCTGGCCGCCCGGGTCGTCGGCCTCGGGGACGGCCCACTCGCCGGTCTGCTCGCGCTCCTGGAGGTAGCGGCGGAAGCGGCGGCTGATCACCTCGTGCATCGAGCGGACGTCGTCCTGGCCCTCGAAGCCCTTGATCTGGAAGCGCCGGTACTCGCTCTTGCGGGCCAGACCGTCCTCGAAGACCACCATCGAGGCGACCACGTCCTCGCCCTGGAGGTGGGAGATGTCGAAGCACTCGATGCGCAGCGGGACGGAGTCCAGCTCCAGCGCGTCGGCGATCTCCTGGAGCGCGCGGCTGCGGGTGGTGAGGTCGGAGGCGCGCTTGGTCTTGTGCAGGGCCAGCGCCTGGAGGGCGTTGCGCTGCACGGTGGCCATCAGGTCCTTCTTGTCGCCGCGCTGCGGGATACGCAGGTCGACCTGGCTGCCGCGCAGCCCGGCCAGCCACTCCTTGACCGGTCCGACCGGCTCGGGCAGCGCCGGCACCAGCACCTCGCGCGGGACGGACTCGGTGCCGCCCCCGTAGAGCTGCTGGAGCGCGTGCTCGACCAGGCCGGCGGTGTCGACGTCCTCGACCTTGTCGGTGACCCAGCCGCGCTGTCCGCGCACCCGGCCGCCGCGCACGTGGAAGATCTGGACGGCGGCCTCCAGTTCGTCCTCCGCGAGGGCGAGCAGGTCGGCGTCGGTGGCGTCGGCGAGGACGATCGCGTTCTTCTCCATCGCGCGCCTGAGCGCCCCGATGTCGTCGCGCAGCCGGCCCGCCTTCTCGTACTCCAGCTCGGCGGCGGCCTCCTGCATCTGCTCTTCCAGCCGGCGCAGGTAGTTGCCGGTGCGCCCGGCCATGAAGTCGCAGAACTCCTCGGCGAGCGCCCGGTGTTCGTCCGCGCCGACCTTGCCGACGCAGGGCGCGGCGCACTTGCCGATGTAGCCGAGCAGACACGGGCGGCCGACCTGCGCCGCGCGCTTGAACACGCCGTTGGAGCAGGTGCGGACGGGGAAGACCCGCAGCATCAGGTCGACGGTCTCGCGGATCGCCCAGGCGTGCCCGTAGGGGCCGAAGTAGCGCACGCCCTTCTTGTGCGCGCCGCGCATCACCTGGACCCGCGGGTACTCCTCGTTGAGGGTGACCGCCAGCTCCGGATAGCTCTTGTCGTCGCGGTACTTGACGTTGAAGCGGGGGTCGAACTCCTTGATCCAGGAGTACTCCAGCTGGAGCGCCTCGACCTCGGTGGCGACCACCGTCCACTCCACCGAGGCCGCGGTGGTGACCATCGTCGCGGTGCGCGGGTGCAGCCCGGCGAGGTCCTGGAAGTAGGACGACAGCCGGGGCCGCAGGCTCTTGGCCTTCCCCACGTAGATGACCCGCCCGTGGGCGTCGCGGAACTTGTACACCCCCGGGGAGGTCGGGATCGCTCCCGGGGACGGTCGGTAGGTGGACGGGTCAGCCATGGGTCCACCGTACCGAGTCGCGCCGACGGCGTGGAGTCGAGATCAACTGCTGGATCGCGGGGACACCTTGATGTCGGTGCCCTGGACCTCCGCCTGGTACTGGGGAAGCCCCGTGGGGGCCGGGCCCTCGACGCGGGCGCCGGTGGTGGCGTTGAAGGCGCTGCCGTGGCAGGGGCACTTGATCAGCTGGTTCTCGACCTTGTCCACCACGCATCCGGCGTGGGTGCAGACCGCGCTGAAGGCCTCGTACGTGCCGGGCGAGGGCTGGGTGACGACGACCTTCTGCTCGCGGAAGACCTTGCCGCCGCCGACCGGGATGTCGGCGGCCGGGCCGACCACCACGGGCTCCTTGAGCCCGCCCTTGGCGGACCCGGCGGACCCGGAGCCGGAGGAGGCGCCGGAGCCCGAGGAGGCGCACCCGGTGACCGCGACCGCACCACCGGCGGCAAGCACGGCGGCGGCTCCGCAGAGCACGGTACGGCGGGAGGCGGCGGGGCTCTCAAGGGCCTCGGACATCGGTGCGTGCTCCTGGGTCGGTGACGGCTGCCCGACGACGGCCGGTCGGGGTGGCGGGTCTGCGGTGCGGGTCTGCGGTGCGGGCCTATACGGCCGGTCTGCGCGGCCGGCCCGGGTGGCCGGTCCGGTCCGGCGGAAAGTCTATGCGCCGCAGGGCCGGCCGTACCGGTGATCCCCGGTACGGCCGACCCCGTGGGCGCCTACTTCTTCGCGGCGGCGGCCCGCTTGCGCGGTGCCTTCGCCTTCACCGGGGCGACCGGGGCGTCGGCGAACTCCCCGGGCAGGATGTCCCGCAGGAACTTGCCGGTGTGGCTCTCCGACACCGCGGCGATCTGCTCCGGGGTGCCCTCGGCGACCACCGAACCGCCGCCGGAGCCGCCTTCGGGGCCCATGTCGACGATCCAGTCGGCGGTCTTGATCACATCGAGGTTGTGCTCGATGACGATGACCGTGTTGCCCTTCTCCACCAGCCCGGAGAGCACCTTGATCAGCTTGCTGATGTCCTCGAAGTGCAGACCGGTGGTGGGCTCGTCGAGCACGTAGACCGTCCGCCCGGTGGAGCGCTTCTGCAGCTCGGAGGCGAGCTTGACGCGCTGCGCCTCGCCGCCGGAGAGCGTCGGAGCGGACTGGCCGAGCCGGACGTAGCCGAGGCCGACGTCGTTGAGCGTCCTGAGGTGCCGGGCGATCGCCGGAACGGCCTCGAAGAAGCCCAGCGCCTCCTCGATCGGCATGTTGAGCACCTCGGCGATGGACTTGCCCTTGTAGTGCACCTCCAGCGTCTCCCGGTTGTACCGGTCGCCGTGGCAGACCTCGCACGGCACGTAGACGTCGGGCAGGAAGTTCATCTCGATCTTGATGGTGCCGTCGCCGGAGCAGTTCTCGCAGCGGCCGCCCTTCACGTTGAAGGAGAACCGGCCGGGCAGGTAGCCGCGGACCTTGGCCTCCTGCGTCTCCGCGAAGAGCCGGCGGACGTGGTCGAACACCCCGGTGTAGGTGGCCGGGTTGGAGCGCGGGGTGCGGCCGATCGGCGACTGGTCGACGTGCACCACCTTGTCCACCAGGTCGGTGCCGGTGATCCGGGTGTGCCGGCCGGGCACGCTGCGGGCGCCGTTCAGCTCCCGGGCGAGGTGGGTGTAGAGGATGTCGTTGACCAGCGTCGACTTGCCCGAGCCGGAGACCCCGGTGATCGCGGTGAAGGTGCCGAGCGGGAAGCCGACCGTGACGTCCTTGAGGTTGTGCTCGCGGGCGCCGTGCACCGTCAGCTGGCGCTTCCTGTCCCGCTCGCGGCGGGTCGCCGGGATCGGGATGGAGCGCTTGCCGGAGAGGTACTGGCCGGTCAGCGACTCCTTGTTCGCGAGCAGCTGCTTCATCGAGCCGGAGTGCACCACCCTGCCGCCGTGCTCACCCGCGCCCGGGCCGATGTCGACCACCCAGTCGGCCATCTTGATGGTGTCCTCGTCGTGCTCGACGACGATCAGGGTGTTGCCGATGTCCCGGAGGCGGACCAGGGTCTCGATCAGCCGGTGGTTGTCGCGCTGGTGCAGGCCGATGGAGGGCTCGTCCAGCACGTAGAGCACGCCGACCAGGCCGGAGCCGATCTGGGTGGCCAGCCGGATCCGCTGGGCCTCGCCGCCGGACAGGGTGCCCGCCGCGCGGTTCAGCGACAGGTAGTCCAGGCCGACGTCGACCAGGAAGCGCAGCCGCTCGTTGACCTCCTTGAGGACCCGCTCGGCGATCTGCTTGTCCCGGGCGTTGAGCTTCATCGCACCAAGGAAGTCCGAGCAGTCGCTGATCGACATCGCCGAGACGTCCGCGATGGACCGGCCCTCGACGGTGACCGCGAGCACCACCGGCTTCAGCCGGGTGCCCTGGCAGGTGGGGCAGGGCACCTCGCGCATGTAGCCCTCGAAGCGCTCGCGGCTGCTGTCGCTCTCCGCCTCCTGGTGCCGGCGCTGGATGAACGGGACGGCGCCCTCGAAGCCCGTGGTGTAGGACCGGTCCCGCCCGTAGCGGTTGCGGTAGCGCACCTCGACCTGGTGCTTGTGCCCGTACAGCAGCGCCTTCTTGGCGCGGGCCGGCAGCCCGGCCCAGGGGATGTCGGTGCGGAAGCCCAGCTCGCCCGCGAGCGCGTCGATCAGGCGCTGGAAGTACTCCTTGGTGTGGCCGCCGGACCACGGGTGGATGGCCCCCTCGTCGAGCGAGCGCTCCTCGTCGGGGATGACCAGCTCCGGGTCCACCTCCATCCGGTTGCCCAGGCCCGAGCAGTCCGGGCAGGCGCCGAACGGCGAGTTGAAGGAGAACGAGCGCGGCTCCAGCTCCTCGAACGACACGTCGTCGTAGGGGCAGTAGAGGTGCTCGGAGTACATCCGCTCGCGCTCCGGGTCGTCCTCCGGGAGGTCGACGAAGTCGAGCACCACCATGCCGCCGCCGAGCCGCAGGGCCGTCTCCACCGAGTCCGTCAGGCGGCGCTTGGCGCCCTCCTTGACGGTGAGGCGGTCGATGACCACCTCGACGGTGTGCTTCTCCTGCTTCTTGAGCTTGGGCGGCTCGGCCAGCTGGATCGTCTCGCCGTCCACCCGGGCGCGGGCGTAGCCCTTGGACTGGAGGTCGGCGAAGAGGTCGACGAACTCGCCCTTGCGCTCGCGCACCACCGGGCTGAGCACCTGGAACCGGGTGCCCTCGGCGAGCTCCAGCACCTTGTCGACGACCGCCTGCGGGGACTGCTTGGCGATCGGGCGGCTGCAGTGCGGGCAGTGCGGCTTGCCGATCCGCGCGAACAGCAGGCGCAGGTAGTCGTACACCTCGGTGATGGTGCCGACGGTGGAGCGCGGGTTGCGGTTGGTGGACTTCTGGTCGATCGAGACGGCCGGGGAGAGGCCCTCGATGAAGTCGACGTCGGGCTTGTCCATCTGCCCGAGGAACTGCCGGGCGTAGGAGGACAGCGACTCGACGTAGCGGCGCTGCCCCTCCGCGAAGATCGTGTCGAAGGCCAGCGAGGACTTGCCGGACCCGGAGAGGCCCGTGAAGACGATGAGGGAGTCGCGGGGCAGGTCGAGCGAGACGTTCTTGAGATTGTGCTCGCGAGCACCGCGGACGATGAGGCGGTCGGCCACTGCTTCTGGCGCCTTTCTCCGGGGCGAGGAGGACGTGCGTGAGAGGTGTACTTCTTCCAGGATGCGGCAGCCAGCCTATAGCTCACGCGTTCGATTATCGAGCTTGTCCAGTGGAGTCCACCCGAACGAGTGAGTCGCCCGACCGGTATTGACCGGGGCTGTTCGAGAAAAGCCCTGCTCAGCCGTGACATCGGAGATAGCGTCACCCTCGTCAACGAGCGAACGCCCTCCTGGGCAACGCTGCCAACCAGTCCGACGGAGGCCGCACCCGATGACCGACCCGCAGAACGCCGTGACCACCCCTTCCGCCGCTCCCGACGCCGCGGCCGCCGCCGCGCTCGCCGGGGAGCGGCTGCGCCTGGTCGCCGTCTCCACCGGACACCTGCTGGACTCCGCCGCCGGGCTCAAGTCCGAGGCCCTCGCCGAGCCCTCCGCCCTGCCCGGCTGGACCAGGGGCCACGTCCTGGCCCACCTCGCCCGCAACGCGGACTCGCTGGTCAACCTGCTCGACGGGGCCCGGACGGGCACCGACATCCCGCAGTACGCCGACGGCGGGGCCCGCGACCGGGACATCGAGGCCGGCGCCGGGCGCCCGCTGGACGTCCACCTGGACGACCTGCGGGAGTCGGACCGCAACTTCACCTCGGCGGCCGCGCTGCTGCCCGACGAGGCCTGGACGGCCGAGATGCGCCACCGCACCGGCTACCTCTTCCCCGCCTACGACCTCCCCTGGAAGCGGCTGATGGAGGTCGAGTACCACCACGTGGACCTGGACGCCGGCTACACCCCCGCGCACTGGCCCGAGGTCTTCGCGGTGGCCGAGTTCCGCCGGCTGTCCGCCGGACTGGCCGGCGCCGAGGGCCTGCCCGCGGTCGAGCTGGTCTCCGACGACACCGCGGACCGGGCCCGGATCGGCGCCGACCAGGGCACCGCCGGGGCCGCCGCCCTGACCGTCGAGGGGCCCGTCCGGGCGCTGACCGCCTGGCTCTCCGGCCGCTCCGACGGGGACGGCCTCCAGGTCCACCGGGGTGGCGAGCAGCTCCCCGACGGCCGCGCCGCGCTGCCCGCGCTTCCCCCGCTGGGCTGACCGCGCGACGATTGATCCCGGACCCGCCGAGGGCGGCCCCGAGAGCAGTAGCGGCAGTCACGACAGCAGCACTCCCGACACCAGCAGTCCCGACACGACGAGGAGCGGACGGATGACGTACCACGGAGCGGTGAAGGTCGGCGGACCGCCGGACGTGCGCGAGCTGGCCCACCTGATCATCACCAAGGTGGCCGTCGGCCCGTACGACAACAACGTCTACCTGCTGCGCTGCCGGGCCACCGACGAGCAGCTGCTGATCGACGCCGCGGCGGACGCCCCGGTGCTGCTGGAGACGGTCGGCGAGAGCCTGGCCACCGTGGTCACCACGCACCGCCACCACGACCACTGGGGTGCGCTCGCCGAGGTCGTCGCGGCCACCGGCGCCCGCACCGCGGCCGGCCTGGTCGACGCCGAGGCCATCGACGTCCCCACCGGGCTGCTGCTGGCGGACGGCGACACCCTGCGGGTGGGCCGGGTCGAGCTGACCGTCCGGCACCTGGTCGGCCACACCCCCGGCGCGATCGTGCTGGTCTACGACGACCCGCAGGGCCACCCCCACGTCTTCACCGGGGACTGCCTCTTCCCCGGCGGCGTCGGCAACACCTGGGGCGACCCGGCGGCCTTCGAGAGCCTGTTCCGGGACGTCAACGAGAAGATCTTCGACGTCCTGCCCGACGAGGCGTGGGTCTACCCCGGCCACGGCAACGACACCACCCTCGGTGCCGAGCGCCCCCACCTCCAGGAGTGGCGCGAGCGCGGCTGGTAGGCACCGGAGCGCCCGAAGGCCCGGCCACTCGACCTTGCTCAGGTCGGGCGGCCGGGCCTTCGGGCGTCATACGGCGCCGGGCGTCAGGCGTCAGGCGTCGATCTTCTCCGACTCCTCGGCCGCCTGCCGCTTCGAGGCGACCAGGCTGGTCACGGTGGTGATGGCGAGCACCACCACGATGAAGCCGAGCGAGAACGGGATGCCGATCTCGGGCACGTGCACACCCTGCTCGTGCAGCGCGTGCAGCACCAGCTTCACGCCGATGAAGCCGAGGATCACCGACAGGCCGTACGAGAGGTGGACCAGCTTCTTCAGCAGCCCGCCGATCAGGAAGTACAGCTGGCGCAGGCCCATCAGGGCGAAGGCGTTGGCGGTGAAGACGATGTACGGGTCCTGGGTGAGGCCGAAGATCGCCGGGATCGAGTCCAGCGCGAACAGCACGTCGGTGGTGCCGATCGCCAGCATGACGATCAGCATCGGCGTCATCAGCCGCCGGCCGTTCTCCCGGATGAAGAGCTTGGTGCCGTGGTACTTGTCGGTCGACGGGAAGCGCTGCTCGATCGACTTGAGCAGGCGGTTCTCCTCGAACTCCTCGTCCTCCTCGTCGGCCCGCGCCTCCTTGATCAGCTTCCACGCCGTCCAGACCAGGAAGGCACCGAAGATGAAGAACACCCAGGAGAACTGGGCGACCAGGGCGGCGCCACCGGCGATGAAGACCGCCCGCAGCACCAGGGCGATGATCACGCCGAACATCAGCACGCGCTGCTGGTAGATCCTGGGCACCGCGAACTTGCCCATGATCAGGATGAACACGAAGAGGTTGTCGACACTGAGCGACTTCTCGGTGATGTACCCGGCGAAGAACTCGCCGGCCGGCTTCGAACCGGAGTGCCACCAGAGGAAGCCGCCGAAGAGCAGCGCCAGCACGATCCAGACCGTGGTCCAGATCCCGGCCTCCTTGACCGAGACCTCGTGCGGCTTGCGCCCTCCGATGAAGAAGTCGGCCACGATCAGTGCGATCAACACACCGATCGTCGAGACCCACATGGCTACGGAAACGTCCACTACTGCTCCTCCGGCAGGTAGGCGAGACAGTCATCGTCACTGCCGGAGGTCTCTTCCGCCCGTCGGCCCGCCACTGCGAGCCCGCCCGGACCAATGGCCCCGGGACGCCGCTCGGGACGCCCGTGATGACGGGACCACTGCGGGGGAATACTCCCCTCCGCTGCCACCGAGGATAACAGGTATCCCAAGAAAGGGTAAAGAAGGTAAAGAACCACCTCGCGCGGACCCTGACAGCCCCGGACGAACGGTGTGAAACCGCCCCTGCCGAGTCGCTGCCGAGTCCGGCCGCCCCCGTTACAGGAAGGGCTCGATCGCCGGGAGGAGGTCCTGGAAGGTCCGCGCCCGGGCCGGGGCGCCGATCGCCTGCATCCCCCAGCCGCCGTCCGGCTCCCGGAACACCTTGGCCATGATCTGGCCGGTGTGCGGGCCGCCGCCGGCCAGCTCGTAGCGGGCCAGCTCCAGGCCCGTCCCCTCGTCCACCAGCCGGCAGTGCGCGTTCTGCACCTCGGCGAAGCTCTGACCGGTGTACGAGCTGACCGTGAACACCACCTGGGTGATGTTCACCGGCACGTGCACCAGGTCGACCAGGATCGCCTCGTCGTCGTCGCCCGAACCGGCCCCGCCGACCAGGTTGTCACCGGTGTGCCGCACCGAACCGTCGTTGCTCTCCAGGTGCTGGAAGAACACCACGTCCGACGGGGTCCGCTCGGCGTACAGCAGGGCCGATGCGTCCAGGTCGATCTGCCGGGTGCGGCTGCCGAAGAGGCCGCGCTTGGGCGCCGCCCTCCAGCCCAGCCCCATCCGGACGACCGTCAGCGACTCACCCGACCCCTTCTGCAGGCTGACCCGCTGCCCTTTGGCAAGGTTCACCGACACGGCGTTGTCCTCTCTGCCGGCCGGGCGGTCGGTCACCGCGCCGGCTCCACGGTGGAACACCCCGTTGCCGTCCCCCGGCTGAGGCCCCCTGGTACGAACTCTGCGCACCGCCCGCCCCGGGCGGCACCGCAGGCCAGCCTAGGCCCTGCGGTCGACCGCATCGATCGCCGTCTACCCGTTTGTGGCAAGGCTGAGACACCCCCGGACTTGACCGGTGTCGAAACCGGCCAAGCCCGAGGGGCCCGACCCGACCCGCGGCACCGACCGGCCGCCCCTAGGACCCGGACAGGTCCTAGGCGATCCCCGCCTCGCGCATCTGCCGCAGCTCGCGCTTCAGCTCCTTGACCTCGTCGCGCAGCCGGGCCGCGACCTCGAACTGGAGGTCCGTCGCGGCCGCGTGCATCCGGTCGGTCATCGACTGGATCAGCTCGGCCAGCTCGGCGGCGGGCAGGCTCTTGGCGGAGCCGCGCTCCGCGCCCAGCGCCGGGACGGGCGCCTTGCCCCGGCCCTTCTCCTTGCCGCCCGCACCCCGGTACCCGGAGGAGAGCAGCTCGTCGGTGTCCACGTCCTCGCGGGCGAGGGTGTCCAGGATGTCGCCGATCTTCTTGCGCAGCGGCTGCGGGTCGATCCCGTGCTTGGTGTTGTACGCCTGCTGGACCTCCCGGCGGCGGTTGGTCTCGTCGATGGCCTTCTCCATCGCCGGCGTGATCCGGTCCGCGTACATGTGGACCTGGCCGGAGACGTTACGGGCGGCGCGGCCGATGGTCTGGATCAGCGAGGTGCCCGAGCGCAGGAAGCCCTCCTTGTCCGCGTCCAGGATCGCCACCAGCGAGACCTCGGGGAGGTCCAGGCCCTCGCGGAGCAGGTTGATGCCGACCAGCACGTCGTACCGGCCGGCCCGCAGCTCGCGCAGCAGCTCGACCCGGCGCAGCGTGTCGACGTCGCTGTGCAGGTACCGGACCCGGATGTCCAGGCCGAGCATGTAGTCGGTGAGGTCCTCGGCCATCTTCTTGGTGAGGGTGGTGACCAGGACGCGCTCGTCCCGCTCGACCCGCTTGCGGACCTCGTGCACCAGGTCGTCGATCTGGCCCTCGGTCGGCTTGACGATCACCTCGGGGTCGATCAGGCCGGTCGGGCGGATGATCTGCTCGACCTGGCCGTCGCCGCGGGAGAGCTCGTACGCGCCCGGGGTGGCCGAGAGGTAGACCGTCTGGTCGATCCGCTCCAGGAACTCCTCCCACTTCAGCGGGCGGTTGTCCATCGCCGAGGGGAGCCGGAAGCCGTGCTCCACCAGGGTGCGCTTGCGGGAGGCGTCGCCCTCGTACATCGCACCGATCTGCGGGACGGTGACGTGCGACTCGTCGATGACCAGGAGGAAGTCCTCCGGGAAGTAGTCGAGCAGGGTGTTCGGCGGGGAGCCGGGCTCACGGCCGTCGAAGTGCATGGAGTAGTTCTCCACGCCGGAGCAGGTGCCGATCTGGCGCAGCATCTCCAGGTCGTAGGTGGTGCGCATGCGCAGCCGCTGGGCCTCCAGCAGCTTGCCCTGCTTCTCCATCCGGGCGAGCGTCTGCTCCAGCTCCAGCTCGATGTCGTTGACCGCCCGGGCCATCCGCTCGGGGCCGGCCACGTAGTGCGAGGCGGGGAAGACGTGGACGGAGTCGTCCTGGCTGATGATCTCGCCGGTGAGCGGGTGCAGGGTGTAGAGCGCCTCGATCTCGTCGCCGAACATCTCGATCCGGACGGCCAGCTCCTCGTAGACCGGGAAGATCTCGATGGTGTCGCCGCGGACCCGGAAGGTGCCGCGGGTGAAGGCGACGTCGTTGCGGGTGTACTGGATGTCGACGAAGCGGCGCAGCAGGACGTCGCGGTCGACCTCCTCGCCGACCTTGAGCCGGACCATCCGGTCGACGTACTCCTGCGGGGTGCCGAGGCCGTAGATGCAGGAGACCGAGGCGACCACGACCACGTCGCGGCGGGTGAGCAGCGAGTTGGTCGCGGAGTGGCGCAGCCGCTCGACCTCCTCGTTGATCGAGGAGTCCTTCTCGATGTAGGTGTCCGTCTGCGGGACGTAGGCCTCGGGCTGGTAGTAGTCGTAGTACGAGACGAAGTACTCGACCGCGTTGTTCGGCAGCAGCTCGCGGAACTCGTTGGCCAGCTGGGCGGCCAGGGTCTTGTTCGGCGCCATCACCAGGGTGGGGCGCTGCAGCTTCTCGATCATCCAGGCCGTGGTGGCCGACTTGCCGGTGCCGGTGGCGCCGAGCAGGACGACGTCCTTCTCGCCCGCACGGATGCGGCGCTCCAGCTCGGCGATGGCCGCGGGCTGGTCGCCGTTGGGCTGGAAGGGGCTGACGACCTCGAAGGGCGCCACTGACCGCTCAATGCTCGTGATGGGTCGCACGTGTCCAACCGTACGACCCACCACTGACAACCGGTGCCTACTTCGCGCTGTCCCGGGCGAGCGCGACCAGGCGGGAGACGGCCCGCAGGTACTTCTTGCGGTAGCCGCCGCGCAGCATCTCCTCCGGGAACACCTGGTCGAAGGCGATGCCGGAGGCGGTGATCGGCAGCTCGCGGTCGTACATCCGGTCGGCCAGCACGACCAGGCGCAGCGCGGTGGACTGGTCGTCGACCTGCCGCACGCCGCGCAGGCAGACCGCGGTGACGTCGTCCAGCAGCGCGCCGTAGCGGCTGGGGTGGACGGCGGAGAGGTGGTCGAGCAGCGCGCCGAAGTCGTCCAGCGAGGCGCCCGGGGTGCGGGCGGCGACGGCGGCCACCTGCTCGTCGGAGTACGGCGGCGGGGCGTCCGGCAGCCCGCGGTGGCGGTAGTCCTGGCCGTCGATCCGCAGCGGGCGGAAGTGCGCGGACAGGCCCTGGATCTCGCGCAGGAAGTCCGCGGCGGCGAAGCGGCCCTCGCCGAGCTTCTCGGGCAGCGTGTTGGAGGTGGCGCAGAGCCTGACGCCGTTGTCGACCAGGCGGCCGAGCAGGGTGGAGACCAGGACGGTGTCGCCCGGGTCGTCGAGCTCGAACTCGTCGATGCAGAGCAGCCGGTGCCCGGAGAGGGTGGTCACGGCCTGCTGGAAGCCGAGCGCACCGACCAGGTTGGTCAGCTCGACGAAGGTGCCGAAGGCCTTCGGGCCGGGGGTTGCGTGCCACAGCGAGGCGAGCAGGTGGGTCTTGCCGACGCCGTAGCCGCCGTCCAGGTAGACGCCGGCCGGGCCGGTGGGCACGGGCGCGGTGCGGCGGAACCAGCTGCGCTTGGGCGCGGAACCGTTTCCGTTGTTGAGCGCGCCCGCGAACTCCTCCAGGACCTGCACGGCCTCGTACTGGCTGGGCTGGCCTGGGTCCGGGAGGTACGTCCCGAAGCCGACATCGGAGAAGCGCGGCGGCGGGACCATCTCGGCGACCAGGCGCTCGGCGGGGACGACGGGGCGCCGGTCGGTGAGCGCGACGGGGGTCGCGGTCGCTATCGGCTCGGCGGCGGGGTGTGGGGCTGCGGGCACATCAGTAGAGGGTACGCCTCGTCGTGGACCGGTCAGGTAGGGGCCGGTCGGCGACGGGTTCGGGCCGGGCGGCGGCCGGACCGGACCGGCCGCGGGGCGCCGGTGGAAGACTGGGGGCATGCAGCAGTTGATCAGCCCTCTGACCGCGCCGTTCGCCGATCCGGCCTCGCTGGAGTCGCTCGCCGCGGTGTACGCGTACCCCGACCAGGTGAATCACGGGCAGCCGTGGCTGCGGGCCAACATGGTGTCCGGCCTGGACGGCGGGGCCAAGCTGGAAGGGCTCTCCGAGGGGCTCTCCGGGGACGCCGACAAACGGATCTTCGGGGTGCTGCGGGCACTGGCGGACGTCGTCCTGGTGGGCGCCGAGACGGTCCGTGCCGAGGGCTACCGCCCCGGGCGGGCCCGGGCCGACTTCGCCGCGGCGCGCCGGGCGGCCGGACAGCAACCGGCGCCGGCGATCGCGGTCGTCACCCGCTCCCTGGAGCTGGACCTGACCGCGCCGCTGTTCACCGAACCGCTGGTGCGCACGGTGGTGGTCACCACCTCGGACGCCCCGCCGGAGCGGCTGCGGGCCGCCGCCGAGGTGGCCGACGTGGTGCTGGCCGGCCGGGGCTCGGTGGACCTGCGTTCGGCCGTCGCGTCCCTGGCCGAACGCGGCTGGACCAGGCTGCTCAGCGAGGGCGGGCCACGACTGCTGGGACAGCTGGCGGCCGAGGGCCTGCTGGACGAGCTGTGCCTGTCGCTGGCCCCCCTGATCACGGCCGGCGACGCGCCGCGCATCATCCACGATGCGGAAATGCCTGACGTGCAGCGGATGCGGCTGGTCTCATTGATCGAGCAGAAAGGATTCCTCTTCACCCGCTACCTGCGTCCGCCGACTCCGTGACCCCCGGATCGTGATCCCGCTCCCACCTGGGGGCCTTCGTCCGCGTGGCCCGTGTGCCGGGTGTGCAGCGTGCGGAAAGCCTCCTCCGGGCAGTATGGGATCCGACGCCGGGGCCCGGGGGCCGGCCACTGGAAGGGACTCACGTGTTCAAGACGGTACTGATGATCGAAAAGGCGCTCTCCGACGCCGACGTGGAGCTGGTCACCACGCTCCACAGCGAGGAGAAGGTCTCCTTCGTCGTCCTGATGCAGCCGCGCGGCAAGCAGGACGAGCTGCTGCGGGCGCTGGACGACGTCGCCCTCGGCCACCTCGACAAGGTGGTGCACGAGCACGACGAGTCCGAGAGCGGCCCGACGGTGGCCAGCGAATCGCTGGAGCACAGCCTGCGCCACCTGCGCGAGGCCGGCGCCGAGGCGGTCGGCGAACTGGTCGAGGACGCCCCGCTGGACCGGCTGCGCTCGGTGGTCGAGGAGCACAGCGCGGACGAGGTCGTCGTGCTCACCTCGCCGCACTTCGTGGAGGAGTTCTTCCACCGCGACTGGGCCTCCCAGGCCCGGCACAAGGTGGGCGTCCCGGTGCTGCGGCTCTTCGCCAGCGACTCCTGACCCCTTGCCCGCCCCCGGGCCGGGGGTGCCTCCCGGCCGAAGGCCGGGAATCGAGGAGCCCGTCGCCGGTGGTGCAGAATCGTCCTTGCGGTCCGTCCGCGAGGACGGTTCGCACCCCGCACGCCCCGCTCGCCCACTGCCCCGCCCGCAGTCCCCTTGTCTGCCCCCGCCCGTACGGAGCCCCGCCTTGAACGACGCCGCGCACGACCTGCACGCCCCGCACTTCATCGGTATCGGCGGCGCCGGGATGTCCGGCCTGGCGAAGATCCTCGCGGTCCGCGGCGCCAGCGTCTCCGGCAGCGACTCCAAGGAGTCCGAGACCGTCCTCGCGCTGCGCGCCCTCGGTGCCACCGTGCACATCGGCCACGCCGCCGAGCACGTGCCGGACGGCACCAGCAGCGTGGTCGTCTCCAGCGCCATCCGCGCCGACAACCCGGAGCTCGCCGCCGCCCGCGAGCGCGGCATCCCGGTCGTCCACCGCTCCGACGCGCTCGCCGCGCTGATGGGCGGCCGCCGGGCGCTGGCCGTGGCCGGTACCCACGGCAAGACCACCACCACCAGCATGCTCGCCGTCGCCCTCGGCGAGCTGGGCCTCGAACCGTCCTACGCGATCGGCGGCGACCTCGACGCGCCCGGCTCCAACGCCCACCACGGCACCGGCGAGATCTTCGTCGCCGAGGCCGACGAGAGCGACCGCAGCTTCCACAAGTACGCGCCCGAGGTGGCGATCGTGCTCAACGTGGAGCTGGACCACCACGCCAACTACGCCTCGATCGAAGAGATCTACGAGTCGTTCGAGACCTTCGTCGGCCGGATCACCCCCGGCGGCACCCTGGTGGTCTCCGCCGACCACGACGGCGCACGCGAGCTGACCGCCCGGGTGGCGGGCCGCGACGGCCTGAACATCGTCACCGTCGGCGCCGCCGAGGACGCCGACCTGCGCGTGCTGTCGGTGACCGCCCGGGGCATGACCAGCGAGGTCGTCGTGCTGCTGGACGGCGCCGAGCTGGCCTTCACCGTCTCGGTGCCCGGCCGGCACTACGCCCACAACGCCGTCGCCGCGCTCGCCGCCGGCGTCGCGCTCGGCGTCCCGGCCGCCGACCTCGCCAAGGCGCTCGGCGCCTACACCGGCGTGCGGCGCCGGCTCCAGCTCAAGGGCGAGGCGGGCGGCGTCCAGGTGATCGACTCCTACGCCCACCACCCGACCGAGATGACCGCCGACCTGGAGGCCATCCGCGAGGCGACCGAGGGCCGGGTCCTGGTCGTCTTCCAGCCGCACCTGTTCAGCCGCACCCAGCAGCTCGCCGAGGAGATGGGCCAGGCCCTCGCCCTCGCCGACGCCTCCGTCGTGCTCGACATCTACCCCGCCCGGGAGGACCCGATCCCCGGCGTCACCAGCGAGCTGATCATCGACGCGGCCCGGCAGGCCGGCGCCGAGGTCACCGCCGAGCACGTCTTCGACGCGGCCCCCGCGCTGCTGGCCGGCCTGGCCCGCCCGGGCGACCTGCTGCTCACCATGGGCGCCGGCGACGTCACCAACCTCGGGCCGGAAATCCTCAAGCACCTCGCGAACGTTGCCACCAACGTCTGAGTCCACCGCGTCCGGGAGTCCGCTGTCATGAGCTACGAGATCGAGAAGACCGACGCCGAATGGCGTGCCGAGCTCAGCCCCGAGGAGTACCGCGTCCTGCGCGAGGCGGGCACCGAGCGCCCGTTCACGGGCGAGTACACCGACACCAAGACGATCGGCGTGTACGGCTGCCGGGCGTGCGGTGCGGAGCTCTTCAGCTCGGAGACCAAGTTCGACAGCCACTGCGGCTGGCCGTCGTACTACGCGCCGCTCGCCGAGGACCGGGTGCAGTACATCGAGGACGGCTCGATGGGGATGCGCCGGGTCGAGGTCCGCTGCGCGAGGTGCGGCGGACACCTGGGCCACGTCTTCGAGGGTGAGGGCTACGGCACGCCGACCGACCAGCGGTACTGCATCAACAGCATCTCGCTGACGCTGCGGCCGGCCGAGTAGCCGCCGGCCGAAACGGCGCAGGGCCCGGAGGTCGTCGCGACCTCCGGGCCCTGCGCCGTCCGGTGCCGTGTCGACCGGCCCGCGGCTGTCCGCCTATCCGGCGACCGGGGCGAAGCTGACCGGGAGGCCGACCAGGGCCCGGAAGAACGGGCCCTGGCGCCAGGGCAGGTCCTCGATCGGGGTGCTGAGCTCCAGGTCGCTCAGACGACTGGTCAGCTGCTCGATCGCGGTGATGGCGATCAGCAGCGCCGGATCCCGGGCCGGGCAGGCGTGCGGGCCGGCCGCCCAGGCCAGGTGGGCGCTCTCGCCGCTGCGCAGCTCGTTGCCGTCGGTGGGCGGCGCGGCCTGCGAGTTGGCGGCCGCGTAGGAGACCAGCACCAGCGACCCGGCGGGGATCTCCCGGCCGTGGAAGGTGATGTCGTAGCGCGGGTAGTGCGCCGAGAGGTTCGCCATCGGCGGCTCGTGCCAGAGCACCTCGTCGATCGCCTGGTAGGCCGTCATCGCGCCGCCGAACAGCGAGCCGGCGTACCGGGCGTCGGTGAGCACCCGCAGCAGCGCGTTGGCGATCAGGTTGGTGGTCGGCTGGTGTCCGGCGATCATGGTGAGGGTGATCTGCCGGACCACCTCGTCGTTGTCCAGCCCGGCGGGGTGGTTGAGGAACCACGAGGTCAGGTCGTGCCGGGGCGTCTCGCGCCGCTCGGCGACCATCCCGGTGACCACCGCCACCAGGTCCCCGTACGCCGCGACCGCCTTCTCGGTGGACTCGATCATCCCGGAGATGCCCGCGACCAGCCGGGCGCTGTGCTCCTCGGGCACGCCGAACCAGGTGTTGAAGACGAACACCGGCAGCTGCCGCGCGTACTCGGCGATCAGGTCGGCGCTGCCGGCCGCCTCGAAGCGGTCGATCAGCTGGTGCGCGACCTCGGTGACCCGGCGCTGAAGCAGGTGCGGCTCCAGCAGCGCCAGCCCGTCGGTGATCACCGAGCGGTAGCGGGCGTGCACCTCGCCGTCGCTGAACAGGGCGGTGGGGCGGTAGCCGAGCATCGGCAGCAGCGGGGAGGTCGGCGGGATGGTCTGCTGCCAGGCCCGGGAGTCCTTGGAGAAGGTGTCGGTGTCCCGCAGGAGGTCCAGCGCGGCCTGGTAGTCGGTGACCAGCAGGGCCTCCACGCCGGGCGCGATCTCCACCGGGGCGACGGCGCCGTACCGGCGCAGCCGGTCGTAGACGAGCTGCGGGTCGGCGGCGAAGACCGGGCCGTGGATCGGGATCGGGCGGGTGTCGGCGGTCACGGCTGCTCCAGGGCGGCGGTGGGCACTGCGGGCAGGCCGTCCAGGACGTGTTCGGCCAGCGCGATCAGCGCGTCCAGGCTGGCGCGGCGCTCGCGGGCGTCGCAGAGCACCAGCGGGGTGTCGGGGTGCAGGTCGAGGTGGGCGCGGAGCACCTCGACCGAGTGCGCGGGCGCGTCGGGGAAGCAGTTGACGGCCACCGCGTAGGGCAGGCCCTGCTCCTCCACCATGTCCATGATCTCGAAGGAGTCGGAGAGCCGCCGGGTGTCGGCCAGCACCAGGGCCCCGAGGGCGCCGCGCGCGATGTCCTGCCAGAGCGGGAAGAAGCGGCGCTGTCCGGGCGTGCCGAACATGTAGAGCACCACCTGGCCGGGCAGGGTGAGGCGGCCGAAGTCGACCGCCACGGTGGTGGTGGTCTTCTCGGGCAGGCCCGCCGTGTCGTCGACGGGGGCACCGGTCTCGGTCATCGCCTCCTCGGTGTGGAGGGTCTGGATCTCCGAGAGGGTGCGGATGAGCGTGGTCTTGCCGACCCCGAAGGGGCCGGCGATCAGCAGCTTCATCAGGGTCTGGTCCCGGTCGGGCAGGTAGCCCACGCGGCCCGTCCGGCCGGCGGGGTCCCCGGCGCCGGCGGCGCTACCGGAGAGTGCGGAGTCCAACGAGGAGCCTCTCGACGATCGTGCGGTCGGTCTGCTGGGCGCGGGGGATCGGACTGCGGGCGCGTAAGCAGCCCGCCTCGACCAGGTCCGCGGCCAGGAAGACGGTGGCGCTGACCGGCAGCCGCAGGTGCGCGGCGGCCTCCACCACGGACAGCGCGCCCGGGCGCAGCAGCTCCCAGAGCCGCCGGTGCTCGTGCTCCAGCTCGTGCGGCGGCTCGGTGTCGGCTGCGTACAGGACGGTGAGCCGTTCGAAGCCGGGTGCGCCGGCCCGGGCCCGGCCACCGGTGGCGAGGTAGGCCGGCACCATCCGCCTGCGGGGTACGGCGGTCATGACCGGGGGGTGGTGTCCTGCTGCCTGGCCGGGCTCGCCATGGCGCGTCCCAGGGCGGCGACCTGGACCTGCATCTGGTAGGCCACGTTGCCGAGCTGTGCGTCGGGGGTGGTGAACACCGCGAGCGAGGTGTTCTCCCCCGCCGGGACGACGATGGCGAAGCCCAGCTCGGACTCCACCACGGTCTGTACCGGCTTCGGCTGCTCGGTGTCGGTGAAGGCGCTGGTGAACGCGCGGGCGGCGGCGTGCACGGTGGCCGTCATGGCGGCGACCCGCTCGGCGGAGGCCCTGCTGAGGCCGTCCGAGGCGCCCTCGACGAGGCCGTCGCCGGTCGCGATGACCGCATGCAGGACGCCGGGAAGCTCCAGCAGCGGGGTCAGCACCCACGAGATCTCATCGGTGGCGGTAGGGCTGGGCGTGCTCACTGCTCGGCTCCTTCGGAGGTCTGGGCCCGGCGGTGACCGGTGTGGTCGGTCCCGTCCGTCTGGTCGGTCTCGCCCGTGTGGTCGGCGCGGTCCGTGTGGTCGGTCCCGGCCGTGTGGTCGGCGCGGTCCGTGTGGTCGGCTGTGCGGTCCGTCGGGGCCGGGTGCTCCGCAGCACGCTCCCCCGGGTGCTCCCCCGGGCCGTCCGCCGAGGCGGCGGCCTGCGCGACGGCGGCCCGGCCGGAGCCGGTGCCCTGCTGCAGGGCGCCCCAGCGCTCGGCGGCCTGCTCGGGCGTCCGGGCGGACGGCGCTTCCGCGGTGCGCACGGTGCCGCCCGCGCCGCCGCCCGCGCTCTGCGGCGCATGGGCCTGGTGCGGGAGCGGCTGGCGCCGGCGGCGGCTGGGCAGTCCGCTGTCGTCGGACGGCACGGCCTGCACGGGTGGCACGACGTGCATGGTCGGCACGGACTGCCGGAGTGGCAGTTCGTGCCCTGCCGGCACGTCGTGCCCGGCGGGCTCGGCCGACCGGCCCTCCTCCGCGCCGCCGCCGCCGCGCACGGCCGGCCCGGACGGCAGCGCCGCCATGGTGGGCGCCGGAGCCGGGCCGGAGCCGGCCCGCAGGGGCAGCGGGGTGAGCACCGAGAGCGGCTGCTCGTCGTCCACCACCGTGAGCAGCGCGGCCGGGATCCGGACGATGGTCCGCATGCCACCGTACGGCGAGGGCTCGATGTGGCAGGCGAAGCCGTACTGCCGGGCCAGCTTGCCGACCACCGCGAAGCCGGTCTTCGGCGGGTTGCCCAGCTCGGTGAGCAGCACCTCGGGCGGACCGGCCAGCAGTCGGCGCGCCCGCCGCAGCTGGTCCTCCTCCATCCCGATCCCGCTGTCGTCGATGATCACCAGCGCGCCGCGGCCGCCCTGCTGGACGGTGACCGGGACGTCGGTCTCCGGGTGCGAGTACCCGGTGGCGTTGGCGAGCAGTTCGGCCACCGTGATGGCGAGCGGTTCGGCCGCCCGGGCGACGACGGCCAGCCGGTTCTCGCGCAGGTGGTTGGCGACCTTGATCCGGGCGTAGCCGGGCACCCGGGAGAGCGCGCCGACCACCACCTCGGCGAGCGGGGAGTCGGTGCGGGCCAGACCGGGCCAGGCCTCGCAGAGCACGGCGATGGTCTGGATCCGGCGCAGCGCGACCTCGTTGCGGAAGTCGACCTCCAGCAGCCGGGGGTCGTCGTTCTCGTGCTGGAGCTGCTGGACGAGGCTCTGGATCTGGTAGAGCAGCGTCTGGATCTTGGAGGTGGCACCGCGCATGGCGGCCCGGGCGGCCGCGTCGACGCGCTCGCGCTCGTCGGTGACGGCGGCGGCGGCCGCGTCCAGCACGGCCTGCAGCGCCTGGACGGCCTCGGGGCCGACGCCCTGCGCGTCGAGCGGACCGGCGACCGGGGCGTTGGGATGGCTGAGCCGCAGCGCGGTGGCGGCCACCCGCTCCTTGGCCAGGTGGCCGATCTCCGCGAGCAGCACCCGGGCCCGCTCCTCGGCGCCGTCCGCCTGCCGGCCGGCCTCGGCGGTCCGGTCCTCGGCCTCGGCGGCCAGCCGCTCGGCCGCCCGGATCCGCTCCTCCGCGGCGCGGGTATGCAGTTCGGCCTCGGCCGTGCGGTGGTCGGCCTCCGCGGTGCGGAGCTCCGCCTCCCGGGTGCGGCCCTCGGCGACCAGCGCGCGGCTCTCGGCCCGCTGGGTCTCCTCGGCCGCCTGCCGGGCGGCGGTCTGTGCCTCGCCCAGGTGCTGGTCGCGGCGGGTCACCCGGGCCTCGGCGGCGCGGGCCCGCTCCTCGCTGTGGGCCGTGGCCGCCTCGGCCGCCGTGGCCCGGGCGACGGCCCGGGACCGGCTGCGGGCCAGGACGGCGGCCGCCGCGAGGGCGGCCACCGTGATCGCCACCAGGGCGACCAACGCGATCTGCGTCATCGAAGTCCTCGAAGTCCTCGAACGTCATCGATCGAAGGGAACTGGAAGGGGGCGGGCGGAGCCGGTCGGGAAACCGGTCCGGCCCGGTCAGGCCGACGCGGGGGCGCCCTCCCCGCTCCGGGGCCGCAGCACGGTGCGGGCCGCGTCCTCGTCCAGCTCCCGGGCCACCAGGGCGACCTGGCCCATGGCCTCCAGGACGTTCGGCACCGCGGAGCCGTCCAGGTGCCGGTACTCGGCGGCGACGGTGAGCACCAGGCGCTCGGGCAGGCCAAGTTCGGGGTGGCGCTGCTCGGCGATCACCCGGCGGGCGGCGTCCAGCGCGGGGATCCCGGCGGTGTGCAGCGCGTGCGCGCGCTCCCGGACGTACGCCAGGTAGGCGATGTGCTCCCGGACGCCCGCGCGGTCGAGCACCGGGCCGTGGCCGGGGACGAAGATCTCGGCGCCGGTCGCCAGCACCTGCTCGCAGGCGGCGATCACGTTCTCCAGGGGCCCGGCCCAGTGCACGGGGTGGTCGCCGGGGTGCTCCGGCGTCGAGCCGAAGATCACGTCGCCGGTGAACACCGCGCGCTGGTGGGGCAGGTGGACGATCAGGTCGCCGCCGGTGTGCGCCGCGGCGAGGCCGGTCACCTGGACCGGGTACTCCCCCACGCGCAGTTCCAGTTCGCCGCGGAAGACGGTGTGCGGCTGCACCGGCTCGGTGTCCGACCAGTCGAACTGCCCGAAGTGGCGCCGGAGGTAGCCGCCGAGCGGGGAGGCCGGGTCGCTGCCGGTGACCAGCGCGTGCTGCTGCTTCGGGGTGGGCTCGTAGTGGATGTGCTCCAGCGCCTCCCGGGTGGAGATCACCTCGGCGTCCGGCAGCACCCCGGCGCCCCAGAGGTGGTCGCCGTTGGCGTGCGTGACGATCACCCGGTCGACGTCCACCCCGTCGGCCAGCCGCTGACGACTCTCGGCCAGGAACTCCGCCGCGAGGGACGGGTCGTAGGGGGTGTCGATCCACACCGCGGTCCTCGGCGAGGCCAGCAGTCCGCAGTTGGCCAGACCCCAGCCCCGCTTCGGGGGGAGCCACACGTACAGGTCCTTGGCAATCGCGCTTACGTTCGCGCGGCTGATCGTCATGGGCGCGATTATGCCGATGATGTGACAGGGGTGGAGCAAAACCCCTGCGATTCAGGCCACTTCCTGTCCCGGAGGCTCCCGGCCTGTCCCGTTTCGTACCGGTGAGGTCTGGACCACTTCGTCTCAAGGGTCAGGATGACGCGCCCCGGGAGCGCGCGCCCGGCGGCCCCGGCACGACCCGGACCGCTCCCGTCACACCGCCGGCAGCACCCGGCAGACCTCGACCGTGACGTCCACCGTGTCGAGGCCGATCACCCGGCCCTCCACCGCGACGAATCCTTTCTCCCCGGACCGGAACAGCGCCGCCAGCGGCGACTTCCGCCCCGCCGCGGCCAGGGTCTCCACCGCCATCGCCGAACCGAAGGCGAAGACGCCGCAGAGCACGATGCAGGGCGCCTGCCGCGAGGTGCGGGTCACGAAGATGAAGCCGTGGTCGCGGATCAGCTCGTCCGCGGCGTTGTACTGCGCCTCGAAGGTCATGCCGCCCCAGCGGGCCCGGGCCGCCTCCGGGTACTCGATGCGGAAGTCCGGGAACCCGGCGCCGAGGATGCCGCCCGAGTACGAGTTGACGCTCGGTCCGCCGATCGAGAAGGTCGGCATCCTGGGGTCCTGCGAGCCCGCCGCGACCAGCTCGATCGTCGCCTTGCGGTTGACCTTCCGCAGCAGGTCGATGAGCTGGGCTATCGCCCGCGCCTCGGCCATCGGCATGAACAGCACGTTCTTCGGGCCCCGGCTGGTCAGCCGGCGGCCGTCCTTGGCGAAGGCGAACTCCGCCACCTCGATGCTGGGGCTGATGATCTGGACCCGGCTGTACGGCGCGAGCAGGGCCCGGAGGAATCCGTAGCGCAGGAACAGCCGGGTGCGGGCGAGGGACCGGGCCGCGAGAAAGCCGATGACGGCCGGAAAGAATCCGATCAGCACCTGAAGCAGGATCTCCATACCATCCCCCGCACGGAAGACTCGGATACGAACTGTCTGCCGTGAGGTGATGCCCCGTAGAACACCCGGAACTCCCGCCACAGCAGCCCACCCGGCGCGGAAGGCGGAAAGTGCGCCCGCCTCACTCGTTCGAGTGACCCCCCGTCACATCCGTCTCCAGGGTCACCTCGGCCGTTGACAGTGTACCGACAATGGAGCCGGGGTGAACCCGCGGGGGCCGTGGTCGCCCCGCGGGGCGGCGGTCATCGGCGACGCGGACGCAGATCCCGACGCCCGCGCCGACACCCGCGGTGCCACCCGCGCCGACGCCCGCGGTGCCGCTCAGCCGTCGAGCCGCTTGACGAACTTCCGCTCGCTCGCGCAGCGCTCGTACCCGAGCCAGGAGTTGATCGCCAGCATCGGCGCATTGGTCGCGTCGTTGCTGGTGTACGCCCACCGGTAGCCCGCCGACCGCGCCCGGCGCAGCGAGTGCGCCTTGGCGAGCTTGGTCAGGCCCCGCCCCCGGAAGTCCCGCCGACAGGCCGTGAACGCCGACCAGTAGCGGTCCACCCCGTCCGTCTGCACCGCGCTGAACGCGACCGGCTCGCCGTCGAGGACCGCGACCGTGGTCAGCTCGCGGTCCAGGTCCGGCCGGGCCCAGGCGCCGTTCACGAACTCCTCGTAGTCGGCGGCGTCCATCTCCACCTCGCCCGGCTCGTCGCGCAGCGCGTCCGCCTCGATGACGAAGATCGGGTACGGGTCGTCCTCCCACTCGCTCGCCGGGCGCAGCTCGACGCCCGGCGGCGGCTCGGCGGCGTCCGGCAGCGGGAGCGACAGGTCACGGCGGGCGAAGTGGGCGATCCGCCCCTCGGTGTAGCCCCGGTTGGCCGCGAAGGCCAGCGCCCCGGGCTCGTCGTCCACCCAGCTGTGCACCTCAATAACGCCGTGCTCGGCGAGGTGTGCCTCGGCCGCGGCGAGCAGCGCGGTGAAGGCCCCGCGCCCGCGGTAGCCGGGCAGCACGCTGCCGTTGGCGTGGCCGACGCCCTTCGTCGAGGTACCGGTGACCAGGCCGCAGCGCACGGAGCCGACCACGGTGTCATCGATCTCGGCGACCAGGGTGCGGTAGTGCTCCCCCTCGACCCGGCGGCCGTCCAGCCAGCCGAACACCTCGGGCGTGAGCACCAGGTGCTCGCGCCCGGCGCTGTGGGCGGCCGCGGCGGCCACCGCGTCAGCGGGGCGGAAGTCACGAATCGTCAGTGTCGTCATAGGTGGGTTACGGTAGCCGCCGGGTGGTCGGCACGCCTCCGGTTTTCCCGCCCGGACCGGCTCCCACCTGCGGTTCCGTGCACCGGACAGGACCAAAGTCCCTCACGGTCGGGCCGCCAAGCTCAAATAATGCTCTGAGAAGACCGGGTGGGGCTTGGCAGCCGCCCCGACCGGGGACATCCTCAGCAACACGGCCCGGCGGCCCTGGCGACGACGCCCGCACCGTCCGACGGCCTCCCCATCCAGCCCTCCGAAGGGGGCGCACCGATGACCTCCCCTGCCACAAAGCCCCGCGTGCCCGCCCGGGGCGGCACACTCGGCGTCGGCCTCGGCTGGCGCAGCGAGATCGACGTCGTGGTCGAACGCCAGCCGGGCCTGGACTGGGTCGAGGTGGTCGCGGAGAACGTCTGTGCCGGCCACCTCCCCGAGTCGCTGGCGGTGCTGCGGGCCCGCGGCGTCACCGTCGTCCCGCACGGCGTCTCGCTCGGCCTCGGCGGGGCCGAGCGGCCCGACCCGGCCCGGCTCGCCCAACTCGCCGGGACCGCCGCCGCACTCGACTCCCCGCTGGTCACCGAGCACCTGGCGTTCGTCCGGGCCGGCGGCCTGGAGGCCGGTCACCTGCTGCCCGTACCGCGCTCGTGGGACGCGCTGCGGGTGATCGCCGAGAACGTCCGGATCGCCCAGGACCAGCTGCCGGTACCACTGGCGCTGGAGAACATCGCCGCCCAGCTGGCCTGGCCGGACGACGAGCTGACCGAGGGGCAGTTCCTCGCCGAGCTGGTCGAGCGCACCGGCGTGCGGCTCCTGATCGACGTCGCCAACCTGCACACCAACCGGGTCAACCTCGGTGTGGACCCGGCCGCCGAGCTGGACCGCCTGCCGCTGGAGGCGCTCGCGTACGTACACGTGGCGGGCGGCACGATGGTCGACGGCGTCTGGCACGACACCCACGCGCACCCCGTCACCGAGCCGGTACTGGAGGTGCTGGCCGAGCTGTGCGCGCGGGTGGCACCGCCCGGGGTGCTGCTGGAGCGGGACGCGGCCTTCCCGCCGCCGGCCGAGCTCTCCGCCGAACTCGACGCCATCCGGCGGGTGCTGGACGGGGCGCGGCGCGATGGCTGACGACCCCGGAGGCCTCGACCCCGGGGGCCTCGACGCCGCCCGCGCCGCGCTCGCCCGGCGCCAGGAGGCCCTGCTGACGGCCCTGGTGGCCGGCGGTCCGGTGCCGCCCGGTTTCGACCCGGCCCAGGTCCGGGCCCAGTCGCTCGCCCTGGCCGCCAAGCGCCGCGACACCACCGCCAAGGTGGCGCCGGAGCTGCCCCGGCTGCTCGGCCGACAGTACGGGCCGCTGTTCCTCGCCTACGCCCGCAAGCATCCGCAGACCGGGGGCTACCGCGCCGACGCCCGGGCCTTCGCCGCCTGGGCGCTGACCAGGGGCACCACCGCCAACGGCACCACCGCCGACGGCACTTCCGCCGACGGCACACCCGCGGACGGCGCCCCGTCCCTCGGCGCCGACCAGCGCCGGGCCGTACAGCAGTGGCTCGACCCGGCGGCGCAGCAGCCGCCCGGCCCGCTCGCCCGTCTGCGCCGGGCCCTGCGGCCCGGCCGCACCTCCTAGGACCTGTCCGACAGGCCCTGGGGCCTGTCCAGCCGACAGGCCCTGGGCCTCACTCACCACCCCGGGGGAACCGCCCATGTGGCACAACACGTACTTCCTCATCCCGACCCTCCTGTTGGTCGCGGCCTCGTTCCACGCCTCGCGCACCAAGCAGCTGGTCCGGCGGGTCACGCAGGCCAAGGGCCTGCCCGGCCGCGGGCTGCCGCTGCTGGACACCGCCTTCCTCTCCGGCGGGCCCGGCCGGGTCTTCGACACCGCCCTCGTCCGGATGCACCAGGCCGGCCAGGTCGTCGTCAACCGCTCCGGCCTGGTCACCATCACCGCCGAACGGCCCTACGACTCCGTCGACCAGGCGATCATCGAGGCCGCCGGCCCGGACCGGCAGCGGCCGCTCGCCGCACTGCGGCACGAGGTGATGCGCTCGCCCGCCGTCCAGAAGATCGGCGACGGGCTCGCCGAGCGCGGTCTGCTGCGCAACCCCGCCCGGATGCGCCGGGCGAAGACCGCGCGGCGGCTGCTCTGGCTGGCCGTCCTCGCCGCGGCGGTGACCACCGGACTCGCCTTCCTGCTCGACGACGGCAGCGCCGGCTCCGAGCGCCCGGCCCCGTGGATCCCGCCGATCCTGCTGGCCGTCGGCCTGGTCTCGCTGATCGCGAGCTGGCCGCTGAAGGGCCGGATCACCCCGGCCGGGCGCCGCCAGCTCGGCCTGATGGCGATCGGCAAGCCGTGGAAGCCCAACTCGGGCCTGATCCCCGGGGCGGCCGGCTCCGCCGTCCTGCTCGGCGCGGTCGCGCTCAGCGGGGTGTCCTCCTCCGGGCTGGACGACGCGGAGCTCCAGCAGGCGATGCTCGCCGCGGCCTCGGCCGAGCTGGTGACCGCCAAGTACGGCTCGTCGGCCGCCACCTCCGGCTCGGGCTCCTCCTGCTCCTCCGCCTACACCTGCAGCGCGGGCACCTGGTGCGGCTCCTCCGGCTCCGACTCCTCGGGTTCGGGCTGCGGCTCCAGCTCCAGCAGCTGCGGGTCCTCCTCGTCCGGCTGCGGGTCCAGCTCCAGCAGCTGCGGGTCCAGCTCCAGCAGCTGCGGCTCCTCCTCCAGCTGCGGCTCCTCGTCCAGCTGCGGCGGCGGCAGCAGCTGCGGATCCTGACGGCCGGCCGGCCCCGGCGAGTCACAGTTCGGTATCGCGGTCCGGAAATTCGTACCGCTCACAGCGGAAGCGGGTCTACAACAAGGCCATGTGGTTGCTCTTCCTGATCCCGGCCTGCATCGCCGCGGTGCTCTCCTGCATCCGGCTGGTACGGATGACCGCCACCGCCGACGCGCTCGCCGGGCAGGAGGGGCCGAGGCCGCCCGAGGCCGTCGGGATCGGGCTGTACGAGACGGCGTATCTGGCCGGCGGGCCGGACCGGGTGGTCGAACTGGCCCTGGTCCTGATGGCCTCCCGGGGCCGGCTGCACCTCGCCCACACCGGCTGGACCACCGTGGTCGACCCGAGAGGCCGAAGCCGCCTGGAACGCGCGGTGGTCGCCACCGTCGGACCGGAGGGCCAGTGCCGCACGTCCGACCTGCGCCGGGTGATGGCCTGCCACCCCACCGTGCTGGAGATCGGCAGCCGGCTCGCGCTGGCCGGCCTGGCCACCCCGGCACTGGTGCAGCAGAGCACCGTCCTGGTGGTCCGGCAGGTCCGGCACGCCCTGCTGCTGACGCTGGTGCTGCTGGCCGCCGCGCTGGCCGTCGGCGGGTTCTCGAACGGTGACGCGCTGGCGCCGCTGGCCTGGTTCTCGCTGCCGCTGGTGCTCACCTCGGGCACCCTGCTGATGGCCCGGGTCGACGTCTACCCCTACACCCACTGGGCCTCCCCGGTCGGCCAGGAGGTGCTGCGCGAGGTCCGCCCGCCACGCCAGCACGGCCTCACCGACGACGACGAGCGCGAACTGCTCACCGCCGTCGCGATGATCGGCCCGGCCGCCCTCCCCGACGCCCGGCTGCGCGCCGCCCTGCGCCCGCACCGGACCTGACCGGCAGCGGAGGCGGCACCCGGCCTGGGCCGGTACAACGACGAGGGCCGGCGCCCCCTCCGGGGAGCCGGCCCTCGTCGTGCGGCGGGTCTCAGACCAGGCCGTTGAGCAGCTCGCTCACCGGCTTGCGGCGGCCCGTGAAGAACGGGACCTCCTCGCGCACGTGCAGCCGGGCGCGGGACGGGCGCAGGTCGCGCATCAGGTCGACGATCCGGTGCAGCTCGTCCGCCTCGAAGGCGAGCAGCCACTCGTAGTCGCCGAGCGCGAACGAGGCCACCGTGTTGGCCCGGACGTCCGGGTAGCCGCGCGCCATCTGGCCGTGCTCGGCGAGCATCGCGCGCCGCTCGGCGTCCGGCAGCAGGTACCACTCGTAGGAGCGGACGAACGGGTAGACGCAGACGTAGTCGCGCGCCCGCTCGTCGGCGAGGAACGCCGGGATGTGCGACTTGTTGAACTCCGCCGGGCGGTGCAGCGCCATGTTGGACCAGACCGGCTCCAGCACCCGGCCGAGGCCGGTGCGGCGGAAGCGGTTGTACGCGTCCTGGAGGTCGTCCGAGTTCTCGGCGTGCCACCAGACCAGGATGTCGGCGTCCGCGCGCAGACCGGACACGTCGTAGGTGCCGCGCACCGTGATGTCCTTCGCGTCGAGCTGGGCGAACAGCTCGTCCACCTCGGCGGCGAGAGCGGTGCGGTCCTCGGGCAGCGCGCCCTTGAGCTTGAACACCGACCACATGGTGTAGCGGATGACCTGGTTCAGGTCGCGCGCCTTCTTCTTCTCCGGCTGCTGCTCAACGGTCTCAGTCATGCGCCCATTGTCCTCTCCGTGACGTTCCCCCCGGTCGGCGGGGTCAACAGTTTGTCGAGTGCCGCGACCGCCGTCCGGGCGCTCGCGATGCATGCGGGGATCCCCACCCCGTCGTACGCGGCGCCGCACAGCGCCAGCCCGCCCACCTGCCCGGCGGCCGCCCGGATCCGGGCCACCCGGTCGAGGTGGCCGACCGGGTACTGCGGCAGGCCGGCCCGCCAGCGGGTGACGGCGGTGTCGTACGGGCGGGCGGTCAGGCCGATCGCCTCGCCCAGGTCGGCCAGCGAACGGGCCACCAGCTCCTCGTCCGACAGGTCCAGCGCCGCCTCCTCACGGTGCCGGCCCAGCGAGGTGCGCAGCACGAACGCGTCCGGGGCGGCACGCTCCAGCCAGCCCCACTTGTTGGAGGAGAAGGTGGAGGCCTTGATCCGCCGGCCGTCCACCGGCGGCACCAGGAACCCGCTGCCGCCCGGCGGCGTAGGCAGGTCGGCCCGGCGGAAGGCGAGGGTGACCAGTGCCATCCCCGCGTACTCGACCTCGTCCAGTCCGGCGGCGGCCGCCGGTGCGTCCGCGCGCAGCAGCCGGGCCGCGGCGGGCGCGGGCACGGCCAGCACGACGGCGTCCGCGTGCAGCACCGCACCGTCGCCGGTCACCACCCGCCAGCCCTCGGGGGTGCGGCGCAGCTCGTCCACCGGGGTGTCGGTGCGCAGCTCGACGCCCGCCTCGGCACAGGCCGCGGCGACCGCCTCGGGCAGCGTGCCGAGGCCGCCGCGCAGCCCCTGGAAGACGGGTGTGCCGACGGTTCGCGGCCGGGTGGCCAGCTCGTGCACCCCCTCCACCAGCGAGCCGCCGCCCCTGGCGATCGACAGCAGCTGCGGCACGGCGGCGCGCAGCGAGATCTCGTCGGCGTGCCCGGCGTAGACCCCGCCGAGCAGCGGCTCGACCAGCCGGTCCACCACCTCGCGGCCGAGCCGGTCCGCGACGTAGCGCCCGATCGGGACGTCGTCGGCGACCGCCGCGCCCCCGCCCTCGTGCCGGGCCCGCTCCAGCCCCTCGGCGGTGAGCACCCCGGAGGCGGCGAGCGCGTCGAGGTCCCCCGGCACGCCCATGACCTGCCCGCCGGGCAGCGGCCGCAGCGCGCCCCTGGTCCAGATCGCGGCCTTGGCGGTCGTCGGCGGCTCCAGCGCCTCGGCGAGCCCGACGGCCTGCGCCAGTTCGACCCCCTCCGGCCGTCTGGCCAGCATCGACTCGGCCCCCAGGTCGACCCGGACCCCGCCGACCTCCCCGCCGTACAGCTTCCCGCCGACCCGCTCCGAGGCCTCCAGCAGCGTCACCCGCGCCCGCGCGGTCTCCCCCGCCGCACCGCTGAGGTAGGCGGCCGCGGCCAGGCCCGCGATACCGCCGCCGATCACCACGACATGTGCTTGCGACATGCCCCGCAGTCTCGCAGGTCCTTACACCAATGCCTCAATCCGCCCGCTTCCGGACGGCGGCGGGTGCGTCGGGATCCCACTCCGGCGGGCCCCGGTCGGCGTCCGGGAGCGACTCCGGACCGCCACCTACCCGTGATCGAGTTGCGATCTCCCACCGGGGTCCGATCGGGCGGCTCCCACGTCTCATGGTCTGAGCGTCCGGGTCCGGGCGCCGGACAAGGGACTTGGGGAGGGCTCGATCGTGACGAGAGGACGACGCGGACCAGGGGTGCTGACGGCCGGGGTCGTCGCCGCGGTGGTACTGGTCGGGGGGTGCGGCGCCGCCGAGCGCGGGTCCGACAGCATGGCGGCCAAGCAGGACGCGGCCGCCGCCCCGGCGGCCGGCGCCCCGGCGCTGGGAGAGGGTGCGCCCGCGGCGGGCGGGGCGGGCCTCGCGAAGCCGTCGGTCGCGCCGCCGGCGGCCGGCGACGGGAGGGCCGCCACCGGCGCGCCCCCGTCCGCGGCCGCGCCGGTGACCGACACCCGGCTGATCGCGTACACCGCGCAGCTGACGCTGCGCACGAAGGACGTCGCCAAGGTGCTGGAGCAGGCCCGGGTGCTGACGGCGGCGTCCGGCGGCTACGTCGGCGGCGAGACGGTGAACGGCGGCGCGAACGACTCCGCCGGGGCCACCGGCCAGATCACCGTGAAGGTCCCGTCGGCGTCGTTCCAGCAGACCCTGGACCAGCTCGCCGCCCTCGGCGAGGTGCTGACCCGCAAGAGCCAGGCGGACGACGTGACCCAACAGGTCGCGGACGTGGCGAGCCGGGTGCAGACGCAGCAGGCGAGTGTGGAGCGGGTCCGGGCGCTGATGGCACAGGCCAAGACGCTGAGCGAGATCACCAGTCTGGAGAGCGAGCTGAGCCGCCGCGAGGCGGACCTGGAGTCCCTGCAGAAGCAGGTGAAGGAGCTGTCCGCCCGGACGTCCCTCTCCACCATCACGCTGGACGTGCGGCGCGAGGCGAAGCCCGTCCAGCACGACGAGCCGGATCCGAAGAAGAAGGAGAAGGGCTTCTGGGCCTCGGTCGGCTCGGCGCTCGGCGGCGGCTGGGACGTCCTGGTCACGATCGTGCGCGGACTCGCGATGGCGGTGGCGGCGGTGACGCCGTTCCTGCTGGTGCTCAGCCCGTTGGCCGTCGTCCTCTGGCTGCTGCGCCGGCGCCGGGCCGGTGCCGAAACGGCTGCCGGTACCGGTACGGCTGCCGAGCCGACCGTTCCGCCGCAGCCGGCCTACCAGCCCGGGGACGAACAGGACGCCTGACGCGCAGGTGGCGGGCCCCCGCCCGAGGGGGCCCGCCACCGTGTCCGACGGTCGTTCCGGTACCGCGTCCGCTCAGCGCGCGCTGGCCTCGTGCACGAACGCGACCAGCCGGCTGAGCGCGTCCGGGTCCATGCTGGGCATCACGCCGTGGCCGAGGTTGAAGATGTGGCCGCTGCTGCCGAGCGCCTGCGCGGCGTGCAGCACCTCGCGGGCCTTGGTCTCGACGGCCTTGGTGGGCGCGTAGAGGACGGCCGGGTCGAGGTTGCCCTGGAGGCCCTTGCCGGGGCCGACCCGCTCGGCGGCGACGTTCAGCGGCACCCGCCAGTCCACGCCGACGATGTCCGCACCGGCCTGACCCATCAGGCCGAGCAGCTCGCCGGTACCGACGCCGAAGTGGATCCGCGGTACGCCGTAGCCGGCCACGGCGTCGAAGACCTTGGTGCTCGCGGGCATCACCGAGCGGCGGTAGTCGTCGGGGGCGAGCGAGCCGACCCAGGAGTCGAAGAGCTGGACGGCGGAGGCGCCCGCCTCGATCTGCACCTTGAGGAAGGCCGAGGTGATGTCCGCGAGCCGGTCCACCAGGGCCGCCCACAGCTCGGGCCGGCCGTACATCATGGCCTTGGTGTTCTCGTGGTTCTTCGACGGGCCGCCCTCGACCAGGTAGCTGGCGAGCGTGTACGGGGCGCCGGCGAACCCGATCAGCGGGGTCGAGCCGAGCTCGTCGACGAGCAGGCCGACCGCCTCGGTGATGTACGGGACGTCGTCGGGCTCGAGCGGACGCAGCCGCCGGAGGTCCTCGACGGTGCGGATCGGGTCGGCGATCACCGGGCCGATGCCGGGCTTGATGTCGACGTCGATGCCGATCGCCTTGAGCGGCACCACGATGTCGCTGAAGAAGATCGCCGCATCCACCTTGTGCCGGCGCACCGGCTGGAGGGTGATCTCCTTGACCAGCTCGGGCCGCATGCAGGACTCCAGCATGGGGATGCCCTCGCGGACCTTCAGGTACTCGGGCAGCGAGCGGCCCGCCTGGCGCATGAACCACACCGGGGTGTGCGGCACCGGCTCGTTCCGGCAGGCGCGCAGGAACGCGGAGTCGTATGCGGCGCCGCGGCGCGCGGAGGGCTGCTGGCCGGTGTGGGCGGCCTGGGTGTCCGCCGTGGTGTCTGCCGTTGTCTCGCTCACGGTTCAAATCTTCGCACGCGCCCCGCACCGCACTTCCCGCCCGGGCTCGTCGGTTCCTCCAAGATCTGGCCGGATTGCCCTCCCGGCACGCCGCGCAACGAGAAGTTGCGGCGAATACCCGGGTTTTCGACCTAGTCTTCGGGTCATGGCAGCGGTCGGCGGGCACCCCGCACAGGGTGGCGGAACAGGTGGCGGAACGGGTCGCGAGGCGGCGCCGAGCGAGTTCCGGGCCGCCGTCGAGGCGCTGACCGGGGCGCGGCTGCGCCCCGAGATCGAGCTCTCCCCCGCCCCGGCCCCGCGCCGGCTCGCCCCGTACTCGTTCGCCCTGACCGCCGCGGTGGAGGTGGACGGCGAGGAGCTGGCCGACGGCCGGCTGGTACTGCTGCACGACCCCGCCGGGCAGGAGTCCTGGAATGGGGACTTCCGCGTGGTGACGATGACCCGCGCCGAGCTGGAGCCGGAGATGGCCGGCGACCCGATGCTGTCCGAGGTCGGCTGGGCCTGGCTGCTGGACGCCCTGCAGGCGCACGGCGCCGGCTACGGCGAGCCGAGCGGCACCGTGACCAGGTGCGCCTCGCAGTACTTCGGCGGCCTGGCGGACCGCGCGTCGTCCACCGAGATCGAGATCCGGGCATCCTGGACGCCCGCCGACGGCCGGTTCGAGCGGCATCTGGCCGCCTGGGGCGATCTGCTCTGCCTCAGCGCCGGCCTGCCGCCGGCGGCCCCGGCGCCGCAGCCGCCGGCCGACGTGCCGTCACTCGGCGGGGTGGTCCCGATGCCCGCCCGCCGGCGCCCGCGCTCGCACTGACGAGTGGTCGCCGCTCCGGACCGGTCCGGAGCCACCCCCAGGGCTGACGGTCGCCCGGGGGCTGACGGAGTGTGACTTCGGCCCTCCCCTGTGTCAATTAACCGGCCGAAACCGATCGAACTGCCCGCGATCTGATCGATTTTGTGCGAATACCAGGCATGTCGCATCAGTCACATGCGCGATTTGTCCGTATTGTTACTCACTAGATCGTGATCTTTTGCTAAAGCCGGGCACGGTACCTGCCGAAGCAGACTGTGACCCTTTCCAAACGCGGAACACTCCGACCGCCCCATCGGGGTTCCGTCCGCCACTCCCCGCAGGAGGCCTGGTGTCGGTCCTTCTTGAGCACCCCGCAAACGTGGTCGCCTACCGGCCGACCAAGCCCACCGCCATGGTGGTCATCGCAGATCCCCGCGTCCGAAACACCGTCACCCGGCACCTCTGGGCGCTCGGCGTCCGGGACGTCATCGAGGTGTCCTCGATCGCCGAGGCCCGCCCCCGGGTCTCCACCCCGCGCGACATCTGCGTCGCCGACGTTCACCTCCCGGACGGCTCCGGGCTGACCATCCTGGCCGAGACCCGCGCCGCGGGCTGGCCAAACGGCCTGGCCCTCTCGGCCGCCGACGACATCGGCGCGGTCCGCAGCGCGCTGGCCGGCGGCGTGAAGGGCTACGTGGTCACCGGGACCCGGACCAATGTGGCCATGCCGGGCCGGCCCGGCCTCCCGCTCGGTGCGGCCGGCCTGGCCGGCCGGATGCGGCGCCCCGGAATGCCGGGCGTGCCGGGTGCGGCCGGTGCCCCGGGCGCCCCCGGGGCCCCCGGTGCGCCGGGCGCGCAGCAGTCCGCGTACCGCGAGCTCTCCGGCCGCGAGGTGGAGGTGCTGCGACTGGTGGCCGAGGGCCAGTCCAACAAGGCGATCGGCGTCGCGATGGGCCTGTCCGCGCTCACCGTGAAGAGCCACCTCGCCCGGATCGCCCGCAAGCTGGGCACCGGCGACCGGGCCGGGATGGTCGCGGTGGCGCTGCGGACCGGCATCATCCACTAATCCCTCGGTGGGACCGCTGCGGCGGCTCTGGAGGAACGTTTCCTCCAGAGCCGCTGTGTTTTCGCGCCGCTCGCCTCCGGGGCGCTTGGTCCGGCGCCGACGGGCGTCGCTCCGATGCCGCTCGTACCTCGCGGCGTCCTCGCTCCTTCCTTTCGGCACCGGCGCGCCCCTTCGGCTCGGGGCGGGCTCTGCCCGGGGCGGGCGTTGGAGGGCCGGGCTCCGGGCCGGTGTCCGGGCCCTGGCGCCGCGCCACCTGCCTGCGGCGGGCCGGTGGCATAGTCGCGGACCCGGTCTGACCAGTCCGACAACACTCCCGGTTGCGAGGTCCGTCGTACCCTTGGGGGGTGACCGACGCCGTAGCAGCCATCCCAGAAGAAGCAGCCCCGGTCCCGCTCCTCGAACCGAAGGAGGGGATCCCGCCAGTCGTGGCGGACGAGCGGGCGCTGGCCGCCACCGTCGCCGCCTTCGCCGCGGGTACCGGACCGGTCGCCGTCGATGCCGAGCGGGCCTCCGGCTACCGCTACGGGCAGCGCGCGTACCTCATCCAGCTGCGCCGCGCGGGCGCGGGTACCGCGCTGATCGACCCGATCGCCTGCCCCGACCTCAGCCGTCTGGGTGACGCCCTGGCGGACACCGAGTGGGTCGTGCACGCCGCCACCCAGGACCTCCCCTGCCTCGCCGAGGTGGGGATGCGGCCGCAGCGGCTGTTCGACACCGAGCTGGCCGGCCGGATCGCCGGCTTCGCCCGCGTCGGACTCGGGCCGATGACCGAGAACGTGCTCGGGCTGAGCCTGGCCAAGGAGCACTCGGCGGTCGACTGGTCCACCCGCCCGCTGCCCGAGCCGTGGCTGCGCTACGCCGCTCTGGACGTCGAGGTGCTGGTCGAGCTGCGGGACGCACTCGAACAGGAGCTGGACGCCCAGGGCAAGCTCGACTGGGCGCTGGAGGAGTTCGCCGCGATCGCGAGCGCTCCCCGGCCGGCCCCCAGGACCGACCCGTGGCGCCGCACCTCCCAGCTGCACAAGGTCCGCCGGCGCCGCCAGCTGGCCGTGGTCCGCGAGCTGTGGCTGGCCCGGGACCGGATGGCGCAGGAGCGCGACGTCTCGCCGGGCCGGGTGCTCTCCGACGCCGCGATCGTCAACGCCGCGCTGGCCATGCCGCTGAACATCGCCGGGCTGCAGGCCGTCCAGGGCTTCGGGCCGCGCGTCCACCGCCGCCAGCTCGACCAGTGGCTGGCCGCCGTGCAGCAGGCCCGGGAGATCCCGGAGAACCAGCTGCCGCCCGCCTCCGCGCCGCACGACGGCCCGCCGCCGCCGCGCGCCTGGGCCGAGAAGGACCCGGTGGCCGCCGCCCGGCTGTCCGGGGCGCGGGCCGCGGTCAGCGAGCTGGCCGAGGCGCACAACCTGCCGGCCGAGAACCTGATCACGCCGGACCTGGTCCGCCGCGTCTCCTGGGAGCCGCCGACCGACGCGAGCGCCGCCAACGTGGCGGCCGCGCTGCGCCGGCTCGGCGCCAGACAGTGGCAGGTCGACCTGGTGGCGCCGGTGCTGGCCGGCGCCTTCACCAAGGCGGCCGAGCAGACCGACTGAGTTCCGACACCACGAAGGGGATGCCGTCCAAGGACGGCATCCCCTTCGTCGTACCCGGGCGCACCCCGGGCCGCACCCCGGGTGTGGCCGGGTACGGACGGGGCGGGCGGGTCGCAACCGGGCGGACGTGTCGCGGGACACACGGGGAGATGAGCCCTTCGGGCCTGGGCAGGCTGGTTACCGACCGGTAGCATGGCGGTGAAGCGGCGCCGCCGACGTCCTCCACCACGGACGGACGGCGGCAGCCTGCCCACCTCAACCTGTTGGTCCCTGGGAGGAGAGCCCCCGTGCCTCGTACCGCGAGGGACGTCGTCTTCGTCGATGGCGTCCGCACCCCGTTCGGCAAGGCCGGCCCGAAGGGCATCTACCACGAGACGCGCGCCGACGACCTGGTCGTCAAGTGCATCCGGGAGCTCGTGCGCCGTAACCCGAACCTGCCCGTCGAGCGGATCGACGAGGTCGCCGTCGCGGCCACCACGCAGATCGGCGACCAGGGCCTGACCATCGGCCGCACCGCCGCACTGCTGGCCGGCCTGCCGAAGTCCGTCCCGGGCTACTCGATCGACCGCATGTGCGCCGGCGCGCTGACCGCCGTCACCGCGACCGCCGGCGGCATCGCCTTCGGCGCCTACGACATCGTCGTGGCCGGCGGCGTCGAGCACATGGGCCGCCACCCGATGGGCGAGGGCGTCGACCCGAACCCGCGCTTCGTCTCCGAGAAGCTCGTCGACGAGTCCGCCCTGTTCATGGGGATGACCGCGGAGAACCTGCACGACCGGTTCCCGCACATCACCAAGGAGCGGTGCGACGCCTACGCCGTGCGCTCCCAGGAGAAGGCCGCCAAGGCGTACGCCAACGGCGACATCCAGCCGGACCTGGTACCGGTCTCGATCCGCAACACCAACCCCGACGTCGGCGAGACCGGCTGGGGCCTGGCCACCGTGGACGAGCCGCTGCGCCCGGGCACCACGATGGAGAGCCTGGCGGGCCTCAAGACCCCGTTCCGCCCGCACGGCAACATCACCGCGGGCAACTCGGCCGGTCTGAACGACGGCGCCACGGCCTCGCTGCTGGCCGCCGAGGACGTCGCCGAGGAGCTCGGCCTGCCGGTCAAGATGCGCATGGTCTCGTACGCCTTCGCGGGCGTCGAGCCCGAGGTGATGGGCATCGGCCCGGTGCCGGCCACCGAGAAGGCGCTGGCCAAGGCCGGTCTGACCATCGACGACATCCAGGCCTTCGAGGTCAACGAGGCCTTCGCCGTCCAGGTCCTGGCCTTCCTTGACCACTACGGCATCGCGGACGACGACGAGCGGGTCAACCCGTTCGGCGGCGCGATCGCCTTCGGCCACCCGCTGGCCTCCTCCGGCGTGCGACTGATGAACCAGCTGGCCCGCCGCTTCGAGCAGCGCCCGGACGTCCGCTACGGCCTCACCACGATGTGCATCGGCTTCGGCATGGGCGGCACCATCATCTGGGAGAACCCGCACTTCGAGGGTGGTAAGTGACCATGAGCACCACTGAGCTGCTGAAGCACGGCGCCGAGCTGTTCCCCGGCGAGGTCGTGACCACCGCGCACGTCCGCCACCTGGACCTGCCGCTGCAGGCCGGTCGGCTGGCGCTGATCACCCTGGACAACGGCTTCGACCACACCAAGCCGACCACCTTCGGCCCGGGCTCGCTGCTGAAGCTGTCCGCCGCGCTGGACCAGGTCGAGGCCGAGGCCGCCGAGGGTTCGATCGTCGGTGTCGCGATCACCGGCAAGCCGTTCATCTTCGCGGTCGGCGCCGACCTCAAGGGCGTCGAGATCCTCAAGGCGCACGCCGACGCACTGGCCATCGGCAAGGGCGGCCACGAGGTCTTCAAGCGGATCGCCGCGCTGTCCGTCCCCTCCTTCGCGTTCTACAACGGCGCGGCGATGGGCGGCGGCGTCGAGGTCGGCCTGCACGCCACCTACCGCACCGTCAGCACGGGCGTCCCGGCGTTCTCGCTGCCCGAGGTCTTCCTGGGCCTCGTCCCCGGCTGGGGCGGCTGCACCATCCTGCCGAACCTGATCGGTCCGGCGAAGGCCGTCAAGGTCATCATCGAGAACTCGATGAGCCAGAACAAGCAGCTCAAGGGCAAGGACGTCTTCGAGCTCGGCATCGCGGACGCGATCTTCGAGCCGGCCGACTTCCTGGAGCAGTCGCTGCTCTGGGCGGCCAAGGTCCTCACCGGCGCCGTCGTGGTCGAGCGCGAGGCGATCGACCGCGGCAAGGCCTGGGACGACGCCGTCGCCTGGGGCCGCCTGGTCGCCGACGCCAAGGTGCACGGCGCCGCCCCGGCCGCCTACAAGGCGCTGGACATCATCCAGCAGGTCAAGGACCAGGACCTGCAGGCCGGCTTCGACGCCGAGGACGCGGCCCTGGCCGACCTCATCATGAGCGGCGAGCTGCGCAGCGGCATCTACGCCTTCAACCTGGTGCAGCGGCGGGCCAAGCGCCCCTTCGGCGCGCCGGACAAGTCGCTGGCCCGCCCGGTCACCAAGGTCGGCGTCGTCGGCGCCGGTCTGATGGCCTCGCAGCTGGCGCTGCTGTTCGCCCGCCGCCTTGAGGTGCCGGTGGTCCTCACCGACATCGACCAGGAGCGCATCGACAAGGGCGTCGGCTACGTCCACGCCGAGATCGACAAGCTGCTCGGCAAGGGCCGGATCGGCAACGACAAGGCCAACCGCCTCAAGGGCCTGGTCACCGGCTCGCTCGACAAGGCCGCCGGCTTCGCCGACGCGGACTTCGTGATCGAGGCCGTGTTCGAGGAGATGGGCGTCAAGCAGAACGTCTTCGCGGACCTGGAGAACGTGGTCTCGCCGACCTGCGTGCTGGCGACCAACACCTCCTCCCTCTCGGTCAGCGAGATGGCGTCGAAGCTGAAGCACCCCGAGCGGGTCGTCGGCTTCCACTTCTTCAACCCCGTCGCGATCCTCCCGCTGCTGGAGATCGTCCGCGGCGAGAAGACCGACGACGCCTCGCTGGCCACCGCCTTCGGCGTCTCGAAGAAGCTGAAGAAGACCGCGGTGCTCTGCAAGGACGCCCCGGCGTTCGTGGTGAACCGGATCCTGACCCGCTTCATGGGCGAGATCCAGGGCATCATCGACGAGGGCACCCCGATCGCCACCGTCGAGAAGGGCGTCGAGCCGCTCGGCCTGCCGATGTCCCCGATCGTGCTGCTGGAGCTGGTCGGCCCGGCCATCGCCCTGCACGTCTCGGAGACCCTGCACGGCGCGTTCCCGGAGCGGTTCACCGTCTCCGAGAACCTCGGCAAGGTGGTCAAGGCCGGCAAGCGCGGCTTCTACACCTGGGTCGACGGCAAGCAGGTGCTCGACCCCGAGGTGCTGGAGCTGCTCTCCTTCGGCGACACCGTGCTGACCGAGGAGCAGGTCCTGGCCCGCGCCCTGGACGCCGTGGCGCAGGAGATCGGCCTGATGCTGGAGGAGGGTGTCGTCGGCGAGGCCCAGGACATCGACCTCTGCATGATCACCGGTGCCGGCTGGCCCTTCCACCTGGGCGGGATCACCCCGTACCTGGACCGTGAGGGTGTCTCGGAGCGGGTGAACGGCAAGCGGTTCCTCGCCCCGGGTGTGGCCTCGGTGCCCGCCTAGGCCCTGTCCTAGAAGCGACGCGAAGAGCCCCGGTGACCGAACTCGGTCACCGGGGCTCTTCGCTGTGCTCGGACGCCCCGCCCGGCCCCGCGCAGGGCGCGGCACGGGGCGGGGAGCGGCCTCAGCGCTTGAGGCGGTACACCACGGTGTCGGCGAAGACGCCGACCATCTCGTAGTGGGTCTCCAGCAGGTTCTCGATCCTCGGCACCAGATTGGGCTGGTAGGGCGCGAGGCCTGAGTCGTCCACCACGACCTCGGGCAGGCTCTTGGCGAGCTCCTGGTCGAAGGTCTGCCAGGCGTTGCTGACGCTGAACTGCTCGCCGACGTTCTGGCTGCCGTCCTTGCCGCCGCTGTAGTTGGTCAGGAAGCCGGCCGTCAGATAGCGGCTGGCCGGCTTGCGGTCGGCCAGCCAGTACAGCTCGGGGTGCATGCCCCAGACCAGCACGGTGTCCTTGGGCGTGGTCTGCGCGGCCACCGCGGTGGCCACCTCGGTGGTCCGGTTGAGCCGCTCCCCCGGCCAGGCCAGCGCCAGGCCCCAGAAGGTCGTGGCGGCCACCGCGGTGTACACCAGCACGGGCTTCCAGCGGATCGCCGAGGTGGCGACCGCGCCGGTGCCCAGCAGTACCAGCGGGGGCATCAGCTGCAGGTAGTAGTGGCCGAAGAAGTGGAAGCCCACGCTGACCGCGACGACCGAGGACAGCAGCCAGACCCAGAGGTCGGCGGTGGAGCCGTGCTCCTCCCCCGCGACCGGCAGCGGGCGGTGGCGGTACTTCAGCCAGAGCCGGCGGCCGACCGGCAGCAGGAAGCCCAGCCCGGCCCCGATCAGGATGGCCGTGTTGCCGAGCGCCCGGCCCGTCATCTGCAGCCAGGCCCCGCCGAAGGTGGCGTAGTCGCCGCTGCCGGTGACCACCCAGAACAGGAAGCCCTTGGGCTTGGTGAGGATCACCGCGACCAGCGCTATCGGCAGCGTGAACCCGAAGCCGATCTTGAACAGCGCGGGCGGCCAGCGCACCCCGCGCCGGCGGGCGTCCTGGTAGAGCATCCAGAGCACCGGCAGCAGGACCGCGCCGCCGGTCTGCTTGGTCAGCGAGCAGAGCGCCACCGCGATGCCCGCGGCCAGCCAGCGGCGCCGCTCGGCGTACCGGAAGGCGGCCACCATGGCGGGCAGCATGAAGACCTCGAAGGTGGCCGCCTGGGTGTCCTCCGGGGAGAGCCCGATGGAGACCAGCAGGTACAGCAGCCCGGCGCCGGCGCCGGCCCGGTTGCCCCAGCGGCCGCGGGCGATCGAGGCCAGCAGGATCGCGGTAACCAGGTGGGCGACCACCGCCAGGGTGCGCAGCGGCCACAGCGAGGTGGAGCCGAAGAGTGCGAAGCAGGCCTGGTAGAGCCAGGGCAGCAGCGGCGGCTTGCGGTCCACGACGGTGTCGTAGAGCACGCCGCCGTTGGCCAGCATCCGGGCCTGGGTGGCCAGGAACCCCTCGTCGGGGCTCCAGACCGGCCGGACGAAGGAGGGGATGTGGGTGACGAGCGCGACCAGGGCCAGCACCGGCACCAGCCTCGTCCAGTAACCCTGGCGGACACTGGCGGGCAGGCGCTCGGCTAGCCCGGCGAGGCGGGGGCGGATGGGGGTCGGCACGAGTGACAACCTACCGGGCGGGATCGGCGCGGGCAGCGCCGGTCCCGCCTTTCGGTGCGATTGTCAGCCTGTTCTACTGCGAACTGTTGCGAACCTGTCGCAGACGGCCACCGCCGGCCGGCGTACGGCTCAGGCGTCGACGGCCGCGACGTCCAGCCGGGCGAGGCGGGAGACCAGCGCGGTGACCTGCCGGGCGATGTCCGGGGCGTTGAGGCCGATCTCGGCGAGGATCTCGGCCCGCGAGGCGTGGTCCAGGAACTCCTGCGGGATGCCGAAGTCGCGCAGCGGGACGTCCACCTCGGCGTCGCGCAGCGCCTGCGCGATCGCGGCGCCGACACCGCCGACCCGGCCGTTGTCCTCGATGGTGACGACCGCCCGGTGCTCGGCCGCCAGGCCGGGCAGGGCCGCGTCCACCGGCTTGACCCAGCGCGGGTCCACCACGGTGGCGGTGATGCCCTGGGCGGCCAGCAGGTCGGCGACCTCCAGGCCGGTGGTGGCCAGCGCGCCGACCGCGACGACCAGCACGTCGGCGCGGCGGCCCTCGGCGGGCTCCCCGGCCTCGCGCAGGACGTCCATGCCGCCGATCCGGCCGACCGCGGGGACGGCCGGGCCGACCGTGCCCTTGGAGTAGCGGACCACGGTCGGGGCGTCGGTGACCTCGACGGCCTCGCGCAGCTGGGCGCGGAGCTGGTCGGCGTCGCGCGGGGCGGCCAGCCGCAGGGTCGGCACGACCTGCAGGATCGACATGTCCCACATGCCGTTGTGCGAGGCGCCGTCGGTGCCGGTGACACCGGCCCGGTCCAGCACGAAGGTGACGCCCAGCTTGTGCAGGGCGACGTCCATCAGGACCTGGTCGAAGGCCCGGTTGAGGAAGGTCGCGTAGACCGCGAAGACCGGGTGCAGCCCGTTGGTGGCCAGGCCGGCGGCGCTGGTCACGGCGTGCTGCTCGGCGATGCCGACGTCGAAGGTCCGCTCCGGGAAGGCCTTGGCGAACGGGGCCAGGCCGACCGGGTGGAGCATCGCGGCGGTGATCGCGACGATGTCCTCGCGCTCGTGGCCGAGCGCGACCATCTCCTCGCCGAAGACGGAGGTCCAGTCCTTGCCGGCGCTCTTGATCGGCAGGCCGGTCTCCGGGTGGATCACGCCGACCGCGTGGAAGCGGTCCTCGTCGTTGTTCTCGGCGGCGTGGTAGCCGCGGCCCTTCTCGGTGAGGCAGTGCACGATCACCGGGCCGCCGAAGCCGCGCGCCTTGGTCAGCGCGGACTCCAGGGCGGTGAGGTCGTGGCCGTCGATGGGGCCGATGTACTTGAGGCCGAGGTCCTCGAACATGCCCTGCGGGGCGATGAAGTCCTTCAGGCCCTTCTTGGCGCCGTGCAGCGTCTCGAAGAGCTGCTGGCCGACCACCGGGGTGCGCTGCAGGGCGTCCTTGCCCCAGGAGAGGAAGCGCTCGTAGCCCTGGGTCGTGCGCAGCGTGGCGAGGTGGTTGGCCATCCCGCCGATGGTCGGCGAGTAGGAGCGCTCGTTGTCGTTGACGACGATGACGAGCGGGCGGTCCTTGGCCTGGGCGTCGGCGATGTTGTTGAGCGCCTCCCAGGCCATGCCGCCGGTGAGCGCGCCGTCGCCGATCACGGCGACGACCGGGCGGTCGTGGTGGCCCTGGAGCTGGTTGGCCTTGGCCAGGCCGTCAGCGTAGGAGAGCACGGTGGAGGCGTGCGAGTTCTCGATCACGTCGTGCTCGGACTCGGCGCGCGACGGGTAGCCGGACAGGCCGCCCCTGGTGCGCAGCTGCGAGAAGTCCTGGCGGCCGGTGAGCAGCTTGTGGACGTAGCTCTGGTGGCCGGTGTCGAAGAGGATGCGGTCACGCGGGGAGTCGAAGACGCGGTGCAGCGCGATGGTCAGCTCCACCACGCCGAGGTTGGGGCCGAGGTGGCCGCCCGTCTTGGAGACCTCGGTCACCAGGAAGGTCCGGATCTCCTGGGCCAGCGCGGCCAGCTGTCCGGGCGTGAGCCGGTCGAGATCGCGCGGTCCCCGAATGCGGGTCAGCAGGGCCACCCGTTCCTCCTCGTTCAAAGTTGCGGACCGCACGCGGTCCGACGGGCGTCGCTGCCCTGTCGCCGGCGCGCTCCGACGGTCTCGGTCGGTGCCGACCGGTCGAGTCTAATGTCCGCTTGGCGGACACCGGGCGGGGCGCCCGGTGCCACCGGCCTGTTACCCCGTCCGGGCTGCGACTCACGGTCGGGCGACGGACGCCTGTACGGATCGGCCGATGGCCCCCGACTCGCCCATCTCGCTCATCACCAGGGCGAGCGCGCCGAGCACCTCGGCGCGGCCGCCCAGGGTGCCGGGGACGACGGACAGCTGGCGGGCGGCGCTGGGGATGGCGTAGCGGGCGACCGAGTCGCGGATCGGCGCGAGCACCAGCTCGCCGGCCTCGGCGAGGTCGCCGCCGAGGATGACGCGGCGGGGGTTGAGCAGGTTGCACAGGGTGGCGACACCGGTGCCGATCTGCCGACCGGCGTCGGCGATGACCCGGCGGCAGCCGAGGTCGCCCTGGTGGGCCAGCTCGACCACCCGGGGCAGCGTGAGGTCCGGGCCGAGCGTGGTGCTCAGCAGGTTGAGCAGGTAGCGGGAGCCGACGAAGGTCTCCAGGCAGCCGCGGTTGCCGCAGCGGCAGACCGGACCGGCCTCGTCCAGCGTGATGTGCCCGATCTCACCGGCGGTGCCGCCCGGGCCGCGGTAGATCTGCCCGTTGACCACCAGGCCGGCGCCGACGCCGCTGGCCACCTTGATGTAGGCGAGGTCGCTCAGGCCGCGCCCGGCGCCCCAGACCAGTTCGCCGAGCGCGCCGAGGTTGGCGTCGTTGTCCACGTGCACCGGCATGCCGAGCCGGGCGGCCAGCTCCCGGCCGGGGGCGATGCCCGTCCAGCCGGGCAGGATCGCGGTGGAGCCGAGCGCGCCGGTCTCCACGTCGATCGGGCCGGGGACGCCGAGGCCGACGCCGATCACCTTGTCGGGGCGGAAGCCGGCCTGCCGGAGCAGCCGGTCGACCAGCGCCTCGGCGCGGTCGAAGCCCTGCTGGGCCGAGACGTCGACGTCGATCGGCTCGCTCTCCTCGGCGAGCACCCGGTGCGCCAGGTTGCCGACGGCGACCCTGAGGTGGGTGTGGCCGAAGTCGATGCCGACCACGATCCCGGCGTCACCGCTGAGCGAGACGCTGCGGGCGCGGCGGCCGCCGGAGGAGGTGTCGGCGACCACGACGGTGCCGCTCTCCTTGAGCTCCCGCACGATGTTGGACACGGTGGCCGCCGAGAGCCCGGTGCCGCGGGCGATCTCGGCCTGGGTCAGCGAGCCGGCCATCCGCACCGCCCGCAGGACCCGTTCGAGATTGGCCCGGTGCAGTGAGGACTGCGAGCCCGGTGTGTCCGTCGACATGATCCACCCTTCCAAGGGCGAGGGGGCCCCTCCGCCGGGTGCTCCCTTCAACTCCTGAAGCCTAGGCCCTGCGCGGCCCGGTGGCGCGCTCCCTGCGAATGATCACGGACCGCACCGCGAACGGCACCGCGGGCCACCGCGCAAGGGGCGGCGCGGGCGGCTCCGCGGCGGGCGGGAGTGCCCAGCTCAGCGGTACGGCGCGCGCGGTCCGGGGCTCCTGCGGCCGCCCGAAATCGGCCCACCCGTACGATGGTGCCCATTCTCAACCGTCCCACCGGCCGCGGACGTGAACCGGCAGGGGGACGCTTCCAGACATGACGGGGCATCACATGGCAGGGGATCACCCTACTCCGGGGACAGGCGAAACGCCCGGCACCGGTCCACAGGACAACCGGGGCGTCTCGCTGGGACGCACGCCGGGCGGCGTGGACCCGGCCGCGGTGGCGGACCAGATGACACAGCTCGACGGCGCCCCGGTGCCGGGCCAGGGTGTACCGGCCGCGCCGGGCACGCCTCCGGCCCAGCCGCCCGCGCAGCCGCCCGCACCCGGCAGCGAGTACGCCTACGCGCCCACCGCCGCCGCCTTCCCCGCGCAGAGCGCGCCGCCCCCGCCCGGTGCTCCGGTCGGCCCGTTCGACCCGACCACGCCCCCGTTCGCCGCTCCCAACGCCGGGCAGCAGTACGGCTACACCGCCCCGCAGCCCACCAACGGCGCCGGCTACGGGTACCCGCAGCAGGCCCCGCAGCCGCAGCAGGCCGGGTACTACCCCGGCGCGCCGGTGCCGCCGGCGCCCAAGCAGCGCAACCCCGTCATGGTCTGGGGCGGCATCATCGGCGGCGTGCTGGCGATCGCCATCATCGCCGGCCTGGTCGTGCTGTTCACCGGCAACGACCCCAAGAAGAACGACGATCCGGTCGCGAGCACCGGCGGCACCACGACCGGTGGCACCACCGGCGGCACCGACGACCCGACCGCCTCGGGGAGCACCGGCGGGGGCGGCGGCAAGGCCGGCGCCTACAACCTCGCGTGGAGCGCCGCCAAGCCCGCCAACGCCAGCAGCGGCGCGCAGATCCTCGGCATCTGGGGCGCCGAGAAGACCGTCGTCCGGGCCGACACCACCGGCATCCGCGGCCTCGGCTCCGCCGACGGCAAGGAGCTGTGGTCGGTCGCACCGCCGGCCGGCGCCAAGGAGTTCTGCACCGTCTCGTACGGGGTCAACTCCAAGCACATCGCCGCGGTCTCCTTCAACACCGGCGACAGCGACTGCTCCACGGTCGGCGCGGTCGACGTCAGCACCGGCAAGCTGCTCTGGTCGACCAAGGTGTCCACCGAGCGGATCTCCTCGCCGACCCTGAGCATCACCGACAAGGTCATCGCGGTCGGCGGCAGCAACGCCGTCGGCGCGGTGAGCGTCGCCGACGGCTCGCCGGTCTGGCAGTACCAGCCGCGCGACAAGGACTGCAGCATCTACGGCAAGGTGGCCGGCAACCTGATCGCGGTCTCCGACCGCTGCTACGGGAGCAACGCCAACCCGAAGTCGCAGCTGCAGATCGTGGACGCCGAGACCGGCAAGGCCTCCGGCGCGGCGACCCCGCTGGACGGCAGCATCGAGCGCGTCGACAAGGTCGTGTCGGACCAGCCGCTGGTGCTGCTGATGACCGGCAACTCCAGCGGCGACTACCTGCTGCCGTTCGACAAGTCCAACAAGCCGATGGCCAAGATGTCGGTCAAGGAGCCCGGTGCGGACAGCCTGCGGCTCTCCGGCCAGGCGGACGCGTTCACCCAGAACGTGGTCAGCGGCACCACGCTGTACGTCCAGGTCAACCCGAGCAAGCCGGCCGTCAACGCCTACGACCTGACCACCGGCAAGCGGCTCTGGTCGTCCACCGGCGGCACCAGCGAGGGCATCCGGCTGGTCTCCGGCACCGACAAGGACGGCAAGGTCCGCGCGCTGCTGGACATGGGCTACGGCAAGGACGCCAAGCTGGTGACGCTCTCGCCCACCGACGGCGCACCGAGCGACCTCGGGGTCATCAGCGTGCCCAAGGGCACCTACACCAGCTACAGCACCAGCGAGTACGTGCTGCAGTCGGACGGCTCGCTGTACGGCTTCTCCCGCGGCGCCGGCTCCGACGCCCCGGTGGTCAAGTACGCGAAGAAGTGACGTACCCGGCGCGGTAGGCGCCGACCCCTGTCGCGGGGGGGGGGGGGGGGGGGGGGGGGGGGGGGGGCGGCCCCCCCCCCCCCCGCCCCCCCCCCCCCGCCGCGATTATTCGCCGGGCCCGTTCGTTGGGCATGGGAGGATGCGGAACATCAGCCCGACGAAGGAGTCCTGCGAGTGCCCGGCACCAACCTGACCCGTGAGGAGGCCCGGACCCGGGCCGAGCTCCTGCACGTGGACGCGTACGACATCGAGCTCGACCTGAGCACCGCCCGTGAGGGCGGCACCTTCCGGTCCACCACCGTGGTCCGGTTCACCGCGCGCACCCCCGGTGCGGCCAGCTTCATCGACCTCGTCGCGCCGAGCGTCGAGGAGATCACGCTCAACGGCGAGCGGCTCGACAACGCGAACTTCGCCGACAGCCGGATCGCGCTGCCGGGCCTGCGGGCCGAGAACGAGCTGCGGGTCGTCGCCAACTGCGCGTACACCAACACCGGCGAGGGCCTGCACCGGTTCGTCGACCCGGTCGACGGCGAGACCTACCTGTACAGCCAGTTCGAGGTGCCGGACGCCCGCCGGGTCTTCGCCTCCTTCGAACAGCCCGACCTCAAGGCCGCGTTCGCCTTCACGGTGACGGCCCCCACCGGCTGGGTCGTGGTCTCCAACTCCCCCACCCCGACCCCGGTCGGCGAAGGGGACACCCAGGTCTGGACGTTCGAGCCGACCGGCCGGATCTCCACCTACATCACCGCACTGGTCGCCGGCCCGTACGTGGGCGTCTTCGACGCCTACGAGAACGGCTCGCAGAAGGTGCCGCTGGGCGTCTACTGCCGCCCCTCGCTGCGCGAGTTCCTGGACGCCGACGCGATCTTCGCCGTCACCAAGCAGGGTTTCGACTACTTCCAGGAGAAGTTCGACTACCCGTACCCGTTCGCCAAGTACGACCAGCTCTTCGTCCCGGAGTTCAACGCCGGCGCGATGGAGAACGCGGGCGCCGTCACCCTGCGCGACCAGTACGTGTTCCGGTCAAAGGTGACCGACGCCGCGTACGAGTCGCGGGCCGCGACGATCCTGCACGAGCTGGCCCACATGTGGTTCGGCGACCTGGTCACCATGGAGTGGTGGAACGACCTCTGGCTGAACGAGTCCTTCGCGACCTTCGCCGAGGCCGTCTGCCAGGCCGAGGCCCCGGGTTCGAAGTGGCCGCACTCCTGGACCACCTTCGCCAACCAGATGAAGACCTGGGCGTACCGGCAGGACCAGCTGCCGTCCACCCACCCGATCATGGCCGAGATCAACGACCTCGAAGACGTCATGGTCAACTTCGACGGCATCACCTACGCCAAGGGCGCCTCGGTGCTCAAGCAGCTGGTGGCGTACGTCGGCCAGGACGCCTTCTTCAAGGGCGTGCAGGCCTACTTCAAGCGCCACGCCTGGGGCAACACCCGGCTCGCCGACCTGCTCGGCGCGCTGGAGGAGACCAGCGGACGCGACCTCAAGTCCTGGTCCAAGGCGTGGCTGGAGACGGCCGGGATCAACATCCTGCGCCCGGCGCTCACCCTGAACGGCGACGGCGACATCGAGTCCTTCGCCGTCCTCCAGGAGGCCCCCGCGCTGCCCGCCGGCGCCAAGGGCGAGGCCGTCCTGCGCCCGCACCGGATCGCCATCGGCGTGTACGAGCTGGCCGACGGCGCACTGGTGCGCACCGACCGGATCGAGCTGGACGTCGACGGCCCGCGCACCGAGGTCCCGCAGCTGGTCGGCCGGCACCGCCCGGCCGTCATCCTGCTCAACGACGACGACCTGTCCTACGCCAAGGTCCGCCTGGACGAGGACTCGCTGGCCGTCGTCACCGAGCACCTCGGCGGCTTCACCGACTCGCTGCCGCGCGCCCTGTGCTGGGCCTCCGCCTGGGACATGACCCGCGACGGCGAGCTGGCCGCCCGCGACTACCTGGCGCTGGCCCTCTCCGGCCTCGGCCGGGAGTCCGACATCGGCGTGGTGCAGTCCGTGCAGCGCCAGGTCAAGCTGGCGCTGGACGCCTACGCCGACCCGGCCTGGCGCGAGCAGGGCCTCGCCCGCTGGGCCGAGGCCGCCGAGCAGGAGCTGCGCGCCGCGCAGCCCGGCAGCGACCACCAGCTGGCCTGGGCCCGTGCGCTGGCGTCCGTCGCCCGCACCGACGGGCAGCTCGGCCTGCTCGCCGGACTGCTGGACGGCACGGCCAAGCTGGAGGGCCTGGCCGTGGACACCGAGCTGCGCTGGACGCTGCTCGCCCGCCTCGCCGCCACCGGCCGCGCGGACGACCGGGAGATCGAGGCCGAACTGGCCCGGGACAACACGGCGGCCGGCCAGGAGCACGCGGCCACCTGCCGCGCCGCCCGGCCGAGCGCCGAGGCCAAGGCGAGCGCCTGGGCCTCCGTGGTGGAGTCGGACACGCTCACCAACTACGTCCAGGACGCGGTGATCGCCGGCTTCCAGCAGTCCGACCAGCGCGAGCTGCTGGCGCCGTACACCGCGAAGTACTTCGCGGCCGTCAAGGACGTCTGGGAGACCCGCAGCCACGAGATCTCGCAGCAGATCATCGTCGGCCTGTACCCGGCGCTCCAGGTCGAGCAGGCCACCCTGGACGCCACCGACGCCTGGCTGGCCTCGGCCGAGCCGGCTCCGGCACTGCGCCGGCAGGTCGTGGAGGCGCGGGCCGGCGTCGAGCGCGCCCTGAAGGCCCAGGCGGCCGACCGGGCGGCCGGCGCGCGGGCGCTGGGCCACTGACCCGACCGCTCCGGGCGGAGGTCCTCGGACCTCCGCCCGGAGCGGGGCCGGGGCCGTGCCGCCCCGGAGAACGCCCGAGGGGGCACCGGATGCGCTCCGGTGCCCCCTCGGGGTCGTACGGGTCCTGGTGGAAGGCCCTCGGCTACTTCTTCTTGCCCTTGCCGTCGCCGTACGGCAGCGCGGCGAGAGCACCGATGATCACGAAGGCCGCGATCGGGAGCAGCACGTACAGGCCGAGGGTCTGGGCGACGGTCAGGCCGGTACCCGGGTCGTCGCCGTCGTCCCGGGTGAGGGCCATGGCGGGCGACGACAGCAGCATCATCAGCGTGACCGTTGCGCTGACCGCGCCGGCTCGCAAAGCGTTCCTCTTGTCCACGTCGTTCAACTTACCCGCCTCTTACGCGGCTCCGCGCGGCGGGGTCGGCCTTTCGGGCCTGCCTCCTTCGGGCTGCCCGGCGCCCTCGGGCTGTTCGGCGCCGGTGGGCCGTTCGCGCAGCACCTCGGCCAGCGACCGGGCCGCCGGTACCGCGGCCAATGCGTCCAGCGTCACCGGATGGCCCTCGGCGTCGGCCACCGGCAGGCGCCAGTTCGGGTACTGGTCCCACGTCCCCGGCAGGTTCTGCGGGCGCGGGTCCCCCACCAGATCCGGCAGCCAGACGCCGACCAGCCGGGCCGGGGTGGCCGCCAGGAACCGGTAGAGCGCCCGCGCCGACAGCGGCTCGTCCGGCGCCAGCAGGCCCAGCCGGGCCAGCTCCGCCCGCCAGTCGGCAAGCTCGGCCGCCGCCTGCGCCTGCTCCTCGCCCAGCGCGCGGGCCAGCAGGCCCAGCCGGTGGCGCAGCTCGACGTGCTCGCCGGACAGCCGGGCCGCGGTGCTCGGCAGGTCATGGGTGGTCAGGGTGGCCAGGCTGCCCGGCCGCCAGCGCTCCGGAGCCAGGATCTCGCCCTTGGCCTGCCAGTCCCGCTCGAACCAGAGCACCGAGGTGCCGAGGATGCCGCGCGCGGCCAGCTCCTCCCGTACGCCCGGCTCGACCGTGCCGAGGTCCTCGCCGATCACGGTGGTGCCCGCCCGGTGCGCCTCCAGGGCGAGCACCCCGAGCATCGCCTCGGCGTCGTAGCGGACGTACGCGCCCTCGGTCGGCGGGTGTCCGGCCGGCACCCACCAGAGCCGGAACAGGCCCATCACATGGTCGATCCGGACCGCCCCGGCGTGCCGGGCGGCGGAGCGCAGCAGCTCCGCGTACGGGGCGTAGCCGGCGGCGGCCAGCGCGTCCGGGCGCCAGGGCGGCAGGCCCCAGTCCTGGCCGTGCGCGTTGAAGGCGTCCGGCGGGGCGCCCACCGAGATGCCGGTGGCCAGCACGTCCTGCAGCGCCCAGGCGTCGGCGCCGTCCGGGTGGGCGCCGACGGCGAGGTCGTGGATCAGGCCGACGGCCATGCCGGCGCCGTCCGCCGCCTGCCGGGCGTGGGCGAGCTGGTCGTCGAGCTGCCAGGCCAGCCAGCGGTGCAGGCCGACCCGCTCCGCCAGCTCCTCGGCGGCGAGCGTGACGTGCGGGCTGTCGGGGTGGCGCAGGCCCTTGGGCCAGGCGTGCCAGTCGGCGCCGTGCACCTCGGCGAGCGCGTTCCAGAGCGCGTGGCGCTCCAGCCACCCGCCCTCGCGCTGCAGGAACGCCCGGTAGGCCGCCTCCCGGCCGGCCCCGCGCGGCACCTCGTACAGCAGCTCCAGCGCCTTGCGCTTGAGCGCCCAGACGGCGTCGCGGTCGATCAGGCCGTCGTGGCTCAGCACCTCGTCGCGCAGCCGGGCAGCGCGCCGGCCCAGCTCCTCGGCCTCGGCGCGCTGCTCGCCCGTCAGATAGCCGTACTCGGGCACCGCCTCGATCCGCAGGTGCACCGGGTCGGCGAAGCGGCGGGAGGACGGCCGGTACGGGGACGGGTCGGAGGGCGCCCCGGGCAGGCCGGCGTGCAGCGGGTTGATCTGGACGAAGCCCGCGCCGAGGCCGGCCCCGGCCCACTGGGCGAGCTCCGCGAGGTCGCCCAGGTCGCCCATCCCCCAGGAGCGCTCGGACAGGACGGAGTACAGCTGTGCCAGGAAGCCCCAGCTGCGGCCGGTCGGCTGCGGCAGCCGGTCGGGGGCGACGACCAGGTGGGCGTGCTGCTCCTGCCCGCCGGCCACCGCCTTCAGGGTGTGCCGCCCGAGCGGGAGGTCCGCCGGCAGCCAGTGCGAGTGCCCGCGCGGCAGCTCCCAGACCCCGCCGTCCTCCAGCTCGACGCTGAGCCGGGCGTCCGCCGGGACGTCCAGGGCGGTGCGCCGGCCCGCCCGCACGACCACGGTCGGCGGCAGCAACCGGGCCCGCTGCCCGGCCCGGTGACGCTCCAGCGCCTCCCGCACCGCCTCCGGTGTCCCCGCCTCGACCCCGAGCGCGGCCAGCACCGCCACCAGCGTCCGGGCCCCCACCGGCACCGGACCACTGCCCGGGTCGTAACTGCTCTCCACCCCGTACGCCTGTGCCAGCGCCACCAGCTCCGCCGGGGGCGGCGGCGCGTCCTGCGCCGGCACCTGTCGGCTGTCGGCTCCGTCACGATCGAGGTAAGCGGCCACTCGCGGCTCCTGCGGCTCTCGGCAACGCCCAACGGGACAGCCACAGTCCTACCCGCGTAACGCCCCGGTGACCCGGCGCGACACACGGTGCGACACCCGGTGCGGGGCCGGGGCGGCGGCCCGAGGCGGCGGGTCAGGGGTGCCGAAAGAGCTTCGTGGGCGGCCCAAGCAGTGATCAATTCGGACAAACCATCCATACCAGTCGGCGGCGTTGACACCGGCTGGGCCAACTGGTGGGCTTTGGCGCGATGTGGTCCCAGCCTGGCGAGGAGGCTCCTGTGCAAGCCCGAGTGTCCATCGCAGCCGGACGGCGGCTGAGGCAGCAGTTGGAACAGAGTCCGGCGCTGCGGGACGTGCTGCAGCACCCGGCGGCGCTGGCCGCGCGGCGGGCCACGGCGCGGACGTGCCGTCAGTTGGCTCCCAGGGCGGCGGACCGGCTGATCGCGGACCTGAAGGGGACGGAGCCGCTGCTCGCCTCGGTGCGGGCCGAGCGGGCCGGTGGCGGGCGGGCCGTGGCACCGAGCCGGCGGACGCTGCAGATCGCGGCGACGCTGTCGGCGGCGGCCGTGGTCGGCGGGCTGCTGGCGGTCGCGCCGGCGTCGGGCGCGTACGCGTACAGCCCGGGGCCGGACGTGGTGAGCAGTGCGCCGCAGACGCCGCTGGGCAGTGTGAGCAACCCCCAGGTGTTCCCGCGGCCGCAGGAGCAGAGCGTGGCGGGCAAGCCGGTGGCCGTGCCGGCCGCGGTGACGCTGGTGGCCGCGCCGAAGGCCGACCACGGTGCGGTGGACGCCGTCCGCGAGGTGCTGGGCATCGCCGGGGCGACCTCGGTGACGCCGCAGGAGGACGCCGGGGTACCGGCCGCCGGGTCGCTGGTGGTGTACGTCGGCGGGCCCGCCGAGGACGCCGGCGGCGAGGTGGACCGGGTGCTGCGGGAGCTGACCGCGGCGGCCGGGGGCAAGGAGGGCTCGGCGCCCTCGCCCGGCGGGCTGGCGGCCGGCGGGTACGTGCTGTCGGCTGGTCAGCTGCCCGCCCAGGGCGGCGGCACCTACGGCGCGGTGGTGCTGGCCGGAACCGACGCGGCCGGGACGTTCTACGCGGCGCAGAGCCTGCGTCAGCTGCTCGCCGCCGTGCCGGCCGGGCAGGGGCAGGCGCCGGGCGCGGCGGGCCTCGGCCTGCCGGGGATCACCCTGCGGGACTGGCCCTCCGGCGCGCCGGTGCGCGGCACCGCCGAGGCGTTCTACGGCACGCCGTGGAGCCAGCAGCAGCGCCTCGACCAGATCGACTTCCTCGGCCGCTCCAAGCAGAACTTCTACCTCTACGCCCCGGGTGACGACGCGTACCGGCTCTCCCGCTGGCGCGACGCCTACCCGCAGGAGCGCGCCGAGGACCTGCGCGCGCTGGCCGCCCGGGCCGCGCAGAACCACGTCACCCTCGGGTACGCGATCGACCCCGGGCAGTCGTTCTGCTACAGCTCCGGCAAGGACGCCGACGCGCTGGTGGCCAAGCTGGACGGGCTGCGCAAGCTCGGCTTCACCGCGTTCCAGCTGCAGTTCCTGGACGTCTCCTACGACGAGTGGCACTGCGGCGACGACCGGTCCCGGTACGGCACCGGTCCGGCCGCCGCCGCCAAGGCGCAGGCCGAGCTGATCGCCAAGGTGCAGGACCGGCTGATCGCGCGCAACAGCTGGCTGGCGCCGCTGTCCGTCGTGCCGACCGAGTACCACCAGCAGGGCGCCACGCCGTACCGCAAGGCGCTGGCCGCGGCGCTGCCGAGCGGGGTGCAGGTCGCCTGGAGCGGGGTCGGGGTGATCCCGGAGAAGATCACCGGCGCTCAGACCGCGGACACCGGCGCCCTCTACGGGCACCCGCTGGTCACCATGGACAACTACCCGGTCAACGACTCCAGCCCGGACCGGCTCTTCCTCGGCGCCTACACCGGGCGCGAAACCGAGGTGGCCACCAAGTCCGCCGTCATGCTCACCGGCGCGATGCAGCAGCCGGTGGCCTCCCGGATCGCGCTCGCCACCGCCGGCGACTTCGCCTGGAACCCGGGCGGCTACAAGCCGGAGGAGTCCTGGCAGGCCGCGCTGCGCTCGCTGGCCGGGCCGACCGGCGCCACCGCCACGCCCGTCGGCGAGGTGCTCGGCGCCGTCACCGCGCTGGCCGGCAACAGCTCCTCCTCGCCGCTGTCCAAGCAGGAGTCCGGCTACCTCGCCCCGCTGCTGGAGCGGTTCTGGGCCACCGCCGAGCCGAACGCCGGCACCGCCCCGGACGTCACCAGGCTGATAGAGGCGGCCGCCCCGCTGCGGGACGCCTTCACCGCGATGGCCGGCGCCCAGCGGACCCTGTCCGCCTCCCAGGCCACCGCCCAGCTGGCCGCCGAGTCCGGGCCCTGGCTGGCCCCGTTGCACGACTACGGCCTGGCCGGCCAGGCCGCGCTGGACATGCTGCTCGCCCAGCGCGGCGGCGACGGCGCGACCGCCTGGAAGGCCCGGGTCGAGCTGAACCGGCTGCGCGAGCAGCTCGGCGGGAGCCCGGCGACGATCGGCGCCGGAGTGCTCGGCCCGTTCCTGGAGCGCGCCATACGCGCGGCCGACAACTGGGCCGGCGTGGTCGGCGGCGGCATCACCCCGACCACCACCCTGGGCACCGCCCACGACCACCTGCCCGCACTGATGACCGACGGCGTCGCCGACACCTTCTACTGGAGCGCGGGGCCCGCGCAGCCCGGCGACTCGATCGGCCTGGACCTCGGCGGCGGCCGCCCGGTCGGCAGCGTCACCGTGCTGATGGGCTCGTGGGGCGGCGGCCCGGACGGCCCGAGCGCGGTGGACGACTACATCCGCGACGGGGTGCTGGAGTACTCGACCGGCGAGGGCGGCTGGAAGCAGCTCGCCCAGGTGAAGAACCAGAAGAGCGTCACCGCGCAGCTGCCCGCCGGAGTGGTCGTGCGGGCGGTGCGGCTGCGCGCCACCGCCGCCCAGAAGACCGCGGTCGCGGTGCGCGAGTTCAGCATCACCGCGCCGGACGAGGCCCCGGCCAGCGTCACCGGCGGACCGGCCGCCCTGCCCGGCTCTGCCGCCGACGCCGTGCTGGACGGCAACCCGGACACCGCCTACCGGGCGGCCACCGCGCCGACCGCCACGGACGAGCCGCTCACCGTCGAACTGGGCGCGGCCCGTCCGCTGGACCGCCTCACCGTGCTCACCGACCCGGGCGTGCGGGCCAGCGCCACCGTCTCGGTGCGCCACCCGGACGGCAGCTGGAGCGAGATCGGCACCATCCAGCCGGGCTACAACGAGCTGGCGGCCGGCGGTCAGGTCGCCGACGCGTTCCGGCTGGCCTGGAAGCCGGGCGGCGACCCGCCGGTGGTCAACCAGGTGATCCCCTGGTACGCCGACGTCCCCGCGGCCCGGCTCAGCCTCTCCGACGCCGCACTGGACGTGGTGACCGGCGCGGCCGCCCCCGCGCAGACCCGCGCGATCGTCGAGGCGGGCCGCCCGGAGGGCGCCGCAGGCGAGCTGCGCACCGAGGTGCCGGTCGTGGCCAAGGGCCTGACCGTCGCCCCGGCGGCCGGGGTGAGCGTGCCGCGCGGCGGCCGGGTGGGCGTCCCGCTGCTGGTCACGGCCACCCCGGAGACGCCCTCCGGGACGTACCAGGTGCCGGTGCTGTTCGTGGCCGGCCTCACCACCGTGCGCCAGGTGCTCCAGGTGCACGTGGTGCCGCCGACCGGCGGAGCGGACCTGGCGCCCACCGCGCAGGCCACCTCCTCGGGCGACGAGACGTCGTCCTTCCCCGCCTCCGCGGTGGCCGACGGCGATCCGAAGACCCGCTGGTCCTCGCCGGCCAAGGACGACGCCTGGGTGCAGCTGGAGCTGCCGAAGGCCACCCACCTGGGCTCGGCGGTACTGCACTGGCAGGCCGCGTACGCCTCCGCGTACAGGATCCAGTCCTCGGCGGACGGCGTCAGCTGGACGACGGTGGCCACCGTGGACGACGGCAAGGGCGGCAACGAGACGGTCCGCTTCGACGCGCCGGACGCGAAGTTCCTGCGGGTCCAGGGCGTGGCCCGGGCCACCAAGTACGGCTACTCGCTGTGGGGCGTCGAGCTGTTCGCCGTCACCCCGGCGGCCACCGCGCCGCCGGTCACCACCCCGCCCGTGACCACTCCGCCGGTGGTACCGCCGGTCACGGCACCGACCGGCCAGCCGACCCCGCCGCCGGCCGCCACCGCGCCGCCGGTCGCGCCCACGACGGCGCCCGGCGCACCGCCGGCCAAGCCGTAGCCGAGCCGTAGGCGGTCAGGCCGTAGGGCGGTCAGACGGCGGGCCGCCGCGCTCCCCGGTTGCGGGGTGCGCGGCGGCCCATGAGGCGTACCGGAAGCTGTGACGGGCAGGCCCTTGTCGAGCGGGGTCAGGCGGAGAGCGGTTCGGGCTGCTCACCGCGGCGGATCGGGGCGGAGTGGGCGGAGTGCGCCCGGCCGAGCGGCACGGTGTGCGCGGCCTCGGTATGGTCGTGGTGTTCGTACCCGCCCCACTGCGAGGCGTGCAGCTGGTCACCGCCGCCGTACGGCTCCAGGTAGGGGCGCCAGCGCGGGTCCTTGATCCCGGTGCCGATGATGCGCCAGGCCAGGCCGCTGGGCGGGGCCGGCTGCCGCTTCATCCGCCAGCCGAGTTCGGTGAGGTGGCGGTCGGCCTTGGTGTGGTTGCAGCGGCGGCAGGCTGCCACCACGTTGTCCCACCGGTGCTGGCCTCCCCGGCTGCGCGGGATGACGTGGTCGACGCTGGTGGCGGCGGCCCCGCAGTAGACGCAGCGGCCGTGGTCGCGGGCGAACAGCGCCCGGCGGGTGAGCGGGACGGGCCCGCAGAACGGGACCCGGACGAAGCGGGTCAGACGGACGACGGACGGCGCCGGAAGGGCGCTGGTGGCGCTGTGCAGAGTGACTCCCGAATCCTCCAGGCTGACCGCCTTGTGGTTGAGGACCAGGATGAGTGCGCGGCGCATCGATACGACGCCGAGTGGCTCGTAGGACGCGTTGAGGACCAGGACATGCGGCACGGATGCCTCCTTGGACGCCTGCGGCGCGTGGCTCGCGCCGGGACGAGCGGTTGGATCACGCAACGGGTGTGTGATCTCCCCCAGTGTCGCCTTACGCCTTTGTACGGCGCCACCACTCCCGTGTAACGGACCCGACATGAACCGCCGGATGCGGTTGCTGTCATACCCGATATGCCCAGGCGAAGGAGGGGTTGCACCCGGGTGCCCTGCCGGGGGGCCGCCGCCCGCCCGGGGGACGGCTCGGCCGGTCGGAGCAGCACGCGGGAAGGTGGTCCGGGCGGTGTTCCGGGGGGCGCTCAGGGGAGCGGAGCAGGGGCGGGCCGGGGCGTTGACGGGGCGTCCGGGAGAGGCCCGCGCGCCCTTCGGCGTGTCCGGCGGGTGGTCCGGCGCCGGTTAGGGTAGTGCGGACGGTCCGCAGGCCACGGCATGCCTCCGCGGCGGCGGGCCCGCCACGCTCCCTGCAGGAAGGTCCCGCACGTGTCCTGGTCCGGTGCCGCCGGTCTCCTCGCCGACGCGTCCACGACGCCGAGCCCGTCCCCGAGCCCCACGGCCCCGGCGCTGCCGCAGCTCGACCTCAGAATCCCCACCAGCGCGCAGGAGGTGGGCGAGACCACCCGGCAGGCGGCGGGCTGGTTCGACTCGCACTGGCAGGACTGGCTGGCCGGCGGTGTCCGGATCGTCTTCATCATCGTGCTGGCGCTGGTGCTGCGGGCCGTGGTCCGCAAGCTGATCACCCAGCTGATAGGGCGGATGACCAAGCCCGCCGAGGGCGACGACGAGCCCGGCCGGCTGGGTGGTCTGCTGGCCAACACCGGCGTGGTCAACCCGGAGCGCCGGCAGCAGCGCTCGGAGGCGATCGGCTCGGTGCTGCGCAGCGTGGCCTCCTTCAGCATCCTGGGGACGGCCGCGCTGATGGTGCTGGCCGCGCTCGGGGTGAACCTGGCGCCGCTGCTGGCGAGCGCCGGTGTGGCCGGTGTGGCGATCGGTTTCGGCGCGCGCAACCTGGTCACGGACTTCCTGTCCGGGGTCTTCATGATCATGGAGGACCAGTACGGCGTCGGCGACGAGATCGACACCGGGGTGGCCACCGGCACGGTGCTGGAGGTCGGCCTGCGGGTGACCAAGCTGCGCGGCGCGGGCGGTGAGATCTGGTACATCCGCAACGGCGAGGTGAAGCGGATCGCCAACATGAGCCAGGGCTGGTCGACGGCCTCGGTGGACGTCCAGGTCGGGTACAAGGAGGACCTGCTCCAGGTCGAGGCGCTGATCCGGGAGACGGCGGAGACGCTGGCCAAGGAGGCGCCGTTCGACGAGCTGGTCTGGGCGCCGGTGACGGTCCTGGGCGTGGAGTCGGTGGCGGTCGACTCGGTGGTGCTGCGGGTCGAGGCCCGGACCGCCCCGGGCAAGTCGCTGTCGGTGGCCCGGGCGCTGCGGCAGCGGCTGAAGACGGCCTTCGACCTGGCCGGGATCAAGGTCAAGGAGGAGGTCCCGACGGCGGCCGCGGCGGCCGCGGCAGCGGGTGGGGCGACCTCCGCGATGGTGCTGGCCACCGCCTCGGTGCCGGCGCCGACCGATGCGGCGCCGCCGTCCGCGCTGGCCGACCCGGCCTCGCCGCGCTACCTGGCCACGGCGCCGATACCGGGACCGGTGAAGGCGGGCGACGACGGCGGCAAGACGCCCTGACGGCGGGCCCGGCACCCTGCCGGGCCTTCCCGGGACCCGGCGGACCCCGCGGGAACACCCGCCGGAATTGCCGTCCGAATTCCCGCCCGAAACGGACGAAAGCCTCGCTCCTCCCCATCGGGGGGCGGGGCTTCGTGCTGCCCGGTAACGCTTCGGCATCCACCGCGGGAGGGGCCATTGACACCCTCCTGACGGGGACCGTACGGTCCTGTCTCAAGCGACTGGAAAGTTTCCTAACAGTTCGCCCGAACCCCACCCGGGGGCTACCGGGACCAGCTGGAAGAGGAGGATTCCGCGCGTGACCAAGACCACCGCCAAGGCCCCCCTCGCCGGCACCCCCAGCCTGCTGCGCGCCATCAACGACCGAGCCGCCCTCGAACTGCTGCTGGAGAACGGCCCGCTCTCCCGCACCCAGATCGGCACCCTGACCGGCCTGTCCAAGCCCACCGCCTCCCAGTTGCTGGCCCGCCTGGAGGCCGCCGGACTGGTTCTGCCGGTCGGCACCACCGCGGGCGGCCCGGGCCCGAACGCGCAGCTGTACCAGGTGAATCCCGCGGCCGGCCACGTCGCCGGACTGGACGTCACCACCAGCCAGGTGCGGGTCGCGGTGGCCGACATCACCGGCGTCACCCTCGCCGAGCACGTCGTGCCGACCAGGGGCTGGCCGGCCGCCGGCACCGTCCCCGGGGTGGCCGCGGCGGTGGCCGAGACCGTCCGCGCCGCCGGACTCGCCGAGGACGCCCTGCACAACGTGGTGATCGGGGTCGGCGGCGCGCCCGACCCCGTCACCGGCAAGCTGCGCTACGCCTCCCACCTGCCGGGCTGGCACGGGCCGCGGCTGGTGCAGGAGCTCTCCGAGGCGGTCGGCGCCCCGGTGTCGATCGAGAACGACGTGAACCTCGCCGCCGTCGCCGAGCAGGCCTCCGGCGCGGCCCTCGGGTTCGAGGACTTCGTCCTGCTCTGGGCCGGCGAGGGCACCGGCGCCGCGATCGTGATCGCCGGCCGGCTGCACCGCGGCTTCACCGGCGGCGCCGGGGAGGTCGGCTACATGCCGGTGCCCGGCTCACCGGTCGTGCGGGACGTACGGCGCCGCAACTCCGGCGGCTTCCAGGAACTGGTCGGCGCACCCGCCGTCAAGGCGCTGGCCCGCCGGCACGGGCTCGCCGCCGCCACCGCCGAGGAGTCGCTCGCCCTGGCCCTGGAGACCCCGGGTGCCGGCGACGAGTTCCTCGCCGACCTGGCCGGCCGGCTCGCCGTCGGACTGGCCGTGATCGTCGCCGTCGTCGACCCCCAGCTGGTGGTGGTCTCCGGCGGTGTGCCGAGTGCGGGCGGCGAACGGCTGCGCGCGCTCGTCGAGGAGGAGCTGGCCAAGATCTCGATCGCCCGGCCGGAAGTCCGCAGCAGTGCCCTGCCCGGTTCGCCCGTCCTCACCGGCGCACTGCAACGCGCGCTGGCGGCCGCCCGCGAGGCGGTCTTCTCCACCCACTGACGTCCGCCACCCACAGACGCTCCCACCTGCACCGGACATCACCCGCACCGCCGCACCATCTCCTGCACCTGACACCTCTCCCACAGCCCCCCGAACGCGGGACCCGAGGCAATGACGCCTGCCCGCGCACCCCCAGGAGGACCTCGAAGTGCACTCCACCACCTCCCGCACCTCCCGCAGAGGCCGCCGTACCATCGCCGCCGTCACCGGCAGCGCCGTCCTCGCCCTGCTCGCCACCGCCTGCACCGGCAGCAACGACGCCGGCGGCAACGACGACTCGGCCTCCGGCAAGGACGTCACCATCACCTTCTGGCACGGCTGGAGCCAGGACTCCGAGGTGAAGGCGATCGACGCCAACATCGCCGCCTTCGAGAAGGCCCACCCGAACATCCACGTCAAGGCCGTCGGCAACATCGCCGACGACAAGGTCAACCAGGCGCTGCGGGCCGGCGGCGACAGCGCCCCGGACGTGGTCTCCTCCTTCACCACCAACAACGTCGGCATGTTCTGCTCGACCAAGGCCTTCGCGGACCTCAAGCCCTTCCTGGAGAAGGACAAGATCGACGCCGCCAAGACCTTCCCCGCCGCGATGCTCAACTACGCGCAGTACCAGGGCAACCAGTGCTCCCTGCCGCTGCTCGGCGACGCCTTCGGCCTCTACTACAACAAGAAGGCCTTCGCCCTCGCCGGCATCGCCGAGCCGCCGAAGACCTTCAGCGAGTTCGCCGACGCCGCCGCCAAGCTGACCATCGCCGAGGGCGACGGCTACAAGCAGCTGGGCTTCATGCCGCTGTACCACGGCTACGAGTCCACCACCGAGCACTTCCTCGGCCAGTACGGCCCGAGCTACTTCGACGGCTCCGGCAAGTCGAACCTCACCTCCGACCCCAAGATCGCCTCGATGCTGAACTGGCAGAAGGGCCTGGTCGACAAGCTCGGCGGCTACGACAAGCTGGACAAGTACCGCGCCACCTTCGGCGAGGAGTTCAGCGCCAAGAACCCGTTCCACACCGGCCAGGTCGCGATGGCCATCGACGGTGAGTGGCGCACCGCCTCGCTCGCCGAGAACAAGCCCGACTTCGAGTGGGCCACCGCGCCGTTCCCGGTGCCGGACGACCAGGCCGGCACCTACGGCCGCGGCTACCAGACCGGCACCATCGTCGGCATCGCCAGCAGCAGCAAGAAGCAGAGCGCCGCCTGGGAGCTGGTCAAGTACCTGACCACCGACACCGACGCGGTGGTCAGCTTCGCCAACGCGATCCACAACGTGCCGAGCACCTTCGACGCACTCAACTCGCCGAAGCTGATCAGCGACACGAACTTCAAGACCTTCCTGGACATCGCCAAGAACACGAACTCCGGCACCACCCCGGCGAGCGTCAACGGCGGCGCGTACCTCGTCTCGCTGCAGAACCTCGGCTACGCGTACGAGTCCGGTCAGCAGAAGGATCTCCAGGCCGGCCTCGCGGCCACCGCCAAGGAGATCGACGCCGCGATCGCCCAGGCGAAGTAAGCGCAGACGGAGCTCCCATGGCACTCGCGTTCGGCACCCGCAAGGGCACCGGACCGACCGACCCGGCGGCGCCCTCCACGCAGCACCTGCTGCGCCGGAAGCGCCGCCGGGAGGCGGCCCGCACCCTCGCCTTCCTCTCCCCCTGGCTGATCGGGTTCAGCGTCTTCTTCCTGTACCCGCTGATCTCCACGATCTACTTCTCGTTCATGAAGTACAACGGGCTGTCGGCCCCCACCTTCAAGGGCCTGCAGAACTGGGACTACGTCTTCAACGACTACCCGTCCTTCTGGCAGGGGCTGCGCAACACCCTCTGGCTGGTCGTCATCATGGTGTCGCTGCGGGTCGTCTTCGGCCTCGGCATCGGCATGCTGATCACCAAGGTCAAGACCGGTGCCGGCTTCTTCCGCACCGCGTTCTACCTGCCCTACCTGGCCCCGCCGGTGGCCGCCACCGTCTCCTTCGCCTTCCTGCTCAACCCCGGCACCGGCCCGGTGAACCACTACCTCGGCGAGCTCGGCCTGCCGACCCCCGGCTGGTTCGCCGACCCGTCCTGGTCCAAGCCCGCGCTCACCATGCTCGCCATGTGGGGCATCGGCGACCTGATGGTCATCTTCATGGCCTCCCTGCTGGACGTGCCCAGGGAGCAGTACGAGGCCGCCGAGCTCGACGGCGCCGGCCCGTTCCAGCGCTTCCGGTACGTCACCCTGCCGAACATCTCGCCGATCATCATGTTCGCGGTGGTCACCGGCGTCATCCAGACCATGCAGTACTACACCCAGGCGATCGTCGCCGGGAAGGTCGCCGGCGGCAACGCGGGCAACTCCGGGCAGCAGTTCGAGCCCGGCTACCCGCAGGGGTCCACCTGGACCCTGCCGCAGATGGTCTACAACCTCGGCTTCCAGCACTTCAACTACGGCGCCGCCTGCGTCGTCGCCCTGGTGCTGTTCGCCATCTCGATGGCCGTCACCTCGATCCTGCTGCGCCGAAAGTCCGGCTTCATGGCGAACGACGACTAGCGGACCAGTGAGGACACGATCATGACTCTCGGCACCACACTCGCCAAGGCCCCCTCGGGCACCCCCGGCGCCTCCCGGTCCGGCGGCACCCGCAGTGCCGCCCACCGGACCGCCCGGCGGCGCGCCGCGCTCAACTGGGTGGCCGTCCACTCGCTGGCCATCGCCGCCACCCTGTTCTTCCTACTGCCGTTCGTCTTCGCCTTCCTCACCTCGGTGATGACGGACAACCAGGCGCTCACCACCGACTACTGGCCGGCCTCCTGGGAGTGGGGCAACTACTCCAAGGTCTGGAACACCCCCGGCTTCCTCACCTGGTGGCGCAACACCCTGCTGTACGCCGGCGCCGGCACCGTCCTGACCGTCGTCTCCAGCCTCCCGGTGGCGTACGCGCTCGCCAAGTTCCGCTTCAGGGGCCGCAACCTGGCCCTGATGGCCGTCATCTCGATGATGATGCTGCCGCCGCAGGTCACCATCATCCCGATGTACCTGTTCTGGTCGAAGCAGATGCACCTCACCGGCTCGCTCTGGCCGCTGATCATCCCGATGGCCTTCGGCGACGCCTTCTCGATCTTCCTGCTGCGCCAGTTCCTGATGACCATCCCCAAGGACTACATCGAGGCGGCCCGGATCGACGGCTGCGGCGAGCTGCGCACCCTGCTCAGGATCGTCCTGCCGATGGCCAAGCCGGCCATCGCCGCCGTCGCCCTGTTCCAGTTCTTCTACGCCTGGAACGACTTCTTCGGCCCGCAGATCTACGCCAGCGAGAACCCCGGGGCCTGGACCCTCTCCTACGGCCTGGAGTCCTTCAAGGGCGCCCACCACACCAACTGGAACCTCACCATGGCCGCCACCCTGCTGGTGATGGCGCCGGTGATCGTCCTCTTCTTCTTCGCACAGAAGGCCTTCATCGAAGGCGTGACACTGACAGGGGTCAAGGGCTGATGTCCGCACTGAAGTTGGCAATCGTCGGCGGCGGGTCGACGTACACCCCCGAGCTGATCGACGGCTTCGCCCGGCTGCGCGACACCCTGCCGATCGGCGAACTGGTGCTCGTCGACCCGGCCGCCGACCGGCTGGAGCTGATCGGCGGGCTGGCCCGGCGGATCTTCGCCCGGCAGGGCCACGGGGCCGTCGTCACCACCACCACCGACGTCGAGGCGGGCGTCCAGGGCGCCGACGCCGTCCTGCTCCAGCTGCGGGTCGGCGGGCAGGCGGCCCGCAACCAGGACGAGACCTGGCCTCTGGAGTGCGGCTGCGTCGGCCAGGAGACCACCGGCGCGGGCGGTCTGGCCAAGGCGCTGCGGACCGTCCCGGTGGTGCTGGACATCGCCGAGAAGGTCCGCCGCGCCAACCCCGACGCCTGGATCGTCGACTTCACCAACCCCGTCGGCATCGTGACCCGCGCCCTGCAGAGCGCCGGCCACAAGGCCGTCGGCCTGTGCAACGTCGCCATCGGCTTCCAGCGGCGCTTCGCCAAGCACCTCGGCGTGGCCCCGGAGCTGGTCCGCCTGGACCACGTCGGGCTCAACCACCTGACCTGGGAGCGCGGCGTCACCCTGCTCGACGCGCCGGGCTCGGCCACCGGGCGCGAGGTGCTGCCGGAGCTGCTGGCCGGCTTCGGCAAGGAGATCGCCCAGGACCTGCTGCTGCCGCAGCCGGTGATCGAGCGCCTCGGCGTCGTGCCCTCCTACTACCTGCGCTACTTCTACCAGCACGACCAGGTGGTGGAGGAGCTCAAGACCAAGGGCTCCCGGGCGGCCGAGGTCGCCGCGATCGAGCGGCAGCTGCTGGAGATGTACGCCGACCCGACCCTGGACACCAAGCCGGAGCTGCTCGCCAAGCGCGGCGGCGCGTTCTACTCCGAGGCCGCCGTCCAGCTGATCGCCTCGCTGCTGGGCACCGACGGCGGGACGTCCGTGCAGGTCGTGAACACCCGCAACGACGGGGTGCTGCCGTTCCTGCCGGACGACGCCGTCATCGAGGTCCCGGCCGAGGTGGACGCCGCCGGGGTGCGCCCGCTGCCACAGCGGCCGGTCGAACCGCTGTACGCCGGCCTGATCGCCGCCGTCACCGCGTACGAGCACCTCGCCCTCGACGCCGCGCTGCACGGCGGGCGCGACCGCGTCTTCGACGCCCTGCTCTCCCACCCGCTGGTCGGCCAGATCGAACGCGCCGACCAGCTGACGGACCGGCTGCTCGCCCACAACCGCGAGCACCTCGCCTGGGCGTGACCCGCCCGCCGCGTCCGGCCCGCGCCCTCGTCCCGGGGAGCCGCGGGCCGGGCCGCGAGGAGACCGACCACCCCCGGCCGGGGACAACGGCCGGGCCACGTACGAGCCGCGGGGACCAGATGACCCACCAGCCCGAACCACTCCTGCCCGGCGTTCTCGCCATCGACGCCGGAAACTCCAAGACCGACGTCGCCCTGATCGGCGCCGACGGCACCGTCCTCGGCTCCGCCCGCGGCGGCGGCTTCGCCCCGCAGAAGGTCGGCGGTGCGGCAGCGGTAGCCGGCCTCACCCCCCTCGTCGAGGAGGCCGCCGCCGCGGCCGGACTGTCCTTCCGCAGTGGCATCCTGACCACCCACGTCAGCGCCTGCCTCGCCAACGCCGACCTCCCGGTGGAGGAGGAGGCCCTGCGCAGCGCGCTGGAGTCGCACCCCTGGGGCGCCACCAACACCGTCGCCAACGACACCTTCGGCCTGCTGCGGGCCGGCACCGACGGCCCGCGCGGCATCGCCGTCGTCTGCGGCGCCGGCATCAACTGCGTCGGCCTGCTCCCCGACGGCCGCACCGCCCGGTTCCCCGCCCTCGGCGAGCTCACCGGCGACTGGGGCGGCGGCAGCGGGCTGGCCATGAACAGCATGTGGCACGCCGTCCGGGCCGAGGACGGCCGCGGCGGCCCGACCGGGCTGGCCCGGGCCATCGCCGAGCACTTCGGCCTCCCCAGCACCGGCGCGGTCGCCGAGGCCATCCACCTCGGGCACCTGCCGTACGGGCGGCTGCACGAGATCGTCCGGGTGCTGTTCGCGGTCGCCGCGGCGGGCGACCCGGTCGCACTGGAGCTGATCGACCGGCAGGCCGACGAGATCACCCGGCTCGCCGTCGTCGCCCTCGGACGGCTGGAGCTGCTGGAGGAGTCGACGCCGGTCGTGCTCGGCGGCGGCGTGCTCGCCTCGCGGGAGCCGCTGCTGCTCGACAACGTGACGGCCCGGCTGGCCGAGGCCGCGCCGCTGGCCGAGCCGCGGGTGGTCGTCGCGCCGCCGGTGCTGGGCGCCGCGCTGCTCGGCCTCGACCACCTCGGCGCGGGCGAGGCCGCCCAGACCCGGGTGCGGGAGGCGTACGACCCGGCGCGACGGCTCGCGGCGTGACCGCTGCGCGGTCCGCGCACCCGCGCTGAGCTGCGCCGCCCCTTGATGCTCCGCCCCCGACCGGCCCGCACGCCCGTCGGGGGCGGCCGTCCGCCGGTCCGCCCGGGCCCCGCCGGCCGTCAGGCGGCCCTCGCGAGCCCGGTCGGCAGAGCCCCGGCGGCACCGCGGCGACGGCGGTGGTAGTGCACGGTCAGCACGCCCAGCAGCGGCCCCCAGGCCGCCAGCGGCAGGTAGGCGGCCCAGAACACCGCCGTCTGCCAGCCGTGCGTGACCGCGCCGTCCACCTCCCCGGTCAGCGTGCGCCCGAAGGCGGACATCACCATCGCGTACGGGAAGACCATCAGCGCCGCCGCCCCGAGCCCGGCCGGGACGACGGCCGCGAGCGTCGGCACCCGGCGGCCCGCCAGGCCCGGGATCCAGCGCGGCCAGACCTCGCCCCACTCGGCGACCAGCCCGACCGCGAGGAACGCCAGCGCCTCGCTGACCACGCTCAGCGCGATGATGTACCACCACCCCGCCGAGAAGGCCGAGGAGGGATGGGCCTCCGAAGGGTGCTCCAGCAGCGGCACGTTGAAGATCATGGCGGCGATCCGCCAGACACAGGACGGCAGCGTCGTCAGCGTGGCGGCGTAGGCGGCGAGCACCGCCCAGCGCGGCACCCCCGCCGCGATCCGACCGTGCGGACTCCTCGACTTCGTACGGGCGTTCATGCGTCCTCCCCGACAGCGGGCCCGGTCTTCGGGCCGGTGCGACTGCTTCCGCTCCCAAGGTCGCAGCGCCGCCACCACCCCCGCGTCCTCCGGCGGACCGGACCGGCTCACCCGCGCGGGGGAGGTCGGGAGGAGGCCCTGCGCCGCACGGAGGACGGGCCCGGATCCCGTGCCGCCGCCCGGGGTTGACCTCAACCGGACTTCAGGTTGTGGGATGGGGTCATCGGCGAGCACCGCCGACTCCGGAGGGGATCCGGTACCGAGAGGGGAACGGCCATGGTGAAGCACGCACAGCCGGCGGGGGCGGTCTCGACCCGGACGCAGGCCGAGGTGACCGGTGTCGTCAAGGGACTGGAGCAGGCGTTCAACGACAAGGACCCGGTGGCGCTGGCCGGTTGGTTCGCCGAGCGGACGTCCTGGACCAACGCCAGGGGCACCCGGCTGGACAGCCGGGCGGCGATCGCCGAGTTCAGCGCCCCGGCGATGAAGGGCTTCCTGCACGACTCCTACGCGCGGTACGAGGTGGTCAAGCTGCTGGAGGTCGCGCCCGAGGTGATCGCCGCCAACGTCGCGCAGACGCCCACCGACGCCGACGGCAACCCCGTCGAGGGCCCGCGCGGCGCCGCACTGTACGTGATCGCCCGGCAGGAGGAGGGCTGGCGGATCGTGGCCGGCCAGAACAACGCCGTGGAGGCCCCGGCCGCCGGGTGACCTTCCCCTGCGGGGGGACGGGGAGGGTCGACAGACCGGTGGGGATGGCGCAGAGTCGCTCCATGGCCCACCTCTTGCTCCCGCCCCTGCCGGACCGGTACCGGAGCCGGGCGGCGACCGCCGCCGACGCCGCCGGGATCCACCACCTGGTCGCCGCCTGCGAGCGCGAGCTGCTCGGGCACGCCGAGAGCGGGGCCGACGGCGTCGCCGCCGACCTCGCCCTGCCCGGCCTCGACCCCGCCCTCGACACGCTGCTCGTGCAGGACGGGTCGGGCCTGCTGGCCGGCCGCGCCTGGGTGCACAACGGGCGGCGCAGCAAGGTCGACGTCCACCCCGACCACCGGGGGCGGGGGTTGGGCGGGCGGCTGCTCGACTGGGTCGAGGCGCGGGCCCGCGAGGCCGGCGGCGGGCGGCTCTCCCAGGCGGTGCCGGACGCCGACCAGGCCGCCGCCCGGCTGCTGCGCTCCCGCGGCTACGCGCCGTTCGTCACCGAGTGGCAGCTGGAGTTCGCCATGCCCGTCGAACCGGCGGTGCCGGACCCGCCGGCCGGCATCACGGTGCGGCCGTTCCGGGCCGGCGACGAGCAGGCCGCGTACCTGCTCACCGAGGACGCGTTCGACGAGTGGCAGCCGCGGCGGAAGGCCTACCCGGAGTGGGCGCTGCACACCGTCGGGCGCGACACCTTCGTCCCGGCGCTGTCGCCGGTGGCGTTCGCCGGCGGCGAGATGGTCGGCGCGGTACTGGCGCTGGACGTTCCGGGCAGCGGCGAGGGGTACGTCGAGCGGGTCGCCGTGCGGCGCGACCACCGCAACCGGGGGATCGCCCGGGTGCTGCTGCGGGAGTCGTTCCGCGCCTTCCACCTGCGGGGGCGGCGGACGTGCACCCTGTGGACGCACTCGGAGACCGGCGCGCTGTCGCTCTACGAGCGGGTCGGGATGACCGTCCGGCGCAGTTCCTCGGTGTACGGGAAGCCCCTCACCTCCGAGGGTTGAATGTGACGCCACGTCAGATCTGCTTTCTGGTCGGCGAATTCCCCGAACCTCTGGTCTGCCGGCGCTCCCGACGGGGCAGAATCCCTCGAAGTCGAGGGGAAGAGGGGGAAGGGGCGGGGATGGGGATCTTCAACCGCAGGCGCCGGTCGGCCGTGCCGCAGGACGCGGTACCGGCCACACCGCAGGACGCGCCGCCGCGTGGCACCATGCGGCCCGTCGGGCCGCAGGACCCGCCGCTGCCGGGGGGCGGCGGCTCCTGGATCTACGAGGTCGCCGGGGAGTACTCCTCCGAGACCTGGGCGCCGCCCGAGTCGATCCGGCGCTGGTGGCAGGTGGACCGGGACGGCAACGTGATCGGCGAGGCCGTCGAGAACGAGCTGTTCGGCCCGCCGAAGGACGACCTCGCCCGCGCGACCGACCCGAACGGGCCGATGAGCTGGCTGCCGGACCCGGAGGCGACGGTGCGCGGCTGGCTCTCGGTCGCGCTCGGGCGGATCGCCGACGGCGTGGAGGTGCACTGGCTGAAGGTCACCGACACCCCGGTCTGCCTCGCGGGCGAGGACGCCGGGGACTTCGCCCCGCCCGACTTCGAGCAGGCCCCGCCCTCCCGGATCGGCGTCGCGGTGCCGGTCGGCCTCGGCGTCCAGCTGGCCGGGCACGCCCCGACGGTGCTCTGGGGCCTGCTGCTCTGGGTGACGGTGTCCGACGGCTCGCAGGAGGACGCCGTGCAGAACGTCTGGCTGCGCCACGAGGTCGACGCGGACCGCGCGGACGAGAACCTGCGCATCGTCCTCCAGGCCCCCGAGATCCGCTTCTGAGCCCGCCCCCGGGGCCGGGCGGGCCCCGGCGCCTGGTGGCGTCCCATCAGATGACCCGCGTCGCGTGGCGCGCCGAGCCGTACCGGCGGTGGCGCTAGCTTGTGCGCATGGTCACTGAGGAGCTCGATCTCACCGGGCTGCGGCGGGTCTACGGCCGGCCGGGAAGCCGACTGTTCTACACGATGGTGGCCAGGAACGCCCGGCACTGGGGGTGGACGGAGCCCGGGCAGTCCAAGTGGCGCTGCTGGCGGGCCCAACGGCGGCTGGAGGACGTGCTGGGGCGCAAACTCGCCCTGCCGGCGGGCTCGCGGGTCCTGGACGCCGGCTCCGGGGCGGGGGTGGTGGCGCGGGCGATGGCCTCCCGGTTCGGGCTGGCGGTCACCGGGGTCGACGTCCTGGACTTCCATGTGCGCGAGGCCCGCAAGCTCAGCGCGCGGGCGGCGCTGGAGGGGCGGACGGCCTTCTCCTGGGGCGACTACCACCGGCTGGAGTTCCCCGACGCGTCCTTCGACGGCGCGTACTCGATGGAGACCCTGGTCCACTCCTACGCCCCGGAGCGGGCCCTGGCCGAGTTCCACCGGGTGCTGCGCCCGGGCGGGCGGCTGGTGCTGCTCGGCCCGATGAGCACCGTCCCGCTGGAGGAGATGCGGCCCGGCGACCGGGCCGTGCTCGAACGCTACCTGGACGACATGGTGTTCCCCGGCGCCAAGCGCTACCACGCCGGCAACCTGGCACGGCTCCTCACCGAGGCCGGGTTCCAGGTCGAGGAGGCCCTCGACGCCAGCGCGAACTACGCCCCCACCGCGGAGGCGCTGTACGCGTACTTCCGTGTCCCCTACGCCCTGCTGCGCTCCTGGGGGCCCGCCGAGAAGTGGCTCAACATGCGCTCGGTGGTGGAGATGTACGGGGTCCGCCAGTACATCGCCTGGTACGTCCACACCGCCGTCAAGCCGGCCGCCGAGCCGACCGTCTGACAGTCGTCGCGCCTGTTCTGGGCACGGCCTAGGCACCGGCCGGTTTGCCGGTGGCACTGAGGGCCACCACCCCCTTGTCCCCCGGGCCGTAGACGTGTCCGCCGCCGGCCCAGAACGGCGCCGGTCCCATCAGGTCGCCGCTGACGGCGAACTGGTACGTCCACCGGGGCGCCCCGGTGGCCTGGTCCAGGGCCCACACCTTGGCCCGGACCCAGACGTAGACGTTGCCGTCCGCGCAGAGCACCACGATGTCCCCGACCGTCGTCACGGGCAGCGAACCGGCCCAGCGCACGGCCCCGGTCGCGGCGTCCAGGGCCATCACGACGACGCGGCTCTGGGAGTCCGGCCCCGCGGCGTAGACGGTGGACTCGTCCGGGCTCGCCGTCGCGGTCTGGAGGGCCACGTCGCCGGGCGAGGCCCAGGACTCCTTGCCGCTCGCCGGCTCCAGCGTGTGCAGGCGGTCGGAGACGTAGAGGAACCGGCCGCCCGCCGAGCTGTGCGGGCCGTCGTTCCAGCGGACGAGGTAGGTGAGGCTCCCGACCGTGGCACCGGCGCCGGGACCGGGCTGCTGCCAGATGCTCTTCCCGTCCGCGGTGACGTCCAGGGCCTCGATCTTCGCCGCACCGCCGCCGCCCAGTGCGCTGGAGGTCACCCACAGCAGGTGCTTGCCGGAGGACGGCACCATGAGCCGGGCGGAGGACGCCCCCGAGTGCTTGGTCATCGTCTCCCAGCGGATCTTGCGGGTCGCCGGGTCCACGGCCCAGACGAAGTTGGCCTGGGAGTAGTCGACCGGCGCCGCCGGGTCGGCCGAGGACCGCCAGCCGCCCGACAGGTTGCCGCTGACGTAGAGGACGCCGTCCAGCATGCCGGGCAGCGAGGCGCTCACGACCAGCTTCGCCGGGCCCGACGCACCGACGCTCCAGGCCACCGAGCCGCTGGTCAGGTCGATGGCCCTGACCACGGCGGACAGGGCGATCGGGGTGCCGTGGTCGACGGCGTACAGCACGCCGCCGCCGACGGTCACGCCGGTGCCTCCGCCACCCACCGTCGACGGGGCCAGGGCGTTGCTGAGCGGGCCCCAGCGCGGTCGGCCGGTCCGGTCGAAGGCCCAGAGGCTCTTCATGCCGACGGCGACCACCGTCTCGCCCTCCGCCACCACCTGGACGAGCGGGTCGGGGACGGGCCCCGTCCAGAGCGGGGTCGCCTCGACCGTGGTGTCCAGCGGGCGGGAGGTGTCGGTGGGGGCCGGCGCGGGCGTGCCACCGGCCGCCTGGTTGGGGTTCTTCGGGGTGCCGTCCGGCAGGCCGAGGACGACGGCGGTGCCGCCTCCGGCCAGGGCGACCGCCCCGCCGGCCAGGCCGATCAGCAGTCTGCGGCGGCTGGGCCGCTCGGGCGGGGGCTGCGGCTGCACCCGGCCGAGCGGGATGGTCTGCTGGGCCGTCTGCGGGGTCATGGGCGGGGTCTGCGGGGGCTTCGGGAGCTCCACCGTGCGCGCGGTCTGCGGGGTCTGCGGGGGTTGTTGGGGCTTCGGAAGCTCGACCGTGCGCGCGGTCTGCGGAGTCTGCGGCGCCTGCGGGTCCCGCAGGGGGTTCGGGAACTCCAGGGTCTGCGCGACCAGCGGGATCCGCGGGCGCTGGGGGTACAGCTCCTCGGTGACCGCCGTCGGCGACACCGGCACGGGTGCCATGACGGCGGACACCCCCTCGATCACCGCCACCAGCACCGGCGGCAGCCAGGGGCCGTGCCACACGGGCGCCGCCTGCTGCACGACGAAGTCGACGACCTGCTGCGGGGTCGGCCGGTCGCCCGGCGCCTTCGCCAGGCACGCCGCCACCAGGACCCGCAGCCCGTCCGGCACCGCCGCGAGGTCCGGCTCCCCGGCGACCACCCGTTGCAGGATCTCCAGCGGCAGGCCCGAGCCGAACGGCCCCTCCCCGGAGGCGGCGAACGCCAGGGTGGAGCCCAGCGAGAACACGTCGCTCGCCGGCGTGACCTCCTGCCCCAGCGCCTGCTCCGGCGACATGTAGGCGGGCGTCCCGAAGAGCGAGCCCGGGGCGGTCAGCACGGTGCCGTCGGCGGCCCGCGCGATCCCGAAGTCGATGACGTGCGGCCCGTCCAGGGCCAGCAGCACGTTGCTGGGCTTCAGGTCGCGGTGCGTCAGACGCGCCGCGTGGATGTTCTTCAACTCCTCGCCGATGCCGACCGCCAGGGCGCGCAACGGCGCATCGGGTACCGGCCCGGCGAGCTTCACCGCCTCGTCCAGCGGGACGCCCGGCACGAAGGCGGTCGCCATCCACGGGACCGGGGCGTCCGGATCGGCGTCGATCACCGGCGCGGTGAAGGCCGAGGAGGCCGCCCGGGCCGCCGCCACCTCGGCCCGGAACCGGGCGCGGAACCTCGGGTCGTCGGCCAGCTCGGCCCGGACCAGCTTGACGGCGACCGTGCGCCCGCCGGCCGACCGCCCGAGGTAGACCGTCCCCATGCCGCCGGCGCCCAGCTTGCCCAGCAGGGTGTACCCGCCGATCCGGGGCGGGTCCGTGGGGTCCAACTGCCGCATGCTCATGCTCCGTTCGCGGGTAATGCGGTGACCGTCGAGGTCTTCGGATTGGCGACGCAGAGTCGGCCGGCGCCGGCCGACCAGGCGAGGTTCGCCGGGTCCGCCCCCTTCAGTCCGCTGTACTTCCAGCGGGCCGTGCCGTTCGACGCGTCGAAGGCCCACAGCACGGCGTCCGGTCCCATCCGGTACAGGTTTCCGTCGGCGAGCAGCAGGCGGGCGCCGAAGCTCCTCGGGTCGGCGGCGTCGAGGGGCAGCGGGGCCTTCCAGAGCGAGTGCCCGGTCGCACTGTCCAGGGCGCCCAGCGAGCACCCGCCGTCCGCGTCCCTCCAGAGGCAGTACAGGACGCCGCCGTCCGGGCCGGACTCGGTGCCGCCGCCCCGCAGGGATGTCACGACGGTGCCGGCGACCGTCCACACCTTGTCCCCGGTCGCCGGGTCGAGGGCGGAGAGGTTGCCGTCCTTGTCGGTGACGAGGAAGTGCCGCCCGGCGGCGGCGACGCCGACCGTCGCGATCTTCTTCGACCAGCTGATGTCGCCCTTCCCGTCCAGCGCCTTCACCTCGTCGGGGCCGGCGAACAGCGCGCGGTCGTCGCCCTGCGGCAGGGCCGACTGGAGGATCAGCGTGCCTTCGCCCTGGAACCAGGCGGTCCGGTGGGTGGCCAGGCCCACCGCCCAGACGTGGTAGCCCCCGGAGACCAGGCCGTAGTCGCGGCCGTCGCCCAGGCCGATCACATACGCCCGGCCGCCGAGGAAGCCGCAGAAGCGGAGCACCCCGCCGGCGTGCGGCTGGTCCAGCGTGGCCTGCCAGTCGAGCTTCCCGCCGGCCGGGTCGATGCTCAGCAGCACGCTCCTCGTCTGGATGTCGGTCGGCGGTCCGCTCGTGGGCCAGGTCACCGCCGCGGCGTACAGGCGGTTGCCGTCCACCCCGGCGACGGTCGCCGGGACGGCCCCGCCCAGGGCGAAGGCCGTCTGGGGGGCGCCGAGGGCGGCGCCGTCCAGCGTCCACGCGGTGCGGCCCTGGTCGTCCAGGCCGCGGATCCAGCCGTTGGAGACGACGGCCACCACACCCTCGGTCGAGAGCACCTGCTGGCCGGCCTGGTCCAGGCTCACCTGCCAGGACCGCGTCCCCTCGCGGACGGCCTCCGCCGACGGGCGGGGGGCGGCGGCCTTTCCGGGGCCGCGCCGGGTGAGGGCGAACACGCCGCCGGCGGCGCCCGCGGCGAGCGCCGCGCCGCCCAGGCCGAGGAGCAGCGCCCGGCGGCCCGGGCCCCGGCGGACGGCCTGCCGGTCCTGCCGGGCCGGGCCGTGACCGGTCCGGCCATAGGAGCCGTAGGAGCCGCTCTGGTCGTAGGAGGGGCTCGGGTCCTGGAAGGCGCCCTGCTCGTAGGAGGCGCCCTGCTCGTAGCGGCCTTGGTCCTGGTGCGCCGGGTCGTGGCCGTTCGCCGGCGCCGGGCCCGGCGGCAGCCCCGGTGGGGCCTGGGGCAGCCCGGTCAGGACGGCCCGCACCGCGAGCACGTCCGCCGCGACCGCCGGCGGAAGCCACCCCGCCGGGGAGACGGCACGGCCCTCCCGCTCGACGAACTCGACCACCTGACGCGGCGTCGGCCGGTTCGCCGGGTCCTTGGCCAGACAGGCCGCGACCAGCGGGCGCAGCGCGGGCGGGATCGCGCCGAGGTCGGGCTCGGTGTTCACCACCCGGAACAGGACGGCCGCTCCGGCGCCCTCGCCGAACAGGTGCGATCCGAGCGCGGCGTAGGCGAGCGTCGACCCCAGCGAGAAGACGTCCCCGGCCGGGGTGACCCGCTCCCCCAGCGCCTGCTCCGGCGACATGTACGGCGCCGAGCCGACGACCGCCCCGGTGGTGGTCAGTCCGATGCCGTCGGCCGCCCGGGAGATCCCGAAGTCGATGACGTGCGGCCCGTCCAGGGCCAGCAGCACGTTCGGCGGCTTGAGGTCCCGGTGGATCAGGTCGGCGCGGTGCACCTCGACCAGCGCCTCCGCCAGCCCGGCGGCCAGCGTCCGCACGGTGTCCTCGGGCAGCGGGCCGTGCCGGGCCACCGCCTCCTGGAGCGAGACGCCGACCACGAAGGCCGTCGCCATCCACGGCGTCCCGGCCTCGGTGTCGGCGTCCACCACCGAGGCGGTGAACGCCCCCGACACCCGCCGCGCCGCCGCCACCTCCAGCCGGAACCGGTGGCGGAAGTCGGCGTCCTGCGCCAGCGCGGGCCGGACGACCTTCACGGCGACGGTCCGCCCGCCGGCCGACCGTCCGAGGTACACCGCCCCCATCCCGCCGGCGCCCAGCCGGCCGCTGAGGCTGTAGGGCCCGATCTGCCGTGGATCGTCGGCACCGAGCTGCTCCATCGCGGTCCCCCTCCCGTGAGCCCTCACAGGCTATGGGGAACGCTGCGCTCATGACAGGCGATCACACAGCTTCCACACCGACCGAGGGTGCGCTACAGGGCCTAGCGGCGGCCGGCGGCGAGGAGGTCGGGGACGGTGGCGAGCTTGACGCGGGGGCGGCCGGCCGCCTCGCCGAGGGCGCGTTCGGTGCGGTCGACGGCCCGCAGCTCCTTCAGTCCGACGGCGTCCGGCCGGCGGCGGCGGACCAGCCGGTCCAGCTCCCGGCGGGTGCCGGTCGGGGCGGGCAGGGCTCCCGCGGCGGCGTCGTCCAGCAGGGCGTCCACGGTCTCCTGCGCGCAGGCCCGGTTGGCACCGATGCCGCCCGAGGGGCCGCGCTTGGCCCAGCCCACCACGTACGCGCCGGGCAGCGGCCGACCGGTGGCCGGGTCGACGATCCGGCCGCCCCGGTGCGCGACCGTCCCGGCGGCCTCGTCGAAGGGCAGGCCCGGCACCGGCACGCCCCGGTGGCCTATGGAGCGCACCACGGCGCCGGCCCGGATGACCGGGCCACGGACCGACTCGACCCGGACCGCCTCGACCCGGTCGGCGCCGAGCAGGGCGGTGGGCGTGGCGAGGAAGCGCAGCACGATCCGGCGCCCGGGGCGCGGCGGCGCGGACCAGTCGGTGTCCTCCAGCGGGAGCCCGGCGAGCAGCGCGGCCTTGGCGTCCGGCGCGGCGGCCGCGACGGCGGCCCGGACCTCGGGGTGGTCGTCGACGACCAGCTCGACGCCCGGCAGGTGGCGCAGCGCCAGGAACTCCGGCCTGGTCCAGGCCGCCTGTTCGGGCCCGCGCCGGGCGAGCAGCACCACCTCGCGCACCCGGCTGGTGCGCAGCGCCGCCAGGGCGTGGTCGGCGATGTCGGTGGTGGCGAGCCGGTCCGGGTCGGAGAGCAGGATCCGGGCGATGTCCACCGCGACGTTGCCGTTGCCGATCACCACGACCCGTTCGGCGGAGAGGTCGACGGCGTCGGCCGGCACGGTGGGCTCGGCGTTGTACCAGCCGACGAAGGTGGTGGCGGGCAGGCTGCCGGCGAGGTCCTCGCCGGGGAGGTCGAGCCGTCGGTCGGCGGCGGCGCCGACGGCGTAGACGACCGCGTGGTGGTGGGCGGCCAGTTCGGCGTGGCTGAGGTCCCGGCCGACCTCGACGTTGAGGTGGACCCGCAGGCGGGGGTCGTGGAAGACGCTCGCGAAGCCCTCGGCGATCCGCTTGGTCGCCTGGTGGTCGGGGGCGACGCCGTGGCGCAGCAGGCCGCCGGCGACCGGCAGCCGGTCGATCATCGTGATCTCGGCGCCGGTGCCGCGCAGCAGCGACTGCGCGGTGTAGCCCGCGGAGGGGCCGGTGCCGACGACGGCGATCCGCAGCGTCCCCAGGCCGTTCGGCAGGCTGCGGGGGAAGGTGGGCGCGCTCCAGGCGTGGTCGCTGGGGTGGTCCCGGTAGTAGCCGCGGTTGAGCTCGACGAAGACGGTGTCCGGCCCGGTGAGCCGGTCGACGGGCCGGACGGCGTCCACCGGGCAGGCGTCGGCGCAGGCGCCGCAGTCGATGCAGGCGACCGGGTCGATGAACAGCATCTCGGTGCGGCCGAAGTCCGGTTCGTCCGGGGTGGGGTGGATGCAGTTGACCGGGCAGACGGACACGCAGGAGGCGTCGTTGCAGCAGGTCTGGGTGATCGCGTAGGCCATGGCCGGGGTGGGTCCTCGCTGCGTGGGGGCGGTCGGGGCGCGGCGGTGCGGTCGCGGCGGTGCGGTGCGGATCGGTGCGGTGCGGTGCGGGCGCGCGGGCCGCCGGTGGTGTGGCGGCCCGGTTGCCGGTCAGAGCATGTGGATGCGGCGGTAGATCGCCGCGGAGGGACCGGTCAGCAGGCCGGACTCGGCGAGGAAGGCCATCAGGTGCCGGGAGCTGGTGCGCATCATCGCCTTGCGGTGCTCGTTGCCCCGGACCTCGGCCAGCGCCCGCCGGGTGTCCAGGCCCGCCGCCGCGTACACGCCGTGGTTGACCATGCTGCTGACGATGACGAACGCGGCCGCGGCTATGCCGGTGGCGGCGGCCCGCCGACGTGCCCGGCCGGCTCCGCGCAGCCGTTCGCGGATCTCCTGGCGGGCGAACTTCATGTGGCGCGACTCCTCGACCACATGGATCCGGGACGTCCCGCGGACGATCTCCAGGACGTTCTCGCCGCGCATCCAGTCGCGCTGCATGACGTCGAGCACCTCCTCGGCCACCAGGATTCCGCCGTAGGCGAGTTCACCGGTGGCGAGCGCCTTGAAGGCCCGGCCGGCGTGCGCGACCGAACGGGCCGGGCGGTACGCCGGGGCGCCCATCTTCTCGCAGGCGCGCGCGAACATGATCGAGTGCCGGCACTCGTCGGCGACCTCGGTGAGCGCGAACCTGAACTCGGCCGTCCCGGTGTCCTTCAGGTACTGATCGCGCAGCACCATCTGCTGCAGGATCATCTCGAACCAGATGCCGGTGCTCATGATCGAGCAGACCTCGTGCCGGGTGAGGGTGACCCGCTGCTCGACCGTCATCTCGTCCCACAGGGCGGTGCCGTAGAGCGTGCTCCACTCGGGGTTGAGCCCGTAGGCGTCCTCGGGGAGCGGGGCGTCCCAGTCGATCTCGGCCGCCGGGTCGTAGGAGAGCGTCGCGGCCGAGTCGAGCAGTCGCTTCGAGACGTCGTCGTCGGCCGGGGTGTGGCGCGTGTGGCGTGGGGTTCCCGCCGCCGTGCCGGTACGTGCCATGGCTGCCTCCAGGTGCATGCCCACTGCGGGTTCCCGCTCACCCGCTTATTAGACGGACAGTACAATAAGGGTCCGTCCGCGAGAAGACCTCGCGCGGCGACGGGGGCGTGAACGGCGCAGGGCGCGCGCCGGTCGGCGGTCGACGAGCGCCCGGCAGGGACCGGGCGGGGCGGCCCGTCGCTGCCCGTGACTGGCGGCCGCGGCCACCGGAGAGATGATGGAGAGGTCCCGGGCCGCGCCGCAGGGGGCGTGCGTGAGGGCGCTCGCGGCGGGCCGGCGGAGAGGAGCACGACTCATCCGAGGTGCGCACATGGACAGCCGACGCTTCCCGTTCGCCGACAGCGCGGCCGGGGCCCTGCTCGATGCGGACGGCCGGATCATCCGCTGGACGCCGGAGGCCGGGAGGCTGCTGTCGCTGCGCGCCGACCAGGTCTGCGGCCACCCGGCGAGCGAGCTGCTCGCCGACCCGGACGCCTGGACGGGCCTGCTGGCGGACCGGACGGCGGGCGGCTGGTCCGGCCGGGCGGTGCTGCGGTCCGGCCGGGGCGAGCAGCTGGGGATCGTCTTCCAGGTCCTCCCGCTCGCGGACGCCGGCGGCGCCGGGAAGCCGACCGGCGAGGCCCGGTACTTCGTCCTCGCGGCCCCCGACGAGCTGGTCGCCCAGTGGCGCCAGGACCAGGCGTTCACCCGGGAGCTGTTCCTCCAGGACCGGGTGGGCCTCGCCGTCTTCGACGACCGGCTGCGGCTGATCCGGACGAACACCCATCTGCTCCCGTACACCGGCCTCCCGCCGGACCTGCGCGGCCGCCGGCTGGGGGACTTCCTCGCGGCCGAGGACGCCGCGGCGGTCGAGCGCCGGCTGAAGGAGGTGCTGCGGACGGGCCGGCCGCTCGTCCGGGCGGGCGACCTGGTCCGCACGGTCCAGGACCCGGGCGGCGGGGTGGTGATGGCGATCTCCGCGTTCCGGCTGCAGGCCCCCGACGGGCAGGTCATCGGCGTCACCGCGCTGTTCAACGACGTCACCGAGCTGCACCGCTCCGCCGAGCGGCTGGCCGTGCTGCACCGCGCCACCGCGGCCTTCGGCGGGTCGCTCTCCGTCACCGGCGCGGCCGAGGAGCTCGCCGCCGTCCTGGCGCCCGGACTGGCGGACCAGGCGGTGGTGGAGATCGCCGAGCCGGTGTTCACCGGCGAGGAGCCCGCCCCCGGGCAGGACGGCCGGCTGCTGCTGCGCCGCACCGCCGTCGCGGGGTCGGCGCCGGACGGACCGGACGCGGCCCAGCCCGGGACGGCGGCCCAGCCCGGGCCGCCACCGCGGGCCGTCCTGGTGGACGCCGACGACCCGCCCGCCACCGACTCCCCCGCCGCGATGACCGCCCCGCTACGGGCCCGCGGCGGCCTCCTCGGCCGGGTGACCGTCCGGCGCGCCCCCGGCCGACCCGACTACGAACCCGCCGACCTGGACCTGCTGCACGAGATCGCCGCCCGCGCGGCCCTGGCCGTGGACAACGCCCGCCGCTACACCCGTGAGCACCGCGCCGCCGTCAGCCTGCAGCGCAGCCTGCTGCCGCCCGCGCAGACCGAGACCGCCGCCGTGGCCACCGCCAGCGTCTACCTGCCCACCGGCAGCGCCAGCGGCATCGGCGGCGACTGGTTCGACGTGATCCCGCTGTCCTCGGCCCGCGTCGCCCTGGTCGCCGGGGACGTGGTCGGCCACGGCCTGGAGGCCAGCGCCACCATGGGCCGGCTGCGCACCGCCGTCCGCACCCTCGCCGACCTCGACCTGGAGCCGGACGAGCTGCTGGTGCACCTGGACGACCTGGTCTCCCAGCTGCTCGCCGAGGACGGGAACACCGACGGCCCGGAGGAGGACGGGTGGCCCGCCCGCCACCGCTCCGACCCGTTCGGCGCCACCTGCGTGTACGCCGTCTACGACCCGGTCTCCGGGCGCTGCACGATGGCCTCCGCGGGGCATCCGCCGCCCGCCGTCGCGGCCCCCGACGGCAGCGTCGAGTACGTCCCCGTCCGCCCGGGCCCGCCGCTGGGCGTCAACGGCCTGCCGTTCGAGGCCACCGAGATCGAGCTCGCCCCCGGCAGCGTCCTGGCGCTCTACACCGACGGGCTGATCCAGGGCAGCGGCGGCGACCTCGACGAGGGCATGGCCGAGCTGCGCCGCCGGATGTCCCGCCCCGGCGCCACCGCCGCACCGCTGCCGGAGCTCGGCCGCGAGCTCGTCGCCGGACTCCCCGCGCACCGGCTCGCCGACGACGTCACGCTGCTGCTCGCCCGCACCCGCGCGGTGCCGGCCGAGTCCACCGCCACCTGGTCGCTGGAGGCCGACCCGGCCGCCGTCGCCCAGGTCCGGGAGACGGCGACCGCGCGGCTGCGCGCCTGGGGGCTGGAGGAGCTGGTCTTCACCACCGAACTGGTGCTGAGCGAACTCGTCACCAACGCCATCCGGTACGCCGGCGGCCCGGTCGAGGTGCGGCTGATCCTCGCCGAGCGGCTGACCTGCGAGGTCTCCGACCCCAGTGCCACCCAGCCGCGGATGCGCCGGGCCCGGCTCACCGACGAGGGCGGCCGCGGCCTGTACCTGGTCGCGCAGCTGAGCAGCCGCTGGGGCAGCCGCTACACCCGGCACGGCAAGACCATCTGGGCCGAGCAGGAGCTGCCGTAGCGGCCGCCCGGCCCCGGTAGGCCGCGGTGCTCAGGCCCGGTAGGCCGCGGTGAACACCGCGGGCATCCGCGCCCAGGACGGCTTCATCGCGAACCGGGTGATCCGCCGCCCCGTCAGCGCCGCGCTGCGCGCCGTGACGAACCACGGCGGCTTCGGGAACAGCGCGAACTCGCCGCCCGCCAGCGACCTCGGGCAGGGCCGGAACGGCCCCCGCACGATGGTCCGCTCCGGTCCGTCGATCAGCAGGGCGTTGTGCACCACGCCGATCCCGCTCTGCGCGTCGTCCACGGTGTGGCCGGGGAAGGCGCCCCACGGGGCCGTCGCGGTCAGGAACCCGAGCGCCGTCCAGGCGTTGACGGCGATCGTGCCGTAGCGCAGGGCGGCCAGCGCGTCGTCGAAGGCCCGGCCGAGGCCCTTGAGGGTCGCGGGGTCGACGAGGATGTTCGCCCCGAGCGTGCCGACGAGGTCCCGGTTGGCGGTCTCGACGGCCCGGTCGAGGAAGTCGGCGCCCGTACCGGGCAGGCTGAGCACGCCGAGCACCGGCGCGAAGTACTCCGTCGTCTCCAGCGTCGCCGCGTCGGCGCCGTCGCCCAGGTCGACCAGCAGCCGCGAGCCCTCGGCGCCCTGCCACTCGGCGCCCGGGTGGGCCGCCGCCGCGTCCGCCAGCCGCTGGGCACTGCCCGGGTACCAGGCCGGGCGCGCCGGAGCGCGGCGCAGCGCCGTCCGCAACCGGTCGAGGAAGGCCTCGCGCTGCGGCCAGTCGCCGCTGACCACGACCAGCTGCGAGGCGATGCAGTTGTGGCCGCTGTTGTGCAGCCGCTGGGTGACGATGTGCTCGGCCTGGTAGCGGAGGTCGGCCTCGCTCCAGACGCCGGGGACGACGATGACCGGGGAGACGCCGCCGAGTTCGCTGGTCATCGGCTTGTCGAGGAGCGGGGTGCCGGCCGCCTTGCGGGCCCGGCCCTCCTCCCCCGGGCCGAAGGCCACCACGTCGTGGGTGGCGAGGCTGCCGGTGATGTGCACGTGTGCGACGCCCGGGTGGTGGGCGAGGTAGCCGCCGACCTCGCCGCCGCCCGCGACGATCCGCAGCACGCCGTGCTCGATCAGCGGTGCGAGCGCCCGCCGGTAGACCGGCTCCAGCCCTCCCAGGGTGGGGTTGAGCTTCAGCACGACGACCCGGTTGTGGGCGATCAGCTCGTACAGGACGTCGAGCGGTGCGATGGCGGTGATGTTGCCGGCGCCCAGCACCAGTCCGACGCCGGCGGTCCGCTCGGGGTGCAGCGCGCCGAGTCCGGCCTGGCGCCGCACGGTGGCCGCGTCCAGCTGCGGCGGCATCCACACCTCGGCGCTGAACCCGTTGAGCAGCAGCCGGTCGTGGGCGGTGAGCGGCAGGACGGGGATGCTCACCCGGCCGCCGGGCGCCTGCCCGAGGCGCGCGCCGTCGAGCGGGCTGCGTCCGGCGTCGACCGCCCGCAGCGTCCGGGCCAGCGCGTCCAGCGAGGTCAGCAGCGCGTAGGGCCCGGACATCCACTCCTCACCGGTGTACGGGGAGTCGGCCGGCAGCTGCTTGATCCGGCTCGCCGTCCGCACCCAGTCCTCGGCCTCGGCGGCGACGGCGGCGTGGACGCGGTCGAGCAGGGCGGCCCGCTCGGCCAACGAGGTCGCCGCCCAGCGGCGTTCGCCCTCGGCGAGCTCGGCGAGGAGCGCGTCGAGCCCGGCCCGGTCGACGCCTTCGGGGCTGTCGGCCGCGCGGCCTCCGGCGGCCTGGCCCCCGCCGAGGGAACCCCCGTCCGCGGAACTGCCTGCGGGAACTGCAACGGTCATGGCGACCCCCTCGATCACGACCGCACAGGCGGGCGTCGTCCTACAGGATTTGGGTGCCTGCACAAGGCTCCCCGAACCACGCCACCATGCCGCAGATCCGGGCCCGCGGCTAGGTCCTGTCCGGGGTGCCGTCCGATCGAGGTCCCAATAGATCAACCATCGACATACTCTCATCATTGACCTATGCTCACGCCCATGGCTAACCGTCAACTACAGGAGCCGACCCGGCTCGTGCTCACCGCGCTGGCCGACGCCCCCCGGCACGGCTACGCGATCGTCCAGGAGGTGCTGGCCATCTCCGGCGGCCGGACCAAGCTCCTCACCGGCACCCTCTACACCGCCCTGGACCGCCTCCTCCAGCAGGGGCTGATCCGGATCGACCACGAGGAGGTGGTCGGCGGCCGGATGCGCCGCACCTTCGCCCTCACCGAGGACGGCCGGGAGGTGCTGGGCGAGGAGACGGAGCGCCTGCGCGCCGGGGTGGCCGAGGCCGAGCGCAGGCTCGCCCTCGGACGCGGCCCGGGCCTCGGCACGCCCCGGCTGATCGGGGGCGCGGCATGAGCGCCTCCTCGCAGGGCGCGGGCCTGTCCGGCCGGCTCCCGCTGATCGGCCTCTACCCCGCCGCCTACCGGGCCTCGCACGGCGAGGAGATCGCCGCCGTCTTCGCCGAGTCCGTCGAGGGCACCGACCGCACCACCGTGATGCGCGAGTGGGCGGCCCTCGCCGCGCACGCCGTCCGGCTGCGCACCCGGCTCAGCTCCCGCGACCCCGCCGGCCGGATCCTCGCCGGCGCCGCGCCGTTCCTGCTGGCCGGCGGGGCGGGCCTGGCCGCCGTCCAGCTGCTGATGGGCTTCTTCGTCACGGCGGCCCGCTTCGACCCGGGCGGCTCGAACCCCACCGCCGTGACCGCGGTGGGCGCGGTGCAGACCGTCCCCTGGATTCTCGCGCTGCTCTGCGCCGCCCTCGGGCGCTGGGGCCTCGCCCGCCTCCTGGTGCTGGCCGGCACCCTCGCCCGGATCGGCGCCGTCGTCGGCTTCCTCGTCCACCCGGCGGCGGCGTTCGCCCAGTACTTCTTCCTCTTCCCGTTCTGGCTGCTGCTCGCGGTGCCGATGCTGATCGCCCCGCCGGACGGCGTCGACCGCTCCGCCCGCAGCCGCGCCGAGACGGCGATCGCCGCGATCGCCATCGCCCTGCCGATGAGCGCCCTCGTCCTGCTCTGGCCGTGGCCCGGCGCGGACGACTACTCCGAGCCGGTCTTCCCGGCCGACGTCCAGCGGCTCCTCGACATCTCCTCGGCCTGGCCCGCGCTGGTCATGGCCACCGCCTTCCTGGTCCACCTCGCCGCCCGCCACCCGGACCGGCTGCGCTCCGCCGGGGTGGCCCTGGCCGTCATCCCGTGGACGGTCATGCTCGCCCCGCCGTACTACTGGCGGCCGCCGCGCGACCTCGCCGAACTCGGCCGCAACGCCGCCGCCGTGGCCGGCCTGCTGGTGATCGCCGCCGGTCTCGCCGCGCTCCGCCGCGCCCTGGCCTCCTCCGCGGAGCCGGCCGAACCGGTCGAGCGGTACTGACCGCAGGGCCGGAGGTACCGGCGCCGGTCTCCGAGGCCCGTCCTCGGAGACCGGCGCCGGTGCGTCCGGCGGTCCCGGGCGGCGGGTCAGACGTGCACCGAGGACCCGCAGGCCGCCCCGGGGAGCTGCAGGAACCCGTGGCTGCGGATCTGCGGTACACCGCTGCGGCAGATCCACCCGTCCCGGCCGAACACCGCGCGCAGGGCGACGGCATGGGCGTCCGTGCCGGTCCACTCCGCCTCACGGACGGTGTTGTAGAGGATCCGCCCGTACGGCGAGGCCGCGTACGCGGGGTTGATCTGCAGGCCGGCGGTCACCGGCGCCAGCCCGTTGAGGTTGCGCACGGTCAGGGCGCCCGGCTCGTCACCCGGCCGGGTGTGGCCGCCGTAGACCTGGCCGACGTAGCGGCCCACCGAGTAGGGGACGATCGCGTTGGGGTCGTGCAGGACGGCGTCGGTGCCCTGGTTCTCGCGCTCGACGGTGCTGACGCACGAGTGGTCGGTCCAGCCGTCGCCCCAGACCGTGGGGTAGTAGTCGATGGCCTGGAGGAGGAAGCCCGACGAGTCCGCCGGCGCCCCGTCCACGCCGAAGCGGTCCACGATGACGCGGCCGGCGATCACCGGCCGGATGGTCGCGTCGGGCAGCGCGGAGCTGATCTGCCGCCAGTTGGTGATCGTGCAGGTGTAGATCCCGCGCAGCTGGGCGGTGGTGAGGTTGGCCGGGGCGTTGCCGCCGGCCGGGGCGGCCCAGCCCACCGCGTCCCTGGCCATGGCGAGGAACAGCGTGGTCGCCGGGTCGCCGGTCTTCGGACCCCGGGCGCTGCGGGCGAAGTCGGTCGTGCCGGTGCCGTAGGCGTTCAGGGCCGTGATGCCCGTGTTGGAGTTGTACGGGCGGAAGATCGTACCGGCCCCGGTCTTGGGGGTGATGCTGGTCGCCCCGCTGGTGTCCCAGCTGTACAGCCGCGGTGAGGTGGTGTCCCCGGCGGAGGTCAGCGCGGCGTTGTAGTCGGTGGAGAACTGGTTGAACAGCGACTCCGTCGCCTGCGCCCCCACACCGACGAGGTCGGTCGCGGCGGGCGGCGGCACGGGGATCGGCACGGGCGGGTCGGCGAGGGCGGGCACGGCGGCGGCGAGGGCCAGCGCGGAGCTCAGGACGAGGGCCGAGGCGGCCCTGGCGGCGAGGCGGAGCATCAGGCGGAACTCCCGTTCGGTGTGGGCGGGCAGGCCACCGGGATCATGACCGGCCCGGCCCGCCGACCGGTAGCTCCCAGACTTCTGGGAGGCCCGCGTGCTCGCAGGTCAGCGGCGGTGCGGGCGGCCCGCCCCGCCGGATGTTCTTCCACCGGTGGCCCCTCGTCCACGCCCCCTCCACCGAACCCGGGCCCGGCCCCGGCGCCGACATGCCAGTGGCGCCGCTGGTCGGCGGCGCCACTGGGGTCAGGACGGTGTTCGGTTGTTCAGCTCCGGGTCAGCTGTGGCGTCCGGGTCGGCGGTAGGCCACCGCGCACAGCCCCACACCGCCCAGGACGGCGAGCGCTCCGAGGGCCGCGATCAGCGCGTCCGGGGAGGAGCTGCCGGTGTTGGGCAGTGCCCCGCCACTCGCCGACGCACTCCCGCCGTGGGTCGGCCGGTGGGTCGGGCTGTGCGTCGCGCTGTGTGACGGGCTGTGGGTCGGCGTCGTGCTCTCGGAGTGGGTCGGCGACGGCGTGACGGTCGGCGAGACGCTCGGCGAGGGCGACGCGGTGGGTGAGGGCGAGGCGGTCGGCGACGGCGAGGTCGTCGGCGACGGGGACGAGGTCGGGGACGGCGAGGTCGTCGGCGACGGCGAGGCGGTCGGGGACGGCGAGGTGTTCTGCACGATCACGCCCATGTCGAGGTCCAGGTAGCGCTGCCCCCCGCTCAGGGTGACGGTCCGGGTGAGGCCGGTGGCCTGGTCGGCGTCCGAGTCCTTGGTCTGGTCGGTGCCGGCGCTCTGCTTGGTGACGGTGGCGTCCTTGGGCAGCGTCGCCAGGTCGAACCGGACGGCGTAGGTGCCGTCGGGCAGGTTGTCGAACAGGTAGTAGCCGTTCTGGTCGGTCACCGTGGTGACCGGGGTGCCGTTCTTGTCGCGGACGGGCTGGCCGTCGCCGTCGAGCAGGTTCACCGTGACGCCGGGGATGCCGGTGTCACCGGGCTTCTGGACGCCCGAGCTGTCCTTGTCCAGCCAGACGTAGTCGCCGAGCGCGTTGTTGGACGGCGCGACCTGCTTGACCGCGACGCCGACCTTGGCCGGCTCGGCGGGCAGCAGCTGGCGGCCGCTGTCGTCGGTGGCCGTGAAGGCGAAGCTGTTCCAGGCGTACTCCCCGTCGGGGGCGTCCACCGAGGCGACCATCGGCCAGGTCAGCATGAAGGACTCGCCGGCGCCCAGGCTGCCGGGGCGGCGGACCCGGAACCAGGTGGCCGTGCCCGGACCGGGGAAGGTGCTGCTCCAGACGGCGCCGGTGTTGCAGCCCGTCCGGCTGACCAGGACGGCGTCGACGCACGGGTTGGGGTCGGTGGTGTACTCGATCACCACGGTCGGGTCGCTGCTGGTGATCGGCTGGCTCAGCGACGGGGTCCAGGTGCTGCCGCGCGGCGCGTCCTGGGTGAGGACGTAGTTGTCGCCCGGGGTGGGGAGCCGGTCGTACGCGAGGAAGTCGGTGACCGGGTCGGGCGAGTCGTTGCGGACCGTCATCCGGTAGGAGATCCGGCCGCCGGGGGTGGCGGTGCCGATGCTGACGTAGTCGGCGTCCAGGTCCCCCTTGACCTCCTTGTACGAGCGCAGCACCGACGGCACGTCGACCTGGATCTTGGAGGAGGCGTGGCACAGCAGCTCGGTGGTGTCGCCGTTGCCGTTGAGGTCGAGCACGTCCGGGGTGCTGCCGCTGTCGGAGCCGGAGAACATGCAGGCGACCGGGTTGGTGGGCTTGTCGACGGTGACGTACACGTCGTTGGTCAGCTCACCGGAGCGGATGCTGCTGGCGACCTGGACGTCGAAGAGCATCCGGTAGGCCAGCTGGTCGTGCAGGTACGTCATGTCGGGCGCGCCGGCCGGCCATTCCATCCTGAGCACCTGGCGGCCGTCCGGGCCGGGGGTGACGGTGACGGAGGTGGGGGCCTTGGCGTCCGGGTAGTTCGGGTCCGGGCGGGCGGAGCCCTCGATGTAGACCACGCCGGCGGGCAGCATGTCGAACAGGACGAGCGGGCGGTCCAGGTCGTGCGCGCTGCGGTTGTACGGGATGACCTGGAAGGTGGCCTTGCCGCCGGGGGCGGACAGCTCGCCGGCGACGGTGGTCTTGGCCGCGCCCAGGTTGGTCGCCGCCTTGACGGTGGTGCTGGCGCAGGCGTTGGCGGAGGCGTTGTTGGTGCCGTCGCTCGCGGTGGTGTCCACGCAGTTGGTCAGCGGGTCCGGGGCCGGGCGGCCGTCGTGGCCGGGGGTGGCGACCTGGGTGACCAGCTGGACGGCGTTGCCGGGGCTCCAGCCGGTGGGGATGGGGCCGTTCCAGGTGAACTTCAGCCCGTCCAGCCAGCGCCCGGCGGGGATGCCCAGCACGTCGTTGGCCGGGTCGCCGGCGCCCTGGGCGAAGGTGATCCGGCGGTTGCCGGAGCCGTTGAACGGGCTGCCCGGGGTGAAGGTCAGCCAGGTGGGGTCGCCGTTGAGCCGGTACTGCAGGGTCAGCACGATGCTGGTCGGGTTCCACGGCTCCAGCTGGATCGACTGCGGGAAGATCCAGTTGTACACGCCGTCGGTGCTGCCGCCGCCGGGGTCGGTGATGCTCAGGCTGGTGGCCGGCCCGGAGGTGTTGGTGGCCGACAGGCTGAAGGAGTTGAGGTCGCCCGAGGTGACGCTGTCGCGCCAGACCTTGCTGGCGGTCACCACCACGCCGGTGGCCGGCGGCTGGAACTGGCCGGTGGTGGTGCTCGCCGTGTCGAGCTGCCGCTCGGCGTCCGGGCCGATCGGGTCGCCGTGCAGGTCCACGGTGTTGTCGGAGGTCGTCCCGTTCGGGAAGTCCGCCTCCGGGTAGTAGACGACCAGCGCGCCGGGCTGGCGGCAGCCGCCGCGGCCGTTGCCGGAGCGGAACTCCCCGATGTCGAAGCCCCAGGTGTTGGGGCCGGGCGGGACTTGGGACCAGCCGGGCGAGCGGCCGGTGTCCACCACCGCGCCCGGCGGCAGGGTGTCCAGCAGGCGGCTGGTGTCCAGGTCGACGTTGGGCACGTTGTCGGTCGCGCAGGCGCTGAACTGGTAGGTGACGGTGCGTCCGTCGCTGCTGGACGTCTGGATGCCCTTGGTCACCGTGTACTGCGGCTCCACCTGGGCCTTGGTGTCGGCGGTCGCCGTCTGTGACGTCTCCCCGGTGGCGCTCATGGTCGCCGAGTTGGTGGAGACCGCACCGTTGGGGGTGGTGAAGTTCGGGTACTTCATCGTCACCGTGATGGTGGCGGTGGTGCCCGGGCTGAGGCTCTTGAGCCTGATGTCCATGGTGCCGCCCATCGCCCCCGAGGCGGGCACGGTGGAGGCGGCCTGGTCCACCGAGGAGGGGTCGGGCGTCCAGCCGACGAACTGCATGTTGGCCGGCAGGGTGTCGAGGATCTGCCCGTTGGTGCACTCGGTGATGGAGCAGGTGTAGCGGAGGGTGTAGGTGACGTTCTCCCCCGGGGAGACGGTCGCTTTGTCGACGGATTTGGTAAAGGAGATCGCGGCCTGGGCTGGTGGTGCCAGCACGCTGCTGCTGAGCAGCGAGCCGGCCACCAGGGCCAGAACCGAGGCGATCCGCCCGGTCCGGAAGTGAATACGCATGATCAGAAGTTCATCCGACCGTTTGACCGGAGCCTCTGCGGCACAAGTCAAGGTGATGGCATTTCACCCATTCGGCCGAATTGCGCGCGGGGGGGGCGGCTGCCAGGTAGGGCGCTCCCACGTGAGGGGTGCCTGCCGCGGCGTCAACACTGTCGGCCGGTGCGGGGGGCACCGGCCGACAGGTACTGCGGACCCGTTCATCACACGACGCCGGATGGTCCGGGCCCGTCCGGCACGACGGGTCGCGCCGGAGCTTCACCAGATCGGCCGAGCGCCGCGCAGGCCGACCGGATCGGACCGGACCGGACCGACCAGTCATGACAGGAGGTCAGGGTCCGGAGCCCGGGCGGTAGGCGGTGAGCTCGCCGTAGGCCGACAGCGCTCCGGGCAGGTCACCGGGCTGCTGCCGCAGCGTGCTGTCCAGGAAGGCGAGCGTCGTCGCGGCGACGGCACGCGGGCTCCCGGCCCGGCCCAGCGAGCCGACCATCGAGGGCACCGGCGGCAGGTACAGGGGGGCGTCCATGAAGGTGAGGTGGGCGGCGCCGGGGATGGTGAGCCGGTAGTTCGTCGCGGTGCCGCGCGTGAGGACCTCGGTGAGGCGGGGCAGGTAGCGCGGGTCGGTCGCCGGGGTGATGGCCTGGGTGAGCGCGAGCACCGGCTGGTGGACGGGGAGCGGCTCGGGGTCGCGGGGGTAGCCGTCCAGGTCGACGACGGCGGCGAACCGGGCGTCCTGACGGGCCGCCTGCAGCGCGGCGGCGCCGCCCAGCGAGTGGCCGGTCACCGCGGCCCGGCCGGTGTCCAGCCGTCCGGTCAGCGGGCCGTCGATCTCGCCCCGGTCCAGCCGGCCCAGCTGGGTGAGGACGAAGGAGAGGTCCGCGGCCCGGATTCCCGCCGTCTCGGCGGCCCGCCGGTCGTCCTCGGCGTCGTCGCCGGTGGAGGCGATCTCGGTGCCGATCGTCCGGCCGTCGGCGAGGACGACGGCGGCGGAGTCGTACGGGTGGTCCAGGGCGGCGACCACGTAGCCGTTGCTGGCCAGCTCCTCCGCCCAGGCGGTGTTCTGGGTGCGCACGCCCCCGAGCCCGGGGGAGAACAGCACGACCGGGAAGCGCCCGCCGTCGGAGGCCGCCGGGGCGTCGGGCACCGCGTGGGTGCGGGCCTGCGGAGCGCCGTCGACCAGGAAGCCGGGGAGGCCGGCATAGCGCGCCAGGGCGTCGGAGACGGTCCGCGCCTCCTGCTCCGTGCGGCCGAGGTACCGGGCCCGCCGGGTGCCTTCGGGGCTCTGCTGCGCGGGGTACCAGAGCTGGACCACGACCGTGCGCCGGTCCTCGGGTGCGGGAGTGGCGGTCTCGGGACGGTCCGGGTCGGTCCACTGCATCACCCGGGTGCCGACCGCGAACGGGCCGGTCGGCTCGGGGAACACGGGTATCGGAAAGACCCAGGCCGCCGCCGGGCCGGTGGCGACCAGGACGGTGCAGACCACCGATCCCGGCAGCGCCACCCACCAGCGGGCCCGCCTCGGCGGCCGGCCGGTACGGCGTCGCACCAGCGGGGAGACGGCGAACGGCAGCGCGAGGGCGGCGCCGGCCAGGACCGGCAGCAGCTGCCAGCGGATCCCCAGCCCGCCCAGCACGAGCGCGGACAGCACGAAACCCGATCCCGCCGCGATCGTGACGGGCGGGCGGGCGGCGGGGGGAAGCCAGCGCGCCACCACCAGCGCGACGGCGCCCAGCAGGGCGAGGATTTCCAGGGGGGACATCTGCGGTCCCGTGATGATCTCGGTCACCCGGCCATCGTCGGCGCGGGGTGTGCGCCGCCACATCGATCCCGGGTCGCCGCCGTGTGCGGCCGCAGTCGCAGCCGGGCGGGCGCGACGTGCCACCGCGGTCGCAGTCGAAGGCGCCGGGCGGGCGGCCGCTCTGCGACCACGGGCGGTAGCGGGCCTCCTCCTGCGGTCGTACCCCGACGCGGTGCCGTCCGACGGTGGGCTCATGTGCTCCGCCGGGGTGCGGCCTATCGTGACAGGGCCGCGGTTTGCCCTGGTCCTGCGCTCCCCGCACTCGACCCGGCTCCAGCCGTCCGCGGTGGCGGCCCCGACCGGGGCCGCCATGACGCCCGACCGACAGGACATGCGATGACCGAGGCGGCCGCGGAGGCCGGCGGTGCCCGCCCGGTGCACCACCGTGGCGGGGTGCGGCGGGCGTGGACGGCCGCACGGCCGAGGCGACCGCTGGGGGCGGCCCGGCGCTGGGGCTCCCGGCTGCCGCCCGCGGTGTGGGACGCGCTGCTTCCGGCGCTGCTCCTGGTCAACATCGTCACCACGAGCGCGCCGCAGGGCCTGCCGGTGGCCGTCGCCCTGACAGCAGCCCTCACGCTGCCCCTGATGTGGCGGCGCCGGGCGCCGCTGACCGTGTTCGCCATCGTGGTGGCCGCGGCCTTCGTCCAGTGGCTGATGGACGTCCAACTCCCGGCGGACATCGCCCTGCTGGTGGCGCTCTACACGGTGGCCGCGAACTCGGGGCGGCGCGGCACGCTCGCCGCCGGCGCCGTCGTGGAGGCGGGAGCCCTGCTGGCCTGTCTGCGCTGGGCGTCCGAGGGCGCGTTCCTGACCCTCTTCGTCGCGGCCACCGCGATGGCCGTGGCCGCCGCCGTCCTCGGTGTGAACGTGCGGACCACCCGCGCCTACCTCGCGGCCGTGGAGGAACGGGCCGCCCGTCTGGAGCAGCAGCAGGAGCAGCAGGCGCGGCTGGCCGTCGCCGAGGAGCGGGCGCGGATCACCCGCGAGATGCACGACATCGTCACCCACAACCTGTCCGTGATGGTCGCGCTCACCGACGCCGCCGTCTACGCGCAGCAACGCTCGCCCGACAGGGCGACCGCCGCGATGCTCCAGATCTCCGAGACCGGCCGGCAGGCCCTGACCGACATGCGGCGCTCCCTGGGCGTCCTGCGCACCGACGAACCGGACGCGGCGCGCCACCCGCTGCCCGGCATCGCCCAACTGCAGGCCCTCGCCGACCAGATGTGCGCCGCCGGACTGCCGACCCGCCTCGACGTCCGGGGCGGCCACGACCGCATCCCCGCCACCGCCCAACTGACCGTCTACCGCCTGGTCCAGGAGGCCCTGACCAACGCCCTCAAGCACACGCCCCCCGGTACCGACGCCCTGGTCCGGGTGGAGTGCTCGGCCGGGGCGGTCACGCTGGACGTCACCGACAGCGGCCCGCACCCGGCACCACCCGGCGCCACTCCGGCCGCCGCGCCGCCCGGCCACGGCATCCCCGGCATGCGCGAACGCGCGGCCGCCTACGGGGGGAGGCTGCACGCCGGGCCGCTCCCGGGCGGCGGCTGGGGAGTCCGCACCCGACTCGACCTCGACAGCGTCGCGGAGGCCTCCGCATGACGATCCGCGTCCTGATCGCCGACGACGAGGCCCTGCTCCGGATGGCCTTCAGCACCGTCCTGGAGGCCCAGCCCGACATGGCACCGGTCGGCGAGGCCGCGGACGGCGCCGAGGCCGTCCGCCTCGCCGGGGAGCTGCGCCCCGACGTCGTCCTGATGGACGTCCGGATGCCCGGGACGGACGGGATCGAGGCGACCAGGCGGGTCATCCGGACCTCCCCGCAGAGCAGGGTGCTGATCCTCACCACCTTCGACCTCGACGAGTACGCCTTCGCCGGACTCACCGCCGGGGCCTCGGGCTTCCTGCTGAAGAACACCAGGCCCGAGGAGCTGCTCACGGCGATCCGCAGCGTGGCCGCGGGCAACGCGGTGGTCTCCCCGCGGATCACCCGACTCCTGCTGGAGAGGTTCCGGCCGCACATCCCCGGCGGCCGCGACGCCGGCCACGACGAGCGGCTGCGCCGGCTCACCCCCCGCGAGCGCGAGGTGCTCGTCCAGGTGGGCCACGGCCTGTCCAACACCGAGATCGCCGCCGCCCTGTACCTCGCGGAGGCGACGGTGAAGTCCCACCTGGGGCGGATCCTGCAGAAGCTCGAACTCCGCGACCGGATCCAGGCCGTGGTCTTCGCCTACGAGAGCCGCCTCATCCTCCCGGCGTGACGCCGCCGGGCACGCGGTGGGCGGTCCGGGCCCGACCTCGGACCGGACCGGACCGCCCACCGCGTGCTGTTCCCCGCGGGACCGTCAGGCCGGCGGGCTCGACGGGCTCGACGGGCTCGACGGGCTCGACGGGCTCGACGGGCTCGGCGCGCTCGGCGCGCTCGGCGCGCTCGGCGGGAGGAAGTTGATGCGTTCACGGGTGACGGGGAAGCCCGCCTTGGCGAAGTTGGCGGCCATCGGGGTGTTGGAGCGGTCGGTCGCCGCGTTCACGGACTCCGCGCCCTGCTCGACGAGGAAGTGGGTGCACTCCGCGAGGAGGTCGTAGGCGTAGCCGCGGCCGCGGTGTTCCGGGAGGACGCCGATGAAGCCGATCACCGGGCCGGAGGGGTTGTGCGCCGGGATGTGGATACCGGCCAGGTCGCCCTCCGGCGTGTGCGCGAGCTGCCACCACTCCCGCGGGGAGGGGCACCAGTGGAAGAAGTCGAGTTCCTCCTGGGCGGCCTGGTCGAGGCCGCCCTCCCCGATGGCCTTGAGCGCGTGGGCGTCCAGGGTGGCGGAGTGGATGCGGCGCAGCGCGTCGAAGAAGACCGCGTCGTCGGGTTCGGCGCTGAAGCGCAGGCGTCCGGGACGCTCGGGCAGGCCCTGCTCCGCCGTCCAGTGGTACAGGAGGCGTTCCACCAGGGGTTCGTACCCCGCGGCTCGTGCGGCGGCGAAGCGGGCCTCGGCGGCGGCGCGCAGGTGGCCCTCCTCCCGCCAGCCGCCGGGCAGGTTGATCTCCAGTTCGACGTTCCAGGGGGCGGAGCGCAGGAGTTCGGCCCCGGCCTCCTCCTCCCCCTCGGCCACGTCGAACCAGTTGATGTTGACGGGCTCCGCGTCGTCGGGACCGCCCCACCACGCGCCGCGGGCGACGACCTGGCCGTCGCGCAGGGCGACGCGCTTCCAGTCGGGGCGGAACCGGGTGCGCCGGTGGCCCTCACGGGCGCCGAGGGGGTCGGGGAGTGCGTCGAAGAGCTGGGCGTCGCTCGCGGAGAGCGCGCGGATGACCGGACCGGTCATGGATTCCTCCGGGAAAAGGGCTGCTTGGAGCGCTCCCGGTCAGAACTGGCGAACCACGCCGGGACGGCAGAGGTGGGAGCGCTGGGTTGCTGTGAACTGCACGGCACTCGCCTCCTTCCATCCGTCTCAGGGCGTGGGCCACACGGTACGTGATCTTCCGCGGGCCCGTCCACGGGTTTTCGTGGGTGGGCGCGGGCTACGCGGCGGTCTCCCAGACGAAGCCGTCCGGGTCGGTGAAGGCGTCGGCGGTGCCGCCGAGGACGATGCGGTGCGAGCCGGTGCCGTCGACGGGGACGCCGAGGTCCTTGGCCAGGGCGCGGCGCTTGTACAGGGCCAGCTTGACCGGGCCGGCCTCGCCGGGGGCGAACTCGGCGTACTTGCCGCCGAAGCTCTTGGCCACGGTCAGGCCGCGGTCGACGTAGAACTGCCTGGTGGCCTTGACGTCCTCGACGCCGATCAGCAGGACCAGCTCGTCGATCTCGCGGGTGGCGGGGCCGGTGTCCTTCTTCGCCGAGGTCGCGATCTTCCAGATCGTCCCGTCCGGGGCCTGGACGACGCCGCCGTAGCCCCACAGCGACTTCGCGGCGGGCTTCAGCACCGTGGCGCCGGCATCCACCGCTGCGGTGACGAAGCCGTCGACGGTGGCCGGGCCGGAGACCGTCAGAGCCAGGGTGAAGCCGCGGAATCCGACGGAGTGCCCCTCGGACGCCCGCAGGTGGACGTGGGCGTCCACACCGAAGGCGGTGTAGAAGCGGCGGGCGGCCTCGGGGTCGGCCACCTCGAGGGTGACGGAGTCGAGGGAGGTGCGGGCTGCGGTGGAAGCGGTGGTTGCCATGACCATCACGCTAGGGGCCGCGCCCCGGCCGGGGCTTCTCGATTCCTGACCGGTCGCGCCCCGAGGACGGTTCGCCCTCCCGCACGCATCCGGCCCCGCACGCACCGTCGGCGCCCGTGCCGCCCGAGCGGCCGTCAGGAATCCGGGACCGGGTCTCGCCAGATGTCCATCGGAACGGCGCGGACCGCGCGTCCGTCCGCGTCGAGGATCCGGCCCATCCGTTTCACGCTGCGCAGCGACACCCGGCGCTCGGCCACCCGCAGGTCGGGGAACCTGCGGGCGAGAGCGGCCTCCAGCCGCGGGACGTCGGCGAGGGAGCGCTGCCAGACGGAGAGGATGAGGTTGTGCGCGCCGGTGGCGGACACGCACAGCCGGACCTCGGGGAGTCTGGCGAGTTGGGGGCCGACCTCGTCGAGCCGGTCCGGGGGGAGGTCGGCGTGGAAGGTCGTCAGGACCGGTCGGCCGGCGTCGCGGGCGGCGATCTCGCAGCGGAAGCGGATCGCGTCGGAGGCGGCCAGCCGGTCGAGGCGGCGGCGCAGCGTGGACGGGCTGAGGCCGGTGGCGGCGGCCAGCTCGGTCTGGTCGAGGCGGCCGTCGACGCCCAGCCGGATGAGCAGCTCCCGGTCCTCTGCACGGACTTCGGCTCGCACTCCGGACGGTTGACCGTTGCCCGCCGGGTGATCGTCGTGCAGTTCCTCGCGCTGGGCGGGGTCCAGCGAGTCCAGTCGCCAGCGGATCCCCTCGGCGTAGTAGGCGACCGTCAGGTGGACGCGGACGGCGTCGACCCCGGGGAGGCGGCCGAGCCGTTCGGTGGTGTACCGGGAGACCCTCGCCAGGTCGGTGAAGGCCGCGGTGACGGCGAGGGAACAGCCTTGGGAGAGGTGTTCGATGCTCATCACGTGCGGGTCCTCGGCCAGTTCGTCGGCGATCTGCCGGAGCCGGTCGGGAGCGCAGTCGAGGTCGAGGTGGGCGACGCACCCGCGGTCCTCGGGGTGGGGCAGGCCGTAGGCGGTCACCCAGGCGATCCCGGCCTCCGAGAGCCGGCGCCAGCGGCGGGCGGCGGTGACCGGGCTGATCCCGAGGGTCTGGCCGAGCAGCGACCAGGGCGCCCGGGGACGCAGCTGCATCGCGTTCACCAGGGCGAGGTCCAGCTCGTCGACCGTCACATCCGTGCCGGTCACCGGCGGATCCCGGTCGATTCGTTCATTGGAGGGCCTCTTCGTGGCGTGATCCTGCGAAATCGCGGGAGACTCCTGCCGCGAGACCCAGAATCTCGGAACGAGACCGCTCCGCACAAATCCCGCCGCACGCGGGTCCGATGGAGGTACCTGTGTCCCTGCACGACGATGCTCTCGCACTGGCCCCGGATCTGGTCCGGCTCCGCCAGGACCTGCACCGCTTCCCCGAGTTGGGCCTCGATCTCCCGCGCACCCAGGAGCGGGTGCTGCAGGCCCTGGACGGGCTGCCGCTGGAGGTGAGCCTGGGCGCCGGCCTGAGTTCGGTCACCGCGGTGCTGCGCGGAGGCCGGCCGGGACCGGCCGTGCTGCTGCGCGGCGACATGGACGGCCTGCCGGTCGTGGAGAAGACCCCGGTACCGTTCGCGGCCGAGAACGGCGCGATGCACGCCTGTGGCCACGACCTGCACACCACCATGCTCGCGGGCGCCGCGCACCTGCTGGCCGCACGGCGGGAGGAGCTCCACGGCGACGTGGTCTTCATGTTCCAGCCCGGCGAGGAAGGCTTCGACGGCGCCGGCGCCATGCTGGCCGAGGGCGTGCTCGACGCGGCGGGCCGGCGCCCGGTCGCCGCGTACGCCCTGCACGTGTCGTCGACCATGCCGCACGGGGAGTTCAGCTCCCGGCGCGGGCCGATCCTCGCCGCGTCCGCCGCGCTGAACGTCACCCTCCACGGTGCCGGCGGCCACGGCGCGGTGCCGCACCGGGCCAAGGACCCCGTACCGGCGGCCTGCGAGATGGTCACCGCCCTGCAGACCATGGTGACCCGCCGCTTCGACGTGTTCGATCCGGTGGTGATCACCGTCGGGATCCTCCAGGCCGGCACCCGGCGCAACATCATCCCCGACACCGCCCGTTTCGAGGCGACCGTGCGCACCTTCTCCGCCGAGGCGCAGTCCAGGGTCGCCGACGCCTCGGTGGAGCTGGTCAGGGCCATCGCGGCCGCCCACGGCCTGCGGGCGGAGATCGAGTACCTCCCCGAGTACCCGGTGACCGTGACCGACGGGCCCGAGACCGACTTCCTCGCGGACACCGTCCGGGACGCCTTCGGCGAGGAGCGCTTCCGCACGCTGCCGAACCCGATCCCCGGGTCGGAGGACTTCTCCCGGATACTCGCCGCCGTTCCGGGCTCGTTCGCCTGGCTCGGCGCCGCCCCGAAGGGGAGCGACCCCGACGGTCTGCCGTCCAACCACTCGCCCCACGCCGAGTTCGACGACGCGGTGCTCCCCGACGGAGCCGCGCTCTACGCCGAGCTCGCCGCCCGCCGCCTCGCGGCCTGAACCCGCCCACCGAAGAAGGAACGATCAAGCACATGACCGAACCGCGCGACGTGGTCGAGCGGCAGCTCGCCGCCTACAACAGCCACGACATCGACGCCTTCACCGCCACCTACGCCGAGGACGTCACGGTCCGCCGGGCCGACGGCAGCCTCCTGCATGGCAGGCAGGCCCTGCGGGACAGGTACGCCGGGCAGTTCGCCGAAGGCCGGTGCCGGGCGGAGATCGTGGGACGGCTCACCGAGGGCGACTGGGTGGTCGACCAGGAGATCGCCCACGGCCTGGCCGCCGAGCCGGTCCGCGTCCTGGTGGCCTACCGCGTGCGGGACGGCCTCATCGACCGGGTCGACTTCCTCGGCTGAACGACCGCTGTCCGAATGCGTGCCCGGCCCCTCGCGAATACGTGAGGGGCCGGGCACGCATCCGGACAGCAAAGAGGCCGGTCGACCCGACGTGGTGTCGGGTCGACCGGCCTCAATGGGTCGGTTGACCAATGTGCGCGAGGGGGGAGTTGAACCCCCACGCCCTTTCGGGCACTGGAACCTGAATCCAGCGCGTCTGCCTATTCCGCCACCCGCGCATCTGGGTGATGAGGTAAATCGTAGCCCATGCGCGGGGGTGCTCCGGACCAACGGAGCGGGGACAGGCCAGGTCAGCCCGTGATGCGCTCCACGATCCAGTCGATCAGCCCGACGGAGATGTGGCTGTGCTCGGTGTTGTCGTCGTCGAACGCGACCTCGTCCAGGTGGCCGAGCTCAAGATCGGCGTCGGTGATGGAGAGGTTCAGGTTGACGTCCCACTTCACCGGGTCGAAGGCCAGAGCCGCCGCGCTGACGGACGGCACGAAGGCGCCGCTGCGGTACTCCTCGGCGATCTTGGCCTTCAGCGCGTCCGCGACCTTGCCGAAGGAGTCCAGGGTGCCGCCGGGCGCACCGTCCAGCGCCGGGACCTCCGTCGTGGTGCTGCGGCGCATCGCCAGGCCGAGGTGCATGCCGCCGATCGCCTTCTTCTCGCCCTTGTCCGCCTGGAACCGGGCGGTGGCGCTGGCCACCAGGGCCTGCCAGTCGAAGGCCACCTCACCGGCCGGCAGCGGACGTCCGACGCCGTCGCGCCGGCCGTTGGAGACGCCGAGCAGGCGCGGGCGCTGCGGGAAGTTGCCGAGGCGCGCCAGGTCCGCCAGGAACTCCTTGCGCAGCTCGCTGGCGGTGGCCACCGGGCCGGAGTACTTGGAGTTCTCCACCCACGCCCAGAGCAGCTGCTGCGCGGCGGGGCTGCGGATCAGGTCGGCCTGCTTGACGCCGTCGGGCCCGGCCGGGGTGAAGTCCTCGAAGAAGTAGGCCATCTGCTGGAGGATCAGCGGGATCCAGGCGCCGTTGTGCGGGGAGTCGTAGGAGAGGTAGGTGGCCGTCTCGTGGTCGGCGTTGTCGCTCTCCATCTTGGCGAGCGCGTAGCGGGTGATGATGCCGCCCATGCTCACCCCGCCGACGGTCAGCGGGTCGCGGCTCACGCGCTCCGCGATCGTCCGCTGGATCGCGGAGATCGCGACCTCGGCGTTGGCCTGGATGTGGGTGTGGCGCTCGGTGAAGCCGAGCACGATCACGTCGATGCCCTGGCTGAGCAGCTGGTCGAAGAATCCGGCCTTGCCCAGGATGTAGGGCTGGTTGAAGTAGGCGAACAGACCGGGGAGGTCGCTCTCCCCGTAGTTGAAGCCGTCGGCGAAGATGAAGGGCCGCTTGATGCCGAACTTCGAGTTGGCGAGGTAGACCGCCGCTTTGCCGGTGGCGGTCTGGCCCTTGTAGGGCGCGCCGACGAGGTCCCAGGTGAAGTCGGGCTCGCGCCCGGCCGCGGCCGGCTCGGCGCTGGACAGCGGGGTGGAGAACCAGACCTCGGGCTTGAGGGAGCCTGCGAGCTCCGCGAGTTCGTCCCGGGTGGGCTCCGCGCCGCCCTCCCGGAGGGTGAGCGCAACGTCGATACGGGGTTCCTGTGCCATGCCTACCGCCTCGGTCGAGTCGAACAGGGATCATCCGTGCACAGTGAGTGACCGTAACCGTGCGGTTACGTACCGCACCAGCGAAACACGCAGAGTGATCGGAATTGTCCGAACCGGGTGGCGGGGCGATCAAAGACGATCGGTCAGGCGGGGAACTCGCCGGCCCGGAGGGAGGCGAGGAAGGCGGACCAGGCGGCAGAGGCAAAGACGAGGGCGGGACCGCTGGGATCCTTGGAGTCACGCACCGGAACGACGCCGGGGAATCCGGGGGCCACCTCGACGCAGTCGCCGCCGTTGCCGCCGCTGTGACTGCTCTTCAGCCAGACGGCCGCGTCGAGCTCGTTCCTCATCATCTCTGAACCCCTCCAGCGCATCAGCAATCAGCGCGCGCGAGGCGTCCACCGAGAGAACGTCCCCGTGCAGGCGATCATAGCTTCGCCGATGTCCGGACACGATTGCCGCTACATCACTGGGGTGCCCTCGGTCCAGGCTCTCCGAGTAGACCCAGTTCTGTCCGTCAGGCATCTCCAGCAGCACCATGGACTTGTCGATGATGGCCGAGCGATAGGCGAACGGTGCAACCTGGATGATGACGTTGGGGAGTTCTGACACGGCTAGCAGGTGTTCCATCTGGCGCCGCATCACGCGCGGGCCGCCGAACACCGTACGGATGGCACCCTCGTCGAGGATGACGAGCAGCAGAGGCCCCTCCGGTTCGAGGAAGCGCTTCTGCCTGCCGAGTCGCGCCGCAGTCCGCTCGGCGATCACGTCAGGTCTTCCCGCAGCGTCACTGACCTCGAAAACCGCGCGAGCATACTCCGGGCACTGCAACAGTCCGTGAATGACGGCGTGCTGGATCACCCTGACTGCAACCGCCTCCGCTTCCATGTCGACGTGGTCCCGGAACCAGTCCGGGTGCTCGACCTCGGCCTCCCAGTCCACCCGGTCCCACAGCCGCTTGAGCAGACCGCCGGTCTCCAGCACCCGGTCGGCGTCCTCCACCGAGTCCATCGGCATGCGCCGCTTGCCGCTCTCGTAGCGGGTGATGTTGGTCCGGTTGCAGTGCAGGAGCCTGCCCAACTCCTCCTGGGTGTAGCCGAGCATCTCCCGGTAGAACCGCAGCTCCTCGCCGAACATGACGGCCGAACTGGCTGTCGGCCCCTGCTTCGCCCGCCGGTGTGACATGCCACCGCTCCTCACGTGCCAGGTGTGCCAGGTACCTCTGATCGGCCGTCACCGTAACCCGCAGGCCCGATGATTGAGACCGGAACGCGATCGTTTGCTTGCGCAGCGTGAGGCCGCGCGCCCCTGCCGTGAGCCGCTTCCACTCCCCCCACCAGCACCGGAGGTTGCCTCGCCATGTCCCAGAACTGCGCCACCCCGCTTCCCACCCGCCTTTCCCGGCGCCCCCGCCAGTTCGCCGCCCGGCTCGACCGGCGGCGCGAGTCCACGCCGCTCGCCCGGCTGATGCTGCGGGCCTACCTGACCGGCCTCCCGCGCGGCGAACGCTACTCGGACATCGGCGAGTTGCTGCTGGGCGAGCTGTTCGCGAACGCCGTCCAGCACGCCGACACCCCGCCGGACCGGCTGGTGGAGGTCCGCTTCATGCTCGTCGGCGACCGTCTCCGGATCGAGGTCCACGACGCGGGCAGCGGGCGACCCTCCGTCCGCGCCTCCTCCCCCGAGGACGAGGGCGGCCGCGGCCTCTTCCTCGTCAACGAGCTTTCTGAGCGCTGGGGTTGCTGCCCCCGGGCGGGCGGGGTCGGCAAGTTCGTCTGGGTGCTGATCGCCCCCGCCGCCGGGTACACCGAGCTCGCCTTCGGCCGCGCCGAGGGCCTCCTCGCGGTCTGAGGGGCGACCCGAACCGCGTTCACCCCCCACCGAGGTTCGGAGCGCGGTCACCTTGGGTAGCACACGGCGCACCGAACGTATCCGCCCCTGATGTGAGGACCTCCATGGACGATCAGCAGCAGGCCGCAGCAGCGCCGTACGAGGAGGCCGACCTCCTCCTCCACGGCGGCGAGATCGAGACGGTCGCGGCCGGCTCCACCGAGCGGCCGGAGGCCGTCGCGGTCAAGGACGGCGTCATCGTCTTCGTCGGCGGCCACGCCGAGGCGGTCGCCCGCTGGCACGGCCCCCGGACGCAGGTGCGCGACCTCGAAGGCCGGGCGCTGCTCCCGGGGTTCATCGACGCGCACGGCCACCTCGGCGGGATCGGCCTCCAGGCCACCATCGCCAATCTGCTGGCGGATCCGGACGGCGACGTCACCGACATCGCCTCGGTCAAGCGGAAGCTACGGGAGTGGGCGGAGACGGAGGTCGGCCGGGAGTCGGAGTGGATCATCGGCTTCGGCTACGACGACGCGGTCCTCACCGACGAGCGGCACCCCACCCGGGACGACCTGGACGAGGTGTCCACCACCCGGCCGGTGCTGGCCATCCACCAGTCCTTCCACCTGGGGGCGGTGAACACGCTGGGGCTCGCGGCCCTGGGCTACAGCTCGGACACCGCCGACCCGGAGGGCGGCGTCATCCGCCGCCGCGAGGGCGTCGAGGCCCCGCCGCACGGCGAGCCGAACGGGGTCCTGGAGGAGACGGCCTTCAACCCCGCCTCGGCGGCGGCCATGGGCGGCCTGCCGCAGGCGGTGCAGTTCGGGCTGTTCGCCAAGGGCGCGCAGTCGGCCGCCTCGTTCGGCTTCACCACCGTCCAGGAGGGCGGCGCCACCCTGGCCAACCTCGCCGCCCTGCGGGAGATCGCCGCCGCGCTCCCCTTCGAGATCGACGTCGTCGCCTACGCGCGCGCCGACCAGGCCACCGCGGCGGTGCTGGACCGCGACGCGGACGGGGACCCGGTCGGGGCGAGCCCGGAGTACGTGAACGGCGTGCGGGCGGCGGGCGTGAAGATGTACCTCGACGGCTCCCCGCAGGGCCGGACGGCCTGGCTGACCAAGCCCTACGAGACGCCGCCGGCGGACCAGCCGGACGACTACTGCGGCTACCCGACCATCCCGGACGACGGGGTCGTCCTGCAGCAGGTGCGCACGGCCTACGAGCAGGGCTGGCAGGTGCTCGCGCACGTCAACGGGGACGCCTCGATCGACCAGTTCATCGGCGCGGTCAGGGCCGCCGCCGCGGCGGCCGGGCCCGGCGACCGGCGGACGGTCGCGATCCACGCGCAGACCGCCCGCGAGGACCAGATCAACGAGTTCGCGCTGCTCCGGATCATCCCGTCGTTCTTCTCCATGCACACCTTCTACTGGGGCGACTGGTACCGGAAGACCGTCCTCGGCGAGGAGCGGGCGGCGAACATCTCCCCCGCACGCTGGGCGCTCGACCGGCGGATGGCCTACACCTCGCACCACGACGCCCCGGTGGCGCTGCCCAACTCGATCGCCATCCTGTCCAGCCAGGTCACCCGCCGCACCCGCACGGACAAGGTCGTCCTCGGACCGGAGCAGTGCGTGTCCGCGCTCGACGCCGTCCGCTCGATCACCATCAACGCCGCCCACCAGTACTCCGAGCAGGACCGCAAGGGCAGCATCGAGGTCGGCAAGCTGGCCGACCTGGTGGTCCTCAGCGCCAACCCGGTGACGCTCGCCGACCCGGAGGAGATCCGGCACATCACGGTCGCCGAGACCATCAAGGCCGGCCGGACGATCCACCCGCCGACCGCCGCTCGCAGCACCGTCGGCCGGACCGGTCCGACTCCCCCGGCCGACTACCAGTGGCACTGCAGCTGCTGATCCCCGCCCCGGGGCGGCAGGGCCGCGGGGGCCCGGCCCCCCCCCCCCCCCCCCCCCCCCCCCAAAAAAAAAACCCCCCCCCCCCCCCAAACCAACACACAATGGCGGAGCCAACGTAACCAACAAAACACCCCCCCAAATAACACAAA
>NZ_JBITZW010000010.1:198778-320794 GCF_044547105.1 Kitasatospora sp. NPDC052868 | reverse complement strand
GCCCCCAGGTACCTCGCCTTCAGCTCCGGCGAACCCGACAGCTGCACCGGCAGCGACCCCAGCTTGTTCACCGCCGGGATCAGCGACGACGAGGCGCACACCCGCGCCACCTCCTCGATCACGATCACCGTCGCCAGCGCGTCCGCCCCCGCACCCCCGAACTCCTCCGGCACGTGCACCGCGTGCAGGTCGTTGCCCTGCAACGCCTCCAACGCCTCCTGCGGGAACCGCCCCTGCTCGTCCACCTCCGCCGCGAACGGAGCGATCTTCGCCTCGGCCAGCGAACGCACCGCCTCACGGAGCATCCCGTGCTCCTCGGAGATCCGGAAGAGATCGAAGTCCTGGCTCATGATCGGTACTCCTGTTTCGCGACGGTACTCAGTACCCTTCATTATGCATGGGCGCAGCAAAAAGGGAACTCAGTGCCTTCACATGGCGGCACTGAGTTCCCTATTCTTCTCGCGTAAGGCCGACAGTCCGAGCGCAGGGAGATGACAGCGTGGTCCACTCAGCAATCGACTCCGACACCGAGAACGTCGCGTTGCACTTCCAGCGCTGCGACTGGTGCCACAACCCCACCTTCCAGCGGCTGCTCTGCCCCACCTGCGGCTCCACCGACCTGCGGTTGGAGCGCAGCGAGGGCACCGGCGTGGTGCGCCGCTGCGCGGTGGAGCAGGCGCGCACGCCGCTGGCCCGGCAGAAGTCCCTGATCCGGATGGCCGAGGGCTTCGACGTGTGGTGCGTCGTCAACGGTCTGCGCAGCATCGTCCCGGTGGGCACCCGGGTCCGGTTGACGCCGTCCGCGGACTCGGAGCAGCCCGAGCTGATCCTGCTCCCGCACGAGGAGCCGGAGCCGGTCGAGCCCGTCGAGCCGCGCCCGCTGCCGCCGAACCAGGGCGGCTTCACCCAGCACCTTGCGGCCTTCGCGGAGTGAGGCCGGGGGCCTGCGGGCCTCGCGAACACGCGAAGGAGGGCGTGGCACCGGGTACCCGGTGCCACGCCCTCCTCGCTGCGCGTCGGCGCTATGCGCTCACACTCAGCCCTTGCGGCTCTTCACCTCGTCGGTGAGCTGCGGCAGGACGGCGAACAGGTCGCCGACCACGCCGTAGTCGGCGAGCTCGAAGATCGGGGCCTCCGGGTCCTTGTTGACGGCCACGATGGTCTTCGAGGTCTGCATGCCGGCCCGGTGCTGGATGGCACCGGAGATGCCGTTCGCCACGTACAGCTGGGGCGAGACCTGCTTGCCGGTCTGGCCGACCTGGTTGGTGTGCGGGTACCAGCCGGCGTCCACGGCGGCGCGCGAGGCGCCGACGGCCGCGCCGAGCACGTCCGCGAGCTCCTCGACCACGCCGAAGCCGGACGCCTCGCCGACGCCGCGGCCGCCGGAGACCACGATGGCGGCCTCGGTCAGCTCGGGGCGGCCGCTGGAGACGCGCGGGGTGCGGGAGGTGACGGTGGCGGCGTTGCCGGTGAAGGCCACGGCGACGTTCTCCACCGCACCGGCGGCCGGAGCGGCCTCGGGGGCGACGGCGTTCGGCTTGACGGTGATGACCGGCACACCGGTGCTGATCCGCGACTCCACGGTGTAGGAGGCCGCGAAGACCGACTGGGTGGCGACCGGGCCGCCGTCACCGGCGCGCACGTCCACCGCGTCGGTGATGATGCCGGAGCCCAGGCGCAGCGCGACGCGGGCCGCGATCTCCTTGCCCTCGCCGGAGGAGGTGACCAGGACGGCGCCGGTGTCGGCGGCCTTGGCGATCTGGGTCAGCGCGTCGACCTTGGGGACGACCAGCTGGTCGGTGAACTCGGCGCCGTCGGCGACGTAGACCTTGGCCGCGCCGAACTCGGCGGCCTTGGCGGCGATGTCGGCGGCGGCCGGACCGGCGCCCAGGACGACGGCCGAGGGCTCGCCGATCCGGCGGGCCAAGGTCAGCAGCTCGAGGGCCGGCTTGCGGACCGCACCGTCGGCGTGGTCGACCAGGACGAGGATCTCACTCATTGCTCAAAGTCTCCTTGGTGTTGCGGGGGGCCGGGGTGGCGAGGGGGCGTCAGATGAACTTCTGCTCGGCGAGGTACGCGGCGAGCTGTCGGCCGCCCTCGCCCTCGTCCTTGACGACCGTGCCCGCGGTACGCGCCGGGCGCGCCGTCGCCGACTCCACCGCCGTCCACGCACCCGCCAGGCCGACCTCGTCCGCCTCGATCCCCAGGTCGTCCAGGTCCAGCGACACGACCGGCTTCTTCTTCGCCGCCATGATCCCCTTGAACGACGGGTACCGGGCCTCACCCGACTGGTCCGTCACCGACACCACCGCCGGCAGCGCGGCCTCCACCAGCTCGGTCGCCGCGTCGCCGTCCCGGCGCCCGCGGACCACACCGCCCTCCACCGACACCTCGGACAGCAGCGTCACCTGCGGCACACCCAGCCGCTCCGCCAGCAGCGCCGGCAGCACACCCATCGTGCCGTCCGTCGACGCCATCCCGCCGATCACCAGGTCGAACCCGGTCTGCTCCAGCGCCTTCGCCAGCACCGCCGACGTCCCGATCACATCACTGCCGTGGATGTCGTCGTCGTTGACGTGCACCGCCTTGTCCGCACCCATCGACAGCGCCTTGCGCAGCGCGTCCTTCGCATCGTCCGGGCCGACCGTCAGCACCGTGACCTCGGCGCCCTCGTTCGCCTCCGCGATCCGCAGCGCCTGCTCCACGCCGTACTCGTCCAGCTCCGACAGAAGGCCGTCCACACCCTCCCGGTCAGTGGTGAGATCGTCCGCGAAACGACGGTCACCCGTCGCGTCCGGCACGTGCTTCACACAGACAACGATCCTCAAGCTCATGAGCGGTTCTCCTGTTACGGGTGCACTGGTCCATGGCCTCAGGTCATGCCGAGGGTACTGAGTGCCAAGTCCGGCCCGGCCACGCCCTGCGATACTGCGGGCGCCACCTGGACCGGCATGCCGTGTCGGCTCTCTTCGACTGGCGTCAGAGGCTCACCGGAGACAATACGGCACTCAGTACCCCGCGTAAAGGAACTCAGTACCCTTCGCCAGGTGGAGCGGCCGTCAGCCCCCGCCGAGGGCCACGGCGGCCTCGCCGGTGTAGAGGCGGAAGGTCATCGACTCCTGGAGGTAGAGCGACACCGACCCGGCGTCGTGGGAGAGGTAGCCGACCGAGACGTCCTGGCCGAGGAAGAGCTCGAAGTCGCCGCCGCGGGTGGACAGCAGGTAGGCGCCCTCGATGGCCGGGGCCCAGATGATCTCGCCGTCCAGGAGGCGGGCGATGTGGGCGGCGACGGGGTAGCCGTGGTCGCTGGTCTCGCTGACGGCGGTGAACGGGTCGGCGCCGAGCAGGAGCGAGTAGGGGCCGCCGACACCGGCCAGGCGCAGCGCGGTGAGGGCCTGGCTCACGGTCGTGGGGTACTCACGGACGTCGGCGGGGAGCGGGATGGGCGGGTTGGTGGCGCGCGCGCGGATCCCCTCGATCGCGGCGGCCTGGTAGCCCTCGAAGATGGCGCGGTCCTCGGCCAGCGCCAGGGTGCGGGCGGCGTCCTTGACCGGCTGCCAGTCGGAGTCGCGGGAGCCGCGTTCGACGTCGTCCACGGCGGCGCGGTCGACGGTGAACGGGACCCGCAGTTCGACGAGCGGCCGGGCCTCGCGGGCGCGGGCGACGACGCCCTCGGCGGGCGGGTCGATGCCGGTCAGATGGCCGGTGCCGACGGCGGCGAGGGTGGTGCCGTCCGGTCCGTGCAGGTCGACGACCCGGCGGCCGGCGATGTGGAGCTTGAAGGTCTGCCGGGCCTCCTCCTCGATCTCCGCCCAGGCGGCGGCCGAGACGGGGGCGAGGTCGCGGTGCAGGTTGGTCATGGTGTGCGGGTCCTTTTCAGGCTGCCGATGGCGAGCGAGCCGTCGGAGACGGGAGCGGCGGCGGGGGCGGGGGCGGAGGCGGGGGCGGGGGCGGGGGCGGAGGCGGGGGCGGGGGCGGAGGCGGAGGCGGAGCGCCCGGCGGGCGGGGGCGGCGGGCTGTCCAGGAAGCCCGCGGCCGGGGTGAAGAAGAGCCCGCCGGTGACGGCGGTGGAGAAGTCGAGGAGGCGGTCGTGGCCGCCGGGCGGCCTGCCCTCGAACATGTTGCGCAGCATCTCCTCGGTCACCTCGGGGGTGCGCGAGTAGCCGATGAAGTAGGTGCCGAACTCGCCTCCCCCGCCGAAGGAGCCGAACGCCATGTTGTAGCGCATGATCTGCCGCTCCTCGCCGTCCGGGCCGGTGACGACGGTCAGGGCGACGTGCGAGTCGGCCGGCTTGTCCGCGTCGTCCAGCTCGATGTCCGTGAGCTTGGTGCGGCCGACCGCCCGCTCCTGCTGCTCCACCGGGAGGGCGTTCCACGCGTCGAGGTCGTGCAGGTACTTCTGGACGATGACGTAGCTGCCGCCGGCGTACCGGGCGTCCTCCTCGCCGATGACCACGGCTGCCTCGGCGGCACGGCCCTCGGGGTTCTCGGTGCCGTCGACGAAGCCGAGCAGGTCGCGGTCGTCGAAGTAGCGGAAGCCGTGGACGGCGTCGACGACGGTGGCGGCCCCGGCGAGGCGCCCGGTGAGCTGCCCCGCCAGCTCGAAGCAGAGGTCCATCCGGGCGGCCCGGATGTGCAGCAGCAGGTCGCCGGGGGTGGCCGGGGCGCGGTGGCGCGGGCCGGCCACCTCCCGGAAGGGGTGCAGCCCGGCCGGGGCGGGGGCGGCGAAGAGCCGGCCCCAGGCCGCGGAGCCGATGCCGGTGACACAGGTCAGCCCGCCCTCCGGGGCGCGGAAGCCGACCGCCCGGCGCAGCCCGGCGAGGTCGGGCAGCAGCTCGCGGACCACGGGCTCGCCGCCGGGGTCGACGGTGAGCACGAGGAAGACGGCGGCGCTGGTGAGCGGCGCGAGGACGGCCTGCGGTTCAGCGGACACGATGACTCCAGGGGTGGTCAGGAGGCCTGTTCGCAGTGGCCGGCGGGGATCCGGCCGCTCCCCGCGGTGGCGTCGCCGCCGACGTGGCGGCCGTCGCTCGCCGTCGGGCCGGGCGGTGTGTCGCGGCCTCCGCCGGGTCGGATCGGCCCGGCCGGCGGCCTGCCGACCGGGTGGCCGCGCGCGGGCCGGGCGAGCGGGACGGGCTCTCGCACGGCAGGTTCACCCGGGGCACCCGGTCCGTCGGGGGCGCGCGATCGGGAGGGACCGGGCGCGACGGACCGACGGCGATCTGATCATGCCGCCGATTACACCGCATACCGGACATTCAGGCGCGACCAACACGCCACCCGTTCGGCCCCGGCGGATGGTCGTCCACCGGGGGCCGAACGGGTGGCGGAGCACCGCGGCCGCGCCCGGACGCGTGGAGGGGGCGGGCCCGCGGGCCCGCCCCCTCCGCATGCCGCCCGTAGCCGTCAGACCCGCAGGGCCGCCAGCTGCCGGGCGAACGGCACCACGGCCTCCGGCTGCGCCGGGGCCTGCGGACCGCGGCCGGCCGACAGCGCGGCCAGCTCACCCGCCGCACGGTCGATCCGGGCCGGCAGGGCGTCGGTGTGCCCGTCCCCCGCCGCGCCCCAGTCGTCGGTGGCCGCGTAGACCGCGGTCGGCACCACGACCGCCCGCAGGTAGGCGAAGAGCGGCCGGACGGCGTGCTCCAGGGCCAACGAGTGGCGGGCGGTGCCGCCGGTCGCGGCGATCAGCACCGGCTTGCCCGCCAGGGCGTCCTGCTCGATCACGTCGAAGAAGGACTTGAACAGGCCGCTGTACGAGGCGGTGAAGATCGGCGTCACCGCGATCAGGGCGTCCGCCTCCGTCACCGCCTCGACCGCCTCGCGCAGCGCGCCGCCGGCGAAACCGGTCACCAGGTTGTTCGCGATGTCGGTCGCGAGGTCCCGGAGTTCGACCACCGTGACCTCCACCTGCCGCCCGTCCTCGCCGAGCCGGCGGACCGTCGCCGCCGCCAGCCGGTCCGCCAGCAGGCGGGTCGAGGACGGCTTGGACAGCCCGGCACTGACGACGACCAGCCTGAGCGCGGTCATTCCGCCACCTCCAGCAGCTCGCGCCCGGCCTGCTGCGCCACCCGGGCGGTGTGCGTCGGCCCGTCCGGGACGCCGGCCGGACGGCCCTTGGCGAACTCCTCGCGCAGCACCGGCACGACCTCCTCGCCGAGCAGGTCCAGCTGTTCCAGCACGGTCTTCAGCGGCAGGCCGGCATGGTCCATCAGGAACAGCTGGCGCTGGTAGTCGCCGAAGGACTCGCGGAAGGTCAGCGTCTTCTCGATGACCTCCTGCGGACTGCCCACCGTCAGCGGGGTCTGCTCGGTGAACTCCTCCAGCGAGGGCCCGTGCCCGTAGACCGGCGCGTTGTCGAAGTACGGGCGGAACTCCCGTACGGCGTCCTGCGAGTTCCGCCGCATGAACACCTGCCCGCCGAGGCCCACGTACGCCTGCTCGGGCGTGCCGTGGCCGTAGTGGGCGTAGCGCTCGCGGTAGAGGCCGACCAGCTTCTGGAAGTGCTCCTTGGGCCAGAAGATGTTGTTCGCGAAGAAGCCGTCCCCGTAGTAGGCGGCCTGCTCGGCGATCTCCGGGCTGCGGATCGAGCCGTGCCAGACGAACGGCGCGACGCCGTCCAGCGGGCGCGGGGTCGAGGTGAAGGACTGCAGCGGGGTGCGGAAGCGGCCCTCCCAGTCCACCGACTCCTCGCGCCACAGCTGGTGCAGCAGCGCGTAGTTCTCGATCGCGAGCGGGATGCCCTGGCGGATGTCCTTGCCGAACCACGGATAGACCGGCCCGGTGTTGCCGCGGCCCGTCATCAGGTCCACCCGGCCCTGCGCGAGGTGCTGGAGCATCGCGAAGTCCTCGGCGATCTTCACCGGGTCGTTGGTGGTGATCAGGGTGGTGGAGGTGGAGAGGATGATGCGCTCGGTCTGCGCGGCTATGTAGCCGAGCATGGTCGTCGGCGAGGACGGCACGAACGGCGGGTTGTGGTGCTCGCCGGTCGCGAAGACGTCCAGGCCGACCTCCTCGGCCTTGCGGGCGATGGCCACCATGGCCTTGATCCGCTCGTGCTCGGTCGGGGTGCGGCCGGTGGTGGGATCGGGGGTGACGTCGCCGACGGTGAAGATTCCGAACTGCATGCTGCTCACCACGCTCCAGTTGCTTCCGGGCGATCCGGGCTGCCGGGCTGCCGGGCTGCCGGGCTGCCGGGCTGCCGGGCCAGATCGTCAAAGTTTCAACCACCTTAGCATTGCAATGCCCGCCGGTATTCCCCGCCGGCCGGATCGGCCGCCGCCCGCCCAGGACGGACCGGGGGGTGGACGCGACAATGGGAGGGCAGGGACGGCCGGCCCGGAGCTCCGGAAGGGCGGCGAACCGATGGCGGCCTACATCGCGGTGAGCGCGCTGAGCCATGAGGGCCTGGTGCGGGAGCACAACGAGGACAGCCTGACGGTCGGGCCGTGGACGCTCTGCGCCACGGTCACCACCAACCCGCAGAGCCTGCTGTTCCCGCTCGGACCGCCCTGCGTGGTCGCGGTGGCGGACGGCCTCGGCGGCCACCCCGGCGGCGAGGTGGCGAGCGCGCTGGTGGCCCGGCGGCTGGCCGCGGCCGGGCCCGGACTCGACGGCGAGGAGTCCGTCCGGGACGCGCTGCAGACCTGCAACCGGGCGGTGTTCGCGGCGGCCGCCGACGACCCGGAGCTGGCCGCGATGGGCACGACGGTGGCGGGCCTGGTGCTGCTGCCCGAGCAGGCGATCAGCTTCAACGTCGGCGACAGCCGGGTCTACCGGGTCGCCGGGGACGGCCTGCACCGGGTGAGCATCGACGACAGCCCGCCGCTCGCGCCCGGGCGGCGCACCACCTCGCTGGTCACCCAGACGCTCGGCGGCTCACTGGGCCTGACCTTCGTCGAACCGCATGTCCGCAGCGCCCCGCTGGCGGTGGGCGACCGCTACCTGGTGTGCAGCGACGGGCTCACCGACCCGGTGCCGGACGAGGAGCTGTCCGCGCTGCTGGGCCGGCCGGACGAGGAGTCCGAACGGGCCGACGGGCGGGCGGTCTTCGACCTCTGGAAGGCGGCGATCGAGGCGGGCGGGCCGGACAACATCACCCTGGCGCTGGTGCGGATCGGGGCCTGACGGGTCGGGGTCGGCCGCTCGCGGGGTGGCCGCTCGCGGGGTGGCGCGCCGGGAGCATCCGAAGGCCCCGGCGGGGCGCTGGACGCGCTCCGCCGGGGCCGCTCGGTCAGGGGCCGGATCAGTACTCGGCCTTGATGTCCACCCCGCTGAAGCCCTGTTGGGCGTAGAGGCTCAGGAAGACGTAGCCGGCGGGCGGGTTGGTGATGGTGAGGGTCTCGGTGTTGTTGCCGACGTTGGTGGAGCGGGACGTGTACGCGTTGGTGTACGCCCAGCTGCTCGCGTTGTAGTAGAGGTCGGCGTTGCCGGTACCGCCACCGCTGGTGATCTTCAGCTGCTTCGTCCCGGCCGGGAGGTACAGGTAGAAGTGGGCGTAGTTCCCGGTGGTCGCCGCCATGTTGCTGCGGCGGCAGTTCTTGTCGAGCTGGCGGACGTCGGCGCCGGCGCACTCCGGCAGGCGCGAGACGGTGACCGTCTGGCTGGTACTCGCGGTGGCGCCCTTGTCGTCCGTCACGGTCAGCGTGACGGTGTAGGTGCCGGCCGCGCCGTAGACCTTGGTCGGGTTGGCGGCGGTGGAGCCGGAGCCGTCACCGAAGTTCCAGGAGCGCGCGGCGATCGTGCCGTCCGCGTCGGTCGAGCGGTCGACGAAGGTGACCGCCAGCTCGCCGACGGCGGTGGTGAAGGCGGCCTTGGGGGCCTGGTTGCCGGGCGTGGTGGTGGTGTCGGCGCAGGCGCCGTTGGCGCAGGCCGTCAGCCAGGTGTCGAAGTCGGCGTTGTAGCGGGTGCCGATGGTGGTGGTCAGGTAGGTCCGGGCGCCGTTCCAGTCGCCCGCACGGTACTTGGCGAGCACCGCGTCCATGTCGCCGCGGTGCTTCTCCAGCATGTAGCGGACGGCCAGGTAGCCCCAGCGGTAGACCCGGTCCTGGTCGCCGTAGGCGGTGTCGAAGAGGGTGCTCAGGCTGTAGGTGTGGTTGGCCGCCTGGGCGATCGCGCCGTCGTTCGTCACCTTCCGGTAGGAGTAGGAGACGTACTCGGCGAAGCCCTCGACCCACCAGACGGTCGGCGTGGTCATGCCGGCGTTGAAGTCGCCGTACATGTCGAACCGGCCGTCGAGGTAGTGGGTGTACTCGTGGTTGAGGTTCCAGATCTCGAAGTCCGGGCGCACCCAGTCGGCCTCGTAGGCGAGGAAGCGCGGCTGGTTGCCGGCCGCCGTCGGGTCGCCCTCCAGGTACATCCCGCCGTTGTTGGTGTCGATGCCGTAGATGCTGGCGGCGAGCACCCCGTAGTCGAACCGGGAGTGGAAGACCACGACCTCGATCGTGGTGTTCCGGTCGTTGGCGACCGCGCCGGTGTCCCGGGCCACCGAGTGGAAGAACGCGTCCTGGCCGGTCAGGCTGGTGCAGGCGGTGTTCAGCTTGGCGCTGTCGAGGGCCTGGGCGATGATCCGGATGCTCGGGCTGCAGGTGTAGTTCACCGTCAGGAGCGCCGCCTTGAGGCGGGCGGGCGCGTCACAGGTGCCGTAGTACGAGCAGTTGCCGGCGTCGTACGCCTCGGCCATCTCGGCGACGGCGGCCCACTGGTAGGCGGTGGGACCGGAGACGGAGGACTGGTCGGCCAGCGCCTTGAGGAACGGGCGGACCTTGGCCTGGAGCGGGGCGTACTGGACGAAGCGGCCCAGCTCGCGGGTCGCGTTGTAGACCAGGAAGCCGTAGTCGCCGCCGAGTTGGGACTTGTTGGCGGAGGCGAAGTTGTACAGCGCGTCGAGCACGCTCGGGTCGGCCTGGACGGCCGTGACGAAGGCGGGGTTCTGGTGCCCGCGCCACAGGATGGTGAACACGCCGTTGAGCGCGTTGCCCATGCCGACCGGGTTGTAGGTGGCGCTGTTGTAGTTCGTCAGGAACCGCTTGACCACCGGGAGGTAGCGGGTGTTCTCCTGCGCACTGTCGATCAGGATGACGGACTCGCCCAGGGTGGGCGCGTTGTCCGAGGTGACGTCCCACGCGTGGGCACCGGCGAAGAAGGTGTCCAGGGCGCCGCGGATGGCGGTCTGCAGGGTGGTGCCGTAGGTGCCGACATCACCGGGGTGGTACCACTGCACGAAGTAGCCGGCGCGCAGGAAGAGCACCAACTGGCCGGTGGCGGTGGTGTTGTTCCCGGGGTAGGCCGCGGCCGCGTCGCGCAGCGCGTTCGCGACCGTCACCATCTGGTCCTCGCGGAACGCGTTGCGCGCGTCGGTGCCGGTGATGTTGAACAGCTGGTTGACGCAGTTCAGGTCGACGGACTTGATCTGCTGGACGAGGGCGCTGCCGGTCCGGCTGGTGAAGTCGCCGACGTTGCAGGCCGCGGCCTGCGCCGCGGCGGCGCCCTGACCGAGCGACTTGACGGACTTCTGCTGCGCCTCGGCGGTCAGCATCAGCGGGGCGCGGTCGCGGGCGGGAACGGCCTTGTTGGCGCCGTGCTCGTCGAGGTCCGCGCCGATGGCCGGCTGGGGGGCCGGAGCGGTCGATGCGGCGGGGGCGGCGTCGGGCTTCGGCGCGGTCGGGACGGGAGCGGCGGAACTGCGCGGGGTGAACAGGCCGAGCGCCAGCAGCATCGCCATGGCGAACGTCAACAGCCGCGCTATCTGCGCACGTTGGATCGGTGGAGCGGTTCTCACGTGGGGGCCTCCGGGCCATCTTCGGCCGCGCTGGGGGGTGCGGCCGTACGGGAGTGAGGACCGTAGCGACGGCGCCGTTGGGGAGGCTCCGTCGTGCACACGGTGGGGAGTGTGACATGTACAATGGCATACATCACATGACGGTGGGAACCCTCGGGTGCCGACGAGTTTTCGACGGCCGCACGCGGACAGCGCGAAGGCCGCCGCAACGGGATTGACTCCTCGTCACGACGGCCGCTCGGGGGGGGCGTCCTAGCTACCGGCCACCGGGGGCTGCGGCCGGATCATCCGGCCTCGGGTCACTTGCGCAGCAGCAGGATGACCCCGGCGGTCAGCAGGCCCACCACCACGGCGGACGCGCCGTACGCGAGCCGGTGCGAGCGCAGCACGGGCAGGAAGCGGTCCACGGCGTAGCGGCCCGGCCCGGTGAGGGCGAGCGCGGCGGCGCCGGCGGTGAGCAGCAGCTCGTACTCGCTGCCCTTGGGGGCGAAGAACCCGCCGCCCCAGGTGACGGCGATCGCGTTGACCATGGTGCCGACGATCGCGGCGGCGGCCAGCGGGGTGAGCAGGCCGACGGCCAGGGCGAGTCCGCCCAGGGTCTCGGTGAGGCCGGCCACGACGGCCATGGCGTCGCCGGCCGGGTAGCCGCTCATGGTGAAGAACTGACCGGTCCCGTCGATACCGCCGCCGCCGAACCAGCCGAAGAGCTTCTGGCTGCCGTGCGCGGCCATGGTCAGGCCGAGGACGAGGCGCAGCAGCAGGAGGCCTGCGTCGTAGGCGTGCGGGGAGGTCGTGGCGGGTCCGGGTGCGAACCGGTCCGGACGGGCGGGGGCGGTGGCGGCGGTCGTGCTCGGGCTGGTGCTCGGCATGCGCGTCTCCATCATTCATGGTCAGGCTTTGTTCAAATTCGAACCGATCGCCATCGACGGTACCTGCTGGTTCGAATTTGAACAACCTGCCGCGCGGCGGGTGACGGTCCGGACCGCCGGGGCGCCGCGAGTCGCGGGCGGGCCGCTCCCGGGGGCAGGCTGGAGCCATGGCTCATCGCAGGGAACACCGGCGGACCGCCCAGTCCGGTACGCCGTACGCGCAGGCGCTGGCCGAGTTCGGGGACCGGGTCCGGCTCGTCGCCCCCGGCCAGTGGGAGGCTCCGACGCCGTGCACCGACTGGTCGGTCCGCGACCTGGTCAACCACCTCACCGCCGAGCAGCTCTGGGTGCCCGAGCTGCTGATGGGTTCGACGGTCTCCGAGGTCGGCGGCCGGTTCGACGGCGACGTGCTCGGCGCGGACCCGGCCGCCGCCTGGACGGCCGCCGCCGACGCCGCCCGCGAGGCCTTCGAGGTGCCGGGCGCCACCGAGCTGACCGTCCACCTGTCCTACGGCGACGTGTCCGCCCAGTACTACCTGGACCAGCTCACCACCGACGCCGTCGTGCACGCCTGGGACCTCGCCGAGGGCATCGGCCACCGCACCCGGCTGCCGGAGCCCCTGGTGGACTTCGCGCTCGGCGAGCTCGCCGGCGCCGGGGACCTGTCCGGCAGCGGGCTGTTCGACGCGCCGCTGCCCGTCCCCGACGGCGCGGGCCCGCAGACCCGGCTGCTGGCCCTCACCGGGCGTCGAGACCGGCTCTGACCTGCGGGATCGTGGTGGTCACCCGCCGTACCGCCCGGTGACGCCGGATACTGGAGGTGTCGGGGGGCAACCGGACGAGAGGCGGGCGGACCATGAGCCGCAGGCCGGACATCCTCGGCGAGTTCACCGCCGACCACCGGGCGGTGACGGAACTGCTCGCCCGGATCGAGGGCGGGACGGAAGCGGGCCCGGGCGCGGCGGCGCTTCCAGAGGGCCCGGCGGCTGCGGCCGCGGGCCCGGGCGGGACCGCGGCCGCAGCGGGGGAGGCAACCGGTCCGGAGGCGGCGGCGCCCGTGGCCGGGGCGCCGGCGGCGGATGACGCCCCCGCGGACGCCGGAGCCGGTGCCGACGGGCGGGGCGAGCTGCTCGCACAGCTCACCGATCTGCTGTTCAGCCACTGCGCCGCCGAGGAGGAGCACCTGTTCCCGGTCGTCCAGCACGACGTACCGGAGGGCGGCGCGCTGGTGTTCGCGAGCATCCACGAGCACCTCGCGATCGGCCAGTACCTCTCCGACCTGCAGGGCCTGGCAGCGAACGACCCGGCCTTCGACACGCTGGTCCAGGGGCTGGCCGAGACCGTCCGGCGGCACCTCACGGCGGAGGAGAAGGCGCTGTTCCCGGCCGCCCGCAAGGCGCTGCCCGCCGCCGCCCGGGCCGCGCTCGGCGAACGGCTGCGGGCGGAGCGGGCGGCGGCGGAACCGGCGGGGCCCGGGAGCTGAGGCCGGCCGGGCCGATCGGGCCGAGCCCTGGGCTTCGGACCTTGGCGTCAGGCCGGGGTATCAGGCCTTGGGGCCGAGCACCGCGAAGCGCCCGCCCTCCGGGTCCTGGAGGCGGGCCACCCGCCCGTACGGGGAGTCGAAGGCCGCACCGACCGCCGAGCCGCCGAGCTCCTCGGCCCGGGCCAGCGCCGCGTCGGTGTCCGGGACGGCGAAGGACACCTCCCAGTGCGGCGGCAGCCCCTGCGGGCCGCCAGCCTGCTCCCGGGCGAGGGCGGCAACGCTGTGCCCCTCGGCCCGCAGCACCACCCGGTCGTGCTCCCAGCGCACCTCGAAGCGCTCCGGGTCCCGGCCGTCCCAGCGGAACACCTCGCCGTAGAAGAGCGCCGCCGCGAACGGGTCGGGCGTGCGCAGCTCGATCCAGACCGGCGCTCCGGGCAGGTCCAGGCGCCGGGCCCGGCCCAGCGGCCCCTCCCAGATCCCGAACACCGCCCCCGCCGGGTCGGCGGCGAACGCCATCCGCCCCGCGTCGAAGGCCAGCGGGCCCACGGCCAGCGTGGCACCGCGCTCGCGCACGGCGTCGGCGGCCGCGTCCGCGCTCTCGGTGCCGAAGTAGCTGGTCCACGCCACGGGCAGGGTGAGACCGGCGCCGGCCACCCCGAGCCCGGCCACCGCCTCGCCACCGGTCACCGCGTGCACGTACGGGCCGAAGCGGTCCGGCCCGGGCTCGAACTCCCAGCCGAGCAGCGGGCCGTAGAACGCCTTGGCCGCGTCCAGATCCCGGGCCATCAGGCTCACCCAGCACGGAACGGCCGCCACGCAGCGCACCCTGGCGGTCTCGCCGCTGCTCATCGCGAACCTCCTTGACCGCCCGGCCGCCGGGCCCGTCCCGACTCCCACGGCCTGCCGGCCGCCCGGGCGCCCTCAGCCTAGGCCGTGTCCGACGGTTCCCGTCGGATCAGCGCGCGCCCGGCGGGTACTGCTCGGGCCCGGGTGCGGCACGGCGCCCGACCCGCGGGCGCGGGCGCCCGGGGCCGTCGGGTCGCCGCGCGGGGGCTCTGCGCAGGCTCTCGGAACCGGTACCGGGGGCCGCGAAAGAGTCGCGGGCCGGTCAGCCCCCGGTCAGTCGGCCGTCGGCCAGGACGGCGACGGCGTCCGCGAGGGCGTTCGCGGCGGTGAGGTCGTGGGTGATCAGCAGCAGCGCCGGGCCGGTTCGCCCGCGCAGGGCGGCGAGCCGGTCGAGGACCGCCGTACGGGTGGCGGCGTCCAGCCCGGAGGTGATCTCGTCGCAGACCAGGACGGCCGGGCGGACGATCAACGCCCGGGCGAGGGCGGCCCGTTGCAGCTCGCCGCCGGAGAGGGCGCCGGGGCGCCGGGCCGCCTTGGCGGTGTCGAGTCCGAGCGCGGCGAGCAGCTCCGCGGCCTCGTCGGCGGCCGCCCGCCGGGGCAGACCGCGCAGCCGGACGGCGGCCCGGGCGACCTGTTCGACGATCGGCCGGTGGTCCGCGAAGGCGGCCCGGGCGTCCTGGAACACGTACTGCACGGCCGCGAGTTGGCGGCGGTCGCGTCGGCGGACGCTGCGCGGCAGCGGTTCGCCGTCGAGGCGGACGGCGCCCTCGTGGCGCGGGTGCAGTCCGGCGAGGCACCGGCCCAGCGTGGTCTTGCCGCTGCCGGACGGCCCGACCAGCGCCAGGCACTCCCCCGCCCGCAGCTCCAGCCGGACGTCGTGCAGCACGGCCGCGCCCCCGGCGTGGCGCGCGGTGAGGCCGTCGACGGCGAGGCGGACGGCGCCGCGCGGTGGGCGGCGTCCATCGGGGGCCGGCCAGGCCGACCGCTCCGGGGGTGGTCCGGGCGCGGCCAGTACCGAGGCCGGCGGGCCGGTGCGCACCGTGCGGCCGGCCGCGAGGACGACCACCTCGTCGGCCAACTCCCGGACCACGTCCAGGTCGTGGCTGAGCAGCACGATGCCGATGCCGTCGGCGGCGAGCTCACCGAGGAGGGCGGTGAGGCGCTGTCGGGTGAGCGGGTCCTGACCGGTGGTGGGCTCGTCGGCGATGACGATACGGGCGCCGAGCAGCAGCGCCTGGGCGAGCACCACCCGCTGCTGCTGGCCGCCGGAGAGCTGGTGCGGGAAGCGCCTCAGCACCCCTTCGACATCGGCCAGCCGGGCCTGCCGCAGGGCCTCGCGGACGGCGGGCGCCCCGCCGCCCGTGCGGCGGGCGATGTCGCGCAGCAGGACGCCGACCCGGCGGGCCGGGTTGAGGACGGTGGCGGGGTGCTGCGGGAGGTAGCCGATCGGACCGGCGGGGGCCGCCACCGTGCCGCCCACCGACGCGCCGGGCGGGTACTCGCCGAGCAGCGCCAGGGCGGTGGTGGTCTTGCCGCTGCCGGACGGCCCGACCAGGGCCGTGACCCGGCCGGGGCGGACCCGCAGGCCGACGTCGTGCACCAGCACGCGTCCGTCGACCTCGACCCGCAGGCCGTCCACGGTGGCGAGGGCGGCGGTCATCGCCTGGGCTCCTTCCGGCCGGGGCGGACCCGGTGGCGCCGGCGCTGGAGCGCCGTGTCGAACAGCAGGTTGGTACCGGTGGCGAGGCCGGCGATCAGCAGGGCGGGGACGAGGACGGCCCACGGCTGGAGCAGGAGGCCGGGCCGGTTGCGGTCGACCATCACGGCCCAGTCGGCGGCGTCGGGTCGGACGCCGACGCCGAGGAAGGCGGCCGTGCCGACCAGGTGGAGCGCGCCGACCAGGCGGGTGCCCGCGTCGGCGGCCAGGGTGCGGCGGATCGAGCGGGCGACCTGGCCGAAGGCGATCCGGTGCCAGGACTCGCCGTGCAGCCGCAGCGCCTCCACCACCGGGCGGGCGGCTGCCTCGACGCCCGCCGCGTGGGCCACCCGGGCGGCGTCCGGGGCGGCGGCGAGCGCGACCAGGGCGGCCAGCCCGGCCGGGCCCGGGCTCACGGCGGTGGCGACCAGCAGGACGAGCAGCAGCGAGGGCACCGCGATCAGCACGTCCAGTGGCCGCAGCAGCAGCTCCTCCAGCCAGGCGCGGCCGGTGAGCGCGGCCGCCAGCGCGAGCGGCACCGCCAGCGCGTAGCCGAGGGCCGTCGCGGCGACGGCCACCAGGACCACCGACCGCCCGCCGAGCAGGACTTGGCGCCACACCTCGCGGCCGGTGAAGTCGGTGCCCAGGCCGAGGCCGCCGCCGGACGCGAAGGAGACGCCGTGCTGGCCGGGCGGCCCGGCGAGCAGCGGCCCGAGCAGGGCCAGCAGCAGCGGGACGGCGACCAGCGCCGCCCCGAGCCCGTACCGCCTCACACCGGCACCTCCGTCCGGGGTGCGAGTCGGCGGGCCAGCAGGTCGGCGGCCAGGTTCACCACGACCGTCACCGCGCCGAACAGCACCGCCAGCCCCTGCACCACCGGCAGGTCGCGGGCCGCGACGGCGTCGAGCAGCAGCGTCCCGAGGCCGGGCAGGACGAACAGGGCCTCGGCCACCACGACCCCGCAGAGCAGCCAGTCGGCGGTGCGGGCGAGCTGCTGGGCGGCCGGGGCCAGGGCGTTGGGCAGGGCGTGGGTCCAGCGGACCCGGGCGGGCGGGACGCCGCAGCGCCGGGCGTGCACGGCGTAGGGCGCGGCCAGCGCCTCGACCAGACCGGCCCGGACCAGCCGGGCGACGCTGCAGACCGGGCGGGCCAGCAGCACCAGCACCGGCAGGACCAGGACGGCCGGCTGCCGCCACACCCCGCCGACGGCGGTCGGCGGCAGCCAGCCCAGCCGCAGGGCGAACACCGCGGTCAGCAGCACCCCGAGGGCGAACTCCGGTACGGCGTAGACCGCCAGGGTGAGCGCGCTGATCGCGCGGTCCAGCGGACCGCCCTCGCGGCGGGCGGCGAGCATCCCGAGGCCTACCGCCGACGGCACCAGCAGGGCCAGTACCAGGGCGGCCAGCAGGGCGGTCGGCCCGAAGCCCTCCGCCAGGAGGTCCGCCACCGGCCGTCCGCTGACCAGCGAGCGGCCGAGCCCGCCGTGCGCCAACTCCCCCGCCCAGTCGGCGAACCGTTCGACGGCCGACCGGTCCAGCCGCAGCTCGGCGCGGAGCGCGGCGATCCGCACCGGGTCGGGGTCGTCCCCGGCGAGGGCCACGGCGGCGTCGCCGGGCAGCGCCTCGGTGAGGACGAAGACCAGCACCGGTACCGCCGCCACCTGTGCGGCGCCGAGCAGCAGCCGGCGCCCGGCCCAGCCGCGCAACGGGCTCATGCCAGCCAGACCTTGTCGAAGCGCGCCCAGTCCAGGGTGTTGGCGGGTGCGTCGGCGGCCACGCCGTGCAGCCGCCGGGAGGTGCCGAGGATCCAGTCCGCGAAGCCCCAGATCAGGAAGCCGCCCTCGTCGTGGAGCCGGCGCTGCATCTGCTCGTAGAGCGCGGCGCGGGCGGCCTGGTCGGCGGTGGACTGCGCCCTGGTGTACAGCTCGTCGAACTCGGGGTGGCGCCAATGGGTGGCGTTGGTGGTGGAGTTGGAGAGCAGCCGCTGGGAGAGGTGCGACTCGACGGGCAGCGCCCCGGAGCGGTAGGAGGCGAGCACCCCGCCGTCCAGGATGTCCTTCCAGTAGGTGTCCTTGCTGCCGACCCTCACCTCGACCGTGACGCCCGCCCGGGCCGCCTGCTCCCTGAGGATGCCTGCCGCCTCGACGAACCCGGCGGCGACGGGCGAGGTGTCCAGGGTGACCTTGAGGCCCTCCGCGCCGGCCTCGCGCAGCAGGGCGCGGGCCCGGTCGAGGTCCTGGGTGCGCTGCGGCAGGTCGGCCGGGTAGTACTGGGCGCCCTTGCCGAAGACGTCGTTGCCGATCTCGCCCGCCCCGGAGAGGGCGCCGTCGACCAGCTCCCTGCGGTCGGCGATCAGGAAGAACGCCCGGCGGACCCGAGGGTCGTCGAACGGCGGCCGGTCGGTCTTCATCACGAAGCCCTGCATGGCGCTGTTGCGCAGCCGGACGATGCCGATCCGGCCGCCGCGTTCGTGGGTGCGGGCGGTGGCGGGGGCCAACTCGTGGGCGTACTCGGCCTGTCCGCCGATGAGGGCGTTGATGCGGGCCGACTCCTCGTTGGCGACCAGGATCTCCAGCTCGTCCAGGTGCGGGGCGCCGTCCCAGTAGCCGGGGTTGCGCCGCACGAGCAGGGCGGATCCGGGGGTGAAGGAGACGAAGGCGAACGGTCCGGAGCCGACCGGCCGGGTGAAGTCCTCGGCGCCCTCGGGGACGATGTAGGCGCCGAACGCGGCCAGCACGTTGGGGAATTCGGCGTAGGGCCGCTTCAGTCGGAACTCCACGGTGGCCGTGTCCACGGCGCGGCTGGCGGCGAGGTCGATCGGTTCGAGCGAGGCGCGGGCGCGAAACGCCCGCCCGGGGTCGGCTATCCGCCGGTAGCTGTAGAGCACGTCGGCGGCGGTGACGGGCCGGCCGTCGTGGAAGGCGGCCTTGCGCAGCCGGACCGTCCAGGTGTCGAGGGTGGCGTTGGGCTCCCAGCCGCTCGCCAGCCGGGGGCGGGCGGCGAGGTCGGCGCCGGCGTCGGCGAGCTTGTCGTAGAGGGCCTTGGCGCGGGCCGCGTCGGCGAAGAGGTTGGTGAGGTGCGGGTCGAGGGTCTCGCCCGCGCCGCCGCCGGCGAAGACGGCGCGCAGCCGGCCGCCGCCGCGCGGGGTGGCGGCAGTGGTGGCGGCGGCCTCGGCGCCGGTGGCGGCATCGGTGCCGGTGGCGGCGGTGCGGGAGGTGCAGGCCGCGAGGCCCAGGGCGGCGCCGGCGGTGAGCAGGGTGCGGCGCGCAAGTGCGTTGGTCATTCTCAACTGCCTTTTCTCACATGTGGATCGAGTCGGGCGACCAGGTGGATCCGGTCCGCCTCGGCGGTGTCGGCGGGCCGGTCGCCCTCCGCCCAGGGCGGGTCGGTGCGCGGTCCGGGGCGGTCGTAGAGGTCAAGGACGGAGAAGCCGTTGGCGGCGAGCACGTACCGCAGCTCCTGTGGGAGGAGCAGCCGCCAGGCGGAGTGCTGGGTGACCGGCTCGCCGCCGGCGTCGTCGGTCCAGATCCGGGTGCGGCGCAGGAGTTGGGCCGCGTGGTCGATCCGCAGGGTGGTGTGCGAGGTGTGGGTGACGCCGTCGTGGGTGAGGGTGTCGGTGCGCGGGGCGTCGAGGAGTTCGGTGCGGCCGAGGAAGAAGGCGCCGTTGCGCATCTCGGCGATCAGCAGCCCGCCGGGGTGCAGCCGGCGGCGCAGGCCGCCGAGCAGGGCGTCCAGGTCCTCGTTGGTGTGGCAGTAGAGCAGTGCGCTGTCCAGGCACAGCGCCGCGTGGAAGCGCCGGCCGGGCCGCAGGCTCCGCATGTCGCCGACGTGGTAGTCGGGCCCGGGGTGGCGGGTGCGGGCGTGCCGGATCATCGCCTCGGAGCTGTCCAGGCCGGTGACCGTGCGCCCGGCGGCCCGGTGCAGCCACTGTGCGTCGCGGCCGGTGCCGCAGCCGAGGTCGAGCACCTCGGCTCCGGCGCGGTACTCGCGCAGCACCGACTCGGCCCACCGGGCGGCCCGGAACCCCGGGTCGGGGAAACGCAGTTCGTAGAGTTCGGGGTTGTCGGTGAGCAGGTTGCGGCCGTTCATCGGGCCTCGCTGGGGAGTGGGCGGGCGGGGGTGGGGAGTCGTCCGGTGCGGTGCAGGCGGGTGAGGGCGGCGGCGGAGGCCAGGCCGAGGCCGCAGCAGAGCAGCCAGGGCGCGGCGGCGGCGCCGTCCATGGCCCGCCCGACCGCCGTGTTGCCGAGGGCGGCGGCGACGCCGGAGACGACGTAGTAGAGGCCGTAGTAGGTGCCGGTGAGGCCGTCGCGGCCGAAGGCGGGGATGAGTTCCAGCACGAAGGGCTGGGCGGTCATCAGGCCGAGCTGGAGCAGCAGGACGCCGCCGAGGACGCCGGGCAGGCCGGGCGCGGCGAGCGGGAGCAGGAAGCCGGTGGCCGCCAGCGCGAGCCCGAGCGGGATCCAGCGGCCGGGGGCGGCGCGCTGTTGGAGCCTGGTGGTGATGCGCAGTTGGAGGGTGAGGTTGGCGAGGGTGCTGGTGAGGAAGACCAGGCTGACGGCGCCCTCCCAGCCGGTGGCGCGGCGGGCGGCGTCGGGCAGCAGCAGGTAGAGCTGGCTCTCCATGCCGAACAGGCCGACCATGGCGACGGCGAAGGCCAGGAAGCGCCGGTCGGCGGCGACCTCGCGCCAGTCGGCGAGCAGGCCGCGCTCGGGCGGCGGGACGTCCCGGGCGGGCAGGGCGAGGGCCTGCGCCGCGGTGAGCAGGGCGAAGATCCCGGCGGCGGTCAGCGCCGCGGCCCGGAAGTCGACCAGCAGCAGGAGGGTGCCGAGCAGCGGGCCGGCCAGCGCGCCGGTGGTCGCGAACACGTTGAACAGCGCGAACGCCTCGGCCTTGCGCTCCCCCGCCTCGTGCGCGACGTAGGTGCGGACGGCCGGGTTGAACAGGGCGCCGGCCAGGCCGCTGAGCACCGAGGCGGCGAGCAGCACGGCGAGCGAGTCGCCGAGCGCGAACAGGCCGAAGCCCGCGGTGCGCAGGGCGCAGCCGGCGATGATGACGCGGCGGGCGCCGAGCCGGTCGGCGGCCGAGCCGCCGATGATGAACAGGCCCTGCTGGCTGAGGTTGCGCACGCCGAGGACGGCGCCGACGGCGAGGGCGGAGAGCCCGAGGTCCTGGCCGAGGTGGCCGGCGAGGTACGGGATGAGCAGGTAGAAGCCGGTGTTGACGCCGAGCTGGTTGACCAGCAGCAGCCGTACGGGCAGCGGGAAGGTCCGTACGGCGCGCAGTATCCTCACCGGCCGGCCGCCTGGTCGGGGGTGCGGACGGGCAGCACGCCGAGGCCGGCCCGGTCGGGGGTGCGGACCGTCCCGTCGGCGCCGCCGATGCCCTGCCAGGGGTCGTGGGCGAGCAGCAGGTGGCCGTCGAGGTCGACCCAGCGGGCGCGGTCGGCGAGGTGGACGGCGGGGGCGATGCCCAGCGAGCTGGCGGCCAGGCAGCCGAGCATCAGCTCGGTGCCGCTGCCCTGGAGGGCGGCGTGGATGCGCAGCGCCTGGTGGACGCCGCCGCACTTGGCGAGTTTGATGTTGACGCCGTGGACCCGGCCGGCCAGCCGGACGGCGTCCTCGTAGCCGACGGCGTCCTCGTCGGCGATGATCGGCAGCGGGGAGTGCGCGGCGAGGGCGGCGAGCTCCTCGGGCCGGCCGGGGGCGATCGGCTGCTCGACCGCCTCGACGCCCAGGGCGGCGAAGGCGGGCAGGAGCCGGCGGGCGGTGGACGGGCTCCAGGCGCCGTTGGGGTCGAGCAGCAGGCGGGCCTGCGGCGCGGCCTCGGCCACGGCGCGGACCCGGGCGAGGTCCTCGGCCGGGTCCGCGGAGCCGGCCTTGATCTTGAGCACGGTGAAGCCGGCGGCGTCGAGCCGGGCGGCCTGGACGGCGGCGCGGGCGGGCTCCTCGATGCCGATGGTGCGGGCGGTGGGGGCGGCCACCGGGGCGAGCCGGCCGAGGAGTTGGTGGACGGGTGCGCCGGCCCGCTTGCCGACCAGGTCGACCAGTGCGGCGTCGACGGCGGCCAGCACTCCGGCTGCCGGTTCCTTGAACTGCGCCGCTCCGCGCTGGAGTTCGGCGAGGGCGCACTCCGGGTCGGGGAGCCGCTCCAACCCGGGCCGCAGGGCTTCGAGTTCGCGCAGGATGCGGTCGGTGGGCAGCTGGAGGTAGGCGCTGCTGACGGCCTCGCCGTGGCCGGTGAGGCCGCCGTGCGAGACGGCGAGCCGGACGGCGTCGCGCTCGGTGGTGACCGAGCGGGAGATCCGCAGCGGCCGGGCGAGCCGCAGCCGTACGGTGTGGACGGCGATCCTCATCGGCGTTCCTCCGGGCGGTCGGTGCGCCAGCGGGCCCAGCCGGCGACCTCGACGGCGGCCGGGTGCGGGATCTCGATCGGGCGGGGCGCGGCGGGTGCGGGCTCCAGCCCGTGGCGGTGGCAGAACGCGTCGTCGTAGACGGTGCCGAGGTAGCGGTGCGGGCCGTCGGGGAAGACGGTGGCGACGGCCGCGCCGGGGTGCACCCGGGCGGCCCAGGCGGCGACCAGGGCGACGGCTCCGGTGCTCCAGCCTCCGCTGACGAAGCTGCCGCGGGCGAGCCGCCGGCAGGCGTCGACCGCCTCGGCGGGGCCGACCCAGTGGATCTCGTCGAAGACGTGGTGGGCGACGTTGCGCGGGTGGATGGAACTGCCGAGGCCGCGCATCAGCCGGGGGCGGGCGGGTTGGCCGAAGATGGCGGAGCCGACGGAGTCGACGCCGATGATCCGCAGGCCCGGCCAGCGGCGGCGCAGCGGTTCGGCGAGCCCGGCACTGTGGCCGCCGGTGCCGACGCTGCACACCAGCACGTCCAGGTGGTCGAGTTCGGCGGCGATCTCCTGGGCCATCGCGTGGTAGCCGGCCGCGTTGTCGGGGTTGTTGTACTGGTCGGGCCAGTAGGCGCCGGGGAGTTCGGCCAGCACGGCGCGCAGCCGGGCGAGTCGGGCCGCCTGCCAGCCGCCCTGGCGGGCGGGTTGCCCGACGATCTCCAGCCGGGCGCCGTAGGAGTACAGCAACTGGCGCATGGACGGTTCGAGTTCGGCGTCGCCGACCAGCACGACGGGGTGGCCGAGGGCCTGGCCGGCGAAGGCGAGGCCGATTCCGAGGGTGCCGGAGGTGGACTCCACCACGGTGGCGCCGGGCCGGAGTTCGCCGCGGGCGTGGGCGCCGCGGAGCATGGCGACGGCGGAGCGGGCCTTCATGCCGCCGGCGCCGAGCCCCTCCAGTTTGGCCCAGAAGCCTGGGTGCGGGTGGGGCAGCGGGGTGCGGATGCGGGCCAGCGGGGTGCGGCCGAGCAGGCTCAGCAGCTCGGGGTTGCCGAGGCCGGCCGGGGTGAGCAGCGCGGTCACCGGGTGTCGCCGCCGTACAGGTGGAGGACGGTTGGTCCGCCGTCGAGCCAGAAGAAGGGGTACGGCTCGGCGCTGACGGCGGTGGCACCCTCGCCGAGCAGTCGGGGCAGCACGGCGCTGCCGGTCTGGGCGAACAGCACCAGCGGTTTGCCGGTGTCCCGGGCGTGGGCGAGCAGCGGGTCGAGCGTGCCGTTGCCGAGGGTCATCCCGGAGGCGAGGACGGCGTCGCAGTCGTCGAGGTGGGCGAGGGCGTCGGTGCGCACCGGCTCGCCCCACTCGGTGGTGCCGCCCTTGAGGTCGCACGGGAGGTAGTCGATGCCGCGCGAACGCAGCTGTTCCAGCAGCGAGTTGACGACGCCGACGACGAGGGCGCGGCGCACCCCCGCGGCCGGGAGCAGGCCGGTGACGGCCCGGGCGCGGGCGCGGGACTTCGCCAGCGAGCCGCCGGCCGGCAGGGTGACCGGGCGGGCCCCCGCGGCGCGGGTGTGCGGCCGGCAGTGCATCAGGTAGGCGTCGAGGGCGGCGACCCGGACGGCGGTGAGCGGGTGGTCGAGCAGTGCGGCGACGCTCGCGCCGACGCAGTCGGTGAGCGCGTCGGCGGGCAGTTCGCCGGGCTCCACGGCGCAGGAGCCGACGGCGGCGCCGAGGCGCAGGCTGAGCACCTCGTTGCGGTAGCCGCGGGCGCGGCCGGTGTGCCGGACGGCCTGGCTGGTGGCGAAGGCGAGGGCGATGTGCTGGTCGGCCGGGTCCGGTCCGTACCGCCCGGCGCGGGCCTGGTCGGTGAGCGTCGACAGCGCGGTGGCGCCGTCCAGGGCGGTGGCCGTCATGCGGGCACCGCCTGGGCGGCGGCGGGGCGCAGGCGCGGCCGCAGGCCGGTCAGCAGCCGCTCGGCGGTGCGGCGGGCGCCGAGCCCCTCGGTGTCGGCGGTCATCACGTGTCCGAGGTACTCGTTGTTGCTGGTGGCGGGCCGGATGTCGCGGCCGGGACCGGCGAGGGACAGCTCGACGACCGCCTCGTCGCGCCGGACGGCGGGCTCGCCGTCGAAGCCCTCCAGCAGACCGGTCCGCTCCGGCAGCAGGAAGGCGATCGCCGCGCTGGCGACGCCGGTGCGGTGGACGGTGAGGTCGGGGCGCCGGCCGAGGGCGACGTCCACGCAGGCGGCGGCGAGGTCGACGCCGGTGACCCGTCGGACGAGTTCGGTGATCCGGTTGCCGGCCGGGCGCGGGTTGACCTCGACCACCCGGGGGCCGGCGGGGGTGAGCTTGATCTCGGTGTGGGCGACGACCTGGTCCAGTCCGAGCGCGGCCAGTGCGGCGACGGCGGTGGCGACGGCGGCCCCGGCGTCGGCGGGGTCGAGCGCGGCGGGGAACATGTGGCCGGTCTCGATGAAGGAGGGCGCGCCGCCGACGCTCTTGTCGGTGATGCCGACGACGTGCGCGGAGCCGTCGAAGGAGACCGTCTCGACGCTGACCTCGGGACCGGTCAGCAGCTCCTCCAGCAGGACGACGGGGGCCCGCCGCTGGCCGCGCGCGTTGACCGGGAAGGCCTCCATGGCGCGCAGGGCGGCGGTGAGCTCGCGCTCGTCGAGCACCTCGCGGACGAACATCCCGGCGCACAGGTCGACCGGTTTGACCACCAGCGGGTAGCCGATCGCCCGGGCGGCGGCGAGCGCCTGGCCCGGGTCGTCGCAGAGCGCGTAGGAGGGCCCGGGCACGCCCGCCTCGGCGAGCGCGCGGCGGGTGAGGTCCTTGCGGCAGGCGGCCTCGACGGCGTCCGGTGCCGGCCCCGGCAGGCCGACCCGGCGGGCCGTCCGGGCGACCAGCGGCAGGTAGTAGTCGCAGGAGGAGAGCACCCCGTCGAAGCCGAGCACCGCGTGCAGCCGTTCGGCGTACGGGAGCAGCGCGGCGGGGTCGTTGGTGTCGGCGGTGAGGATGTTCCCGGCGGCCAGCAGCGGGTGCGGCCCGTCGCCCGGGGCCGCCCGCAGGTAGTGGTGCAGGTCGCGGGTGAGGAAGGTGAAGCGGTGCCCGCCCTCCCCCAGCGCCCTGGGCAGCAGTCTGCTCATGGAGCCGACCCAGCTCTCGATCACCAGCAGATGCGCCACGGACGTCCCTCTCGACGGAGTGCGGCGGACCGCTCCGGACCGCCTGGGGGAGAAACTTAACGGCATCCGTTTTCATTTTCAACACGCCTGCCGACGGGTCGACAGATGAAAGTCGTTTTCATGTAGGCTCGCAGCCGCCCACCCCCGCCGCAGCTCCGGAGGCAGCCGATGGACCGTCAGACCGCCTACACCGTCCGGCACGCCAGGCCCAAGGACGTACCGGGCGCCCGCCGACTGATCCTCGACACCCTCTACCGCGAGTTCGGCTACGGCTACGTCCCCGAGTGGCACGCCGACGTCGTCGACCTCCAGGGCCACTACCTCGACCACCCCCGGCACACCCTGCTGGTCGCCGTCCGCCAAGGCGAGGTGGTCGCCACCACCGCCCTGCACTCCACCGGGCCCGCCCACCCGCCGCACCCGCGCGAGGTCGCCGAGCGCTACCCCGGCGGGACGACCGCCCAGCTCGTCCGGGTCTACGTCCGGGCCGAGCACCGCCGGCACGGCCTGGCCCGCGAGCTGGTCCGCCGGGCCTGCGCGTTCGCGGCCGCCGAGGGCGGGTACCGGTGCGTCTACCTGCACACCAACGCGGACATCCCGGGCGCCGAGCCGTTCTGGCGCAGCCTCGCCGAGGAGGTCCACGACGCCCGCCCCACCGGGGAGCACGGCCCGGGCGTCGCCACCGTCCACTTCGAGATCCCGCTGCACCGGCCGGCCCTGGTCTGACCCCGCCCGCCCGCACCCGGGGGGCCTCATTCCAAATGTGACGCAGGTCACACTCCAGGGTGAAATTTCCGGGGACGGATTCCCCGTTTGCTCCTTCGTACGTCGAAACGGGGAAGATTTCCCCGGTATCGTGGGAGGAGCACGAAGTGAGCAGGACCGCCGCCGCCGAGCCGGCCCGCACCACGGACCCTGTCCGCGCACCCAGACTGCGCGCGGACGCGACCCGCAACCGTGAGCGGATCATCCTGGCGGCCCGGGAGGCCTTCGTCGAGCACGGCGCCGACGCGCCGCTGGACGAGATCGCCAAGCGGGCCGGTGTCGGCAACGCCACGCTCTACCGGAACTTCCCGGATCGCTCCGCGCTGATCCGGGAGGTGGCGCTGCTCGTCAAGAACCGCATCCTGGCGGCCGCCGAGGCGGCGACCAGCGAGGGCGTCGGCCCGTTCGACGCGCTGCAGCGGTTCGCCCATGCGGCGGTCGAGGAGCAGGTCGGCGCGCTGTGCCCGATCTTCTCCAACCACGTCGACCCGTTCGACCCGGCCCTGATGGAGGCCCGTGAGCGTCTGGCGACCGCCGTCGGCGGTCTGATGGAGCGCGCACGGGAGGCCGGCGAGCTGCGGGCGGACGTCGATCACGGCGATCTGTTCGTCGCGATCAGCCAGCTCACCCGACCCCTGCCGGGCACCTCCTGCGAACTGCTCGACGGCTTCGTCCACCGGCACCTGCAGCTGTTCCTGGACGGCCTGCGGGCGCCCGCCCGTTCCACCCTGCCCGGCCGGGCCGCGACCTTCGAGGACTTCCAGCCGCACCACTGATCCGCCACCGCGTTCCGCACACCGACAGCCCGGATTCACCCGCAACGCACCGTGAAGTGAGTACCCCCATGCCCAAAACCGCCGCTCAGCCGGACATCCAGCCCGATCCGAGGCGCTGGAAGGCGCTGATCTTCATCGGTCTCGCCCAGCTGATGGTCGTGCTCGACGCGACCATCGTGAACATCGCCCTGCCGTCCGCCCAGCAGGACCTCGGCATCACCGACGGCAACCGCCAGTGGGTCATCACGGCCTACGCGCTCGCCTTCGGCGGCCTGCTGCTGTTCGGCGGCCGGATAGCCGACCTGTGGGGCCGCAAGCGGACCTTCGTGGTGGGCCTGACCGGCTTCGCCGTGGCCTCCGCGCTCGGCGGCGCGGCCGCCAACACCGCGATGCTGCTCGGCGCGCGCGCCCTCCAGGGCGTCTTCGGCGCCCTTCTCGCCCCGGCCGCGCTCTCGCTGCTCGCCGTGATGTTCACCGAGGCCAAGGAGCGCGCCAAGGCGTTCGGCATCTACGGCGCCATCGCCGGCGGCGGCGGCGCGATCGGCCTGATCCTCGGCGGCCTGCTGACCGAGTACCTGAACTGGCGCTGGACCTTCTTCGTCAACATCCCGTTCGCCGTGGCCGCGGCGATGGGCGCCGTCATGGTGATCCGCGAGCCCGCCGGGAGCCGCAACCGCAACCGGCTGGACATCCCGGGCGTGCTGCTGGTCACCACCGGCCTGGTCTCCCTGGTCTACGGCTTCACCCGGGCCGAGTCCGACGGCTGGAGCTCCGGCATCACCATCGGCCTGTTCATCGCCGCCGCGATCCTGCTGACCGCCTTCCTCGTGGTCGAGCGCGTGGTGAAGGCCCCGCTGCTGCCGCTGAGGGTCGTCCTGGACCGCAACCGCGGCGGGGTCTACCTGTCGCTCGGCCTGGCCGTGATCGGCATGTTCGGCCTGTTCCTCTTCCTGACCTACTACCTGCAGATCGTGCTCGACTACAGCCCGGTGCTGACCGGCGTCGCCTTCCTGCCGATGGTGGCGGGCATGATCACCGGCTCGACCCAGATCGGCGCCCGGCTGATGACCCGGGTCCCCGCGCGCTACCTGATGGCGCCCGGCTTCCTGGTCGCCTCGCTCGGCATGCTGATCCTCACCCAGATCGACCTGGACACCTCCTACCCGGCGCTGATCCTGCCCGGTCTGGTCCTGATGGGCCTCGGCATGGGCACCGCGTTCATGCCCGCGATGAGCCTGGCCACGCACGGCGTCCAGCCGCGCGACGCGGGCGTGGCGTCCGCCATGGTCAACACCTCGCAGCAGGTCGGCGGCGCCATCGGCACCGCGCTGCTGAACACCATCGCGGCCAGTGCCACGGCCACCTACCTCGCCGGCCACCTCGGCGGCGCGACCAGCCCGGAGGCGGCCAAGGTGGTGCAGTTCCAGGGCATGGTGCACGGCTTCTCGACCGCGATCTGGTGGTCGTTCGGGATCCTGGTGGCGGCGGCCGCGATCGCCTTCGTCCTCATCAACGCCGGCCGGCCCGGCAGCGGCGCCGAGGGCGCGGACGCCTCCGAGGGCGCGGGCAGCGCCAACGACGTGCCGGTGCTGGTGCACTGAGCCGACGGGCCCTCGGGCCGAAAGAGCGGCCCTGACGGGCGGCGCGGGTGCGGAGCGGCCCGTCCGGTGTTTCGACACCGGGCGGGCCGCCCGCCGTTTCCGGCCCCACAGGCCCCAGGCGCGCTCGGTCCGACCCGCACGATCCGCCCGGTGCGCGCCGCCCGGACCGCACCCGGGCGGCTCCGCCCCCTCGATCCGGCGGCCGGGGTGGACCAGAATGGAACCGCCCACCCGGCCGGGGGCAGACCTTCCAGGCGTCGGCCGGTGGCCGCGTACCCGCCCGGCAAGGGAGGACATCGTGCCCGACCGTACCGACCAGCTCGCCGACCACAGATACCTCCTCCTCACCACCTTCGACGAGGACGGCGGCCGGGTGCGTTCGCAGATCTGGGTGGTCGCCGACGGTGCGGCGCTCGGCATCTGGACGCCCACCCACTCGGGCGAGGCCGAGCGCATCCGCCGCCACCCCCGGGTGCTGGTCGGCCCGTGCGACTCCCACGGGCGCCCGACCGGCCGCCAGCTCCCGGCCCGTGCCGCGGTCTGCGACGCGGACGCGACGGCGCGCTACCGCACCTCGTTGCTCAACAAGTACGGCATGACGGCGCTGATCGCCCTGGCCCGCAGCCGGTTCCGGCTCGGCCTGGCCGGGACGGTCGGCATCCGGATCACCCTCACCGAGCTCGAACAGCGGCTGATCGGCCCGGAGTGGCAGCCGCCGGCCTCGTACTGCCCGAACTGACGGGCGGGGGGCGGTGGCTTCCGACCGGGGCGGCGGCGAAGGCCCGGGTCAGCCCGTGGCCGCCCCGCCGCCCTGGCCGTCCTCCGGCGGGCCGTCTCCGTCCCCGGGCGGGTCGCCGCTCCCGGGCAGGCCGCTCCCCGGCGCCCGCGCCAGGTCGGCGGGCTCGCACGCCTCGCGGCCGGTTCCCGCGTGCACCACCTTGACGGCCCGCTCGGGGCCGCCCGGCACGACCTGCTGCTCGCGGCCGCACCGCGGGCAGATCAGCGGAATGGTCGGCATCCGCGGCTCCCTCCGCCGGAGATCCGGTCGGATCAGACCGGATCAGACCGGATCAGCTCAGGTCAGGGGGTGGGTCGGGACCGGGCTGACGGCCTGGATCTCGCCGTGGGCCTTGGTGAGCAGCTGCGACGCCAGGTCGTTGAGTGCGCGGGCGGCCGCGATCTCCTCGCCGACCCTCAGCTGTTCCGGGTCGGACGGATGGCGGCTGGTGTAGCCGTGGGCGCGCAGCTCCGAACCGTCGCCGAGCCGGAGCATCGCCGCGGCGGCCGTCCTCGCGCCCTCCTCGCGGAATTCCATCTCGATGTGCCAACCGACCAGAGTCTGCATGGCGGATCACCTCCATCGGTTACCACCTCCAGAGTGCGCCGCACCCAGCGTGAACACCAGGGCTGACGGGTCCGGGCCGAGTTGAACGCGTTCAACCCTGGGGCGTAGAGTCACCGCCGTAAGAATTTGAACGCGTTCAACGAAGGGGGTGCGACCGCCATGGGCCCAGGCACCGCGGAGCTGGTCAACCTCATCGTCCTGCTCGGCATGGGCGCCGTGATCCCGCTCGGCCTCACCCTGATCGACGAGCCCGGACTCGCCCGGGTGCGCCGGTACTGGCCGCTCGCCGCCGTACCCGGCGCGCTCTCGCTCTGGCTGCCGCGCGGCGGCCTCGCCACCGGCTGCGCCGCGCTCTACGCGCTCGGCACCCTCGCCCTCGCCGCCCACGCACCGCTGCGGCTGCGCCGAACCCGCTCGCTCGCGCCGCGCGAGATCGCCGTGCTGACCGCCCTCGCCACCCCCTCGGTGGCCGGGCTCGCCCTGGTCGCCGAGCGCTCCGGCCACCGGCTGCTCGGCTTCGACCTCGACATCCTGGCGCTCACCGTGCCGCACTTCCACTTCGCCGGGTTCACCGCCGCGCTGGTCGCCGGGCTGGTCTGCCGGACCGCCCCCACCGCCAGCGCCGCCGCCCGGTTCGCAGCCCTCAGCGTGCCGCTCGGCACCCTGCTGGTGCTGGCCGGCTACTTCGTCGACGACTGGGCCGAGCTCGCCGGAGCCGTCGTGCTCACCATCGGGATGTGGCTGGTCGGCCTGCTCACCTGGCGCGACCTCCGGCCCCGCGCCCGCACCGCCGACCGGACCACCGCCGCGCTGCTCGCGGTGTCCTCCGCGGTGCTCGCCGCCACCATGCTGCTCGCCCTCTGGTGGGCCCTCGGCGAGGCGTCCGGGATCCCCCACCCCACACTGGGCTGGATGGCCGCCACCCACGGCGTCGGCAACGCGCTCGGCTTCGCCCTCTGCTCCCTGCTCGCCTGGCGCCGGCTCGGCGCCGCCACCGAGGAGACCCCCCGATGAACGACCCCGCCCGCCCGGACCTCGACCAGGCCGCCCTCGACCACCCGAACCTCGACTATCCGGACCTCAACTACCCGGAGCTCGGCGCCAGCCGTACCGGCGGCCCCCTCCCGGCCGGGTACAACCACCTGCGCCACCGCGTCCTGATCGGCCACGGCCGCGCCGCCCTGGACGCCGCCGGCGCCGCCGTCCTCGGCTGGCGGATGCACCGCGCGACCGGCGTCCTGGTCACGCCCGAGGCCGACCGGGCCGCTCCCGGAGTGGCCGTCGAGTGCGCCATCGGACTCGGCCCGCTCCGGGTCGGCGCCCCCTGCCGGGTGCTGTGGACCGCCGACGGCCCCGACCGCTACGGCCTCACCTACGGCACCCGGGCCGGTCACCTGGCCCTCGGCGAGGAGACCTTCCTGGTCGAGATGGGCCCCGACAAGGCCGTCTGGTTCAGCGTCACCGCCTTCAGCCGGCCGGGCCGCTGGTTCGCCCGCCTCGCCGGCCCGCTGCTCCCCCTCGGCCAGCACCTCTTCGCCCGCCTCTGCGGCCGCGCCCTCACCCGTGTCGCCACCGCGGCCACCGCCGCCTCGGGCACCGCCCGCGGGGAGCGGGCCGGGGCCTGAGCGAGCCGCCCGCACGCCCCTCCGGCCGGTCCTGGCCGGAGGGGCGTGCGGGCGGCCGGAGGGGCGTGCGGGCGGCCGGAGGGGCGTGCGGTCAGGTGGCGATGGTGGCGACGGGTTCGAGGCCGTAGGTGCGGGCGTAGCCGTTCTCGGTGCCGACGAGGAGGTCGACGACCTCGAAGTAGCGGTCCCAGAAGGGGGTTTCGCGCAGCGCGTCGATGAGGAGCCGGTAGGCCCGGTGGTCCTCGGCCTCCCACACCCAGACGTCGGTGACGCGCGCGGAGTAGAACTCGGTGTCGTAGAAGCGCGACCGGACGCCGGTGGTCCTGGCCTCGATCACGGGCAGGACCAGGGTGGTGAAGGCCTCCACGCGCTGCGGGACGGTCAGGGCGAGCCACTCGGGTGTGGTCTTGACGAGCATGAACGCCGTGACCGGCGGTTCGGTCGGGTCGGCGGGCATCAGGGTGCCTCCTGGTCCGGGCCGGAGTACGTCCGACGGGTGGTGGGTTTCAGGAGCGGACGGCGGGCTTGAGGGTCTGCGCGCACCACTGCTCGAAGCCGGTGGGGGAGGCGGTGCCCGGGGTGCGGGTGACTCCGGCGTCCAGGCCCTGGTCCTTGGCCCGCTTCATGTCGACGATGCCCTGGACGAACTCCTCGTTGAGGCCGTAGCCGACGAGGGCGGCGGACAGCTCGTCGAACGGCCGGCGCTCGTAGCGGACGGGGCGGCCGAGCTGTTCGGTCATGATGCGGGCCAGGTCGTTGGGGGACACGTCCCGGGGGCCGAGGACCGGGACGCTGCCGGTACCGGTCCACGAGCGGTCCAGCAGCAGGCGGGCGGCGACGGCCGCGATGTCGGCGGTGGCGACGAGCGGGGCCCTGCGGTCGGCGTCGACGACGTCGGTGAAGACGCCCTGCTCGCGGATCGAGTCGGCCTCCTCCAGCAGGTTCTCGAAGAAGGACGGACAGGCCAGGGCCCGGTAGGCGGCGCCGCTTCCGGCGAGGAGGTCGTCCATGGCGAGGGAGGCGGCGACCAGGCCGGCCCGGTCGGCGAGCGGGGTGCCGCGGCCGAGCGCGGAGACGCCGACGACACGGCCGACAGCGTGCGCGGCGAGCGCCTTCACCGCGGGGCGGGTGAAGCCGCTGAACGCGTCCCGCGGGGGCAGGGCCGCGTCCGGGGGGACGAGCCAGAAGACGGCGTCCGCCCCCTCGAAGGCCCGGTCGAGGACCTCGGCGTCCCCGTGCGAGCCCACGACCACCTCGACGCGTCCGCGCGCCGCCTCCGGGAGCCGGGCGGGATCGCGCACGACCACGCGCAGTTCCTCGCCCGCGGCGGGGCCGGACTCCAGGAGCCGGGAGAGCAGGGGACGGCCGATGTTCCCGGTGGGAGCAGTAATGACGATCATGAAAACCTCGCAGGTCGTGCCGGTCGGTACGCCCCTCATCCTGCTGAGGACGCGAGTGCTGCCACAATGGGAACTTCGGCACGGAATCATTGACTGAAACGGAATAATGCTGGTGAACAGCCCGGATCCGGCCCTCGACGCCAATCTCGCCATCGCCTTGGACGCCCTGCTGGCCGAGCACAGCGTCACCCGGGCCGCCGCCCGCCTGCACACCTCGCCCGCCGCGATGAGCCGCACGCTCGCCCGGCTGCGCCGCACCCTGCAGGATCCGCTGCTGGTCCGGGCCGGGCAGGCCATGGTCCCCACCCCTCGCGCGCTGGCCCTGCGCGAGGAGGCCGCGGCCGTGGTGCAGCGCCTCGGAGCGCTGCTCAGCCCCGATACCGGCGTGGACCCGGCCACCCTGGACAGCACCTTCACCCTCCAGGCCGCCGACCTGGTCGGCGCGGCGCTGGCCCCCGGACTGCTGCGCCTGGCCGAGCAGGAGGCGCCGGGGGTCTCGTTCCGACTGCGGGCCGAGGAGTTGGAGGCCGGACCCGCCCTGCGCGACGGCCGGATCGACCTGGAGGTCGGGTCGATCGACCACGTGGACCCGGAGACCAGGGTCGAGGAGCTGGTCAGCCTCCGGATGGTGGCGGCCGTCCGGCCCGGGCATCCGCTGACCGAGGGGCCGCTAACCCCGGCCCGGCTCGCCGCCGCCCAGCACGTCGCGGTCAGCCGCCGCGGCCGGTTCACCGGGCCGCTCGACACCGCCCTGGCCGAGCAGAACCTCCGACGGCGGGTCGGCATCGTCCTGCCCAGCCACCTGGCCGCCATGACCCTCGCCGCCCGCAGCGACATCGTCTGCCTGGTCCCTGCCGCGCTCCCCGGCGCCGCGCCCTCGCCGCTCACCGGCGGCGCCCTCGACCTCGGACTGCACCTCCTGGACATCCCCCTGGCCCTGCCGCCGGTGACCGTCGGCATGGCCTGGCACCCCCGCCACGCGGCCGACCGGGCCCACCACTGGCTCCGCAACGCCGTCCGCCGGACCCTCCGCGCACCGGGGAGCCCGACCACGTGATCCGAACGCGTGATCCGGCCGCGTGATCCGGCCGGGGTGGCTCAGACGGTGCGGGCGGGGACGGAGACCAGCAGGGTGGCGCCGTCCAGGGTGCGGACCTCGAAGTGGTCGATGTCGCCGGGCTGAAGGGCCGCACCGCCGCCGGTGCGCAGCGAGCCCGGCTTGGCCGAGGTGCCGTAGCCGGCCGCGGGGACGGCCCAGGTGGTGACGGTCTGGCGGTCGCCGGTCCGCGAGACCGCGACCAGGTCGCAGGTCAACGGCCCCTGGACGTGGGAGAGTTCGAGGCTGATCTGACTCCCCCAGGCCCTGCCGTCGACACCGATGACGGCGCTGGCGCCGGTGGTGGGGTCGGTGGCGCTGAACTGGGCGACGGCGACCGCCGCCGGGCCGGAGTCACCGGTGACCACGGCGGCCGTGACCGCGGGGCCCGCCACCACCAGGACGGCCGCCGCGGCGACCAGCACCAGCCGCCGCACCCGGCCCCGCCGGCGGCCGGCGGCGACCTCGCCGACCAGCCGGTCCAGCAGTCTCGGGCTCGGGCGCGGCCGGTCCGCCGGGTCGATCCCGGCGGCCTCGGCGGAGGCCGAATATTCGGCCAACAGCGGTTCGACGAAGCCGAGTTCGGCCACCTCCCGGGCGCACTGCGGGCAGCCGTCCAGATGGCTCTCGAAGGCGGCGCGCTCCGCGGGTTCGAGCAGGCCGAGGACGTACGCGCCGACGTCGACGTGCTCGCCGGTCGGACCGTGTCCGCCGGTCGGCGCCTGCCCGTCGGCCGCGCCGTGGTCGCGCTCGGGGCCGGCGGGTCCGGGCTTGGACGATGTCACGATGTCACTCCCCGTTCCTCCAGCGCGAGCCTGAGCGAGCGCAGTGCGTAGAACACCCTGGACCGCACGGTACCGGCCGGGATGTCGAGTTCGGCGGCCGCCTCGTTGACGGTGCGGCCCTTGAAGTACGTCTCGACGATGATCTCCCGGTGGGCGTCCGACAGGTCGCCCAGCGCCTCGGAGATCGTCATCAGCCGGAGCGCCCGGTCGAGTTCGTCCTCGGCGGGCAGCAGCTCCAGCGGCGACGGGTCCACCTCGTGCGGCCGGGCCCGGCTGCTGCGGTGGTCGTCGATGACGATCCGCCGCGCCACCGTGACCAGCCAAGGCCGCAGCGAGCGGGCCCCCGGGTCGAGCCGGTGGATGTTGCGCCAGGCCCGGACGAGCGTCTCCTGCACGACGTCCTCGGCCCGCTGGCGGTCCCCCGCTACCAGGTGGAGCACGAAGCCGAGGAGCGGTCCGGCGTGCTCCTGGTACAGGGCGCGCATCAACTCCTCGTCGGGCGCGCCCGTACCGCGTGCGGCGCCACCACCGCCGGGGTGCTCCTCGGTCACGACGCCATCCTTGCGCACCCGTACCTCCGGGTCGAGATTTCCACGTCCGATTCGGCCACGACTGCCCGCCGTGATCCGAAAGAGCGGGCTCAGTAGCCGCCGTACCCGCCGCTCGGGGTGGTGGGCGCGGCCGGTGCCGCTCCCGCCTTGCCGCCGGTCGGGGTCAGCACGAACCAGGTGCCGCCGACGCCCTGGCCCAGGGTGTCGCCGGGCTTCTTGTCGGGCGCGTAGCGGTAGGCCGGCCAGCCGTTCAGGGTGAGCTGCTTGCTGCCGTCGGCCCGGGTGACGCTGCCGACCAGCTTGCCGTCGATGCCCTTGACGGTGGCCGAGCCGTCGGCCGGGACGGGCGGCCAGTTCGTGGCGCAGGTGCCGTTGCAGTTGGACATCGGGGGTGTGGCGGTGTCCTTGTCGAACCGGTACAGGGTGAAGCCGTTGCCGTCGGTGACGATGGCGCCGAGCTTGGGGTCGTTCGCGGTCTGCAGGCCGGCGGCGGCCGGGCTCGCCGGCGCGCTCGGGCTCGCGGTGCCGCCGGGCGTCGCGGGCGCGGTGGCGGTGGCGCCGCCGCCGGAGGGTGCCGGGGAGCCGCTGCTCCCGGAGCCGGAGGAGCCGCAGCCCGCGACCAGGGCGACGGTGGCGATGCCTGAGGCGGCGAGGACGGCGATGCGTCCCCCGTTGCCGAGTGTGCGCATGATGGTTCTCCCCCAGTGGAATAGCGAATGCGGACACCCTCCAGTACGGACGGGAGCGGCGGGCTGCTCAACGGTCGGTGGGATTTTTTCGGCCAACCCGCGGAGCCCCGAGGAATAGCGGGCGGAGCAGGGCCGTTGTCGCGGGCACATGGCCTGAGCCGCCTCCTCCGGAAGGGCAGGAATCGCGAGATGAGCAGCACGGTCGAGCTGACCAAGGAGAACTTCGACGACATCGTCCCGGGCCCGGACGGCAAGGACTTCGTCTTCATCGACTTCTGGGCGGGCTGGTGCGGCCCGTGCCGGCAGTTCGCCCCGGTGTACGAGAAGGCCGCCGACCGCCACCCGGATCTGGTGTTCGCCAAGGTGGACACCGAGGCGCAGCAGGAGCTGGCCGCGGCGTTCGGCATCCAGTCGATCCCGACGCTGGCGATCATCCGCGAGGGCGTGCTCGTCTTCTCGCAGGCGGGCGCGCTGCCCGAGGCCGTTTTCGAGGACCTGATCGGTCAGGCCCGGAAGCTGGACATGGCCGAGGTGAAGCGCAAGGTGGCGGCGGATCAGGAGGCGGACCGGCAGGTCTGAGCCGGAGCCCCGGGGGTCCGGGGTCCGGGTCCAGGGGGCCGGAGGTACGTCGGCGGGGGGGGGGGGGGGGGGGGGGGGGGGGGGGGGGCCCCCCCCCCCCCCCCCCCCCCCACGACCGGCGGCCGGGGGCGGGCCGGACGGTGGTCTCCGCCCGGCCCTGCCTTCCTAGGCGGCGACCGGCTCGCGCTCGGTGACGCGGCACCGGGTGAGCACGGTCTGGGCGGTCTGGCCGTAGGTGCTGTGCTCCTTGACGGTGCCGGTCAGCTCGACCTCGTCGCCCTTGTCCGGGACGGTGGCGGCGCTACTGAACCAGACGTAGACGTTGCCGCTCGGGTCCTGGAACTTGACCAGCCTGCGGCGCTGGGCGTGGTAGCCGTAGTGCCGCTCCTCCAGCTCGATCACGGTGGTCACGGTGGCGGGGACGGTGAGCCGCTCACCCTTGGTGCCCTGCGGCTTGCTGTTCTGGGCGGCGCGCTCAATGGCCTCCTTCTCCTGGTCGCGGTGCCATCCGGCGATGGCGGACACCAGAGTCGGCAGGTGGCGGGGGGCGACGGTCTCGCCCTTGGCCAGCTGGCCCACCTTGTGGCGGTACTCGGAGAGGCTGCCGTACCCCTGGAGGGCCCACGCCCGGACGGCGGCGGCGATGCTGGCCGCGTCGGGCTCGGCGTCGATTCCGGCCCGCCACTCCATCGGGGCCTTGCGGTCGAAGAAGTAGGCGTCCACCGAATCGGCGGTGGGCACGCGGTTCTTCCACTGCTCGGAGCGGCTGTAGAAGCGGCCGTCCTGGGCAACGACGGCGGCGGCCACCCGGAGCACCTCGTCCACCGGCACCCGCAGATCGGCAGGGACACCGCCCTCGTCGCCGTCCCAATCGGAGTCCTTGATCGCCCCGAGTCGCCACAGAGCCTCAAGCCCCTTGATCGGCAGGCCGGTGTACGGCTCGACGCACGTGGTGCCCAGCTGCTTGATCTCGCCGTTCTCGTGGCGGGCGAGATAGGTAGCGGTGCGGTGGCGGGAGACAGCGCACCCCTGGCAGTAGTTCTCGACGGCACGGTGCTGGCGCGCGGCCTCGGCGTCCCGCTCCGGCAGGCCCGGGAACAGGCTGGTGATCGTCTCGCCCTCCTCGTCGTGGTCAAGGCGGGCGATGACGGTCCAGCCCTGGTGACGGGGGAGGTCGCCGCTGATCGTCACGGCGACGGTGGGGCGCTTGCCGATCACGCGGCCGTCAACGTCGCGGTAGTCGGCCAGGAACGGGGCGGAGATGTCGAGCGCGTACGGGCTGAGGCGATGGACGGCGGCGCGGGCGTTAGTGGCCTCAACAAGCTGGCGGACGCGGGCCTGGGCGGTGGCGGGAACGGAAAACCGCATGGCTGCGCTGGTCATCGGGGTGCTCCTGCTGGTGAGAGGAATCGAGTCCCCCGGCCGGGCGGGTTGCCCTCCGCGTGCGGCCGGGGTCGGGTCGGGGCCGGCTGGCGGCCCGTGGGTCGGAGGGGGTGTTGCCCTCCCCCTCCGACACCGTTAATTAAACCATGTTTTGGGGTGTGGGGCAAACGTCTCGGCCGGGGATGTCGAGTGCGGCGCGGTCCCGCAGAAAGGCGGCGAACAGGACGGCGGTGAGGCTGTCCGGGGTGCCGTAGGTGCGGCGGGAGTCCAGCGCCCCGATGCGCTCGCCGTGGTGGCGGACGGGGAACGGCTGGCCGGGCTCGGGGATGACCAGCGCGTACAACCCGCGCGGAGTGTCCACGCGCAGGACGACGGCGGCGGCCTCGGGGTCGTAGGCGGCCGACCAGCGGGCGGACCCGATGCCGAACTCCGCGAGTCCTCCCGCGATGGCGCGGGCCTGCATGAGGTCGGCGGCGACGCTGGCGTTGGGCTCGGCGGGCGCGGCGGCGTATCCGCAGCAGTGGTCATCGGCGTAGGTCTCGGAGAGGACTGCACGGGTCACGGTGGGGCTCCTGGGAGGTGGCCGGGGGCGGGGCGGGTTCCCGCCCCCGGCGTCGGTTCGGTGGGGAGGATCAGGCGGTTTCGGTCTCGGCGGTCGGCTCCTCGGCCGCCGGGGCGTCCGACTCGGCCTCGGCCTCCGGCTCCGGCTCCGCATCGTCACCCTCGCCCTCTGCGTGTTCGGCCTCCGGCTCCGCGTCGGCCTGCTCGCCCTCGGCCTCGGCCGGGGCTTCCGGCTCGGGCTCGCCCTCCGGGTTCTCCTCGGCCTGCTCCGGCTGGGCGTCGGGGGCGGCCTGCCCGTCGTCGCCCTCGGCGGGTTCGGCCTCCGGCTCCTCGTCGCCCTGCTCGTCGTCGTCCTGCTGGGCGTCCGGCTCGGCCTCCTGCTCGCCTCCGCCGAGCAGGGAGGCGCGGGGCTGCTCCTTCTTCGCCGGGTCGTACGGCGTCTCGTCGGCCACGGACCGCTCGATGGGCGTCAGCTGGTACCCGAGGGACTCCAGCACGCGGAACCATGCGGCGGTGGGCTTCCGGGTCCACGGGGCCTGCTGGCTGTCGGTCCGCCATGCCGACCGGTTCGCGCACTTCTCGCGGACGGCGGCGATGGCCGCGAACTGGAGTTGAGGGGCCCGGCGCGGGTCCTTGGCGGCGTGCTGGGCGAAGGCGCTGCGGTCCTTGGCCTGCTGGGCGTTCAGCCCCAGGAACGCGGCCAGGATCTCGGTGGTGGGCTCCTTGTTCAGGTCGTCGCTGATTCCCCACGTGCCGCTGAGAAGCGCTTCGTTGACGTGGCGGATCAGGGCGTTGGTGCTGGCCTTCGGGAGGGTGCGCGACTTGATCAGGTCCGCGAGCCACTTCCGGCGGATCACCTCGGCGGCATCCCAGTCGATATTGCCCGCCTTGACGGCGGCGCGGGCGGCGCGCTCGGCCTCGACCTGGGCGGCGGTCCTCACGCCGCCGACCCCGCTGGTCCTGGCACTCTCGGGCGCGGTGTGTCCGTACAGTCCGGGGGCCGTGCAGTAGGGCTCGTACCGGTCGCCGCGCCGGTCATCGAACACCCACACCTGGCCCTTGCACCCGTTGTGGTCCTCCTCGCTGACGCCGCTCAGCCGCGACACCCGCGCGGCCCGCTCGGACAGTTCCTCAATGTCGCGGATCTTCTGCCCGGCGGCTTCCAGCTCCGCGCGGTGGGCCGCCGCCTTGGCGGCCTTGTCGCGCTTGACCCGCTCGACCTCGATGGCCCACTGAACCTTGCTCTCGTCCGCGTTCTTGGCGGCGGCGGCCTCGGTGATCGCGGCGAGCGCCTCCGGGTTGTCGGCGAACTCGGAGAGGGCGGCCATGTTCTCAAACGTCCACGTGTAGCCGCTCGCGGCGCTGATGGCGGCGCTGAGCTTCTCGTCGTTACGGACCTTGACGAGAGTGCGCACGTCCTTCTGCCTGACCCCCGCCGCCTTGGCAATGCGGCCGACCTGTGCGCCCGCCTCGGCGGCGCTGAACATGGCCTGGTTCATCTCCTTCGTGGTCAGGCCCTTGCGCTGCTCAGAGGTGGTGATCATGTCGAGGAACTGCCCGGCGGCGTCGCGGTCGTCGTCCTCCCACTCATACGGCAGGTGGGTGAGGCCCGCGTCCTGCGCACCGAAGTAGCGGCGGTGACCGTCGTTGACCTGGATGATCCCGCCCTCAAGCCGCTGGATCTTGACGGGGATGCGGCAGCCCTCGGCGCGGAAGGACTCCACGAACCGCGCGTTGATGTCGAGGTCCTCGCGGGCGTTCTCCGGGTGCGGGGTTAGCGCGTCGATCCGGATGACCGGGCGGGGCGTGAACGGCAGGGTCTCCAGCCCCGCGTCGACGGCGGCGGCAAGCCGCTGGAACCCGTCGATGATCTGCGGCACGTTGCCGTTGGTGCGCACGACGTACAGCGGCTCCTGGACGCCGTTGGCCCTCACGTCGGCCAGCAGATCGGCCGGGGCCTCGACGGAGCGGACGTTGCCGGGGTGCGCGAGGAGCTCTGCCGTGGTGATGGTCGGCCACGGGGCGGGAGCGGTCTGGACGCCGGCCTGGGTCTTGGTGGTCATCGTCGTACTGCCTTTTGGTGAGAGGTACCGCCGGGGCCGGTCGGCCCCGGCGGGGGGGTGTCGGTCGGGGGTGTTGCCCTCCCCCTTCCGACATCATTAATTAAACCATGTTCTGGAGGGTGGGACAACCGGGGACAATGTGATCGGCGTCACCCCCGTAGAGGGCTGCGGCGGAGCGGATCAGGGCGGCGGCCTCGGCGGTGGTCCGGCCGGGGGCGTCGGTCCAGCACCACAGGAGTGTGCGGCGGTAGGCGTCTTCGGTCAGCCCCAATTTCCGCCACCGGACGGGCGACACGGGGCGGCCGTTGGCCTGGTTGCTGAGCACCACCAGGGAATCGAACAGCGCCCGCTGGAAGAACTCCCACGCCTCGCCGCGCGTGGACCAGCGGGGGCGAGCGGCGCGCACGCCGCGCCCCCATGCGTGCAGCAGGTTGCACGGGGCAGTGCTGCCCATCCGGCCGGGCTGCCAGAGGTGGTCACCCTGATACAGGCCGACGCGCTCGATGTGGTCGGCGGCGGCGGTGAGGATGCGGGCGGGGGTGGCGCGGTGCCGGGACGGCATGACGGTCTCCTGGGCGGTCAAGGTGCTGTGCTTCCAACGGACTTGGCGGCAATGGTGCAGTCAGTGCAATAGCAGGGGGTGCGCCACTGATGCCCGGCCGGGCTGGTGCTGGCGAAGGTGCGGGCGGCGGTTTCGCTGATCCGGCCGGTGCCGGGGACCTTCGGGGCGGCGGCATTCCACGCCTGGGGGACGCTGTAGACCTGGAAGTAGTGGCGGCCGTCCTCGTCGGTCTTGTGGAACCTGATCCAGTCCATGAACACGCGGGGCTCCTCGGGGCGCGCGGGGGTGGGCCGGGGCGGCGGGCCGCCGCCCCGGCGGGGTGCTCGGATCAGGCGGCGAGCGATCCGGCGGACCTGACTCCGATGCGGCGGCTTCCGCCGATGTCGGCGCGGTTGCCTGCGGCGACTCCGTCGCCGTACCCGGTGCCGCTGAGGGAGCTACGCCGCTTCACGACGTTGGGATGGGCCTTCCGGTAGGCGGCCCGGACCATGGCGTCACGGTCGGCCAGCACGAGTTCGCCGCTGCGGCCGGTGACGGACGTCTCTCCGCTGGCGGCAGCTCGGGCGGCCTCCTCGATGGCCTCAAGCCGCTCGGTGACGCGCACGATGAATCCGAGCTGCCAGGAGTTGCGCCACGCCTTCGCGCTGCGCACGCCATACGGCACGGCCTGCCGGTTGAGGCCGTTGAGCATCTGGAGCAGAAGCGAGGTGTAGAGGATCTCCGCCCGCTGGACATCGGACTCATAGCCGACCACATGAACGCGGCGACCGCCGTTCGCGGCCGGGCCCATGTGAACGGCCTGGCAGCCGACCGCCTTTGCAATGAGGCACATGAGGCGGACGCGGGACATCGACCAGGGGTTGGGCAGGTCGAAGCTCTTGTCCGTAACCCCATCCCGCGACGGCTGCCCGTCGCTCAGGAGTGCCTCATCCACGCCGTACTTCGCCACCATCTCCATCGCCCGCGTGCGGGCAAGCTCGGCCTCGGCCTCCGGCGCGGCCGGGTCCTCAGCCTTGGCCAGCAGCGCCCGGATCGTTGCCAGCTTGGGGTTCGCGTCCGCCTGGGTGGTCACAGCCTGTCTCCTGGTGAGAGTGGATACCGGGGCCGGTCGGCCTCCGGTGGCCGGCTGGGGTGTTGCCCTCCCCTTCCGACATCACTAATTAAACCATGTTCTTGGGGTGGGGTCAAGCCGGACAACCCCCTGACCTGCCCTTTTCCCGCCGCCTCCACCCGCACCCGCCCGGCCGGGCCCGGCCACTACGGGCCCCGGGCGGGGTTCCCTCCTCGGTCGGACAGCGCCAGCCGGATCAGGGTTCCGGGTGGGGTGTCCAGGCTCGCGCAGCGACCGCGAAGCGGCCCGGCCTGGACACCCTGCCCGGGGCCCTGATACGCCCTCCGGGTGTCCGGCCGAGGAGGGAACCCCGCCCCCACAACCCCAACCACGAACGACGCCGCACCTACCCACCCGCCCCCTCCCCCTCCGAGAGAGGACCCGCCGGAGGCACAAAAACCTGGAAGTTCCTTCCTGTTAGCGGGATTTGAGGCGTCTGCGGACTCGTGCTTACGGTGCGCGCGGCAAGCACGGATCTAGCTGGGATGGGGAACGGGTGGGTACGACTTCGACGGCTTCGGTGAGCGCGGCGGAACTGCGGCGGCGGGTTCGCGCGGTCGAGGAGATCCAGGCCCGGACGCGGGAGCTCGCAGCGGCCAACGCTCTGGCGACGCGAGAGGCCGCAGTGACAGCGGCGAAGGCGAAGGATGCCGCCGAGGTCGCGGCGCGGGAGGCTGCCGCAGCCGTCCTTCGGCTGTTCAACAACGACGCCGAGTTGGTCGCGCAGCTGCTCGACGTCACGGCGGAAGAGCTGGAGCGTGAGGCGAAGCCTGTTACCGCAGCTCGCGCGAAGGAGGTGATCGAGGAGCTGCGCGCCCGTGCCGAGCGCCCGCGCCCCGTCCGTCGCGCCAGGCAGGCCGGCGCCGCTTCCACGGCACCTTCTGCCCCCGCTCTGGCCTCCACCTTGGAGGGCGGCCTGGCCGATGCCGGCTGAGAACGGCGGCCCTGGGCCCGGACTCTTCCCGCTTGCTGCGGTGAAGGGGTCCGGGCCCGTTCGCGTTGACGAGCAGCTCTCCCTTCTCGGCGACCCAACACCGGTGCGAATAGCTGCGGTTGAGTGGGCTGCATGGTTGGCTGATGAGTCTGTCCAGGCCCGGTACTGGGCGAAGGTCTATCGGGCCCCGGCCACGGGGTGCTGGTTCTTCACCGGTGGGATCTCCAGCACCGGGCATGCCACTTTCCGCGCCACCTCGCGGCCTGGCCGGACGCGGCGGGGCACGGTGCCCGGGCACCTGTACGGGTATCAGCTCGCGCACGGCGTCATTCCGCGGCTGGGGTGGGGCAACGATCTGACCGTCTGCCACACCTGCGACAACCACTCCTGCCAGCAGCCCGCGCACCTTCGGCTGGGCACGGCGGCGGAGAACCGGGCCGAGTGGGTGGCCCGACGGCGCGACCCGGGCAGTCCGCTGGCGGATCTGCGCGGCCCCGCCGGCCGATCCCGTGCGATCGGCGCCGCGATCCGCGCCAGTCTGGCGGCCGGCAAGTCCGAAGCGGAGATCGCCGCGCGGGTCGAAGCGGTGATCGCGGAGGGGCGCCCACTGAGCCTCTGGTGATCGGCGACACCGCCGGTACAACGGCCAGGGCGGTGTCACACCGGTGCGTTACGGTCGGCGGGAAGGTGTTGAACGTGTCAGAGGAGCCCCCGGTGCCCGAAGCCCATCCCGCCCACGTCGGCCTCCCGGCGCTCTACGGCGCCGAGGTGTCGGCCTTCCGCGGGCGATGGGTGTTGGAAGTCATCGCGCCGGGGCCCGAAGTCGTGGTCGGGCCGGTCGATCTCGGCGCTGCGGACACGCTCGTCGTCCCCGGGCCGGAGGACCCGGGCCGCTACATGATCGACCTCGAAGGCGAGGAAGTTCCGGTGCTGCCCAGGGAGGCCGCGGTGCAGCAGCTGGAGGAGCACGGCTACGTGGTGGCGGAAGAAGCGCGCGTCGACAGCAAGAGGGATCACGGCTGGGTGCAGGTCGCCGCTGCCTTGTGGACTGCTCCGTGCCGCCCCATCGCTTGAGCGTGGCGGGCACCCTGCGGGCCGGCTGAGCCAGGCTCGCCGATACCCGCCGCCGGTTCACACAACAGTGCCGTGGGCGAGGACCGATCGATCCTCGCCCACGGCACTGTTGTGTGAACCGCAGTCTGCGGCGGTGCCCCCTACTCCTCAGCAGCGGCAGCGGGTGCGCTGTCCTCCAAGCGCTGGCGGATGGCGGCGTACTTCTCGGGCCCCCACTCGGGCGAGGCAGCCAGTTCGGCCTCCACCCAAGCGTCGATACTCGCGTTCAGCTCCTCATCGTACGTGTCCATGCGACTACCCCCTGGCAACACCCCAGGTCAGGACTACCTGGTTGTGTAAGTTCATTGGCACCAGTGGCAGGCGGCGTACCCGACGCTCAACAGCACCGGCACCCCCCGCTGGCGCGCCTCCTCGAAGGCCTCCGGCCCCCACTCCCACCAGTCCACGGGATTGTCGGCGTGCTGCTGCAGGTACGGCGACGTCGCGCCCGCGAGTCGGTTCATACCTGCATCGTCCCACGAGCCGGGGCGCAGGCACTGCAACTGCCATCCGGGAAGCAGTCGGCCGATCGGCACCGGTGGCCAGGAGTACGGTCCTGGCCGGGGCCCGCTCCCGGAGTCTGCTCCCGGGCGCGGTTTCGTCCTGGGTGCGGACGAACTCCCCTGCCCCCGAATGGTCCTCTTGATCAAGGCCGGGAATCACCGGCGCCATTCATCGGAGGGGTCCTCTCGTGTACGAGCATGCACCGCACAGCCGCTTCCCGCGCTCCCGCCGGGGCGGCCGGCACCGGGCGGTGGCGGTCGTGACCGCCGTGGCCGCCGGGGTCATGGCGGCCGGGGCGCTGGCACCGACCGCGGCGTTCGCGGGCGGTAGGCCGGACAGCGTCCAGTCGAGCCTGAACGCGCTGGTGAAGGACGACGGCGTGCCCGCCGCGCTGGCCTCCGTCAAGGGCCGCGACGGCCGCACCCGCAGCTACACCGCCGGCGTCGGCGACCTCGCCACCGGAGCCAAGGTCCCCGTGGACGGGCAGATACGGATCGGCAGCAACACCAAGGCCTTCACCGCCGTCGTCGTCCTCCAGCTCGTCGCCGAAGGAAAGGTGGGCCTGGACTCCCCCGTCGAGACCTACCTGCCGGGCCTGCTGCGCGGCGACGGCATCGACGGACGCAACATCACCGTCCGTCAGCTGCTCCAGCACACCAGCGGTCTTCCCGAATACGTCGACAAGGACTCGATCCTCACCAGTCCGAAGCGGTACTACGAACCGCGCGAACTGCTGGACGCGGCCCTCGCCCAGAAGGCTCATTTCGCCCCGGGCACGCGCTGGGAGTACTGCAACACCAACTACCTGATGGCGGGCCTGATCATCCAGAAGGTCACCGGGCGGCCGCTCGGTGAGGAGATCAACCGGCGCATCGTCGACCGCATCGGCCTGCGCCACACCTACTTCCCCACCCCCGGGGAAACCGGCATCCACGAGGCCCACCCCAAGGGTTACAACCGGGAGGCCGACGGCTCGCTCCGCGACTACACCGAACTGGACCCGTCCTGGGGCTGGGCGGCGGGCGCCGTCGTCTCCACCAACACCGATCTCAACTCGTTCTTCACCGCGCTCCTCGGCGGCCGGCTCCTCCCGGCGGCCCAACTCGCCCAGATGCGCACCACGGTTGCCGCCGACGAGGTGGGTCCGGGCGTCCGCTACGGGCTGGGCCTGATGAGCCTGCCACTGTCGTGCGGCGGCCAGTACTGGGGCCACGGCGGGACCATTCCGGGCTACGAGACCGCCGGGGGCGCCACCGATGACGGCCGCGCCGTCAGCATCGCGGTGACCATGATCCCGGGTGACGTGGCCAAGCAGCGCGTGGGGGCCACGGTGGACTCCACCCTGTGCCGCTGACCCTCCCCGATCCGGCCTGAGCGTCTGCACCGGTACGACCAGCGGGTTCTGCGCGCACCTGCGCGCAGAACCCGCACACCCTGCCAATTCCCCCTCCAGTAAATGAGTTCCCTCGTGAACGAGCACGTACAGCACAACCGGGCCGACCGACGCCGCCGCGTACGGCGCGGGTTGGCGGTGGCCGTGGCCGCCTGCGCCGTGGCGGCCGGGGCACTGGCACCGACCACGGCGTTCGCGGGCGGTAGGCCGGACAGCGTCCAGTCGGACCTGAGCGCCCTGGTGAAGGACGACGGCGTGCCCGCCGCGCTGGCCTCCGTCAAGGGCCGCGACGGCCGCACCCGCAGCTACACCGCCGGCGTCGGCGACCTCGCCACCGGAGCCAAGGTCCCCGTGGACGGGCAGATACGCGCCGGCAGCAACACCAAGGCCTTCACCGCCGTCGTCGTCCTCCAGCTCGTCGCCGAAGGAAAGGTGGGCCTCGACGCGTCCGTCGAGACCTACCTCCCCGGCCTGCTGCGCGGCGACGGCATCGACGGACGCGACATCACCGTCCGTCAGCTGCTCCAGCACACCAGCGGCCTGCCCGACTACATGGAAACCCCCGCACTCCCGGACTTCACCACGATCCAGTACCGCTACTTCGAGCCCCGCGACCTCCTCGACAGCGCCCTCGCCCAGAAGGCCCGCTTCCCCGCGGGTGCCAGCTGGGAGTACAGCAACACCAACTACATCGTCGCCGGACTCCTCGTCCAGAAGGTCACCGGACGACCCGTCGGCGAGGAGATCACCAAGCGCGTCATCGACCGCATCGGCCTGCGCCACACCTACTTCCCCGTTCCCGGGGACACCCGCATCCACGAGGCCCACCCTCACGGCTACTACCGCAGCTCGCCGGACGCGCCTCCGATCGACTACACCGAGATGGACTCCTCGGCGGCCTGGGCGGCGGGGGCGATCGTCTCCACCAACACCGATCTCAACTCGTTCTACGCCGCACTCCTCGGCGGCCGGCTCCTGCCCGCGGCGCAGTTGGCCGAGATGCGCACCACCGTCCCCGCCGAGCTCCTGGGCCCGGGGGTCCGCTACGGGCTGGGCGTACAGAGCAAGCCGCTCTCCTGTGGCGGCCTCTCCTGGGGCCACGGCGGGACCACCGCCGGCTACCGCTCCCGCAACGGGATCACCGACGACGGTCGCGCCGCCGCCATCACGGTCACCACCATCCCGGGCGGGGTCGGCGCGCAGCACATGACGGACGCCCTGGACGCGGCCCTCTGCCGCTGACCCACCCCTCGCGCGTACAGGGTGCCGGGACACCCGTCCACGCCTGTCTGCGCGAGGTCGACCGCCTGCTGCCCGTCGTCCGCCTCGGCCACCACCTCGAACCCGGGGTCGGGGGCCAGGATCAGGGCCAGGCCCCGCCGCACCAGCGGCTGGTCGTCCGCGATCAGCACCCTGATCCGCTCCGGGGACCGCGTCATCCGAACCGTTCCTCTCCGCCGGCCGGCGCCACCGGCAGGCTGGCCGCCACCCGGGCGGCGGCCTTCGCCGGTTCACCCGCGACCGTCGTCCGTGAGCCAGGTGCCGTTCCCGCAACGGCCAGAGGTCCCCGGGGGGAAGCGCCCGCGGTCCATTCTCGCAGCGGCCCCCGGCCCCGGGCAGGCACCCGGGGGCCGACCTCGGACCAGGACCGTGGTCCTGGTCCGGGCCGTGTACCGGGCCCAGCTCCCGACGGCGTTCTCCTCCCCCGCTCGGACGAGAACGCCCGGTACGCCGTGATGGTCTGGAGACGTGCCGGAACTCCCCGGCTACAGCACCACAGCCGGAGGACATCGTGATCCGCGCCCTGACCGGATTCTCCACCAGGAATCCGTGGAAGGTAATCGCCGTATGGGCGGTCCTGGGAATGCTCCTGACCGTCCTGAGCCAGACCTTGATCTACCGGGTGACCCAAACGCAGACGGCCGACTTCCTGCCGAAGAGCTACGACTCGGCCGCCGCCATGAAGATCGCCCACGACCGCTTCGGGGCGAAGCCCGACGCCAACCCGGTGACCATCCTGGTCGCGCGGACCGACGGCCGGGCGCTGACCCCCACGGACCACGAGCAGATCGACGCCGGGGCGAAGCGGCTGAGCCGCTTGAAGGTCACCATGCCCAAGTCCAAGGACGCGGCGCCCCTCCAGCGGGACTACTCGCAGATCCCTCAGGTCGGTCCGGCCATGACGGCACCCGACGGAACCTTCGAGCTGCTCTCCGCCAACCTCACCGGAAACTCCGCCGACCCGGGCCTGGCGGACACCTTCCGGGCGTTCCGGGACAACGCCCGGGCGGAGTTCGCCACCCAGGGCCTGCGAACCGGCTTCACCGGAGCACTCGCCGACCAGGTCGACTCCGCCGACGACGGGAAGACCCTCGCGGCCATCGCCTCCGCCTGCTCCGTCGCCCTGATCGTGCTGCTCCACATCCTCGTGTTCCGCAGCGTCCTGGCCGCCCTGCTGCCGCTGGTCTCGATGGCCCTCATCAGCGGCGTGGCCGCCGGCGCGGTCGTGGGCACGGCGATGCTCACCGGCATCAAGCTCGACCCCTCCGTACCGAGCCTCATCACCGTGGTGCTCCTGGGCATCGGCATCGACTACTTCCTGTTCCTGATGTTCCGTTTCCGCGAACAGCTGCGGGCCCGACCTGATCGCCACCACCGCTCCATCGCCGCCGAGGTCAGTCAGAAGGTCGGCACCGCGATCACCTCGGCCGCGCTGACCATCGTCGCCGCCTTCGCCACCCTCGGGGTCGCCAGCTTCGGACAGTTCCGGGTGCTCGGCCCGGCCGTCGCGGTCTCGGTCCTGGTCATGCTGCTGGCCAGCCTCACCCTGATGCCCGCCGTGCTCGCGGCCTGCGGGCGCAAGCTCTTCTGGCCCTCACGCGCCCTCAAGGCCGAACCCCGCGAGGGCACCGCGGCCCGGTTCGGCAACCTGGTGGCCCGCCGGCCGCTGACCATGGTCCTCGCCTCGCTCGCCCTCCTGGGCGCCCTGGCCGGCGGGCTGGCCGGGATCAAGATGGACTACGGCCTGGGCGGCGGCCCCCGCACCGCGTCCCAGAGCACCGCCCTCGAGATCTCCCGCGCCCTGCCCGCCGGCGTGGCCGACCCGACCAGCGTCTACGTCGAAACCAAGAACGCCGGTCCGCTCTCCCCCGGCTCGCTCGACGGCCTGACCCAGCACCTCACCCGGGTCGCCGGGGTCGGCCAGGTGGCCAAGCCGGTCCTGAGCGAGGACCGGCAGGCCGCGCGGATCGACCTGTTCCTCACCGCGGACCCGCAGTCCCAGCAGGCCCGTGACCTGGTCTCCGGCCCGCTCCGCGCAGCCGTCGCCCAGAGCGCACCCGCCGACCTGACCGCGCACGTCGGCGGCACCCCGGCCGTCTTCGCCGACGTCTCCACCGCCGTCGACCACGACCTCCGACTGGTCTTCCCGGTCGCGGCGGTACTGATCGGCGTGATCCTGCTCCTGCTGCTGCGCAGCCTGCTCGCACCGGTGATCCTGATGGTCTCCGTCGGCCTCGGCTTCGCGGCCACCCTCGGCGCGGCCGCCCTGCTGTTCCAGCACGCAATGGACAAGCCGGGCGTCAACTTCACGCTGCCGCTGGTCCTGTTCCTGTTCGTGGTCGCGCTCGGCACCGACTACAACATCCTGATCAGCGACCGGATCCGGGAGGAGATGGAACACCCCGGGCCGCCCCGGGCCGCGGTCGCGCGCGCCCTGCGGCACACCGCCCCGGCCATCGCGACGGCGGGCCTCGTCCTGGCCGGCTCCTTCGGCAGCCTCGCGGCGACCCCGCAGCCCTCCACCCAGCAGATCGGCTTCGCCACCGCGCTCGGCATCCTGCTCTCCGCGTTCCTGCTGTCCATCGTGCTGGTGCCCGCCCTGGCCGCGATCCTCGGCCGCAGCCTGTGGTGGCCCGTGCGCCCCGAACGCACAACCACCCAACCCACCGGTCGGCACCACGCAGGCACGACGGGATCGCCGCAGTCGCCGCCCCAGTCCCAGTGGCCCGCGCCGCAGCACCAGGACACCTACCTGTAGAAGGCCGATGAAGGTCCTGGTGTGGTCCGGGCTGCCGCCGTCAGGCGGTGGCCCGGATTTGCCGGGTGGTGCCGCCGTGGTGGAGTCCGCACCTCGCGCTGGGCGCCCGCCCGCATGCCGGTGCCGATCGTCGCCGGCGCCGGCCGCTTCCTCCGGGTTCGCACCGGCGTGTACCCGGGTGGGGCCGGGGCGGCGGCCGCCCGTCCGGTCAGGCGGACGCCGTCACTCCTTCGGGGTCTCCGGCTCCTCGACGAAGTTCACGCGCTTGAACTGCTTGTTCATGGACTTGACCAGGAACCACGTGGCGACGCCGAGGGCGGCGAAGACCACGAAGCCCAGGAGGCCCGGGGTCACCTTCTCGTCGGGGACGAGGTCGGCGGCGAGGCTGGTGAGGTTCACGGGGGTGCTCATCTCTCCATGGTGGCCCGGCTCACGGGGAGCCGGGCCACCGGGGGTGGGTCAGTCGCGCGTGTCGGCGGCCTCGGCCGCCAGGCTGGGGGTGCGCAGGCCGGCGAACAGGTCGTCCTCCGGCAGGTCGGCGTCGATCAGGGTGCGGGCCAGCTCGTAGTCCTCGGTCGGCCAGACCTCGCGCTGGACCTCCAGCGGGACGCGGAACCACGGCCCGTCCGGGTCGATCTGGGTGGCGTGCGCGATCAGCGCGCGGTCCCGGGTCTCGAACCAGTCGTCACAGCGGACCCGGGTGGTGATCTCGCGCTCCTTGCGGCCGCTCTTCTCCCAGCCCTCGATCCACTCGCCGTAGGGCGACTCGTGGCCGTTCTCGCTGAGGTACGCGTGCAGCGCGCGGATGCGGCCCATCGGGAAGCCGTGGTTGTAGTAGAGCTTCAGCGGCTGCCAGGGCTCGCCGGCCTCCGGGTAGGCGTCCGGGTCCCCGGCGGCGTCGAAGGCCAGCATGGTGATCTTGTGGGTCATGATGTGGTCGGGGTGCGGGTAGCCGCCGTTCTCGTCGTAGGTCGTGATGACCTGCGGCTTGAACTCCCGGATCAGCCGGACCAGCGGCTCGGCCGCCTCCTTGACGTCCTTCAGCCCGAAACAGCCCTCGGGCAGCGGGGGCAGCGGGTCCCCCTCGGGCAGGCCGGAGTCGACGAACCCCAGCCAGGCCTGCTTGACCCCGAGGATCGCGCGGGCCTCGTCCATCTCCTTGCGCCGGACCTCGTGGATGTTCTCCTCGATCTCCGGACGCCCCTGCAGCTTCGGGTTGAGGACCGACCCGCGCTCCCCCCCGGTGCAGGTTGCCACCAGTACGTCCACCCCCTGCTCGACGTACATGGCCATGGTCGCCGCGCCCTTGCTGGACTCGTCGTCCGGGTGGGCGTGCACCGCCATCAGTCGCAACTGCTCAGTCAACGCCTGCGTTCCTTCCACCAATGTCCGGGCCTGCCGTCGCTCCGGCCTGCCCATCGTCCCAGCCGCTCGGTTCGGGGACCGCGTCGCCGCGGGACCGGCCACCGGAGATGCCACCGACACGGCCGAGCCCCGCCCCCGCCGAACCGGCCGCGGGCGTGCCCCTCCTATAGTGACGGACTGGAGGAGCCTTACATTCCCCCGCACCACCTGGCGGCCCTCCGAGGAGAGGACTGAGCCCGATGAGCGCAGGTACCACCGCCCCGCAGTTGCCCGAGGGCCGCTACGGCCGGCGCAGCGACCGCGAGGCGGACCGGCGGCTCAAGGTGGTGGGCGCGGTCGTCGCCGTCCTGGCGCTCGGCCTGGTGGCCTGGCTGGGCGGCTCGTACCTGATCCGCGAGACCACCATCAACGGCAGCGTCCCGACCTTCCAGGCGGTCTCGGACTCCGAGGTGAAGCTGCACCTGGCCGTCCGCAAGAGCGACGGCACCGCGGGCAGCTGTACCGTCCGCTCGCAGAGCGCGGACGGTGCGGTGGTCGGGGTGGCCGACTTCCCCGTCCCGGCCGAGCACGACAGCTACGACGCCTGGGTGAGCCTGCGGACCACCGCTCGCGGCACCACCGCCGAGCTGCTGGGGTGCACCCCGGCCAAGTAGCCGGGCCAGCCCCGGCCTAGTAGCCCGCCCCGGTCCCGGACAACCGGCCGACCCGCCCGTCCCGGCCCCGGCCAGCTGGCAGGCCCAAGGTCCAGGCCGGGTATTCGGTGGCGGTTGCGGCCCGCCCCGGCGCATATTCGATCCGGGGAGCGGGAATCGGTTCAGGAAGTCCGACCCGCCCGTCCTGTACACCTTGGCGCAATGCCGTCGTCAATGGCACGCCAACGACTCTCCCGCTTGTCGGCGGGAGTTGTTAGGCTCGTGGTTTCGCCCCTCTCGCACCGGATGGTACGGGAGCGGGCGTTGCTTTGTAGTTAAGACCGATATCACCACCACACCCCCTGCTGACGACTCACACCCTCAGCACAGCCCCAGCACCTACGAGGAGCACCCGTGACCCAGACCAGCGACCACGTGACCTGGCTCACTCAGTCCGGCTACGACCAGCTCAAGGCCGAGCTGGAGCATCTGACCGGCCCCTGGCGCATCGAGATCGCCCAGAAGATCGAGGCGGCACGCGAAGAGGGTGACCTCAAGGAGAACGCCGGCTACCACGCCGCCAAGGAGGAGCAGGGCAAGTACGAGCTGCGCATCCGCCAGCTCACCCAGCTCCTGGAGCGCGCGAAGGTCGGCGAGGCCCCGGCGGACTCGGGCGTGGTGGCCCCGGGCATGGTCGTCACGGTCGCCTTCGACGGCGACGAGGACGACACCATGACCTTCCTGCTGGGCTCGCGCGAGATGGCCGGCGGCGCCGACCTGAACATCTACTCCCCGCAGTCCCCGCTGGGCCGCTCCATCGACGGCAAGGCGATCGGCGACGACGCCAGCTACGAGCTGCCGAACGGCAAGCAGGCCTCGGTCAAGATCATCGAGGTCAAGCCGCACGCCGGCTGACCCGCGCAGAACCGACGAGGGCGGCCGTGGAGGGATCCACGGCCGCCCTCGCGCGTACCCGCGCCGGGCCGGTCAGCCCGAGGCCGAGCGGTACTTGCGCACCGACAGCCAGGAGAACACCCCGGTGATCACCAGCGACCAGAGCACCGACACCAGCACCGCGTGCTGCATCGGCCAGGCGCTGTCCACCGGGCCCACCTGGTTGCCGAACAGGTCGCGGCAGGCCTGCACGGTGGCGCTGAACGGGTTCCAGTAGGCGATCCCCTGGAGCCAGCCCGGCATGCTGCTGATCGGCACGAAGGCGTTGGAGATGAACGTCAGCGGGAAGAGCCAGATCAGCCCCGCCGAGGTGGCCGCCTCCGGGCTGCGCACCGAGAGGCCGATCAGCGCGCCGATCCAGGAGAAGGCGTAGCCGAGCAGGAGCAGCAGCGCGAACGCGCCCAGCGCCTTCGGCACGCCGTTGTGGATCCGCCAGCCGACCAGCAGCGCGACCACCGCCAGCACCACCAGGGTGAACGCCGTCTGGCAGAGGTCCGCGAGGGTGCGGCCGACCAGCACCGCCGAGCGGGCCATCGGCAGCGAGCGGAACCGGTCGACCAGGCCCTTGGTCATGTCCTCCGCGATGCCGGCGGAGGCGCCGGCCGTGGCGAAGGTGACCGTCTGGGCGAAGATGCCGGCCATCAGGAACTGGATGTACGTGGACGAGCTGGCCTGCGTCCCGGGGATCTGGATGGCCCCGCCCATGACGTACGAGAACAGCAGCACGAACATCACCGGCTGCATGAGGCCGAAGACCACGATCTCGGGAATCCTGGTCATCCGGCGCAGGTTGCGCTTGGCGACGACCCAGGAGTCGTGCAGGGTGGCGGCCGCCCCCCGGCGCTGCTTGGGGATCGCCCCGCCGATGGCGTGCTCGGTGGCGGTCGTCATCTCACAGCTCCTTGCCGGCCGGGACGGCCTGCTTGTCCGGGCCCTGGCCGTCGTCGTCGCCCGACCCGCCCCTGCCGGGCCCGCGGCCCCGCCCCTTGCCCGCGGCGCCCTCCTCCTCCTCGGCCTCCGTGACGTGGCCGGTGAGCGAGAGGAAGACGTCGTCGAGGGTCGGGCGGCGCAGACCGATGTCGTCGATCTCGATCGAGCGGGAGTCCAGTTCGCGGATCGCGTCGGCGAGCACCCGGGCGCCGCCGCTGACCGGCACGGTGATCTTCCGGGTGTTCTTCTCCACCGCGGCCTCGCCCTTGGCGTACGCGGCCAGTGCGGTGACCGCCTCGGTGACCAGGTCGGCGCGGTGCACCACCACCTCGATCCGCTCACCGCCGATCTGCGCCTTGAGCTGGTCCGCGGTGCCCCGGGCGATCACCCGGCCGTGGTCGACCACGGCGATGTCGTGGGCGAGGCGGTCCGCCTCCTCCAGGTACTGGGTGGTGAGCAGCAGGGTGGTGCCCTGCTCGACCAGGGTCTCGATGACCTCCCAGAGGGCGAGCCGGTTGCGCGGGTCGAGGCCGGTGGTCGGCTCGTCCAGGAACATCACCGGCGGCCGGACGACCAGGGCGGCGGCCAGGTCGAGCCGGCGGCGCATACCGCCGGAGTAGGTCTTGGCGGTGCGGTCCTTGGCCTCGGCGAGGTTGAACCACTCCAGCAGCTCCAGCGCCCGGGCCTTCGCCTCGCGGCTGCTCATCTGGTAGAGCTCGCCGACCATCTGCAGGTTCTCGAAGCCGGTGAGGTACTCGTCGACGGCGGCGTACTGGCCGGAGAGGCCGATCAGGCTGCGGACCCGGTTGGGGTGCTTGAGCACGTCGACCCCGGCCACCACCGCGCGGCCGGAGTCGGGCTGGAGCAGGGTGGTGAGGACGCGCACGGTGGTGGTCTTGCCCGCGCCGTTCGGGCCGAGCAGCCCGAGCACCGTGCCCTCGGGGACGTCGAGGCTGACGCCGTCCAGGGCTCGGACGTCTCCGAAGGTCTTCACCAGGTTCTCGGCTTGGATGGCTGGCGGCATGGGCCTGCCTCATCTCCTCGGACGATATGGGGTGATCTGTCCCACTCTGCCCCGAACACCGACATGCGGGCGACTCGGTTTCCGCGCGCACGGGCCCGCCCGCCACGAAGAACACGATGTATCGCGAGCCTGGCAGCTCGCGATATATCGCGTCAAGGGGTTTATGTGATCCAGACCACGCCAACGTGGCCCGGCCCCCCGTTGCCGTTGCCGCTACCGCTACCGCGAGACGACGAACCCCGCGTCCCGCAGCTCGCCGACCACCACCGCGCAGTGCTCCGGCCCCTTGGTCTCCAGGTGCAGGTCCACCTCGACCTCGGTCAGGCCCAGCTGCGGATCGATCCGGACGTGCGCCACGTCCAGCACGTTGGCGTCCACCCGCGTCAGCACCGCGAGCAGGTCCGCCAGCGCACCCGGCTTGTCCGCCAGCCGCACCCGCAGCGACAGGTAGCGCCCGGCCGCCGCCAGCCCGTGCCGCAGCACCCGCTGCATCAGCTGCGGATCGATGTTGCCGCCGGACAGCACCGCCACCACCGGGCCCTCGAAGGACTCCGGCTGCTCCAGCAGCGCCGCGATCGGGCTGGCCCCGGCGGGCTCCACCACCAGCTTCAGCCGCTCCAGCCCGAGCAGCAGGGCGCGGGAGAGCGAGTCCTCGGAGACCGTCCGGATGCCGTCGGCCAGGGTGTTGACCACCTCGAACGGGATGTCCCCGGGCCGGCCGACCATGATCCCGTCCGCCATCGTCGCGAAGTGCTCCAGCGTCACCGGCCGCCCGGCCGCCAGCGAGGGCGGGTACGCGGCCGCGGCCGCCGCCTGCACCCCGATCACCCGCACGTCCGGGCGCAGCGGCTTGACCGCCGCCGCGATCCCCGCCAGCAGCCCGCCGCCTCCCACCCCCACCAGGATGGTGCGCACCTCGGGGCACTGCTCCAGGATCTCCAGGCCGACGGTGGCCTGGCCGGTGACCACGTCCCAGTGGTCGAACGGGTGGATGAACACCGCGCCGCTCGCGTCCGCGTACCGCTGCGCGGCCTGCAGCGCCTCGTCCACCGTGGCACCGTGCAATCGGACCTCCGCGCCGTACTCGCGGGTCGCCGCGACCTTGGGCAGCGGCGCGGCCACCGGCATGAAGACGGTCGAGCGGACCCCGAGCAGCGCGGCCGCCAGCGCCACGCCCTGGGCGTGGTTCCCGGCGCTCGCCGCGACCACCCCGCCGGCCCGCTGCACCGGTGACAGCCCCGCGATCCGCACGTACGCCCCGCGCAGCTTGAACGAGCCGGTGCGCTGGAGGTTCTCGCACTTCAGGTGGACCGGTGACCCGATCAGCGCGGAGAGGTACCGACTGCCCTCCATCGGCGTCACCCGGGCGACCCCGGCGAGCATCTTCTGGGCGCCGCGGACATCGTCGATGGTGATCGGCCAGCTCTGCATAGCGCCAGCCTACGGCGGTCGTCACCGCCAACCGGGGATGTCGGGACTGTTCCCGGGCCCGCCCCGCGCGCGTACGCTGCTGCTTCTGAGCCTCCCTCACCGCACGACGATCGTGAGCCGCGATGACGACGACCTCGCCCCAGGCCACCGACCGCACCGACCCCGTGCACAGCCAACTCCAGTACCACCTGGCGGTCTTCGCCCGCCGGATGGAACAGGTCCGGACCTCCGACGGCGTGGGCGCCCTGGACCGGGCCGCCTACCTCCTGCTCGACCGCCTGGAGCGGCACGGGCCCGCCAACATCAAGGCCCTCGCCGACGCCCTCGGCGTCGACTCCTCGACCGTCACCCGGCAGGTCGCCCCGCTGGTGGCCTCCGGCCTGGTCGGCCGGGTCCAGGACCCGGCCGACCGCCGCGCGGTACGGCTCGCACTGACCCCGCTCGGCTCCCGCCGGCTGGCCGAAGTGCTGGCCGGCCGGGCCGAGTTGGCCCGCCGGCTGGTGGCCGACTGGCCGCCCGAGGAGCAGCGCGCGTTCTGCGCGCTGCTGGCCCGCTTCAACGACTCGATGGAGTCCTACGCGGCCGGGCGGACGGGCGACTGACGCGGGCCGACCGGGCCCAAGGCCCTTCCGGACCTAGCCCAGCGCCTGCTGCAGGTCCGCCAGCAGGTCGTCGATCGACTCGATGCCCACCGAGACGCGCACCAGGTCGGCGGGCACCTCCAGGGCGGAGCCGGCCACCGAGGCGTGGGTCATCCGGCCCGGGTGCTCGATCAGCGACTCGACGCCGCCCAGCGACTCGCCGAGGGTGAACAGCCGCGCGCGGTTGCAGACCTCGACCGCCGCCTCCTCGCCGCCGTTGACACGGAAGGAGACCATGCCGCCGAAGGCCTTCATCTGCTTGGCCGCGATGTCGTGGCCCGGGTGCTCGGGCAGGCCCGGGTACAGCACCTGGCTGACCTTCGGGTGGCCCGCGAGCAGCTCGGCGACCTTCTCCGCGTTGGAGCTGTGGCGGTCCATCCGGACACCGAGGGTCTTGATGCCGCGCATGACCAGCCAGGCGTCGAACGGGCCGGAGACCGCGCCCATCGCGTTCTGGTGGTACGCGACCTCCTCGCCGAGGCCCGCCTCGGCCAGCACCAGGGCGCCGCCGACCACGTCCGAGTGGCCGCCCATGTACTTGGTCGTGGAGTGCACGACCGCGTCCGCGCCCAGCGCGATCGGCTGCTGCAGGTACGGGCTGGCGAAGGTGTTGTCGACCACCAGCAGCGCGCCGGCGCCGTGCGCGATCTCGGCCAGCGCGGTCAGGTCGGTGATGCCCAGCAGCGGGTTGGACGGGGTCTCCACCCAGACCGCGCGGGTGTTGGGGCGCAGCGCCTCGCGGACGGTCGCCAGGTCCTGGGTGTTGGCGACGGAGAACTCGACGCCCCAGCGGGTCAGCACCTTGGCGAAGAGCCGGAAGGTGCCGCCGTAGGCGTCGTTGGGGATCACGATGTGGTCGCCCGGCTTGAGGATGGTGCGCAGCAGGGTGTCCTCGGCGGCGAGGCCGGAGGCGAAGGCGAGGCCGCGGGCGCCGCCCTCCAGCGCCGCGAGGCACTCCTCCAGCGCGGTCCGGGTCGGGTTGGCGCTGCGGCTGTACTCGTATCCGCCCCGCAGGCCGCCCACCCCGTCCTGCTTGTAGGTGGACACCTGGTAGATCGGCGTGACGACGGCCCCGGTCTGGGGGTCTGCTTCCTGACCCGCGTGGATGGCGAGAGTCTCGAAGCCCTGGGGAAGCTGGTGCTCGGTCATGGCTCCGAGCGTAGTGGGCGAATCCGGGAGTGCCTCCCGGAATGCGGCGGCGCCCGGCGGAAAGCCGCCGGGCCCCAGGAATCCGCGGGCGGCCGTTCGCGTTGGAACCTGCACCACCCCTCCCGACCAGCTGGAGCAGGCCGTGCTGTTCAACCGCGACAAGACCTCGCTCGTCCCCGCCGACCAGGCGCTGCCCGGCCGGGAGGCGCCGGGCTTCACCCTGCGCGAGCCGCACACCGTGCTCGGCCACCCGCTCACCGGCCCGTACCCCGAGGGCTTGGAGGTGGCCGACTTCGGGCTGGGCTGCTTCTGGGGCGCGGAGCGGACGTTCTGGCGCCTGCCGGGGGTCTGGACGACCCTGGTCGGCTACCAGGGCGGATACACCCCCAACCCGACGTACGAGGAGGTGTGCAGCGGGCGGACCGGGCACACCGAGGCGGTCCGGGTGGTCTTCGACCCGGCGGTGATCACGTACGAGCGGCTGCTGAAGACCTTCTGGGAGGCGCACGACCCGACGCAGGGCAACCGCCAGGGCAACGACGTGGGCAGCCAGTACCGCTCCGCCGTCTACACCCACTCGCCCGCCCAGGCGGCCGCCGCGGCCGCCACCCGGGAGGCCTTCCAGCCCGCGCTGACCGCGATCGGCCTCGGGTCGATCACCACCGAGATCGCCCCGGCGGGCCCCTTCTACCCCGCCGAGCCCTACCACCAGCAGTACCTGTCGGAGGCCAGGAACCCCAACGGCTACTGCGGCCTCGGCGGCACGGGTGCCAGCTGCCCGATCGGGGTCGCCCGCACCGGGGGCTGACCGGGGCCGGCGCCGGCCGCGGTCAGCCCCGTACCGGAACGCGGTCTCAGCCCCGCCGGACTTCGTGCATGAAGCAGCCGAAGTGCAGCGCGCGGACGTGCACCACGGCGACCTCGGGGTCGGCGAGCAGGGCGGCCGCGCCCGCCTCGGCGGTCTCGGGGGTGACGGTCACGCCGCCCAGGACGTGCCCTCGGCGGTCGTAGGCGCGCAGCACCCGCTCGCCGCCGTGGAACGCGGTCGGCCAGTCGGAGCCCGCGCCGGGGCAGGGCCCGTCGTGGAGGAAGACCGGGCCGAGCTCGTCGTACGGACCCGGGTCGACCCCGGTCTCGGCGGCCCAGCGGCGCAGCGGGGCGTAGCCGACGAGGGCGATCCGGTCGCCGGGCAGCGCCCGGCTGAGGCAGCAGCGCAGCGGGGCGCCGCCCTCGTGGTCCACGGACCGCACGGGCGGGCGCCCGGCGTCGTCGCGGACCAGCAGGGTGGCGTGCACGGCCGGGTCGATCGGCCGGACGGTCAGGGCGGGGGCGGTGGTCGTCATGCCCCCAGCCTCCCGCCGAAGCCGCGCCGAGTCCGGCGGGTTTCGGTCATCGCGTTGGACTGCGCACAGCGCCGGGCGCCGGGGCCTGCGATCCCCCCGGACCGCAGGCCCCGACGCCTTGAACTGGGCCTTCTCTTTCGGATCTGCCGGGAGAGAGGACCTAGAGGTGGGCCGGGGCGTTCCGGACCGCACCGTCCGCGCCGCGCCCCGGCAGTTCGGCCAGCAGCTTGCCCTCCGCGTCGTACGCGGCGACGGCGGGTGTGGCGAATCGGCCCTGCGCGGCCGTGGGCTCGCCCGGCAGCACCACGTAGTACGCGGTCCAGCCCTGCATGCCGGCGGTGGTGACCAAGGTGGCGACGGTCGACGTCCCGTTCTGGAACGCGACGATCCGGGCCGGGGCCGGGCCCAGGTAGAGGCTGGCCAGGACGACCCGGTCGGTGCCGAAGCTCCCCTGGGCGTAGATGCTGGGCCTGTCGTGATCCAGGTTGTCGCTGGTGGAGTCGCGGCAGCCCGATCCGCTGCCCCAGACACCGTTCCGGTCCCGGTACTCGTCGCACTTCTCGGTCGCGGTGACCCAGATCCTGGCGCCGTCGGCGAACTCCAGCTTCTCGCCGGCCGCCACCTGCCGGACCGGGGAGAGCGGCAGCGCCGCGGTGCCCGGTGTGGGCACCGCACTCGGGGTCGGCGCCGCGGCCGGGGCCGCGGCCGTGCCGGGCAGCGCCGGGGCGGCCGCCGCACCGCCCCCGCCCCCCGTGTGCTGCACGGTCACCGCCGCGGCGCCGCAGACCAGCGCCACGGCCAGGCCGGCCGCACCCGCGCCGACCACCCGCCGGCTCCGCCGCCGCCGGGACCGGGCGATGATCCGCCCCGGGTCCAGTCCGGCCGGTTCCCGGTCGTCCTCGTTGAGCAGCTCGCCGAGCCGCGTCTCGAAGCTCACACCTTCTCCTCGATGTCAGTGGGGTTCCAGCCCGCCGCACCGCCGAGGCGGTCGGCGAGCTCGGGACGTGCGCGCAGCTTCGCCAGTGCCCGGTGCAGGGTGCTCTTCACCGTGCCGGGTGCGATGCCCAGCTCGGCGGCGATCCCGGCCTCGCTCAGATCGGCGTAGTAGCGCAGCACCACGACGCTGCGCTCCCTGCCGGTCAGGGCGGCCAGCGCCTGCTGCAGCACGGCCCGCTGGGCCTGCCGCTCGGCGAGGTCCTCCGGACCGGCCCGGTCGGGTGCGCGGTCGGTGGGCAGCTCGCGGTTGCGCAGCAGCCGCCACCAGTCGCGGTGCTGGTTGACCACGATCCGGCGCACATAGGCGGTCGGGTCGTCGGCGCTGATCCGGTGCCAGTGCCGGTAGGCGCGTTCCAGCGCCGACTGCACGATGTCCGAGGCACGGTGCGGGTCACCGGTGAGCAACTCGGCCAGCCGGACCAGCCGTCGGCCGTTGCCGACCACGAACGCGCTGAACTCCGCGTCCCGGCACTCTCTCTGCTCGCGTTTCACACCCCCCTGACTCCTCGACCGGTCCGGGTGGTTCGGTCCCGGACCGGAGAAGTTTTCACCGGTCCGGAGCGGGCTCACCCGGAGCGGGCGCCCTCGGCTCCGGCCCACCCCGAGCCGGCGCCATCGGGGACGAGCGCCCTCGGCGCCGGCCCACCCCGAGCGGGCGCCGTCAGCGGGCGACGCGGCACACGCCGGACGCATCACGCCCCGGACGCAGGGCACACCGACACGGCGCAGGCCGGCCCGGCAGGAGCCGGACCGGCCTGCGGGCCGTTCGGGATCAGATCGCGCTGCCGGCCGTCCAGGCCGCCCAGCCCAGGTTCCAGCCGTTCAACCCGTTGGACGGCTCGACGGTCTTGTCGCCGGAGTTCACGACCTCGACCACGTCGCCGACCATCGAGCTCTTGTAGAACCGGTAGCCGTCGGTGCTCTGGTCCTGCCCGCCCTTGGCGTCCTTCAGGCCGACGCAGCCGTGGCTGGTGTTCTGGCCGCCGAAGATCGAGGACGGCGACCAGTAGTTGCCGTGGATGAAGGTGCCGGAGGTGGTCAGGCGCTGGGCGTGCGGCACGTCGGAGATGTCGTACTCGCTGCCGAGGCCGACGGTCTGCGAGTTCATCCGGGTCTGCTGGAACTGCTCGGAGATGACCATCTTGCCGCCCCAGGTGCGGTACTCGGGCGCGCCGCCGGAGATCGCGTAGACGGCGCTCACCTGGCCGTCGGTGGTGACGGTGAGCTTCTTGGTGGCGAGGTCGGCGACGCTGGTCTGGGCCCGGCCGATGGTGAAGCGGACGTCCTTCGACTGGGTGCCGTACACGCCCTTGGCGCCCTCGACGTCCTTGAGCCGGAGCTGGACGGTGACCTTGGTGCCCTTCGCCCAGTACTCCTGGGGACGGAAGTCGAGACGGGTGCTGGAGAACCAGTGCCCGACGATCTCGACGCCCGGCTCGGCTGTCACCGTGATCGCCTGCTGGACGGTCTTGCGGTCGGTGACCGGCTTGCTGAAGTTGATCGAGACCGGCATGCCGACGCCGACGGTGGAGCCGTCCTCGGGGGTGAAGTAGCCCACGAAGGTGTTGGCCGGGGTCGCCGTGGTGAAGGAGGTGTTGGCGTCCGCCTCCAGCTTGTCCTTGTCGGTGGCGGTGGCGGCGACCGTGTACTTGGTGCCGCTGGCCGGCGCGGCCGCGGAGGTCCAGCCGGTGCCGTCGGAGGAGAGCCGGCCCGCCAGCGCCTTTCCGGCGGCGTCGGTGACCTTGACCGAGCCCAGGGTGCCGTTGGCGACCGTGACCTTGACCGGGTCGCTGAAGCTGGCACCGGTGGCGCCGTCGGCGGGGGTGACGGTGATGACGGCGGCCGAGGTCTTCGGCGAGCTGCTCGCGGCGGTGGTCGGCCCGCCCGAACCGCCGGCGCCCGGGGTGCCCGCCGTTCCGCCGGAGCCGGCGTTGCCGCCGGAGCCGCTGGACCCGGCCGAGCCGCTCTTGTCGTCGTTGCAGGCCGCCAGCAGCAGGACCGGCGCCCCGATCAGACCCGCCAGCACGCCGCGCCGGCTCCAGTTGCTGCTCCCGGCCGACCGACCCTGCCCGTCCCGTGCAGTCACGTCACGCTCTCCCTGCTGATCATCCCGGGCATTACGGATAGAAAAACGCAATCCGACCCTTCACGGTTCCACCGCCAACGGGAAGCGATCGTATGAGACTACTCAACTTCCCGCCAAATATGGACAAAATGCCCGGCCTGCACAGGGCAGACCGGGCAGTCACGCGATGTGACGGTGGGGTCGCCCCCGGGGTGACTACTCGGCGGGCTCCTCCACCGTGTACTCGTCCCACTCCCCCTCGGGGTCGAACTCGGTCTGCGCGGACTCCCAGGTCGCCGAGGCGAGCTCCACCCCGGGAACGTCCCCGAGCAGGGCGACCGGGTCGATGAAGTGGGCGAGGGAACCCGACGGGTCCACCTCGATGGCCTCGACGGACTGGGCGCGCTCGTCGTCGTCGAGGTACTCGTCGGCCGTCACCTGCTGCAGGGCGGCCGCCTTGAGCGCCTGCTCGTCGGTGATCTCGGCGATGAGCTCGATGCTGAGCCGGACGTAGCGCGGGGCGTCCTGGCCGGTCGTGTCAGTGCTGGTCATGCGTGCGAGGTTACGGGAAACGGACACCGGAAGGGCCGGCCCCTCCGGGGAGGGACCGGCCCGCCGCCTCCGCCGGGCTCCCCCACCCGGGAGCCGCGGAGACGCGCCAAGCGGCGCGGTGAACGCCCGTGGGAGCCGCCGCACCCTGTCGACCGGCCGAAGCCGGACAGGGGCGGGACGACGGCGCCTCCCACTGACGGGCCCCTCCCGCTCCCGATGCCGGGGAGGGAGGGCGGGACACGGCCGGCCGGGTCAGGGCCGGCCGGTGTGTCCGGAGACGACCGCGGTCGCCGGGGAGCCGCTCCCGGACGGTTGCCGTCGTCTCGCTCGGCTTCTTGCCGTGCACACAACGATGCCCGACCGTTGTTAACCACATGCTGCGCGGAGGTGACGCCGGTGTACCACTTCAGCCGTGGACGAATCCTCAGCCGCACCGGGAGCGGTCAGGACTGACCAGGCGTCAGTGCGCGACCCGGCTGGCGAGGAACCCCAGCAGGTCCTGGCTGGTGACGATGCCCTGCGGCTTGCCCTCCACCAGCACCACCGCGGCGTCGGACTTCTCCAGCACGGCCATCAGATTGGTGACCGTCTCACCCGAGCCGACCACGGGCAGCGGCTTGGACATCACCTTGTCCAGGGTGTCGGTCAGCTGGATCTCGTTCGAGAAGACGCCCTCCAGCAGCAGCTTCTCGACCACCGAGCCGATCACCTCGCCGGCCATGATGTCGGGGTGCCCGGCGCCCGGGGAGACCACCGGCATCTGCGAGACGCCGTACTCGCGCAGCACCCGCACCGCCTCGGCGACGGTCTCGTTGGGGTGCATGTGGACGAACTGCGGGATGCCCTCGTGCTCGATGGCGTCCTTGCGGCCCAGCACCTCGCCGATGTGCGCCTCGTCCGTGGCCGAGGGCAGGAAGCCGTAGTCGGCCATCCAGTCGTCGTTGAAGATCTTCGACAGGTAGCCGCGGCCGCCGTCCGGCAGCAGCACGACGACCACGTCGTCCGGGCCGAGGTCCTTGGCGACCTCCAGCGCGGCCACCACGGCCATCCCGCAGGAGCCGCCGACCAGCAGGCCCTCCTCCTTGGCCAGGCGGCGGGTCATCTGGAACGAGTCCTTGTCGGAGACGGCGACGATCCCGTCCGCGACGGCGCGGTCGTAGGCGGTCGGCCAGAAGTCCTCACCGACGCCCTCGACCAGGTACGGCCGGCCGGTGCCGCCCGAGTAGACCGAGCCCTCCGGGTCGGCGCCGATCACCTTGACCTTGCCGCCGGAGACCTCCTTCAGGTAGTTGCCGGTGCCGGAGATGGTGCCGCCGGTGCCGACGCCCGCCACGAAGTGGGTGATCCGCCCCTCGGTCTGCTCCCACAGCTCCGGACCGGTGGAGTGGTAGTGCGAGGCCGGGTTGTCCGGGTTGGAGTACTGGTCCGGCTTCCAGGCGTTCGGGGTCTCCCGGACCAGCCGGTCGGAGACGTTGTAGTACGAGTCCGGGTGCTCCGGGGCGACGGCGGTCGGGCAGACGACCACCTCGGCGCCGTACGCGCGCAGCGTGTTGATCTTGTCGGTGGACACCTTGTCCGGACAGACGAAGATGCACTTGTAGCCCTTCTGCTGGGCCACGATCGCCAGCCCGACACCCGTGTTGCCGGAGGTCGGCTCCACGATCGTGCCGCCGGGCTTGAGCGCGCCCGAGGCCTCCGCGGCCTCGATCATGCGCATCGCGATGCGGTCCTTGACCGAGCCGCCGGGGTTGAAGTACTCGACCTTGGCCAGCACGGTCGCGCTGATGCCCTCGGTGACCTTGTTCAGCTTGACCAGCGGCGTGTTGCCGACCAGGTCGATGATCGAGTTGTGGTACCGCACGGGGGTCCTCCCGGTCTGTGGGCATGCAAGTGCATTCGGTACTGCAAAGCCTAGGGCGTGCCACCGGCCCCAGCCCGCCCTTGCGCCACACCGGCCCCGGCCCGGCCGCCGGGGGGCCGCCCCACGGATGGCCCACGCCCGCCGATAGCTCACGGCCGGGGGCGGGTAGGAGGGGGGTGCAGGCAACGGGAGCGCCCCGCAGGGGCGGCACGAGGACGTGGAGGGGGCACCGGATGTCAGGGACACAGGAGTCGCGGGCCCGGGTGGCCCGGCGGATCGCCACCGCGGCGGCGTACGGCGGCGGCGGGCTGGGCCTGCTGGGGGTGGGCCTGGTGGGCCTGCTGCTCACCGAGAGCAAGCTGGCCGTGCAGGCCATCGGCATCCTGGAGGGCGACCCTCCCAAGGCCGACGGCGTCTACGGCGAGGCCTTCGCGGACACCGGCACCGAGCCGCAGCCACCGCTGGTGCTCGCCTTCCTCGGCGACTCCACCGCCGCCGGCCTGGGGGTGCTGCGCGCCCGCGAGACCCCGGGAGCCCTGCTCGCCGCGGGCCTCGCCTCGGTGGCCGAGCGGCCGGTCCGGCTGGTCAACGTGGCCCGCTCCGGCGGGCGCTCGGCGAACCTCTCCGGCCAGCTGGAGCTGGCCCTGCCGCACCGCCCCGACATCGCCGTGATCATGATCGGCGCCAACGACGTCACCCGGCACAGCCCGGCCCAGCTCGCCGTCCGCCAGCTCGGCGAGGCGGTCGCCGCGCTGCGCGCCAACGGCTGCGAGGTGGTGGTCGGCACCTGCCCGGACCTCGGGACGATCAAGCCGGTCCACCCGCCGCTGCGCTGGGTGGCCCGGCGCCTGAGCCGCCAGCTGGCCGCCGCCCAGACCATCGCCGTGGTGGAGGCGGGCGGCCGGACGGTCTCGCTCGGCTCGCTGCTCGGGCCGGAGTTCGCGGCCCGCCCGGAGATGTTCGCCGCCGACCGCTACCACCCCTCGGCGCAGGGCTACGCGACCGCCGCGATGGCCGTCCTGCCCTCGCTCTGCGCGGCGCTCGGCCTCTGGCCGGAGGAGGACCGCCCGAGCGGCCCGGTGCCCGGCGACACGGTGCTGCCGGTGGCGGTGGCCGCCGCGGCCGCGGCCGACCGGGCCGGCACCGAGGTGGCCGCCGTCGGAGCCGAGGGCGCGGCCCGGCGCTGGGCGCTGCTGCGCCACCGGCTGCGGGTCGGCCTGCCCGGCTCCCTGGCGGCCGAGGCGACCGTCGCCCGCCTGCCGGAGGCCGACGGGAACACGTCGGCGACCTCACACGCCGGGGCGGGTGACGCCTGACCTACCAGGCGGTAACTTTCCTCCCGGGCGTCCGACCGTCCCGCCCGGCCGCCCGTCGGCCCGGGACCGGGCGCCCCCAGCCCGAAGGTCACTCAGCGAGGAGCACGCCATGCCCGAAGCCGTCATCGTCAGCGCCGCCCGTTCGCCGATCGGCCGGGCGTTCAAGGGTTCGCTCAAGGACGTCCGCCCGGACGACCTGACCGCGCACATCATCGGCGCCGCGCTGGCCAAGGTGCCCCAGCTCGACCCGCGCGACATCGACGACCTGATGCTGGGCTGCGGCCTGCCCGGCGGCGAGCAGGGCCACAACCTGGCCCGCATCGTGGCCGTCCAGATGGGCATGGACTACCTGCCCGGCGCCACCATCACCCGGTACTGCTCGTCCTCGCTGCAGACCACCCGGATGGCACTGCACGCGATCAAGGCGGGCGAGGGCGACGTCTTCATCTCGGCCGGTGTGGAGACCGTCTCGCGCAGCGTCAACGGCACCTCGGACGGCATGCCGGGCACCATGAACCCGCTCTTCGACACGGCCCAGGCCCGGACCGCCAAGCGGGCCGAGGTGGGCGGCGGCGAGTGGCACGACCCGCGCGAGGACGGCCTCGTCCCGGACGCCTACATCGCGATGGGCCAGACCGCCGAGAACCTGGCCGCGCTCAAGGGCATCACCCGGGCCGAGCAGGACGAGTTCGGCGTGCGCTCGCAGAACCTCGCCGAGGCCGCCATCAAGGCCGGCTTCTGGGAGCGCGAGATCACCCCGGTCACGCTGCCGGACGGCACCGTGGTCAGCACCGACGACGGCCCGCGCGCGGGCGTCACCGTGGAGGGCGTCTCCGGCCTGAAGCCGGTCTTCCGCCCCGACGGCACCGTGACCGCCGGTAACTGCTGCCCGCTGAACGACGGCGCCGCCGCGCTGGTCATCATGTCCGACACCAAGGCCCGCGAGCTGGGCATCACCCCGCTCGCCCGGGTCGTCTCCACCGGCGTCAGCGGCCTCTCCCCCGAGATCATGGGCTACGGCCCGGTCGAGGCCTCCAAGCAGGCGCTGCGCCGCGCCGGGCTGAGCATCGGTGACATCGACCTGGTCGAGATCAACGAGGCCTTCGCCGCCCAGGTCATCCCGTCCTACCGGGACCTCGGCATCGACCTGGACCGGCTGAACGTCAACGGCGGTGCGATCGCGGTCGGCCACCCCTTCGGCATGACCGGCGCCCGGATCACCACCACCCTGATCAACTCCCTGCAGTGGCACGACAAGCAGTTCGGTCTGGAGACCATGTGCGTCGGCGGCGGCCAGGGCATGGCGATGGTCATCGAGCGGCTCAGCTGACCCTCCCGCGTCAAGCCCGCGCGGTCCAGACCACCCGTTTGGAGTGACGCAGAGTAATTGAGGGCCGGATCACACCGCGAGGTCGATCCGGCCCTCTTTCCTTTCGAAAACGGCCCGGAAATCGACAGTGCGGAGCGGATCAACTCCGCAGCGTAGAGCGGTGTTACCTAACAATTTGGGGACAAGTGCGAAAGTCACGGACAAATTAGACATTCGCCACTGCGGTAACACCCCCGCATGCGGCAGTGTGGAGAGGTAACCCCGTTCCACTCCTCCCTAGGAGTACGTTCCGTGAGCGCCGTCTACACCATCCTGCTGCTGATCCTGATCGCCGTGTCGACCACTGTGCTGGTCCATGTCCGGGGGCTCTCCCGCCGACTGGACGCGCAGGCCTCGGCCGAGCCCGCACCCGTCGACGAAGCCGCGATACGCCGGGCCGTGGCCGAGGCCCTCGCCGCCGACCGCGAGCGGGAGATCACCGAGGCCCGTGCGTTCTGGGCCGAGCAGGAGGCCCGCGCGGCCGAGGACGCGCCGCTGTTCGACTCCCCCTTCGCGAGCGTGCTCGGCAGCACCGAGGAGTGGCCGCTCTTCTTCCCCCGGCCGACCGGCCCACAGGACGCCGCCGACAACTCCGGCACCATGGACCCGGAGTTCGGTGAGGCGCTGCGCTCCGCGCTGGAGGACCTGATCAACGAGGGCGGCACCGGCCCGGTCGACCCGGGAGCGGGCCCCGAGGGCGGCGCCCCGCTGCGCCCCGCGCACCCGGCGGGCGCGCCCGCCGCCGAGACCGGCGGCGACGCCCGGGCCCGGCGCGAGGCGGACCTGCTGGCCACCGGCCTGGAGGCCGGGCTGCTGGACACCGAGTCGGCCGTCGAGGAGGCCCCGGTGGCCGCCCCCGACCCGCGCCGCCACCCCTCGCACCCCGACTTCGTGCCCAGCCAGGCGCCGTCCCGCGAGTGGACCGACACCCGGCTGGCCACGCTCGCCGAGGAGTGCGTCGCCCTGACCGACGTCCGTCCCGGCCCGCTCGGCACCCTGGACGTCTACGCCTTCGCCGACGGCACCACGCTCTGCGTGGCCCCGGGCGACCGCGAGGCCGCCTACCGGCTGATCGACGCCGTCCGGGCCGGCGAGGACGTCCGACTGCTCGGCGGCTCGCGGTTCTCCGGCTCGTACTCGCTGACCTTCTCCACCGACGAGGACGCCGTGTACGTGCTCGCCGACCGGGTGGTTGCGAGCATCTGACACCTCACCAGGAGGCCGGCCGGATCGGGGGGTTACCGATCCGGGCGGCCTTTCGCCTGTCCGGGCCCGCGCCGCTCAGGCGCAGGGCCGCTCAGGCGCAGGGCCGCTCAGGCGCAGACGCTCAGGCGCAGGGCCGCTCAGGCGCAGACGCTCAGGCGCAGAGGGCGGCGGTGGCGGCCACCTCGGCCAGGGCCCCGGCCAGCACCGCCGCACCGTCGACCCCCGTGCCGTCGACCGGGGTCGCGCTGCCGGCGGCGCCGTTGGCGGCGGCCGGGTCGTCCGCCGGGTCGTCCGCCGGTCCGGGCAGCAGCACCCGGGCACCCTCCGGCAGCGCCGCCAGCGCGGCCGCCAGATCGTGCCCGGCCACCGCGAGCTGGTCGCCGACCGCGAACGCCCCGGCGTCCGGGAAGTCCCGTACCGGCAGCCCCTCCACCGCCTGCGCCGCCCCGGCCAGCCACCGCGCCAGCACCAGCGCGGCCGCCGCCCGCGAGGCGTGGCCGGGCACCGCGCCCAGCAGCCGGCTCTGCGGCATGGAGCGGAAACGATCCGCCAGGGAGTCGACGGCTTCCACGAGGGGCGTTGCTTCGGGCATACGGCGAGCCTAACGAACGCCGCCGGGCCCCGGAGCGGGAGGCTCCGGGGCCCGGCGGGCCGTGCACAGTGCGGTGGGGCTGCGGGGACTAGTCGTCGCCGCGCAGGCTCGCGATCAGCCGCAGCATCTCGATGTAGATCCAGACCAGCGACAGGGTCAGCCCGAAGGCGGCCCGCCAGGCCTCCTTCTGCGGGGCGCCCTGGGCGATCGCCCGCTCGATCTCGCTGAAGTCCAGCGAGAGGTAGAAGGCACCGATGGCGATACCGACCAGCCCGACCACGACGCCCAGCGGGCCCTGCCAGAGGTTCAGACCGGAGCCGAACACCCCCGCGAGCACGTTGACCAGCATCAGGATCGCGAAGCCCATGCCGATCGCGATGCCGATCCGCTGGTAGCGGGCGGTCACCCGGATCCGGCCGGACTTGTAGGCGAGCAGCATCGCGGCGAAGACCGCCGCGGTGCCCAGCACCGCCTGGATCGCGATGCCCTCCAAGATGGTGTTGAGGAAGTGCGTCATCGCCCCGAGCGCGAAGCCCTGCAGACCCGCGTACACGAGGATCAGCGCCGGGCTGACGTTCGGCTTGAACGTGATGAACAGGCCGACCACGAGGGCGATCAGCGAGGCGCCGGTCGCATAGCCGTAGTTCTCGGTCGGCAGCACGAACCAGGCGACCGCGCCGGCGGCGACCAGGGTGAGCAGCGTCATGGCGGTCCGCGCGACCACGTCGTCGAGCGTCATCCGACCCGTCGCCAGCGGACCGGCCGACGGCGCCTGGTACATCTCGACGAGCTGCTCGTCGGTCAGCGGGCCCTGCCCCTGCGGCTGCTGGCCGTACGGGCTGCCCGCGTACGGGTTGTTGCCGTACGGGTTGCCCTGCCCACCGGGCTGGTTCGCGTACGGGCTCCCGGCCGGCGGGGCCTGCGTGGCGCCGAAACCCGCGTAGCCGGGCTCGCGGGTGAAGGATCCCTCCCGCGAGAAGACCGGGTTGCTGCTTCTCATTGCTCATTCCCTCCGTGGCGGCACTGGCGCCGCCCGAAGCACAAGGGTAATGGCTTGGCAAAAAAATAGGGATACGCCGCGAGGAGGATCTACCAGGGGGCGCTCGGCGGGGACGCCCGGCGGCGCCCCCGCTTCGAGTGGTGCCCGGAGCCGGACTCGAACCGGCACGGCCTCACGGCCAAGCAGTTTTAAGCTGCCCGTGTCTGCGTTCCACCATCCGGGCGCGCTGCGGACCGGCACCGCCGCCGGCCGGAGGTAAGCCGCTCCGGGGCGGGCCACCCCTGAGCCTAGTCGCCCGCCTCCCCCTTTCGCATGTTCCCGGCCAGGGAAGTTGTCATGTTTCCTTGCCATCTGACGAACAGTCCGTGATTTGGCCACCGGAAGCGCGGGTTCCGGCCAACGGCCCCCGCTCAGGGTCCGTGTCATACCGGAGGATGAGGCCTTCATCAGGGCGTACGCCCAGCGGCGGTCCCCCCAACCGTCCCGCGGAGCGACGAACAACCATGATCACGTAGCGGAGTATGGGGATACCGCCGGAACCTCCGGGGATCCGGCCGTCCAACCCCTCTCCCCCAGTCCGCTACACAAGGAGCACCCCCGTGACCACGTCGACCGCAACCGCCGTCCGCACCGGCCGGGCGGCCGCCCGCGCCACCGGCCTCAACAAGGTCTACGGGGAGGGGGAGACCCGCGTCGTCGCCCTGGACAACGTCAGCGTGACCTTCCCGCAGGGCGAGTTCACCGCCATCATGGGCCCCTCCGGCTCCGGCAAGTCCACCCTCATGCACTGCATGGCCGGCCTGGACACCGTCACCTCCGGCTCCTCCACCATCGGCGACACCGAGCTGGTCGGCCTCAAGGACAAGCAGCTCACCCAGCTGCGCCGCGACCACATCGGCTTCATCTTCCAGGCCTTCAACCTGCTCCCCACGCTGACCGCGCTGGAGAACATCACCCTCCCCATGGACATCGCCGGCCGCAAGGCCGACAAGCCCTGGCTCGACCGCGTCGTCGACACCGTCGGCCTCTCCGGCCGTCTCTCGCACCGCCCCAGCCAGCTCTCCGGCGGACAGCAGCAGCGCGTCGCCTGCGCCCGCGCCCTCGCCGGAAAGCCCGACATCATCTTCGCCGACGAACCGACCGGCAACCTCGACTCCCGCTCCGGCGCCGAGATCCTCTCCTTCCTGCGCAACTCCGTACGCGAACTCGGCCAGACCGTCGTGATGGTCACCCACGACCCCGTCGCCGCCGCCTACGCGGACCGCGTCGTCTTCCTCGCCGACGGCCGCATCGTCGACGAGCTCACCAACCCCACCGCCGACACCGTCCTGGACCGCATGCGCCGCTTCGACGCCAAGGGCCGGACGAGCTGACGCTCCGCCGGTAGCAGCCCGTCCCTCCTCCAAACCCAGGACACCCCATGTACCGCACCGCACTGCGCAATGTGCTGGCCCACAAGGGCCGACTCCTGATGACGGCTCTGGCCGTCATGCTGGGCACCGCCTTCGTGGCGGGCACCATGGTCTTCTCCGACACCTTCGGCAAGGCCATGGAGGACAGCAACTCCAAGAGCTACTCCGACGTGTCGGTGCAGATCGTGGACCGGGCCGCCGGCTCCGGCGCGAGCGCCCGGGACAAGAGCGAGAAGAGCCAGGCCACCCTGACCGACGCGACCGTCCAGCAGCTCGCCGCGCTGCCCGGCGCCGCCGGCGCCCGCGGCGTGGTCAGCGGCTTCACCGGCGTCGCCGACCGCAGCGGCAACCTGATCGGCCAGGCCTGGACCGCCAAGGGCGCCAACTTCGCCCCGGGCCCGGACGGCAAGGACGCGCGCTACCCGATAGCCGAGGGCCAGGGCCCGAAGACGGCCAAGGAGATCGCGCTCGACCGCAAGACCGCCGACAAGGGCGGCTACAAGGTCGGCGACACCGTCCGCGTCGCCTCCAACGGCCCGGTCGTCGAGGCCCGGCTGACCGGCATCTTCACCACCGACGACCCGGTGGTCAGCACCGGCGGCACGCTGACCCTGTTCGACCGCGGCACCGCCCAGCAGCTGCTGCTGGAGCCCGGCCGCTACAGCAGCATCGTGCTCGCCGCCAAGCCCGGCACCACCGAGGACGCCCTGCTCGCCCAGGCCGAGCAGAAGCTCCCGACCGGCCAGCAGATCCACGTCGAGACCGGTCAGCAGCTCAAGGACGAAGACCAGAAGATGATCGCCCAGGGCACCGACGGCATGCGCACCATGCTGCTCGCGTTCGCCGGGATCTCGCTCTTCGTCGGCATCTTCATCATCGCCAACACCTTCACCATGCTGGTCGCCCAGCGCACCAAGGAGCTCGCGCTGCTGCGGGCGATCGGCGCCAGCCGCAAGCAGGTCACCGCGTCCGTGCTGATCGAGGCCCTGGCGATCGGAGCGGGCTCCGCCGTGGCCGGTCTGGTGGCCGGTGTCGGCATCGGCGCCGGGATGCAGTCCCTGATCGGCGCGCTGGGCACCGACATGCCCTCCGGCTCGCTGGTGATCAAGCCGCTCACCGTGGCGGTCACCCTGGTGGTCGGCGTCCTGGTGACGGTGCTCTCCGCCCTGCTGCCCGCCCTGCGCGCCGCCCGGATCGCCCCGGTGGCCGCGATGAGCAGCGGCGACCAGCCGAGCAGCCAGAAGAGCCTGGTGGTCCGCAACGCGATCGGCTCGGTCGGCGCGGCCGGCGGCGTCGCCCTGATCGCCTTCGGCGCCTCCACCGGCAACGGGGACGGCCGGATGCCGGTCGCCCTCGGCGCCTTCCTGGCCCTGGTCAGCGTCTTCGTCCTGCTGCCGCTGCTCTCCCGGCCGGTGATCGCCCTGCTCGGCCCGGTGCTCGCCAAGCTGGCCGGCACCCCGGGCAAGCTCGCCCGGCGCAACGCGGTGCGCAACCCGCGCCGCACCGCCTCCACCGCCGCCGCGCTCACCATCGGCCTGACCCTGGTCTCCGGCCTCACGGTGATCGGCGCCTCGGTCGGCGGCGCGCTCGACAAGGCCGTCACCAGCTCGATGAACGCCGACTACCTGGTCTCGGCCGCCAACGGGATGAGCCTCTCGGCGAAGGTCCCGGCCGAGATCGCCAAGGCCCCGGGGGTGGCGGCCTCCTCGCCGCTCACCACCGTCTACTGGGACCTGAACGGCACCCAGAAGTCGATCACCGGCCTGAACACCGACAGCTTCGACAAGCTCGTCGCGGTCAAGCTGACCAGCGGCTCCACCGCCGGGCTCGCCAAGGGCCAGATCCTGGTCGACGCGGACTACGCCAAGAAGAACACGCTCAGCCCCGGGTCCACCATGACGGTCACCTACTCGGACGACAGCACCGGACAGGTCACCGTCGGCGGCGTCTACGAGGCGAGCGCGATGCTCGGCCCGGTCATGATGGCCAACTCGGAGATCGCCAAGCACGAGCCCGAGCCGTACATCAGCGACGTCCTGGTCAAGGGTGCCGACGGCGCCACCGGCCCGCTGAAGCAGGCCCTCAAGGACGCCACCGGCGCCAACCCGGTCATCGAGGTCAAGTCCAAGCAGGACGTCCGGGACGACTTCAGCCAGATCATCACCTTCGCCCTGAACATGATGTACGGCCTGCTGGCGATGTCGGTGATCGTCGCGATCCTCGGTGTGGTCAACACGCTGGCGATGTCGGTCTTCGAGCGCAAGCGCGAGATCGGGATGCTGCGGGCGATCGGCCTGGACCGCGGCGGCATCAAGCGGATGGTCCGCCTGGAGTCCGTGGTGATCTCGGTCTTCGGCGCCGGCGTCGGCCTGCTGCTCGGTTGCTTCATCGCCTGGGCGATCAACGGCACCCTGAAGTCCAGCATGGCCGGTCTGACCACCGTGCTGCCCTTCAGCCAGCTGCTGCTCTTCCTCGCCCTGGCCGGTCTGGTCGGCCTGGTGGCCGCGATCTGGCCCGCCCGCCGGGCCTCCAAGCTGGACATCCTGGAGAGCATCAAGACCGACTGACCCATCCGGGACGCCCCACCGCCCGGACCGCCCGGACCGCCACCCAGGCGGTCCGGGCGGCGGTCCGTTCCGGGCCCGCACCACCGGCCCACTCGCACTATCCGCACAAACGGGAAGTCCCCCACCGGAGGGTTCGGTGGGGGACTTCCCGTACTTCTGTACTCCGCCCGGTCGCACGGCCGGCTGAGCACCACGGAGGTCGTGGTCCGGCGACGCTGCCGGGCGGAGGGCCTCCGACTCATTTCCCGGTGCTCCCACACCGGGATCTCAGTCGCTTACTTGCTGGTGGCGAGTTCCTTGTCGGCGGCCGGCTTGGCGGCCTCGACGGGCTTCGGCGCGGGCGCCGCAGCCTCCTGGAACGCCTCGAACGGCTTCTCCATCTGGGCCAGGCCGACGGCCTCGCGCTTCAGGAACACGGCCAGGGTCCAGTCGGTGAACACGCGGACCTTGCGGTTCATGGTCGGGACCATGGCGCCGTGGTACAGGCGGTGGAACCACCAGGCCGGACGGCCCTTCAGCTTGTACTTGCCGAAGAGGATCGCCACACCCTTGTGCAGGCCGAGACCGGCGACCGCACCCAGGTTCTTGTGCTTGTACTCCTGCTGCGGGAAGCCGCGCATGCCGGAGATCACGTTGTCGCCGAGGACGGCGGCCTGACGGACGGCGTGCTGCGCGTTCGGCGGGCACCAGGCGCCCTCACCGGCGGCGAGGTCCGGGACCTGCGCGTTGTCACCGGCGGACCAGACGTAGTCGAAGCCCTGGACCTGCAGGGTCGGCGCGGTGTCGACGTGGCCGCGCGGGCCCAGCGGCAGGCCGAAGTTGGCCAGCACCGGGTTCGGCTTCACGCCCGCCGTCCACACGATGGTGGAGGCGTCCGCCTCGACGCCGTTCTTCAGCACGACGTGCTGGTCGACGCAGGAGTCCATCGAGGTCTCGATGTAGATCTCGATGTTGCGCTCTTCGAGCTTCTCCTTGGTCCACAGACCGAGGTCCGGGCCCATCTCCGGGAGGATGCGGTTGGCCGCCTCCACCAGGATGAAGCGCATGTCGTCGCGGCTGACGGTCCGGTAGATCTTGGCGGCGTCGCGCGCCATGTCCTCGATCTCGGCGATCGTCTCGACGCCGGCGAAGCCGCCGCCGACGACGACGAAGGTCAGCGCCTTGCGGCGGACCGCCTCGTCGGTGGTGGACTCGGCCTTGTCCAGCTGCGCCATGACGTGGTTGCGGAGGCTGATGGCCTCTTCAACCGTCTTCATGCCGATGCCGTGCTCCGCCAGACCCGGGATCGGGAAGGTGCGGGAGACCGAGCCGGTCGCGACGACCAGGTACTCGAAGGGCAGCTCGTACGAGTCGCCTGCCGCCGGCTGGATCGTGGCGACCTTGCGGGCGTGGTCCACACCGGTGACAGCACCGGTGAGCACCTCCGCCTTCTTCAGGGCGCTGCGCAGCGGGGCGACGAGGTTGCGAGGCGCGACGTTGCCGCCGGCCGCCTCGGGGAGGAAGGGCAGGTACGTCATGTACGACCGCGGGTCGACGACCGTGACGGTCGCCTCCCCGTAGCGCATCTTCTTGAGGATGCGCATCGCGGCATACAGGCCGACGTAACCACCGCCGACAATGAGGATGCGAGGACGCTCCGTGGTGCTCATATCCGAAAGTATCCAGCACCGTCCGGAGCAGCCTTCGTGAGCCCGGTCACAAGCTCCTGGACACCCTGTGATACACTTCGCGGCCCCTTTTCGGGGTGCCGGGTACCGAACCTCCGGCCGAAGGGGCGCCCGGCGGGCACCCGGGCGGCAATGACCCGGCTGAGCAGCAACGATCCGCACCAGGCCTGGGTTCCCGCATGTGATTTCGATTTTCAAACCTGCAGGGGGGCGTCACCTGCGATCCAGCGGTCGGCGCGCCGAACAGGCCTTCGGTCCCACATTTCGGACGTAGCGGACCATCGGGTGCAACGAATGGCCCGATCGCCATGTGAAGAAATTCACGAACTTTCCCGCGGAGCCCCGGGCGCGGCGCGGCCCCGGGCCCCTGAACGGGGCTCCGGGGCCGAAAACGTAAGGCCCGCACATGGTCTGGAGACCGTACCGGCCGTACTCCGCCGGACCGGCCGGGAGGCCCCGAGGGGCGGCCCGGCCGGTCCGCGGCTCAGGAGGCGATGCTCCAGGCGATGCCGTCGAGGATGTCGTGCTCGCTGACCACCAGCTCGGCGGCGCCCGTCCGCTCCATGATCTCCAGCAGCTCCAGCGCACCGGCCGCGATCACGTCCACCCGGCCCGGGTGCATCGACGGGATGGCCGCCCGCTGGGCGTGGGTGGCACCGAGCAGGTCGGCGGCGATCGCGGCCACCCGCTCCCGGCTGATCCGCGAGTGGTGGATCGCCTCGCTGTCGTACGCGGGCAGGTCCTGGGCGATCGCGGAGACCGTGGTGACCGTCCCGGCGAGACCCACCAGGGTGGCCGCACCGGTCAGCGGGACGGCCTGCTCGGCCTTGTCCAGCTCGGCCCGGACGTGCGCCCGGGCCTCCTCGACCTGCTCCGGTGTCGGCAGCTCGGCGCCGTCGAAGTGGCGCTCGGTCAGCCGGACGCAGCCGATGTCCACCGAGCGGGCCGCCTGGACGTCCTGCGTGCCGAGCACGAACTCGGTGGAGCCGCCGCCGAGGTCGAAGACGAGATAGGGCGCCGGGAACTGACCGCCGGTGAGCTCCTTGGTCGCACCGACGAAGGAGAGATGTGCCTCCTCCTCGCCGCTGACCACCTCGGGTCGGACGCCGAGGGCGTCGTGCACGCCCTGGGCGTACTCCTCGCTGTTCTCGGCGTCCCGGGAGGCGCTGGTGGCGACGAAGCGGATCCGGTCCGGGCCGACCCCGTGGGCGGCGATCACCTCGGCGTACTCACGGCAGGCCGCGAAGGTGCGGGCCAGCGCGTCCGGGTGCAGCCGGCCGGTCCGGTCCACGCCCTGGCCGAGCCGGTTGACGACCATCCGGCGGTCGAGGTCCGTGATCTCCCCGGTCTCCGGGTCCAGGTCGGCGACCAGCAGCCGGATCGAGTTGGTGCCGCAGTCGATCGCGGCGACCCGGGTCATGCTCATTCGCCGGCCTCCTCGGCGCCCTCGGCCGCGGCGGCCTTCCTGGCCGCGCGCTCGGCGGCCTTCTGCTGCTTGGCCGCGATGACCGCCTCGTGGTCCTGCGCCTTGGCGCGGTTGCGCGCCACCCGCTCGCCGGCGGCCTCGACCTCGGCGGCGGAGACGCACGGGCCCTTGGCCCACCAGTCCTCCAGCATGCCGATCGCCTCGTCGCCGAGCGGGTTGACGCCCTCGCCGGCCGCCAGCGAGTGGCCGACCAGCACGTGCAGGCACTTCACCCGGTCCGGCATGCCGCCGGCGCTCGGGAAGCCCTCCAGCACCTCGATGGCATCGCGCCGGGCGATGTAGTCCTCGTGCGCCTTCTGGTAGGCGGCGGCCAGCTCCGGGTCCTCGGCGAGCCGGGCGGTCTGCTCCTTCATCACGCCGTCCGCCTCCAGGGTGCCGATCAGCGAGGCGGCCTTGGGGCAGGTCAGGTAGTACAGGGTCGGGAACGGCGTACCGTCCGCGAGCCGGGGGGCCGTCTCCACGACGTCCGGGTTGCCGCAGGGGCAGCGGTGCGCCACCCCGCGCAGGCCGCGCGGGACACGGCCGAGCTGCGCGGCGATGGCCGCGACGTCGGTGTCGGAGACGTTGGGGTGGTTCTCAGTGGTCATGGGGGGAGCTGTCTCCAGCGGAGGCGGGGGCGGGGACTGTTGGGGCGGGCGGGGCGAGGGCGGCGGTATCGGCGGCATCCACCGAGTCCCAGACGCTCGCGTACCAGGGCTTGGCGGCCTTCACCGGCCCGGTCGAACCGGACGGACCGGACGAACCGGGTGCGGAGGGGTTGGCGGGGGGCGGTCCGGCGGGCGCGGAGGAGCCGACGGCACCCTGGCCGGCCGGGGGCACCGAGATGTACGGGGTCTCCCCCGGCATCGCGTAGTGCAGCCGGGCGCGGGCCTGCGCCTTGACGTACTCCGGGTCCTGCCAGCGGGCCTTGTCCCGGCGCAGCTGCTCGACCTGCTGCCTGGCGTGCTCGGCCTTCGCCCGCTGGGCGGAGATCTCGGAACGCTGGGAGATGAACTGCCGCGTCGGATAGGCCAGGATCGCCACCAGCGAGCAGAGCACCAGGACGAGGACGGTCGCCCGGCTCGTGAAGCGAGGCCGGGCCGCCAAGCCCGGGATCCTCCAGCCTGCCATCTCCCGTATCCCCTCCTGGTCGCGACGGTGCCCCGCCGTCCACCCTACGGGGTGAACGGCGGGGCACCGGTCAGGCGTGCGCTACCGGACGGGCTCGGCCGTCGTGCTCAGCCCTCGTGCTTGAACCGCGGGAAGGCGCCGCGGCCGGCGTACTCGGCGGCGTCGTCGAGGATCTCCTCGATGCGCAGCAGCTGGTTGTACTTGGCGACGCGCTCGGAGCGGGCCGGGGCGCCGGTCTTGATCTGGCCGCAGTTGGTCGCGACGGCGAGGTCGGCGATGGTGACGTCCTCGGTCTCGCCGGAGCGGTGCGACATCATGCAGCGGTAGCCGTTGCGCTGGGCCAGCTCGACGGCGTCCAGGGTCTCGGTCAGCGAACCGATCTGGTTCACCTTCACCAGCAGCGCGTTGGCGGTGCCGGTCTCGATGCCCTTGGCCAGGCGGGCCGGGTTGGTGACGAACAGGTCGTCGCCGACCAGCTGGACCTTGTCGCCCAGCTTGACGGTCATGGCCTTCCAGCCGTCCCAGTCCGACTCGTCCAGCGGGTCCTCGATGGAGACCAGCGGGTACGCGGCGACCAGCTCGGCGTAGTACTCGATGAGCTCGGCGGCGGAGATCGCCTTGCCCTCGAACTGGTAGGCGCCGTCCTTGTAGAACTCGGAGGCGGCGACGTCCAGGGCCAGCGCGATGTCCTTGCCGGGCACGTAGCCGGCCTTCTTGATGGCCTCGGTGATGAGGTCCAGGGCCTCGCGGTTGCTGTCCAGGTTCGGCGCGAAGCCGCCCTCGTCGCCGAGGCCGGTGGACAGGCCGCGCTCCTTCAGCACGCCCTTGAGCGTGTGGTAGACCTCGACGCCCCAGCGGACGGCCTCGGAGAAGGACTCCGCGCCGATCGGAGCGATCATGAACTCCTGGATGTCGACGTTGGAGTCCGCGTGCGAGCCGCCGTTGAGGATGTTCATCATCGGGACGGGCAGGACGTGCGCGTTCGGGCCGCCCAGGTAGCGGAACAGCGGCAGGTCGCTGGCCTCGGAGGCGGCGTGCGCGACGGCCAGCGAGACGCCCAGGATGGCGTTGGCGCCGAGCGAGGACTTGTCCGGGGTGGCGTCCAGGTCGAGCATGGCCTGGTCGATCAGGCGCTGCTCGGTGGCGTCGTAGCCGACCAGCTCCGGGCCGATCTGCTCGATGACGGCCAGGACGGCCTTCTCCACGCCCTTGCCGAAGTAGCGGTTCTTGTCACCGTCGCGAAGCTCCAGGGCCTCGAAGGCCCCGGTGGAGGCACCCGACGGGACAGCGGCACGGCCGGTGCTGCCGTCGTCGAGGCCGACCTCGACCTCGACCGTGGGGTTGCCACGCGAGTCGAGAATCTCACGGGCTACGACGACATCGATGGACGGCACGAGGCATCTCCTAGCGGAAGCAGGGGTCCCGCTGACGGTGGTGATGTCGGCGGGACGATTGCGGAGTCGTTACGAACCAGAGCCTAACCGCACGGGCTCCCAGGGCCACGTCGGCCTCGGTCCCGTCTCAGCGTGTGGCCTGGCTACCCACCGGTAGTTCACCTGGTTGACCGATGGGATGTACCCAGAGGCGGACGAAGGGGGCCGAACCGGCCCCCTTCGTGACACCGCGTCGGTGGTTGCGGCCGTGGAGCCCGCGGGGTGCCGCGCTCCTGGCTGCCGTGGGTGCCTCGGCTTCCGCGGTTCCGGCGGGTGCCGTGGTTGCGGCGGGTGCGGGCGGCCGGGGTGCGGCGGTCAGCCGAGGGTGAGCACCTGGCCGGGGACGATCAGGTCCGGGTCGCCGCCGACGGTGCCCCGGTTGCCGTCGTACAGCGCCTGCCAGCCGCCGGAGAGGTTCTGGTCGGCGGCGATGGTGGACAGCGTGTCGCCGGACTGGACGGTGTAGCCGTGACCGCTCCTCGGCGCGGCCTGGGCCGCGGGAGCAGCCGGAGCGGCCGGGGCGGCGGCCGGGCGGGTGTCCTGGCTCGCGCCCTGGTACCCGGCCTGGCCGGCGTACTGCTGGTAGACGCTCTGGTGGCTGGTCCAGTACCAGGCGCCGTTGTTCTGGTACCAGAACACCTTGGCGTCGGCGTCCCAGCCGGACTGGCCGGAGAAGCCGGGCGCCTGGGAGTACTGCTGCACGGGCTGCTGGGCCGGCTGCTGCACGGCGGGCTTCTGGGCGGCCGGCTTCTGGACCGGCTTGGGGGCGGCCGGCTGCTGGGGGGCGGGCTTCTGAGCCGGCTTCGGGGCGGCGGGCTTGGCGTCCGTCGAGGTGTCGACCGAGGCCGGCGCGCCGCCCTTGCTCAGCCCGGCCTTCTGCGAGCAGACGGGCCAGGCGCCCGGGCCCTGCGAGGCGAGGACCTTCTCGGCCACGGAGATCTGCTGGGCCTTGCTGGCCTGGTTGGCCTGCGGGGCGAAGGAGCCGCCGCCGTACGCCTTCCAGGTGCTGGGGGTGAACTGCAGACCGCCGTAGAAGCCGTTGCCGGTGTTGATGCTCCAGTTGCCACCGCTCTCGCACTGCGCGACCGCGTCCCAGGTGGAGACGGGGGCCGCCGAGGCGCCGGTGGCGGAGAGGAGCGGCAGTGCGAGTCCGACGCCTGCCACGCCTGCGACGGCGATGGCCTTCTCGGTCTGGGTGCGACGACGGTGACGGCCGGTTCCAACGAACAGCATGAAGGTGTCCCTCTCCGCACGCCTGCGAGGTGAGCTGTCGGGTTCGGACCGGGAGGTGGCCCGGCCGCGTCGCGCGGAAGGCTTTCAGCCCGCGCGGGCGGCTTCACCCCAAGCCGTGGGGAACGGCACTAAACCTGGGTCCCCCGCCCCTGCCCAAGGGTCTGGTCGGTTTCCCGTGAAGCGGCGGGCAGGATTCGGCGTTCCGCGCACGAGGTCCGCAGCTGCGAACTTCAGGGAGAGTAGACAGATCCTCACATCAATCACAAGCTCATATCGCCGGTATCACATAGAAATTACGACGCGTGGCCGATCGCCTACCAACAGAGCAGATATGTCCGGATTGATGACGGTTCAGATCGGCCACACCGGGGTACCGGCGACGCCTCGTCAGCGCGTCGAGGTCTCGGAGGGGTCGCCTGACGGGTCCTCCGGCGGGCCCTCGGACTGCACGTCAGCCGATGTGCCGACAGGGATCTCCGGCGCGAATTCCACCGGCAGTTCGCGAAGTCCGCGCATGATCAGACCACCCCGCCAGCGCAGGTTCTCCGGGCTCTCGGCGAGCCGCAGATCGGGCAGCCGGGTGAACAGGGTGGACAGCGCGGCGCGACCCTCCAGCCGGGCCAGCGGAGCGCCGATGCAGTAGTGGATGCCGTGGCCGAAACCGAGGTGCGGGTTGTCGGCGCGGGCCAGGTCGAGGGTGTTCTCGTCGGCGAACCGCGCCGGGTCCCGGTCCGCCGCCGCGAGCACCACCAGCACCGGGTCGCCGACCGGGATCTCCACCCCGCCGATGGTCAGCGGGCTGGTCGCGAACCGCCAGGTCGCCAGCTCCACCGGCCCGTCGTAGCGCAGGAGTTCCTCGATGCCGGTGTCCAGCAGGCCCGCCTCGCCGCGGGCGATCGACCCCTGGAGCAGGGCCCGCTGGTCCGGGTTACGGAATAGCGCGTACATGCCATTACCGATGAGGTTGATGGTCGTCTCGAAGCCGGCGAACAGGAGCACGAAGCACATCGCCGCGGCCTCGTTCTCGGTCAGGTGCTCACCGTGGTCGCTGGCGCGGATCAGACCGGAGATCAGGTCGTCGCCGAGGTCCGCCCGCTTGCGGTGAATCAGGTCCGCCAGGTACGCCCGCATCCGCTTGACCGCGCGCGCCACGCCGCCGCGCGGGCCTCCGCCGTGGCGGATCATCATCCCGGCCCAGTCCCGGAAGTCGTCCTGGTCCTCGGGCGGCACTCCGAGCAGGTCGCAGATCGCGTAGATCGGCAGCGGGAAGGCGAACTCGTGGATCAGATCCGCCGAGCCGCGCTGCGCGAAGCCGTCGATCAGCCGGTCGGTGAGCTGCTGCACCCGGGGCTCGAACTCGGCGATCCGGCGCGGCGTGAACGCCTTCGACACCAGGCGGCGCAGCCGGGTGTGGTCCGGCGGGTCGATGTTCAGCAGGTGGGTCATCAGATCGGCCTGGCGTTCGCCCGGGATGCCGACCCGCCCGGTGCGGTGCGCCTGCCCGCTGTGGTGGGCGGGGTTCTTGGAGAGCCGGCTGTCGGCGAGTGCCTGCCTGGCGTCGGCGTACCTGGTCACCAGCCAGGCGTCCACCCCGCTCGGCAGGGTGGTGCGGTGCACCGGCGCGTGCTCGCGCAGCCAGGCGTACGCCGGGTAGGGGTCGGCGGCGAACTCCCACGTGAAGAGTGGGGGGCGGGGGGTTTCGGCGGTGGGTCCGGGGGTGTCGGCCTCGGGGGTGCCGGTCTCGGGGGTGCCGGTCTCGGGGGTGCCGGTCTCGGGGGTGGGGGCTGCGGAGGTCGGGGCGTCCGGCGTGGGGGTCTCGGAGGTGGGGGTCTCGGAGGAGGAGGTCTCCGGGGTGGGGGTCTCCGAGGAGGGCGAAGCGGCGACCGGGCAGGCGGGGGCCGGGGAGGCAGGGGTCGACGGGCCCGGCTGGGCCTGGCTCGGCCGGCCCCCGCTCGGCTGGTCGGAATCGGGCTGAACTGGCATGCGACGACCGTATCCGGTGGATGATCGTCGGCCGTGAGGCGTGAGCCTGGTCACCTGCGGGGTAATCCCTGTTGCGGAGGGTCAGGACCTGCCTACGATCCTCCGACGGAAATCGTGGGCGCCGGTGCGGAGTCGCCCACCAGGGAGGAGCCCAGCATGCGGGTAACCGGGGCGGTCGTGGTCATCGCCGTACTGGAAGGCGGGTCGGGTGCCGACCTCGCCCGCCGCTTCACCGCCGCCGGCGCCGCCGGGGCACTCATCGCCGACCAGCGGGTCGCCATCGCGGAGGACCTCGCCGCGGAGCTCGACCGGCCGGGCTGCCCGGTCGTCGGCGTGTCCGCCGACATCCGGCGCCCGAGCGACGTCGCGGCCCTGGTCGACACCGCCGAGAAGCACCTCGGCCCGATCGACCTGTTCTGCGTGGCCGGGCCCGACGGCGAGCGGATCATCTCGCTCGCCGAGCTGCCCGCCCACCTCGACCTGGAGCGCCTCGTCGAGCTGGTCGCCCTGGTCGGCGAGGCGATCGGAGAGGTCATCGGCCAGGTCGTGCCGCGGCAGCGCCGGTCGGTCGAGGACCGGGCCGCCGTCTAGGGCCTGTCCGTGTCCGGTACGCCGTGAGGGCGCGGCCCGAGGTGTTTCCTCGGGCCGCGCCCTCACTGCGTGTCCTCAGGTCGTGTTCCCAGGACGTGTCCTCAGGGCTTGAGGCCCTCGGCCGCCCGGACCGCGTCCCGGTAGCCGCGGGCGGCCGCGCGCAGTGCGGCGTCCACGTCCACATCGGCGTCGTGCGCCCGCTGCGCCACCGCGAGCAGCAGCCTGCCCGCCGACTCCGCGGTGAGCGCGGCGGGCAGCACGTACTCCTCGTCCGGTACGCCCGTGAAGCCCGACCGGCGCACCCGCGAGACCAGCTTCGCCGCGTACGCCAGCGACGGCAGCCCGGCCGGGACCCCGTCCAGCACCGACTCGCGATCCGACTTCTCGGCGGCCTTCAGCTGCTCCCAGTTCGCCTCCACCTCGGCGGCGCCCTCCGCCTCGACGTCGCCGAACACGTGCGGGTGGCGGTACATCAGCTTCTCCACGATGTCGCCGGCCACGTCGTCGACGGAGAAGGGGTCCGTGGGGTGCTCCTCGGCGATCCGGGAGTGGAAGAAGACCTGGAGCAGGACGTCGCCCAGCTCCTCGCGCAGGGTGTCGCGGTCCCCCTCCTCGATCGCCTCGACCAGCTCGTAGGCCTCCTCGACCAGGTACTTCACCAGACTGTCGTGGGTCTGCTCGGCGTCCCAGGGGCAGCCGCCGGGCGAGCGCAGCCGGTCCATGACGGAGGCCAGGTCGAGCAGCCGCGCGCCGGGCAGGTCGTACGAACCGGGCAGCACCTCGATCTCCGGCACCTCGCCCGCGTGCTCGACCGCGAGGCGCGCCAGTGCGTCGGTGAGCCCCGGGTCGCCGTCCGGACTGCCCAGCCAGACCACGGAGCCAGCCTCCGGGGACCCTCCGGTCAGCAGCCGGGCGAGGGCCGGCGCGGAACCGGGCGCCACGACCTCCACCTCGACCCCGGCCTGCCGCACCGCCGCCAGCTGGGGGTGCTCGGCGTCCCCCGCCAGCACCCGGCCGGCCGTACGCAACGCCTCCCAGGCGGGCCACGCCAGCAGCCCGGGGGCCACCCGGTGGGTGGTGGTGAGCAGGATCAACTTCGCGCCCGGAAGATTCGTCACGCTCCGAACCTACCCGGCCGGGGCGGTGCCCTGCGCGGGGGTTTCGGCGGTCCTGCTGCGCGCGGCGGGCGGCGGCGGGGGCACGGCGGGTGGCGAGGGTGGCGCGGCAGCACGGGCAGTGGCGACAGTGCCGGGCGACGGCCGCGACAGCGGGAGGGCGGCGGCTGGCCCTAAAAATATGTAGACCGATCTACTGACTTGGTTCTCTGTAGACCGATCTACTGATTCCTGCTCTATAGACCGGTCTACAGATTCTGCCTGCCTCCTCAGATTCTGTAGACCGGTCGAGATATTTTCTCGGCCCTGGCGGTGGTCAGCGCTGCGGAGTCAGCCAGGGCGGGTTGTCCGGGAGCAGGGCGACGTGCTCCGGGTCCCAGGTGCCGTAGCGGGGGTTGACGCGCAGGTGCAGGGCGATGGCCGCGTCGGCCAGGGCCCGGCGGACGACCGCGTCACCCGCCGGAGTGGTGGCGTCCTGGCCGGCCTCCGCGGCGAGGCGGCGGAGGCCCACCTGTCGGCGGTAGTAGGCGTCGATCGCGCCTTCCGGCACGCCCTCCCCGGCCAGCACGCGGCCGAGCTGTCCGGCGCCACCGAACCTCTCCTGCTCCGCCGCCCGGGCGGCCGCGACCTCGGCGCCGGTGACGGTCAGCCGCCGGTCGGACAGTGCGCGCGCCACCACCGCGTCGAGCACCAGGTCCGTCACGGCCTGCCGCGCCGGCGCGTCCGCCCGCTCGCGGGCGTCCGTCGAGGCTCCGCCCGTCCCGTCCCGCAGCTGCGCCACCCTGGCCTCGACCGCGCCGATCGAGATCCGCCGACCGTCCAGCACCGCCGCCGTTCCGGCGGTCAGCCCGCCGCCCCCGCAGGCGGTCAAGGCCGAGGCGGCGAGCAGGACGCCGACGACGGCGGTCCGACGGTGCATGGCTGGTCTCCCGGTGACGGCGGCCCCCGGCCGGGCGCTCACCCGAGAGTAGGGCGGCCGGGCACCCGACGCCCGGACCGTGCTCCGAATGGGTCATCCGCTGCGGCGGCACACGGCGGCCGTCCGAGTGGCCGTCCGAGTGGTCGTCCGAACGGCCGTCAACCCTGACGATCGTCCAGGTCCCGGTCTGTCTTTCGGGTCGGGTCGTCGCGCCCGGCCGCTCCTACGGTCCTGACCATGACGAACAGGGGCAGGACGACAGACAGACGGCGGCAGGGTGGCCTGGGCGCCGGCGCGCGGTCGGCGGTGGCGGTGGCGCTGCTCGGGGCGGGTACCGGTGTGGTCGGGTGGCTGGCCCCCGCACGACCACCCGACGGTGCCGGGGGCGCCCCGGCGCGGGTGGTCGGCGGGGTGTCCGCCGGGGGCTACCGGCGGGTGGTCGAGGGCGTATCCGACGCGCCGCACTGGTTGGCCTCGCTGCTGGAGCCCGCCACCGAGGCCGGACTGCTCGTGCTGGGCCTCCTGCTGGCACTCTGCTGGTGGACCGCCCGGGGCCGGCGTTCGGTCCGCCTGGTCGCGGGCGTCCTGCTGACCGGTCTCGGCACGGTGCTCGCGTACGGGGCGAGCGAGGTGCTGAAGCTCGTCATCGACGAGGAACGCCCCTGCCGCGCACTGACCGGCATCTCCGCCGCTGCCGAGTGCCCACCACCCGGAGACTGGTCGTTCCCCAGCAACCACGCCACCCTCGCCGCCGCTCTGGCCACCGGTCTGGTCCTGCTGCGGCCGCGCTGGGCGCTGCTGGTCCTCCCGGTGGGCGGCGCCACGGCCGCCCTGCGGGTGGCAGCGGGAGTGCACTACCCGCACGACGTGCTGGCCGGGGCCGTGCTCGGCGCCACCGTCACGGCGGCCGTGCTCATCGCCTTGCTCCCACTGGGCACCGGGCTGGTGGGGACGCTGGGCGGCGTGCCGGTACTCGGCGCGCTGCTGTCGGCCCCGTCAGTCGCGCGGCCCGCCCGCGCAGGTGCCGCCGACGGTCAGGCCGGCCTCGTGCGCGAGGACGGCGGCCGCCGCCCGGTTGGCCACCCCGAGCCGGGCCAGGACGGAGCTCACATGGGCCTTCACGGTGCCCTCCACCACACCGATCCGACGGGCGATCTGGCCGTTGGACAACCCGGCGGCGACCAGCGCCAGCACGTCGCGTTCCCGGACGGTCAGCGCGGCCACCTGATCCCGGGCGGCGGTCCGGCGGTCGGCCGACCCGCCCGCCCCGCCGGCGGCCAGGTGGGCGACCACCCGGGCGGCCACCTTGGGTGACAGGTAGGCGGCGCCGTCCGCGACCGCCCGCACCCCGGCGATCAGCTCCTCGGGTTCGCCGGATTTGATCAGGAACCCGTTGGCGCCGCCGCCGAGTGCCCGCAGGATGTAGTCGTCCTCGCCGAAGGTGGTCAGCATGACGATCCCGGCTGCGGCGCCGGCCCGGCGGATCTCGGCGGCCGCGGTGATGCCGTCGGTACCGGGCATCCTGATGTCCAGCACGACGACGTCCGGCCGGTGGCGCAGGACCAGGTCGACGGCCGCGCGACCGTCCCCGGCCTCCGCGACGATCTCGATGTCGGGGTCGGTGGCGAGCACCGCGCGCACGCCGGCCCGCACCATCGGTTCGTCGTCGGCGATCACCACGCGGATCCGTGCCGCGTCCTCGGCCCGCTCCTGGCCGCTCATCCGGCGATCACGAGATCAGCGCGTCCACGGAGATCAGCACGTCCCTCTGGAAGCAGAGCCGATAGGCATCCCCGGAGCGGTCGTTGTTGAACGGTTCGGCCGTGATCGCGTAGTACTCGCACGTCACTCCTTCTCCCCGGGGCGGCGGGTTCTTCTCCGACGAATGGTACGGATACTGACGCTCCGGCAGGAATCGCTGCACTGTGGCCCGGTCCTGGCCGACCCGCAGCGAGGCGTAGTCCGCCGGGTCCAGCACGGCGCGGGCGGTGGTGTAGATCGTCCATCCGCGCAGGACGGCGGTCAGCACCAACGCGGTGGCCAGCGGCACCAGGACGACCGCTGCCATCATCCGGCCCACCCGGTGGCGGGTGCGGTGCAGTTCACCGGCCGGGGACACCGCGGTGGGCCCGGGGGCCGGTTCGGCGCCGACGCCGGGGAGTTGCGCGGAGACTTCGAAACCGCCGCCGTCGGCACGGACCCCCTGACTGAAGGTGCCGCCCGCCAGTCTGACGCGCTCGGCCAGGCCGATCAGCCCCCGGCCGCCTTCACCCGGCGGAGCCGCCGGCCCCGTCGGCGACGGGCCGTTGGCCACGCGGATGCGGGCGCCGTCCGACGTGTAGGCGAGTTCCACCGCGACGGGTGCCTGCGGTGCGTGCTTGGCCGCGTTGGTCAGCGCCTCCTGGACCACTCGGAACGCGGCGTGTTCGACCGCACGCGGCAGGCCGTCCGGTTCCCCGGTGACGGTCAGCCGGACGTCCAGACCGGCCGCGACCGCCTCCCCGACAAGCTGGGGGACACCGGTGTCGGCCGGACGGGCCGCCGCCTCGTCCCGCTCGTCCCGCAGGATTCCGATCACCTCGCCCAGACGCTCCACGGCCGCCGCCACACCCGCCCGGATCTCCTGCGCCGCCTCCCGATGCGGTGGGGCCAGGTCGGGCGCCAGCTTCAGCGCACCGGCCCGCAGGGCGATCAGGCTGAGGTCGTGGCCGAGAGCGTCGTGCATGTCCTGCGCGATCCTGGCCCGCTCGCGCAGCCGGGCCTGCTCCGCCACCAGTTGCTGTTCGCGCTCCAGCCGCTCGGCCCGTTCCCAGCCGGCCCGCACCAACTCCTGCGACTGCCGCCAGAACCGGCCCACCATCCAGGGCCCCATCCCGGCGCAGACCGCCAGGGACACGAACGACGTCCCCGGCACCATCCACTCGGGTATCAGCACCGCCGCCGCCACACCCACGGCAACCATCCCGGTCAGCACCACCAGCGCCGGCCGGGCCCGCTCCATCCGTCGGCCGGCCAGGAACGCCGCCGCGATCGCGGCCAGCACCCACCAGATGTCGACCAGGCACAACCCGATCGCAACCGCCGCCACCGCCAACAGCCCGCCGTCGACCCACTGCCGTCTGCTCATACGCACAGGCACGACAGTACGGAGGGAGGGGGGCGGACGGATCTGCCGAAAGTCATGCCCCGCACCGCACAGGAAGTCGGCGGGTCCGACTTCCTGTGCGCGGCAAGTGGCGGACAGCACGGGAGCGCCCAGGGCGGGCCGCACACAAGGCAGGCCGTCCCTAAAGCTTGTTGCAGAAGGTTGGGCGCGGGCAGGTGGGGGCGTGGTCTGACCTGCTGGTTCAGGTGGTTCGGGCGAGGCACCGCCAGGGCCGTCGCCACCACGCTCCCGCACCAGACCCTCGAACTGCCGCACACGCAGCCCCGTGAACGTCTCCACCCATACCGGGGAAACGCCCGGCCCCGGACCTTCCGGAAGAACCTTCAGGGCGAGCGGGTCAGGAGCCGGGGGCGTAGGGGTTGCCGACCGGCCAGGGGGTGGCACGGGGGTCTGGCGGCTGGGGGTTGTTGGTGGTGCGGTGCGGCTGCAGTTGGTCCAGGCTCTGCCGGAGACGGCGCACGGCCTGGTGGTGCGGACCGTCGCGGCGCTCCCGGTCGAAGAGCAGCTGCAGCAGCCACTGCCAGGCGCCCTCGGCGTCGCCACCCGCCGCGAGCAGCAGACCGATCCGTTCGCGGAGGTCGAGCGCCCGCTCCGCGTCGGCGTCCAGCCCCGCGTCGAGTCGCGCGGTGTGGGCGGCGAGCAGAGCCCGGTACTCGGCGAGGGCCTCCGCACCGTGGCCGAGCTGTTCGAGGCAGTCCGCCGCGCGGTACCGGTGCTCAAGCCCCTGCGGCCCGTGTGGGCCTCCGTCGGCGGTGACCGCGAGGATCCGGTACTCGGGGAGCGCGTTCCGGTAGCGGCGCTCCTGGAGCAGCGTGCGGGCGTAGATGGTCCGGATGGTGCGGACGAGTGGTGCTCCGTCGCCGAGTTCAGCCTGGGCGCGGGGCAGCAGACGGGCCGCGAGGTCGAGCACCTCGGCGTGGCGCCCGGCATCGACCAGGTCGGAGAGCCGGGCGCAGGCCGCCGCCAGATCCGGGGCGGAGGGCGCGGACACGGGCGTGGAGGCAGGGGCAGGAGTGGGAACCGCGGTCGACGGGGTGATCGGGACGGCCGTCATCAGCAGTGGCTGCGGCTCCACGCGTGCGGCGGCCTGCGCGGGGTGGGCGAAGGGCTGCCGGGCCGTCGGGGCGGGCGCGGGCGACGGGACCGGTACGGGGACGGCGGTGTCCAGCGGCCGGGGCTGCGGCTGGTGCGGGTGACGGTACGGGCGGGCGGGATCGGGCAGCGGACCGTACCGGGGCTGCGGGGCCGCCTCGGCGGGCGGGAGCAAGGGAAGCAACCGCCCGTAGACCTGCTGGGCGTCGGCCGGGCGCTCGGCCGGCTGCTTGGCGAGCAGGTCCAGGACCAGCCGCTCGAGAGCCTCCGGCACCTCGGGGCGCAGCTCGCGCAGGGGCGTCGGCGGCTCGTCGACGTGTCGGCGCAGCACGCCGAGGGCGGTGGGCGCGCGGAACGGCTCCTCGCCTGCGAGCATCTCGTGCAGCAGGCAGCCGAGGGCGTAGAGGTCGCTGCGCGGGTCGGCGGTCGCGGCCAGGGCCTGCTCGGGCGCCATGTAGGCGGGACTGCCGATCGGGACGCCGGTCAGGGTGAGGCGGGTGGCATCGGTGTCGAGGGCGGTGGCGATGCCGAGGTCGAGCAGGACCGTCCGGCCGTCGTCGCGGACCATCACGTTGCTGGGCTTCAGGTCGCGGTGGACCACGGGTACGGCGTGCACGGCGGCGAGGGCGCCGCAGAGCTGGGCGGCGACGGCGACCGCGCGCTCGACCGGCAGGGGCGAGTCCTCGGCGATCAGGTCCGCGAGGCTGAGGCCGGGGACGCGCTGCATGACCAGGTACAGCTCGCCGCCGTCCTCCCCGGCGTCGAAGACGGTGACCAGGCCGGGGTGGTCCAGGGCGGCGGTGATCCGGCACTCCCGCAGGAAGCGGCGGCGCAGCTCGTCGCCCCGACTGCCGCGCTCGGGGCTCTCGTCCGCGGGCAGGAGGAGGTCGGGGCGGAGCAGCTTGACGGCGACGGGGCGGTCGAGCCGTTCGTCGTAGCCTCCCCAGACCTGGCCCATGCCGCCGTGGCCGATCTTCTCGGCCAGGCGGTAGCGGCCGCCGATCACCCGGGAGCCGGTCGACCCGGCACCGTTCGGGCCGGCGGCACCGACCGGTCCGGCGGTCACGGCCGGCCTTCGCGGGCCTGACGGCGCAGCAGTTCGCCCAACTCGCGCAGGTCGTCGGCGGGTGCGGGGGCTGCAGTGGGAGGCACAGCGGGAGACGCAGCGGCGGGCGGTGCGGGGGGCACGGCGGTGTTGGGCATGGGCAGAGGCATGGGCATAGGCGTCGGGCCGGGGGTGGCATAGCCGGGCGCCGGGGAGTACGGCATGGCGGGGGCGGTCTGCGCGTAGGGCGAGGCGGGCGGCGGGTAGTAGGCGGGCGCTGCGGGCAGCACGGTCGGCTGCGGGCGGGCGGCGTTCCAGAGGGTTCGACTGTCCATCAGCAGGTAGTGCAGCGGGGCTCCGAACCACATCAGCAGCATCGCCGTCATGCCCGCGGTGTCCGCGGTGTCCGCGCTCTTGTCGTTTCCCGCCACCCCGGCGCCGACCAGGTAGGTGAGGAACAGTCCGGCGAACACCACCGCGCCCAGGATGTCGAACCAGCGCCGCCGCCGGATCGCCAACAGCAGCGAGGGGATCATGCCGAGCAGACCGACCGTCACCACCGGGGTGACGGCGCACAGCACCTTGCCGAGCACGCCGTACGGGCCGGCGGCCATCCCCGGGCGCAGCGGCCGGGCGGCGGGAACGGGGCCGGGCGGCGGGAGGTGACCGGCCATGGGCATCGGGGCGGTCGGCTGTGCCGCATTCGGTATCCCGCCGGGGAAGGCGCCACCAGGAACCGCGCCACCGGGCGGCGGTCCGAACTGCCCGGGGTACTGCCCTGACATGTGCGCTCCTGAGCGGGTGAGAACGGCGGTCTGCCGGAGTACGGAGGAACCCAGCACACCGTACCGCCCGAGGCCGACGCGCTGGAGGGCTTCCCTCCGGGAGGTCGGCCCGCCGAGAACACGTCCCGAGTGACGGACTGTCCGGGTGGGGCACCCGGAGGGTGCGGGCGGGACGGAGTATGTGGACCGGTCGAGATAGGAATTGGAAATATGTCGACCGGTCTACATAGATGGAATCGCTGGACCGGTCTACATATTTTGATGCCATGCGGCCCGCGAGGACGTGGGTACAGCCTGGGGATTATGTGGGCCGGTCTATAGAGAAGATTAGGTCGACCGGTCTACATATTTATTCGCCCTGCCCGCCGGTATCCGGCGGGCGGGCAGGGCGGGTGCATTGGACACGGCGGCCAGGGCGGAAACGGCAGGTGAGCCGGGCGGGCAGCGGCAGGCAGAAACGGCGGGCGGGCCCCGTCCCGAGGCCAGCCCGAAGTCTGGTCAGGCCCGCGACCGAGCCCCGCCCGATGCGCCGAGCTCAGGCCCCGGGGTGCGCCTGTGGAAGGGGGAGGGTCCCAGTGGCGAGGCCGTCGGTGAGGGACTGCGCGAGGCCGTGGGCGAGAGCGGCGGCCTGTTGGAGGGAGGCGTCGAAGGTGGCGATCCGGGCGAAGGCCTCGCCGAGACGGCGTTGGTCGGCGATCGGGAGGCGGGGCAGTTCGACTCGGCGGATGTCGAGGCGCGCGGTGGTGGTGGCGTGGCTGGCGGCCCGTCGGGTGCTCGCCGTGGAGCGGAGCTGGCCAGCCAGGAACTCGGGGTCGACCGCATCGAGGTCTGGCCGCAGCAGGTGCAGTTGGCGGCCGAGCGCGGCACCCACGAGCGGGCCGTCCGCCTGGACGACCCGGGCCACGCCACCGCCCAGCGCGGGGACCAGCACGTCACCGGGCCGGGTCCGGACGCCGGACGCCGGACCGGCGGAACCACCCGGGTCGGGGGCCCCGCTCGGCGCGCCCCCGGCGATCAGGTCCTGATCCGTCAGAACGGCCACTCCCGGCTCGACACCGGCACCGGAGCCCGACGAGTACACCTCCAACACCCCGTTGCGGACCAGCTCCCCCAGCGTGATGACCGGGGCCACCGCCGCGGTCGGCGGGACCACGGCGGACGGCTCGGACGGCTCGGACGGCTCCGGCAGCAGGCTGTCGGGCGCGGCCAGACCCGCCAGCAGCTCCGTCAACCGGCCACTCAGGTGGGCCAGTTCGGCGACTCCGCCGGCCGCGCCGGCGGGCGGGATGTGGCGGGCGGGCGAGAGGTCGGTCTCGTCATCGAGCAGGTCGATCGCGGCCATCACCCGGTGCACGCCGGGCCGGTCGTCCGGCAGTGGCAGGCCCTCGCGCGCGGCAAGGTCGAAGGCGCGCCAGGCGTCCAGGACGGTCCGGCGCAGTTCGGGCCAGTCGACCCGGTCGCGCCCACCCTCCCCGGACGAGCCGGACGAGCCGGACGAGCCGGCAGCCGAAAGGGCAGCGGAGGAGGACGCGTCGAGCAGCAGGACCTGCCGGAATTCCTCCCCCGGCCGGGGCGCGCGCAGCACCCACAGGTGCAGCGGCACCCCGTACGGCGGCGCGGCGCCGGCCGGGAGCGCGATCACGGCGCGCAGTGCGCCGGAGCGCAGCAGTTCGGCGCGCACCCGGCGCCCGGCCCGGCGGCCGACGACGGCAGGCGGCAGCAGGAGGGCGGCGAGCCCGCCGGGGCCGGTGCGGGCCAGGCAGTGCAGCACCCAGGCGAGTTCGGACTCCCCGCGCGGCGGCACCTGGCCGCCGGGCCAGCGCGGGTCGAACTGCAACTGGTCGTGCCCCCAGTCCCGTTCGTTGTACGGCGGCTGGCAGAGCACGGCCTCGAAGGTGCGACCGGAGTAGGCGTCGGCGCGCAGCGAGTCGCCGCCGCGCAGGTCGAGCGGGAGCGGTCCGGGGTCGGCGGCGGGGGCGTGCAGGGCGAGCCGGAGCAGGGCGAGCGCACTGGTCACGGGGTCGGCGTCCTGCCCGTAACGGCCGGTGGTCGACGGGAGGGCGAGCAGTACGGCGCCGAGGCCGGTGGCCGGGTCGAGCACCGTGGCGGGGACGCCGGCCACAGCGGCGAGCAGTTCGGCGGCCTCGGGCGGGGTGGGGCTGAGCTGCCGGGTGTTGGCCTCGGCGTAGCGGGTGAGCAGTTGCTCGTACGCGCCCGCGGCTCCGGTGCCCGCGGCCAGCTCGGCGAGCAGGCGGGCCAGGTCCAACTGGGTACTCCCGAGCAGGCCGGGCAGCTGGAGGGCGGCGGCGCCCTCCACGCCGAGGGTCTGCACCGCCACACCGGACAGCGCCCGGGGCAGCGCGGTGGCGAGGCGGGTGTCGGGTTCGGCGGTGAGCGCGGGCCAGCGGTCCGGCTCGCGGTGCAGCAGCAGGAGGACGGCGCCCGCCTGAAGCAGCGGCGCAGCCGGGTGGCCGGCGGGGTCGCGCAGGGTCTCGACCAGCCGCCAGGTCCGCTCCAGCAGCGGCAGTTCGGCGATCTTGCCCTGCCCGCGCAGCCAGGCCTCCACCTCGGTGAGCGCGAAGGTCGGGCTGCTGTCGGTACCGCCGACCGGGCGCGGGAAGTCCGGGTGGCGGCGACGCCAGTTGCTGACGGCGGCCCGCCCCACCCCGGCCAGCCGGGCGATCTCTACGGCGGTCACCTCGGGACGGTCCGGCATGGGGGCTCCTTCGGCGCACGGGCGGGTGTGACCACACAGCATAGCCAGCGCATCACTCACCCTCGTTCACACGTGAACATAGACGTTTCTCGAATCGACGTTGACATCGTTCACAGTCGATGGTGTGATTCTCTCATCGAGGCCGCACCAACCGGGCACACCGAACGGCCACACCGAGACCGGGCACCGAGCCCGAGAAACCGGAGAACCCCATGTCCGCCACCACCACCCGCCGCCGCACCGCCGCCCTGCTGCTGGGCGCCGCGCTGGTCACGCTCACCGCGACCGCCTGCAACTCGACCGCCGGCACCACCGTCTCCACGGAGGCCAAGCAGACCGCCCCCGCCGACAGTGCGGCCGGCACCACCGCCGCCAAGCCCGCCGAGAGCAAGCCCGCCGACGCCCCGAAGGCGGCGGCCAAGGTGGGCGACACCATCGCGCTCAAGGGCATGGACAAGGGCCTCACCGCCGACATCACCACGGTGAAGGTGGTCGACCCGGCCGAGAGCGCGAACGAGTACCTCAAGCCGGAGGCCGGCAAGCGCTACGTCGCCGTCCAGTTCCAGATCAAGGCCACCGGCACGCAGGCCTACAGCGAGATGCCGTGGAGCAGCGCCAAGGTGGTCGACACCCAGGGCCAGTCGTACGGGCCGAGCCTCGCCGACACCAAGGCCGGCCCGACCTTCCAGACGCCCACCAACATCGCCGCCGGCGAGACGGGCAAGGGCTTCGTCACCTTCGAGATCCCGACCGACGCCAAGCTCGACAAGGTGCAGTTCGCCCTGGACAACGGCTTCTCCAACCAGGTCGGCCAGTGGAAGATCGGCTGACGGCTCCGTTCACAGCCACCGCCACCCTCGCCGCCCGCACCACCAGCACCGGCCACACATGCAAAACAGCGGTCTCAGGCACCGTCGCCTGAGACCGCCGCTCGCCCGGGGAACCGGGGGGAGCCCGGAACCGGGGGAAGCCCGGGGAGCCCGGAGGCCCCGGCTCCTACTCCCCCTCCCCCACTACACCAACGCCCCGCTACCCCAACGCCCCGCTACCCCAACGCCCCGCTACCCCAACGCCCCGCTACCCCAACGCCCCCGCTACTTCTTCGCCCCCGCCAGATCGTCGAACATCGCCGACAGGAACTCCCGGCACCAGCCGAGCAGTTCACGCCCGACCAGCGGCTTGCCGCCGATCCGGCCGGTGCTCGGCCGGGGCACCAGCAGCTGCTGGGTGGTGGCCTTCACCTGGCTGCGCGGGTAGAGCCGGTTCAGCCGCAGCTGCTGCGACTCACGCAGGTCCACCGGCCCGAACCGGACGTTGGAGCCCTGCAGCGTGATGTCCGAGATGCCGCAGCGACGGGCGTACAGCCGGAGCGCCGCCACCAGCAGCAGGTTCTCCACCGCCTCCGGCAACTTGCCGTAGCGGTCGACGAGTTCGTCCCGGACCTGCGTGATGTCCTGCTCCGAGTTGACCGCCGCGATCGAGCGGTACGCCTGCAGCCGCAGCCGCTCCCCCGGCGCGTAGTCGTGCGGTACGTGGGCGTCCACCGGAAGCTCGATCTTCACCTCCAGCGGCTCCTCCTCGGGCGCGCCGCCACCGTTGGCCAGCGACTCGCGGAACTCCGCCACCGCCTCGCCGACCATCCGCATGTAGAGGTCGAACCCGACCCCGGCGATGTGCCCGGACTGCTCGCCGCCGAGCAGGTTGCCCGCACCGCGGATCTCCAGGTCCTTCATCGCCACGTACATACCGGCACCCATCTCGGTGTGCTGGGCGATGGTGGCGAGCCGCTCGTGCGCCGTCTCGGTCAGCGGCTTCTCCGGCGGGTACAGCATGTAGGCGTACCCGCGCTCCCGCCCGCGACCGACCCGGCCGCGCAGCTGGTGCAGCTGGGAGAGGCCGAAGGTGTCACCGCGCTCGACGATCAGGGTGTTGGCGTTGGAGATGTCGATGCCCGACTCCACGATCGTGGTCGACACCAGGACGTCGAACTCCTTCTCCCAGAAGTCGACGACCACCTTCTCCAGCGCGGTCTCCCCCATCTGCCCATGAGCGGTGGCGACCCGCGCCTCGGGGACGAGGTCCTTCAGCCGGGCAGCCGCCTTGTCGATCGACTCGACCCGGTTGTGGATGTAGAACACCTGTCCCTCGCGCAGGAGTTCACGCCGGATCGCGGCCGAGATCTGCTTCTCGTCGTACGGTCCGACAAAGGTCAGCACCGGGTGGCGCTCCTCCGGCGGGGTGGTGATGGTGGACATCTCGCGGATCCCGGTGACGGCCATCTCCAGGGTGCGCGGGATCGGCGTCGCCGACATGGTCAGCACGTCCACGTTGGCCCGCAGCTTCTTCAGCTGCTCCTTGTGCTCGACGCCGAACCGCTGCTCCTCGTCGACGATGACCAGGCCCAGGTCCTTGAAGCGGGTTTCCGAGGAGAACAGCCGGTGGGTGCCGATGACGACGTCCACCGAGCCCTCGAACAGGCCCTCCAGCACGGCCTTCGCCTCGCTGTCGGACTGGAAGCGGGACAGCGCCTTCACCGTCACCGGGAAGTTGGCGTACCGCTCGGCAAAGGTCGAGAAGTGCTGCTGCACCAGCAGCGTGGTCGGCACCAGGACGGCCACCTGCTTGCCGTCCTGCACCGCCTTGAACGCCGCCCGCACCGCGATCTCGGTCTTGCCGTAGCCGACGTCGCCGCAGATCAGCCGGTCCATCGGGACGGACTTCTCCATGTCCGACTTGACCTCGGCGATCGTGGTCAGCTGGTCGGGCGTCTCCGCGTAGGGGAAGGCGTCCTCCAGCTCGCGCTGCCACGGGGTGTCCGGGCCGAAGGTGTGGCCGGGGGCGGCCATCCGGGCCGAGTACAGCTTGATCAGGTCGGCGGCGATCTCCTTGACCGCCTTCTTGGCCCGCTGCTTGGTCTTGGCCCAGTCCGCGCCGCCGAGCCGGTGCAGCGTCGGGGCCTCGCCGCCGACGTACTTGGTGACCTGGTCCAGCTGGTCGGTCGGCACGAAAAGCCGGTCGCCGGGGTGGCCCCGCTTGGCGGGCGCGTACTCCAGCACCAGGTACTCGCGGGTCGCGCCCTGCACGGTGCGCTGCACCATCTCGACGTACCTGCCGACGCCGTGCGCCTCGTGGACGACGAAGTCGCCGGCGGCCAGCGCCAGCGGGTCGATCGCGTTGCGGCGCCGGGACGGCATCCGCCGCATGTCCTTGGTGGAGGACTTCTGGCCGGACAGGTCGGTCTCGGTGATGACGGTCAGCTTCAGCGCCTCGTCCACGAAGCCGTGCTCGATCGAGCCGCAGGAGACGTACACGACGTCCCGGGTCGGCGCCTCGGCGAGGTCGGCGACGAGTCGGGCCGGGATGCCCTCGTTGCCGAGCACCTCGGCCAGCCGGGAGGCCGGCCCGTGGCCCTCCGTCACCATGACGACCCGCCAGTCGGCGGCCAGCCGCTCCTTGGCGTCGGCGATCGCCCGCGCGGTGTCGCCCCGGTACGCCTCGACGGCGTGCATGCCCAGCGTCAGGGTGTTGGCGTCGAACTCCAGCACCTCGTGGACGGCGGACTCGCTGGTGGCGAACGGGCTGACCGACCACCAGGGCAGCCCGATCTCGGCGGCGTGCTCACGGACGTCGGCGAGCGAGCGGAGCGAGGCGGCGGAGACGTCGATGGCCTCCAGGTCGATCGGCCGGTCCCCGCCGGACGCGGCCGCCACCCAGGAGGCGTGCAGGAACTCCTGGCTGGTCGCCACCAGATCGGCGGCCCGGGTGCGGACCCGCTCGGGGTCGCAGACCACGGTGACCGAGCCGAGCGGCAGCACGTCCAGCAGCAGCTCCATGTCGTCCACCAGGACGGGCGCCAGCGACTCCATGCCCTCGACCGCGATGCCTTCGGCGATCTTGTCCAGGATCTCGGCCAGCCCGGGGTGCTCGGCCGCCAGCTCGGCGGCCCGGGCCCGGACCTCGTCGGTCAGCAGCAGCTCGCGGCAGGGCGGCGCCCACAGTCCGTGCTCGGCGATCTCCAGCGAGCGCTGGTCGGCCACCTTGAAGTAGCGGATCTCCTCGACGTCGTCGCCCCAGAACTCCACCCGCAGCGGGTGTTCCTCGGTCGGCGGGAAGACGTCCAGGATGCCGCCGCGCACCGCGAACTCGCCGCGCTTCTCGACCAGTTCGACGCGGGCGTAGGCGGCCGCGGCCAGCCGTCGGGCCACCGCGTCCAGGTCGTGCGACTCGCCCCGCCGGACGGCCACCGGCTCCAGCTCGGCCAGCCCCTTCACCTGCGGCTGGAGCACCGAGCGGACCGGCGCCACGACCACCTGGACCGGGCCCGCCGCCGGGTCGTCCGCCCGCGGGTGCACGATCCGGCGCAGTACGGCCAGTCGGCGGCCGACCGTGTCCGAGCGCGGCGAGAGCCGCTCGTGCGGCAGGGTCTCCCAGGCCGGGTACTCCGCGACCGAGTCCGCCGGCAGCAACGAGCGCAGTGAGGCGGCGAGGTCCTCCGCCTCCCGGCCGGTCGCCGTGACCGCCAGCACCGGGCGGCCGCGCTCACCGGCCGCCTGCCCGGCGAGCGCACGGGCCAGCGCGGCGATGGCGAACGGCCGGGCGGCGGGCGGGCCGACCAGGTCCAGGTGGCGGCGGCCACCGGCGGCGGTGGCGGTCGCGGCCTCGATCGCCTCGGCGAGGGCCGCGTCCCGCGCGACGACATCGAGCAGTCCGGTCAGGCTCATCTGGAGTCTCTTCTTCGTCCCGTGGCTGGTGCTGCCCCCGGGCGGCGAAGGCCCGCCAGGGCAACGCGAACGGCCCGGCACGCCGAGCGGCCGGGGGTCTCAAGCGTACGCCGCGGCGCCGACGGCCACGCGGCGCACGGGCCCGGCGGGGCCGATGCGCGGACGAAGGATCGGCCCCCACCCGGGCAACAGGGCTCCGCGATCTGCCACGAACTGGACATACTCCTGTCACTGGCCGTCCATGGAGATCGCGCACCATAGTGAACGTGCCCGCCGCACCCAACCGTGGGGGATGGCTGCGGAGGGGCACAGTCGCACACCCGATGGGGGTCGGGAGTGCGAGGCCGGGCGACCCTGGGTGGGGGCGCCCGCCCAAGCGCCGGGAACCGTGGCGCCCCTTCCTGGGGGGCGCCACGGGTCTCGGCCTCCTTTGTCTGCGCGCCCCTCTCCTCCCCGCGCCCCGCCCCTTCCCCTCTTTCCGCACCTCTCCCGCACGAAGACCTGTGCACTGTCCCGCCCCTCCGCTGCGGGCCCAGCCGCCTTCCCCGGCGCCCTCTTCGCCGAAAACCCACGCGGCCCGGCCCCGCTCCCTACCCTGTTGTGAAGACCGTGTGGGGACGCCCCGGAGGGGCCTGGTGGGCGTCGCGATGGAGGGGGTTCTTCGTCATGCGCGTTGTCATCGCAGGTCAGGGGTATGTGGGGCTGCCACTGGCGGTCCGGGCAGCCGAGGTCGGGCATCAGGTGGTCGGCTACGACGTGGACGAGCGCCGGATCAAACGGCTGGCCGTCGGCGAGTCGTACGTCGAGGACATCCCCGCCGAGCGGCTGCGGCCGCTGCTGGAGAGCGGGGCCTACCTGCCGTCCGCCGAGCCGGGGGACGTGGCGGCCTTCGACATCGCCGTGATCACCGTGCCGACTCCGCTGCGCGACGGGGTGCCCGACCTGTCGTACATCGAGGCCTCCGCTCGGCTGCTCTCCCAGCACCTGCGGCCGGGGGCGACGGTGGTGCTGGAGTCGACCACCTACCCGGGCACCACCGAGGAGCTGCTCGCACCGCTGCTGGAGGAGGGTTCGGGGCTGACCGCCGGCCGGGACTTCCACCTCGGCTACAGCCCCGAGCGGATCGACCCGGGCAACCCGACCTGGCGGCTGGAGAACACCCCGAAGGTGGTCTCCGGCATCGACCCGGCCGCACTGGCCGCGGTCGAGGGCTTCTACGGGCAGCTGGTCGAGCGGACGGTCCCGGTGTCCTCCTGCAAGGAGGCCGAGCTGACCAAACTGTTGGAGAACACCTTCCGGCATGTGAACATCGCGCTGGTCAACGAGCTGGCGATGTTCGCGCACGACCTCGGCATCGACGTCTGGGAGGCGATCGACGCCGCCTCGACCAAGCCGTTCGGCTATCTGCGCTTCACCCCCGGTCCGGGCGTCGGCGGCCACTGCCTGCCGATCGACCCCTCCTACCTGTCCTGGCGGGTCGAGCGCGCGCTCGGCCAGTCGTTCCGGTTCGTGGAGCTGGCCAACGACGTGAACAGCCACATGCCCGACTACGTGGTGCGGCGGCTGGCGGAGGCGCTGAACGAGCGGCAGCGGTCGGTGAACGGCTCGCGGGTGCTGCTGCTCGGGCTCGCGTACAAGAAGAACACCGGTGACGCCCGGGAGACCCCGGCCGCGCGGGTCGCCGAACTGCTGACCCGGATGGGCGCCGAGGTCCGGGCCGCCGACCCGCACGTGGTGGTCGGGGTGCACGTCCCCGAGCCGGTGATCCCCGGCCAGCGCGCCGCCGAGCAGGACCGGCACGGCGACCCGTTCGCCGCCGTCCGCCGGGTCGAGGCGACCCCCGAGGAGCTGGCGGCCGCGGACGCGGTGGTGCTGCTCGCCGACCACGACGAGTTCGACTACGAGGCCGTCACCACGCACGCCCGGTACGTCCTGGACTGCCGCCGCCGGCTCTCGGGCGCCGCGGTGGAGGTGCTGTAACCCCCGCAGACCCGGTCGCGAACACCCTCCCCGACACCCTCGCGAACACCCTCCCCGACACCTCCCACAAGGCCCTCGGAAGACTCCGCGGAACGCGGTGCCGGGCGTCCGCACCCGCCCGGCACCGCGAAGCGCGGAAGGCGCCCGGCTACCAGCGGGAGAGGTTGATGTCGTACATCATCACCTCGTACCCCTGGTTGCCGTTGAAGTCGTACTGCTCCCAGTTGAAGACCGTCCAGGAGCCGAGGCCGCCGCCGAGATAGGTGACGACCCGGTTGTTCCCGGCGTCGATACGGTCGACGTTGTAGACGCGGACCGACATCCAGCCGTCATTGGCAAAGCACAGTTTGCTGCTGTAGCCGTAGTTGTACACCTTTGCGTAATCACTGCGGTTTCCGCAGTCGACCCGGTTCACGGCATTGGCATCGGCCGCCGGTATCAGCGAGGCCGCGGCGGCGGTCAGGACGGCGAGGACCCCGGCCCTGCCCATCCGCGCATTTCTCGGACCACGGTCGGTGCGGGGATCTGTGCGGCGAATCATGGAACCCCTCCATCGGCAACGGTTTGCGACTCCAGAGGCTGACACGGCGGCCCGCCGCCGAACAGCTTCTTTCCGGCCAAGCAGGAAAGCGGATCGCCCGCCCCGACCGGCCACAGGCGGAATGCGCTAGGGTCCGGACATCCTTGCCACACTTGAGGATCGGAGCACTGGATTGGCACGCCCACCCCGTTTCGGCCGATTCGCCGCGATATTCCTGGCCGCCGCTTTACCGCCTTTCGCCGCAGGCTGCTCAAGCGCCGCTAGCGGACCGTCGGAATCCGCATTGACGCCGCCCGCAATCACCACCACAAAAGCACCGGAGTCCGGGCGCGCCGGAATGACCGGACTCCCGCTCTCCGCTTATCAGGCCGACGACCTGAGCACGGTGAAGGAGATTCAGGTCAGGAATACGCTGGTCGTCTCCTGCATGCGGCGGGCCGGATTCGCCTCGTTCGACGGCGACGGGCTCCAGCCCGCCCAGGCCCCGGACAACGCGACGGCGCTCCCGTCCGGTGCCTGGGGGTACCTGGGGGCCGAGGTCGCGGCCGTCCAGGGGTTCCACCCGCCGCAGCGGACCGCGCCCCGGCAGCCGGCGCCACCCCAGGAGGCCTCCGAGGCGTTCGACGGTGCCCGGGTCGACTGCGACCGGCAGGCGGCCGAGCGGCTGGGCTCGCCGCCCTCCGCCGGCGCCGAACTGATCGGCCGGCTGTTCGACGAGTCGATCCAGGCGACCGGTCGGGACGGCCGGGTGGTCGCGGCGACCAAGGGGTGGTCGGACTGCATGGGCGCCGCGGGCTTCCAGGCGACGGATCCGTCGGCGCTGCCGGAGCGGTTCCGGGCCGGGCGGGAGATCACCCCGGCCGAGCTGGCCACGGCCCGCGCCGACGCCGAGTGCACCGCCGGGAGCAACCTGGCGGGGATCTGGTTCGCCGTCCTGGCCGGGTACCAGCGGCAGCAGATCGACCGCAACGCGCAGGCCCTGAACGCCCAACGGGAGGCGGTCAGGGCCCAGGACGCGAAGCTCTCGCGGCTGCTCGCGGGGGACGGCTCCTGAGCACCCGCCCAGGAGCCGTCCGACGGTCGCGGCCGGCGGCCGCCGGCCGTCAGTTGCGCTTGTTGTAGCTCACCGTGTTCGGGGTGGCGTAGTCGCTGCCGTCGTCCACGATCACGATCTTCGGGATGATCCGGGTCTCCTCCTCCGGCTGCCGCGCCGCGGCCGGAACGCCCGCACCGCCCGCCGGGCCCCCGGTACCGCCGGCCGCCGGCACGCCCGCGCCCGAGGCGGAGGAACCGCTCGGCGGCGAGGCCGGCCGCGGCGGCACCCCGGGTGCGCCGGCGGCACCGGCGGTTCCCGCGGCAGGGGCCGGAGCCGAGGCCGGGACGGGCACGGACGGCACCACCGGTCCGGGCGTGACCGGGCCGGTGGAGACGGGCCCGGTGGCGACCGGAGGGCCGGCGACGGGCGAGGTGGCAACCGGTCCGGAGGAGACCGGTCCGGTGGCGACCGGAGCCGGGGTGACCGACAGCACCGCCGTCGCCGCCTCCGTGACCACGCCGACCGCACCGCCACCCGTACCGACATCGGCACCGGCACCGGCACCCGCTGCGGCGACCTCCTTGCGCAGGTTGGCCACCGCGATCTCCCCGGTGTCCGCCTCCGAGTCCACCGCCGGAGCGTCCTGCGGAGCGGCCGCCTGCGCGGCCACCGCCTCGACGGGCTCGGCGGGCTCGATCGCGCCCACCGCCGCGCCGGTGAGCGAGGCGAGGGTGCCCTTGATGTGGTCGAGGTGCTGCTGCACCGTCTCCTGCCGGGCCGCGAACGCGACCTGCTCGCGCTCGCTCTCCGCGTTGACCGCCTCGGCCTCGCGCCGGGCCTGCTCGATCAGCTGGTCCGCCCGGGCCTGCGCCTCGGCGTCCGCCTGCTTGATCCGCCCGAGCACCGTCTCCCGGTACTGCTCGGCCTCCTTGAGCCGGCGCTCGGCGGTCGCCGCGATCGCGGAGTCCTCGCCGTCCGCCTTCGCCTCGGCGGCCGCGAAGGCCTCGTCGGCGTTGCGGCGCAGTTCGGCCAGCTTGGCCTCGGCCTGCTCGGACGCCTCCGCCGCGGCGACCCGCACCTTGGCGGCGTGCGCGGTGGCGGAGTCCCGGGTGGTGCGGATGTCCCGGTCCGCCTCGGCCCGGATCGCCTCCGCCTCGGCCCTGGTCCGCTCGTCGGTGCGCCGGGCTGCCTGGTCGGCCTCGGAGCGGGTGGTGGCCGCGTACTCCTTTGCGGCCCGGGCCAGTGCCTGACCGGCCTCGTACACCTCGTCCCGGGTGTCCTCGGCGTACCGCTCGGCGGCGTCCCGGACGGCCCTGGCCTCGTTCTCGGCCATCTTGGCGAGCCCGGCGGCCTGCTCGCTGAGCACCTCGTAGTCCGGTTCCGGGGCGTCGGCGGCGGCCTGGCGGACCTCTTCCAGGCGTCGCTCCATCTCCCGGATCCCGGCGCCGAGAATGCTCAGCCGTTCCCAGGACTCGTCGCGTTGGGCGGTCAGCGCGGCGAGCGCTCGGTCTACCTGCTCGGGCGCGTAACCGCGCCGGGCAGCGGTGAAGCCGTACTGGGGGACGGCATCGCTCATGGGCTCTTCCCCTCGGGTCGCGGGCTGCGGAGCCCATGATCGGACGGAACGGACGGACTGGGAACCCGATCGGAGACCGGGTCTGGATTCCGACGGAGTGCGGATCGGAACATGTCGAGGAATGGACGAGTAGACCCATCCTCTTGACCTATTTTGCGCAGATCGTGGCGAAACCCCAACGAGGCAGAGCCGCGACGGCACGCCGAAGGGGTCGCCCCGGGCACCGGAACGACCCCTTCCACCTGCGCGGATCCGTGCCGGTCCGCTACAGCAGGCCGTCCCAGAACTGCTCCAGCAGGACGGCCCACCACGTGTCCGAGGACTGGAGGGCCGCCGGGTCGATCGCGGCGAGCTGGGCCTGGAAGTCGGTCGTCCAGCGACCGGCCTGGTCAGGAGTCAGCCCGTACCGCAGCCGCCACATCCGGCCCAGCAGGGCCATCGCGCGGACGAACTCCGGTACACCGCTGTTGACGAAGCGCGGCGGCTCGCCGGTTCCGTCGACGTCCACCGCGACCACGTGCGCTGTGCCGTACTGCACACACAGCTGGCGGCCGTAGTCGTTGCCGAGCACCAGGTACCCGCCGAAGTCCGGTCCGCCGGGCAGGCCGCGCTCGGCGGCCAGCTCGGCGAGCGTCGGGATCGGGCGCCCCTCCTGGGCCTGCGCCCAGAAGAACGGTCCGAACTCGCGCGGCAGGCCCGCCCACATCAGGGTCTGGGCCACCGGCTCGGGGACGCCCTGACGGGAGACCGCGCGCTGCTCGAAGTGGAACACGTTCGGGCCGAAGGCCTGACCGACCTCCTGCGCGAGCTGCTGCGGCGCGATCGGCGGCAGCGGCGGGACGGTCCCGGGGGCGGGCAGCGGCACCCGGAACGGGCGGACCCGCTGGGCGCCGGACGCCAGCTGGTGCAGCTCGTCCAGGTGGTCGAGCAGCTGGGCCATGCCGGCCTGCCGGGAGTGGTGGTCGCGGCCGTAGTCGGCGGTGTGGGTGAGCCGGACGTTCGGCCAGGAGACGGCGATCATCCGGTTGCAGTAGCCGCCCGGCAGGTCGCAGGACTCCAGCTCGGTGTAGAGCTCCAGCACCTGCTCCGGCGGCACGTTCAGCCGCCGCAGGTCCTGGAGGATCTTCCACTCGGGGTGCGGGGTGCCGGGCTCGCTGCGGTGCAGCAGCTTCTGCTCGGAGCCGTCCGGGCCCCGGTAGCTGAGCGCCGCGAAGTAGCCCGGACCGACCGCGGGCACGCCGGGCGGCACCGGGGCGCCCTGCGGCGGACCGGGGACGGGCGCGGGCGGGGCGGACGCCGGGGCGGGGGCGCTCGGCGAGGCCGCGCCGGGGTAGCCGTAGCCGGCCGCCGGGGCGCCGGGGCCGGGCGGCGGCGGGACGGCCGGACCGCCGGACGGCGGGGTGCCGGGGTCGGCGGGCACGCCGCCGAGGGAGCCGAGGTCGATCGCGCCGGCCAGCTGGGTGCGCTCGTACGCCAGACCGGCGGCGGGCGCGCCGGGGGCGGCCGGGGCGGGCGGCGGCGGGCCGTCCGCGCCGCGCAGACCCGCCGGGGGCGGGGGCGGCGGAGTACCGGCCGCACCGCGACCGCCCGTTCCATGGGCGGCCGGACCGGCGCCCGGGCTCTGCCGGAGCTCGCCCGGCGGGGGCGGCGGCGGGGCTCCGCCGGGGTTGCGGCCGAGCCCGACGGGGGCGGCGGACGGACCGGACGAGCCGCCGCGCAGGCCGGCGGGCGGCGGGGGCGGCGGGGCTCCGCCCGGGTTGCGGCCGAGCCCGCCCTGCGGCGCGTCGGGCGCGGGTGCGGGTGCGGCGGGGGCACCGGGGCCGCCGGGGGCACCGGGCAGACCCATCAGGCCGGGCATGCCGTCGGGCGAGGCCAGCATGGTCGGGGCGTGCTCCACGGCCGGACCGCCGGGCGCGCCCGGTCCGGCGGTACCCGGAGCACCGGGCAGACCGGCCAGTCCGGGCAGACCGTCCGGCGGCGCCAGCATGGTCGGGGCGTGCTCCATCGCCGAGGCAGCCGGAGCGCCTGGAGCACCCGGAGCACCGGGAGTACCCGGAGCAGCAGGAGCGAACGGAGCAGCAGGCGGCGCGGTCGGCACACCGGGCGCACCCGGCAGGCCCGCCAGTCCGGGCAGCCCGTCCGGCGGCGCCAGCAGGGTCGGCGCGGGCTCGGCCGCCGGAGCGGCCGGCGGGGCGACCGGCGGCGGCACCGGGGCCATGCCGTAGCCGCCTTCGGGCAGCAGCACGGTGGCCGCTTCGGCACCCGGCGCAGGCGTACCCGGCAGACCGGCGCCGTTGGTCCGCAGGCCGTCCGGCAGCAGGACGGTCGCCGCCTCGACACCGGGCGCGGGCGCCGGGGCGGGCGGCGCGACCGGAGCCTCGAACGGGACCGCGGGCGCGGCGGGCGGAACGGGCGCGGCAGGCGGCGGGAAGGCCGGCTCGTCGTGCCCGGGGGGCGGGGCGAGCATGGTCGGCGCGTCCCCGGCAGGCCGCTCGGAGACCGGCGGCGTGGTCAGCACGGCGGGCGCCGACACGGGCGCCGGAGCCGGTGAAGGCGCGGGTGAAGGCGCGGCCGCGGCCTCCGGAGCCGCTCCCAGCCGCTCCGCCTCGGCCGCGATCGCCGCGGCACCGGCCTCCTGGAGCCACTGCGGTGGGCTGAGCAGGAAGGAGGTCGCCTCGACCGGCCCGGGTGCGGGCTTCGCCGCGCCCGCCGGGTTGGCCGCGACCGGTCGGCCGTAGACCTCCTCGTACTGCCGGACCACCTCGTTGACCGGCAGGGCCGGCCAGAGCGTGCTGGCGCCGGAGTCCCGGGCGATCACCAGCCGCGCCTCACCGGAGGCGCCGTCGTCCGCGGCGCCGTCGGCCGACTGGACCGCCCAGCAGACGAAGCCCAGGTCGAACTCCCGGACCCGCACCTCGCGCTGTTGCGAACGCGGCACCCCGCCGTTGATCCACTCGTCGGCGAGTTCCTGCGCCTGCGCGTACGTCACCACGCCCGGTTCACCCCTGTCCCCTTCGTCCCCGCTCGATCTCCCACGACCACGACCACGACCACGACTCCGACCTCAGCCCCGGCCGGAGCCACGACCCCGGCCGTACCCGACGCCGCACCCGGCACCGCGGCCCTCACCGCCACCGACACCGCGTCAGCCCACCGGCACGGCGCGGGCGAACCCGCCGTCCACCATCAGCTCCGCGACCGTCTCCAGCTCCGGCGGGCTGCCGGCCAGCCGGAGCAGGAAGGCGTCGAAGTCCTCGCCGCACGGCAGCAGCAGCCGGGCGACCCGGTCCTCCGGGGCCTCGGACCCACCGGAGTCGCGGGCGTCGTCGTAGAGGCAGAACCAGACCGAGCCGGTCTGCTCGCCGCGCACCTTGATCGCCACGATGCCGCCCTGGGCGTAGGCGATGCCGAGGTAGTCCTTGGTGAAGTGGTCGCGCAGGCACTTGTTGGCGTACACCAGGTCCTCGGTGCCGTACTCCTCGCTGAGGGTGAGGAACGGCTGGTCGAGCAGCATCCCGAGCTCGGTGTCGAGCGCCACCCCCACGGGCGCGCGGCCGCCGCCGAGCTTGAGGAAGGTCCGGTAGGCGCCGGGCAGCCGGTAGCCGAGGCGCTCCTCGGCGCGCTGCACGAGGTCCTCGGGCACGCCGATCGGGTCGCTGCCGTCCAGGGCGAGCTGGAAGTGCACCGGCCGCTTCTCCTGGAGCGGACGGGTGCCGCGCCGGCCGTGGTCGGCGGAGGAGGTGGCCAGGCCGCCGTGGTGCCGCAGCAGGGCCTTCACCTCGACCGGCACGAGCTCCATCCGGCGCCAGCCGGGTGCGGCCCGTCCGACCACGTGGTGCCAGGTCCAGCCGGGCGGGGTGGCGACGGCGGTCTCCAGATCGGCCCAGAGCGGATGGCCCTGGGTGAACAGCGCCGCGTTGGCCGAGACGTAGTCGGTCAGCCGCAGTTCGTCGACGCCGAAGCCGTCCGGCGGGTCGGCGACCTCGGCCGCCGCGGCCGCGTACGAGCCGAAGTCGGGGTGGCCGTACTCGTCCACCCTGACCCCCGCGGGGTGCCGCTCCGCGCGGACCGGGTCCGGGAACTGCACCACCTGACCTGCGTACGCCGCGTTTGGCGCGGCGACGACGCCGGGCCGACCTGTCGTCATCTGGGAGCCCCCACTGGCTGCTGCACACTCTCCCGCGCTCATGCGCGATTGCTGGACACCAGGGTAGGGGGTCTGTCCCGGACCCGACCCCCCGCCCGGGAAGACGCCGGGAAGACAGGGGGGCCGGGAGGACGGCGGGGAGCCCGGGCCGGACGGCCGCAGGGCCGCGGCCGGCGGGGACGAGGCGTCGGGGTCAGGCGGCGGGATCAGGCGGCGGGGACCAGACGTCGGGGATCAGACGTCGGGGATCAGGCGGCGAGCGCCTTGGCCAGCGCCTCGGCGACCCGCTCCTGCTGGGCCCCGGTGATCTGCGGGAAGAGCGGCAGGGTCAGGATCTCCCGGGCGGCCCGCTCGGCCACCGGGAAGGCGCCCGCGTCGTGGCCGAGCTCCCGGAAGGCGGGCTGGAGGTGGACCGGCACGGGGTAGTGGACGCCCGCGCCGATGCCGGCGGCGTTCAGCGCGGCCAGCACCGCGTCCCGGTCGCGGCCGGGGCCGATGCGCACCGCGTACAGGTGCCAGACGTGCTCGTTGCCGGGCGCGGTCCGCGGCAGGCCGACGCCGTCGAGGTCGGCCAGCAGCCGGTGGTAGCGCTCGGCGGCGGCCCGGCGGGCCTCGTTCCAGGCGGGCAGCCGGCGCAGCTTGGCGCGCAGCACGACGGCCTGCAGGGCGTCCATCCGGGAGTTGAAGCCGAACCGCTCGTGCACGTACTTGCGGCCCGAGCCGTGGTCGCCGATCAACCGGACGGCGCCGGCCAGTTCGTCGTCGTCGGTGACGACCGCGCCCGCGTCGCCGTAGGCGCCGAGGTTCTTGCCGGGGTAGAAGCTGGTGGCGGAGATCCGGCCGTGGAAGGCCCGGCCGTGCTGCCGGGCGCCCTGGGACTGCGCCGCGTCCTCGACCACCGGCAGCTCCCCGGCGAGGTCGAGCAGCGCCGCCATCGGGGCGAGTTGGCCGTTCAGGTGGACGGGCAGCAGCGCCACCGCGCCCGGCAGGGCGTCCGCGACCCCGGCCGGGTCGATCAGGAGGGTCTCGGGGTCGGCGTCGACCAGCACCGGGCGCAGCCCGGCCCGGACCACGGCCTCGGCGGTGGCGACGAAGGTGTTGGCGGGCAGCACCACGCCGCCGCCGGGCGGCAGCCCGAGGGCGCGCAGGGCGAGTTCGAGCGCGTCGGTGCCGTTGGCGGCGCCCACGCAGTGCCGGGTGCCGGAGAAGGCCGCGTACTCCTCCTCGAACCCGGCCACCTCGGGGCCCTTGATGTAGCCGCCGGTGGCGAGCACCCGGTCGAAGCCGTCCCTGACCTCCTCGGCGACCTCGGCGTGCGCGGCCTTCAGGTCCACGAGCGGGACGGGCTGGTCGGTGGTCATCCTTGGTCTCCCCCTGGGTCGTCTCGGCGGATGGGGTCGGATCGGGTCGGACGTACGGCGGCGATCCGCAAGGCCGCGCGGGTCGGATCGGACGTACGACGACGAGCCCCCGGGCCCGGTCCGCCCTTCGAGGCGGGGCGGACCGGCCCGGCAAGGTCAGCCGAGGGCGGTGCGCAGCGCCTCGACCACCCGGTCCTGCTGCTGCACGGTGAGCGCGTGGTAGAGCGGCAGGATCAGCGAACGGCGGGTCAGCAGTTCGGTGGCGGGCAGCGGAACCCGGGCGGCGCCCTTGTACGGGGCCTCCAGATGGGCCGCCATGATGCCGCGCCGGGCGGAGACGCCGGCGGCGGCGAGCCGGGCGAGCAGCTCGGTGCGCTCGGGGGCGCCGTCGGCCGGCAGCAGCCAGCAGGACTGGTAGTTGGTGGTGCCGTGCGCCGGGTCGGCGACCAGCCGGGCGCCGGTGCCGACCAGCAGCTCCCGGTAGCGCCCGGCGAGTTCGCGGCGCCGCGCCACCATCTCCGGGAGCCTGCGCAGCTGGACCAGGCCGATCGCGGCCTGGATGTCGGTCATCCGGTAGTTGAAGCCGATCTCGTCGTACGTCTCCGGCAGGCCCGCGCCGCCCGCGGTGTGCCGGTCGGCGGCCGAGACGCTCATCCCGTGCTCGCGCAGCCGCCGCAGCCGGGCGGCGAGCTCGCCGTCCTGGCAGGTGACCATGCCGCCCTCGCCCGTGGTGAGCAGCTTGCGCGGGTGGAAGGAGTACGCGGCGATCGCGGCGCCGGCGCCCACCGGCCGTCCCCGGTACACCGATCCCGCCCCGCAGGCGGCGTCCTCGACCACCGTGATGCCGCGCGGTTCGACCAGCTCGCCGATGCCGTCCAGGTCGACCGGCACGCCGCCCTGGTCGACGGCGATGACGGCCCTGGTCCGCGCGGTGAGCAGCGGTTCGACCGTCCCGGCGGTGAGGTTGCCGGTCTCGGCGTCCACGTCGGCGAAGACGGGCACCGCGCCGAGGTAGGTGACGGCGTTGGCGGTGGCGATGAAGGAGAGCGAGGGGACGACCACCTCGTCACCCGGCCCGACCCCGGCGCCGATCAGCGCCAGGTGCAGGGCGGTGGTGCAGGAGGAGACGGCGACCGCGTGCGGGGCGCCGAGGTGCTCGGCGAAGGCCCGTTCGAACTCGGCGACCCGGGGGCCCTGGGCCACCCAGCCGGAGCGCACGGCCTCGGCGGCGGCCTGGGCCTCCTCCTCGCCGAGCCAGGGCAGCATCACGGGAATGGTGGGCGGGACGGGGGAGGTGGACACAGGTGTACTCCGAACTGCCGTGCAGACAAGGGGACCAGGGCCCGGCCGGCGCTACTGCTCGCGCCACCAGCCGACCAGCCTGCGCAGGCCGTCGTCGAGGCCGAGTTCGGGCTTCCAGCCGAGGTCGCGCTCGGCGGCGGTGATGTCCGCCAGCCGCCGCACCACGCCGCCGGCCGTGCCGCGGGCCGGGCCGTGCTCGACGTCCAGGTCTGTGCGGTCCATCGCGGCGAGCAGCGCGTCGGCCAGGCCGCGTAGCGAGACCTCGGTGCTGCTGGCGATGTTGTAGACCCGGTCGGTGACGGGGGCCGCGGCGGCCAGCAGGTTGGCCCGGGCGATGTCCTCGGTGTAGACGAAGTCCATGGTCTGCGCGCCGTCGCCGAAGATCAGCGGCGGCTGCCCGGCGGCGATCCGCTCCATCCAGCGGATGAACACCTCGGTGTACTTGCCGTGCACGTCCATCCGGGGCCCGTACACGTTGAAGTAGCGCAGGGCGACGTAGTCCAGCCCGTACATGGCGTGGAAGCTGCGCAGCAGTCCCTCGTTGAAGACCTTGGCCGCCCCGTACAGGGTGTCGTTGTGGTACGGGTGCTGGGTCTCGGGGGTCGGGAACTCGTCGGCTAGGCCGTAGACGGAGGCGGTGGAGGAGGCGACGAGCTTGCCGACGCCGGTCTCGGCGGCGGCCTCGACCACGTCGAAGGCGCCGTCCACCATGACCTCCAGGGCGAGCCTGGGCTCGGTGGCGCACTGGGTGATCCGGATCGCGGCGAGGTGGAACAGCAGGTCGGTGCCGGGGTTGAGCAGTTCGCGCAGCAGGGCGCGGTCGCGGATGTCGCCGTCGACCACCCGCAGCCGGCCGGGTGCGGCGATCTCCTGGGCGTAGGCCAGGTTGGCCATCCGGCCGCGGGCGAAGTTGTCGAGCACGACGACCTCGCGGGCGCCCGCCTCGATCAGCTGGTCGACGACGGTGGAGCCGATGGTGCCGGCCCCGCCCGTGACGAGGCAGCGCGAGCCCTCGATCTGTACAGCGTTCACCGCGTCGCGGCCCTCTCGTGTGCGTCGGACAGTCGGTCGGCCGGCCCCGCCTCGGCGAGCCCGGAGGCAGTGGTCCCGGAGACCTCGCGCGCTGAGACCTCGTGCCCGGAGGCCTCGCGCCCGGAGGCGTCGCGCCCACCCTCGGCGATCCCGGCGCCCACCGGGACGGTGGCGCCGCCGAGTTCGAGGCTGAGCGAGGCGGCCTCCAGCAGCTGCAGCACGCGCAGCCCGGAGCGCCCGTCGGTGAGCGGCGCCCGGCCCTCGGTGATGGCGGCGGCGAACTCGGCCATCACGTTGCGCAGCGCCTCCTGCTCGACCAGCGCGGGCGCGACCATCTCGCCGACCCGGTAGGAGATCAGCGCCTGGTGGCGGATCGCGTCGGTCAGCTCGTCGGGCGGGGTGAGGTCCACCCCGCGGTCGTACACCGCCAGCCGGGCCTGCGGGTTGAGGTCGTCCCAGACCAGGGTGCGCCGGGAGCCGCCGATCATGGTGGTGCGGACCTTCGTCGGGGAGAGCCAGTTGACGTGGCAGTGCGCCAGCGCGCCGTTGCTCAGTCGGACCGCCAGGTAGGCAACGCAGGCGCGGCCGGCGCCGATCGGATCGGCCCCCTGGGCGGACACCCCGACCGGCTCGACGCCCGGCGGCAGCACGAAGTCGAGGATGGACAGGTCGTGCGGGGCGAGGTCCCACAGCACGTCGACGTCCGGCTGGACCAGCCCGAGGTTGATCCGCACCGAGTCGAAGAACTGGACGTCGCCGATCTCCCCGCCGTGCACCAGCTCGCGGATCCGGCGTACCACCGGGGTGTAGCAGAAGGTGTGGTCGCACATCAGCACCAGCCCGCGCTCCTCGGCGAGCGCGACCAGTTCGGCCGCCTCCGCGGCGGAGGTGGTGATCGGCTTCTCCACCAGGACGTGCTTGCCGGCCTCCAGCGCGGCCCGGACCAGTCGGTAGTGCGCGGCGGCGGGCGTGGCGACGGCGACGGCACCGACCCGCTCGTCGGCGAGCACCTGCTCGAAGGAGGTGGCGGCCCGGACGGTGCTGTACTCGCCCAGGACCCGCCGGGACTTCGCCTCGTCCAGGTCGCAGAGCCAGTGCAGGCGCAGCGCCGGCGTCTGCTGCACGTTGCGGACCAGGTTCGGTCCCCAGTAGCCGGCCCCGACCACGGCGACGCCGATCGGGTGCGCGGGTGCGGGCTGCGGCGGCGCGCCCGGTGTGGGCACGTGCTCGCCGGGCGCCTCATTGGCGGTTTCCGTCTCCGTCATCGCAAGACCCCCCTTGCTCGACGCCGGGGCGCCCTTGCCCCGGCAGCCTCAACGGCCAGACAGAGCAAAGGAGTTGTAGTCAAAGACCGGCCATCCCCATGGACCGGCCGCCCCCTTGGCTCGCTGCTGGAACGCTACCGGCAGCCGCCACCGACCGGAGGCGGATTCGGGAAACCCGGGGACGAGTCGTGACGATCGCGTGCGGATCCGGCCACGATTGCGTGCCCTACCGGTCGGTCCCGGAAGCCGATCGGACACCCTCGCACCCCGGTTGTGCGAATGTCAGGGCCATTTGACAGGCTTGCCCCGTACTGACCCCGTCAGCCGTGCCATCAGCGGAAAGCAGTGAGGAGGAGGCGACCAATGACCACCGGGGACCGGGCCGACCCGCCCGTGCTGCGCCACCACCGGGACAGCCTGCTGCCCGCCGTCGCCGCCGCCCTGTCGCTGCGCGGCGGGGAGGTGCACACCCTGGCCGGCGACAAGCCGTCCCGCCGTCCCGTCCTGCACCCGCTGGTCGGCGACTTCCTGGACGACCTGCCGGTCGAGCACCGCGAGCGCTTCACCGGCCGCTGCCCCGAGGCCGTCCTGCTGTCCCAGTACCTCACCGCCGTGGACGGCAAGCGTTCCAAGCGCGCCGCCCGCAAGCCGATGAGCCTGCACGAGGCGCGCAAGGCGCTGAAGGGCTCCCGGCTGACCACCGTCCGGATCCGCGAGGAGCACGACCCGGCGCACGGCACCCACGCCCCGCCCTGCCGGTCCTGCGTACCGCTGCTGGAGCACTTCACCGTGCAGAGCGTCGCGGTCGGACCCCCCGCCGGCTGACCGCGCCCTCGTACGCCCCCCGTCCCCGAGCCCTGGAGCCCGCCCTGAACCCGCCCAGCCCGCCCCCGCCCCCGCCGGCCACCCTCGGCGGACCGGCCACCCGGACCCGCCCGCGCTTCCCCGCCGACGTCGCCGCCGAGCTCAAGTCGGCCGGCTGGCACCCCGGCCGGTGGGAGATCCGACAGGCCGAGGAGTGGGCCGACGCCCTGGCGGGGTACGGCAACCCGGCCGGGGCGCGACACGCGGTGTTCCCGGCGGCCGTGGAGGCCTGGGCCGAGTTCGGCGGCCTGGCCTTCGACATCGGCGGGCCCGGCCGGCAGCAGGCGCGGACGCCGTTCCTGGTGGACCCGCTCTGCGGACTGCACCAGCCGCGCACCCTGGCCGACCTCGGCCGGGCCCTGGGCACCAGGCTCGCCCCGCTCGGCGAGGAGCTCTACGGGCAGGCGCTGCTGGCCGTCGACGAGGAGGGTCGGGTCTACAGCCTGGACCACGCCGGCGAGTGGTTCCTCGGCCACGGCATCGACCAGGCCGTCTCCGCCCTGATCCTGGGCACCGCCCCCGAGCGGCTGCGCACCGCCGACGAGGACTGAGCCGCCGGTCCGACACGCCCCGGGTCCGGTCCGGCAGACACCGAAGGGCCGGCCCGGATCGGAGGCCGGCCCGGACCGGAGGCCGGTTCAGACCAGCCGGTCGGTGCGCACCGCGAGCCGGGAGGGCAGCACCGCCTCCACCCGGAACCCGCCGTCCCGCTCCGGGCCCGCGGAGAAGCTGCCGCCGAGGGCGACCACCCGCTCGCGCATCCCGACCAGCCCGTTGCCGCCGCTGGGCAGCCCCGCGGCGACCCGCTCGCCACCGGGGCAGCCGTTCACCACGGCCACCCGCACACCGTTGGGCGCGTACGCCAGCAGCACGGCCACCTGCGCCCCGCCCGCGTGCTTGTGCGCGTTGGTCAGGCCCTCCTGCACCACCCGGTACGCGGTCTGCTCGGCCTCGGTGGTGAACTCCTGACGGCTGCCGCTGACCGTCAGGGTGACGGCCATCCCGGCCGCCCGCGACTGGTCGACCAGTCGCGGCAGCGCCACCAGCGAGTCCGGCTCCGGCGCGGCCTCCTCCGACATCCGCAGCACCCCGAGGATCTCGCGCAGCTCGTTCAGCGCCTGCCGGCCGACCTCGCCCATCAGCTTGGCGCTCTGCGCCGCCTTCTCCGGATCCTTCGCCACGATCCGCTCCAGCGCCCCGGCGTGCACCACCATCAGCGACACCCGGTGCGCGACCACGTCGTGCATCTCCCGGGCGATCCGGGTGCGCTCCTCCAGCCGGGCCCGTCGGGCGCGCTCGCGGGCCTGCTCGGCCAGCAGGTCCAGCTCGGTCTCCAGGCCGTGCGCACGGTCCTTCAGCGACTCGATCAGCCGCCGCCGCGCCCCCACGTACAGGCCGGTCACCACCGGCGGGACGGTCAGCCCGACGGCCACCAGCACCGCCAGCAGCACCTGGCCCCAGAGCGGCGGCTGCTCCACCGACCCGTCGGAGGGGGTGAGCATCGAGACCAGCATCACGCCGACCGCCTCGACGAAGGCCAGCGCGGACAGCGCCACCACCCGGCGGCGCCGCGAGGGCCACTCCCAGGTCTCCGCCAGCGTGTACAGCGACACCACCAGCAGGATGACGCCGAGCATGCCGGGCATCGCCACCAGCGCCACCAGCACCGGGACGGCGGGCCAGCGCCGCCGTACCACCAGGCTGGCGCCCGAGAGCGCGCCCACCAGCGCGACCCCCACGATCGCCAGTGTCCCCAGGTGGACCCGGGGCGCCAGGAACGCGACGGCGCTGGCCGCACACTCCAGTGCCGCGAGCGCGGCCAGCGCGATGTCCAGGAGGGCGCTGCGCCGGCGCTCCCACCACCAGAACGACCGGCTCGGCACGCGCTCCCCAGGCGACTTGCTCATAGTCCTACAGACTAAGCGTGAACCTTGATCCATCCCCACCGGGATATGCCACGACACTCCTTCGGGCCCTTAAGTGGTCCAGACCACATGCCCAGCTCGGCGATCGTGTCCGCCATCCGGCCACCTCGCGGACAGCGACCCCCGCGACACCTATGCTGGTCGCGTCGGACAGCGCGGTCCGCACGCGTCACACGCGACACACGTACGCGGGCACTGTGACGATGAGCCGTTGCCGAACCCCACCACCACAGGGAGCCAGCCGTGACCGCTCCGGTCCCCACCCCGGCGGACAGCCCCACCCCCGCCGTCGCCGACAACGCAGCCCTGCGGGCGGACATCCGCCGTCTCGGCGACCTGCTCGGCGAGACGCTGGTCCGTCAGGAGGGCCCCCAGCTCCTGGGCCTGGTCGAACAGGTCCGGCTGCTCAGCCGCACCGACGGCGAGGCGACCGCCGAGCTCCTCTCCGACATCGACCTGGACACCGCGGCCAAGCTGGTCCGCGCCTTCTCCACCTACTTCCACCTCGCCAACGTCACCGAGCAGGTGCACCGCGGCCGCGAGCTCGCCACCCGCCGCGCCCGCGAGGGCTCGCTGCTCGCCCAGACCGCCGACCAGCTGGCCGAGGCCGACCCCAAGCACCTTGAGGACACCCTCGCCCACCTGGCCGTCCGCCCGGTCTTCACCGCCCACCCCACCGAGGCCGCCCGCCGCAGCGTCCTCAACAAGCTCCGCCGGATCGGCGAACTCCTCGACCGCATCCACCGCGAGCAGATCGCCGCCGGCCTCTCGCACGCCGACCCGGCCCGCACCTCCTCCGCCAAGCGCCAGGCCGACCGCCGGCTGGCCGAGGTCATCGACCTGCTCTGGCAGACCGACGAGCTGCGGATCGCCCGCCCCGAGCCCACCGACGAGGCCCGCAACGCCGTCTACTACCTGGACGAGCTCTACCGCGAGGCCGTCCCGGCGGTCCTGGAGGAGCTGCACGAGGAGCTCGCCCGGGTCGGCCTCACCCTCCCCGAGGGCGTCCGCCCGCTGACCTTCGGCACCTGGATCGGCGGCGACCGCGACGGCAACCCGAACGTCACCCCGCAGGTGACCTGGGACGTCCTCAACCTGCAGCACGAGTACGGCATCAAGGACGCCCTCGCGGCGATCGACGACCTGCGCAACTCGCTCTCCACCTCCGAGCGGCTGGCCGGCGCCTCGGTCGAGCTGCTCGCCTCGCTCAACACCGACCTGAACCTGCTTCCCGAACTCAGCCCGCGCTACAAGCGGATGAACGCCGAGGAGCCCTACCGCCTCAAGGCCACCTGCGTCCGGCTCAAGCTGGAGAACACCCGCGAGCGCCTCTCCGCCGGCACCCCGCACGTCGAGGGCCGCGACTACCTCGGCACCCGCGAGCTGATCGCCGACCTGCGGCTCGTCCAGGACTCGCTGCGCACCCACCGCGGCGGCCTGATCGCCGACGGCCGGCTCGCCCGCGCGATCCGCACCATCGAGGCCTTCGGCCTCCAGCTGGCCACCATGGACGTCCGCGAGCACGCCGAGGCGCACCACCACGCGCTCGGCCAGCTGTTCGACCGGCTCGGCGAGGAGGCCTGGCGCTACGCCGACATGCCGCGCGAGTACCGGCAGAAGCTGCTCGCCAAGGAGCTCCGCTCGCGCCGGCCGCTCGCCCCCACCCCGGCCCCGCTGGACGCCGCCGGCACCAAGACCCTCGGTGTCTTCAACACCATCCGCGAGGGCTTCGACCGGTTCGGCGACGAGATCGTCGAGAGCTACATCATCTCGATGTGCCAGGGCGCCGACGACGTCTTCGCCGCCACCGTGCTCGCCCGCGAGGCCGGCCTGATCGACCTGCACGCCGGAATCGCCAAGATCGGCATCGTGCCGCTGCTGGAGACCACCGACGAGCTCCAGGAGGCCGACCGCATCCTGGACGAGATGCTCTCCGACCCGTCCTACCGCCTGCTGGTCTCGCTGCGCGGCGACGTCCAGGAGGTCATGCTCGGCTACTCCGACTCCTCCAAGTTCGGCGGCATCACCACCTCCCAGTGGGAGATCCACCGCGCCCAGCGCCGGCTGCGCGACGTCGCCCACCGCTACGGCATCCGGCTGCGCCTCTTCCACGGCCGCGGCGGCACCGTCGGCCGCGGCGGCGGCCCCTCGCACGAGGCCATCCTGGCCCAGCCCTGGGGCACCCTGGAGGGCGAGATCAAGGTCACCGAGCAGGGCGAGGTCATCTCCGACAAGTACCTGCTGCCGTCGCTGGCCCGGGAGAACCTCGAACTGACCATCTCCGCCACCCTCTCCGCCTCCGCGCTGCACACCGCGCCGCGCCAGGCCCCCGAGGAGCTGGCCCGCTGGGACGCCGCGATGGACAGGGTCTCCGAGGCCGCCCACACCGCATACCGCGGCCTGGTCGACCAGGAGGACCTGCCGAAGTACTTCTTCGCCGCCACCCCGGTCGACCAGCTCGCCTCGCTGCACCTGGGCTCCCGCCCGTCCCGCCGCCCCGACTCGGGCGCCGGGCTGGACGGCCTGCGGGCCATCCCGTGGGTGTTCGGCTGGACCCAGTCCCGCCAGATCGTCCCCGGCTGGTACGGCGTCGGCTCCGGCCTCGCCGCCGCCCGCGAGGCCGGCCTCGGCGACGTGCTGGACGAGATGTACGGCCAGTGGCACTTCTTCCGCAACTTCCTGTCCAACGTCGCCATGACGCTGGCCAAGACCGACCTGCGGATCGCCCGCCACTACGTCGAGCAGCTCGTCCCCGCCGACCTGCGCCACATCTTCGACCAGATCGTCGCCGAGCACGAGCTCACCCTGCGCGAGGTGCTGCGGCTCACCGGCGAGAGCGAACTGCTGGAGCACAACCCGGTGCTGAAGCAGACCTTCACCGTCCGCGACGCCTACCTCGACCCGATCTCCTACCTCCAGGTCGCCCTGCTGCGCCGTCAGCGCGAGGAGGTCGCCACCGGCCGCCCGGAGGACCCGCTGCGCGCCCGTGCCCTGCTGCTGACCGTCAACGGCATCGCCGCCGGTCTGCGCAACACCGGCTGACCGACCCCGCGGCACCCCAAGGGCCCCGCGGCACCCCCCACTTCGGGGGTGCCGCGGGGCCCTTCGCTTCACTGCTCACCAACGCCCGACGGGCCACGCCCGGCGCCCGGCGGACAACACCCGACGGACAACGCCGAAAGGGGCCGGTGCCCGGTTCCCCGGACCCGGCCCCCTTCGGAGGGGGTCACTCCCCCAGATCGCCCGCGCGCCGGCGCCGCACCCACAGGGCCGCTCCGCCGGCCGCCACGACCAGGCCGCCGCCGACGGCCAACAGGCCGGCGTCACCGCCGACCGAGCCGCCGAGCACCGGACCGAACTGGGCCGCGGCCGGATCCGGGGACACCACACCCGGATCGGGCTCGGCCACCGATTCGGCGTGCGCCACCCCGGCACCCGCACCTGACAACAGCACTCCGGCCGCTCCCAGCGCGCCGGCCTTGCCGACCCGCCGTCCGAGCTGCCTCAGCCGTACCACCCGGATCCGCCGCAGGCGCCGGACCGGCCGCAAACTCCGCATCGAGAACTCCCCAGGACCCGTTCGCGTACTGGCCCGACGCTATCGGATCCCGCACAGGGTTCTCACACCAATTCAGGTTTGGTCACCAAGCGTTGTACGACTGTTGCGTACCCGCTCGATGAATTGACGCCGGGTCAACACCTCAGGAGTTGTACGTCCCCTGCGCCCGCTCCAGTCCCTCCGACAGAAGCGCCTCCACCGCGTCGGCGGAGCGGTCCACGAACCACTCCAGCTCCTTGCGCTCGGTGCCGGAGAAGTCCTTCAGCACGAAGTCCGCGACCTCCATCCGGCCCGGCGGGCGGCCGATCCCGCAGCGCACCCGGTAGTACTCCGGGCCCAGCGACTTGGTGATCGACTTCAGCCCGTTGTGGCCGTTGTCCCCGCCGCCGAGCTTGAGCCGCAGCGCCGCGTAGTCGATGTCCAGCTCGTCGTGGACGGCCACCAGGGCCGAGGCCGGCGCCTTGTAGAAGTCCCGCAGGGCCGTCACCGGCCCGCCCGAGAGGTTCATGAAGGACATCGGCTTCGCCAGCACCACCCGCCGGCCCGCCAGCCGCCCCTCGGCCACCTGGGCGCGGCTCTTGTGCGCCTTGAACTTCGCACCCATCCGCTGCGCCAGCAGGTCCGCCACCATGAACCCGATGTTGTGCCGGTTCCGGGCGTACTGCTCGCCCGGGTTGCCGAGCCCGACCACCAGCCAGGGGCCCTCGTACGCGTCCTCGCTCATCCCACCGCTCCTCGCACTCACGCTCATCGCCATCATCTCGAACACACCGCGCCGGGACCCGCCGGGCCCCGGACAGACCGCTGCCCCGGCCGCTCCAGTACGGAGCGACCGGGGCAGCGGTCCTCAGGCAGATACCTCAGGCGGTCGCCTCAGGCCGATGCCTCAGGCAGAGCGCCGGGCTCAGGCCTCGGCGCCGGCCTCGGCCTCGGCGGCCTCGGCGTCCGCGTCGGCCTGCGAGGCCTGGGCGCCGATGACCTGCAGCACGACGGTGTCGGCCTCGACGGCCAGCGAGGTGCCCTTGGGCAGGGCGATGTCACCGGCGATGATCGAGGCACCGGCCTCCAGGCCCTCGACCGAGACGGTCACGGACTCGGGCAGGTGGGTGGCCTCGGCCTCGATCGGGAGGGCGTTGAGGACGTGCTCCAGCAGGTTGCCGCCGGGGGCCAGCTCGCCCTCGGTGAGCACCGGGATCTCGACGGTGACCTTCTCGCCGCGCTTCACGAGGAGCAGGTCGACGTGCTCGATGGTGCGCTTGATGGCCTGACGCTGGATCGCCTTCGGCAGGACGTACTCGTCCTTGCCCTCGATCGGAACGACCAGCAGGGCGTTCGGGGTCTTCAGGGCCATCATCAGGTCGTGGCCGGGCAGGTTCAGGTGAACCGGGGCGTGGCCGTGGCCGTAGACGACACCGGGGACCAGGCCGGCACGACGGGCACGACGGGCGGCACCCTTGCCGAACTCGGAACGGGTCTCAGCGGCGATGCGGATCTCGGACACGACTGCACTCCTCGTGAAAACTGGCGCGGGGGTGCAGGCAACGCGAAAACCGCCGGGACCACACCCACAAGAACGTTCGGGGGTCACTCGGCGGCGCACGACCTCTGCCGGCAGTGGAGAAATCCGGCACCGGCAGCGCGTCGATCACGGAGCGGGCACCCGTCGAGCAGGCACACGGCATCCCTCGCCGAGCATTTTCACGAGTCTAACCGCACCGGCGGCCTCCCGTGAAATCGGCGGGGGGGGCCCCGCCCCCGGGGGCGGCGGGGGGCCCCCCCCGGGGGGGGGGGGGGGCGCCCCCCCCGGGGGGGGGGGGGGGGGGGGGGGGGGGGGGGGGGGCGGGGCCCCGGCCGGCGGTGGCGAGGAGTGGGCGGGGGGGGGGGTAAACTAGGCCG
>NZ_JBITZW010000010.1:125283-198768 GCF_044547105.1 Kitasatospora sp. NPDC052868 | reverse complement strand
CCCCGGGCCCGCCCCCCGCCGCCCCCCCCCCCCGTTTTTTTTCCGCCCCCCCCCCCCCCCGGGGCCCCCCGGGGCCGGGGGGGGGGGCCGCGGCCCCGGGCGGCGGGGCCCCCCCCGCCCGAGGCTTCGTCAGTGCACGCCCCCGAAGGTCCGTGCACGGGTGGTGCAGGGGTCAGTGCACGCCCTCGAAGAGGCTGGTCACCGAGCCGTCCTCGAACACCTCGCGGATCGCGGCGGCGATCGACGGGGCGATCGACAGCGTGGTGATCTTGTCGAGCTGGAGCTCGGCCGGGGTGGGGAGGGTGTTGGTGAACACGAACTCGCTCACCCGGGAGTTCTTCAGGCGGTCCGCGGCCGGGCCCGAGAGCACGCCGTGGGTGGCCGCCACGATGACGTCGGCCGCACCGTTCTCGAACAGCGCGTCGGCCGCGGCGCAGATGGTGCCGGCGGTGTCGATCATGTCGTCGACCAGGACGCAGACGCGGCCCTTGACGTCACCGACCACCTCGGCGGAGAGGATGGTGTTGGCCTGCGTCATGTCGCGGCGCTTGTGGATGATCGCCAGCGGCGCACCCAGGCGGTCCGACCACTGGTCGGCGACCTTCACCCGGCCGGCGTCCGGCGAGACGACGGTCAGCCGCGAGCGGTCGACCTTCTCGCCCACGTAGTCGGCCAGCAGCGGCAGCGCGAACAGGTGGTCCACCGGGCCGGAGAAGAAGCCCTGGATCTGCGCGGTGTGCAGGTCCACCGCCATGATCCGGTCGGCGCCGGCGGTGGCCAGCAGGTCCGCGACCAGACGGGCCGAGATGGGCTCGCGGCCCAGGTGCTTCTTGTCCTGGCGGGCGTAGCCGTAGAACGGCAGGATCGCGGTGATGCTCCGGGCGGAGGCCCGCTTCAGAGCATCGATCATGATCAACTGCTCCATGATCCACTGGTTGATGGGAGCCGTGTGGCTCTGCATCACGAAGCAGTCGGCGCCGCGCGCCGACTCCAGGAAGCGCACGTAGATCTCGCCGTTGGCGAAGTCCAGGGCCTTGGTCGGGACCAGCTCGGTCCCCAGCGACTCGGCGACCTCCTTTGCCAGCTCCGGGTGGGCACGGCCGGAGAAGAGCTTCAGCTTCTTCTCACCCGACGTCGTGATCCCGCTCACTGCACCGTCTCCTCGCGTTGCTGACGCTGAACCCGTCCGCCCCGCGGGCAGGCACAGGCCTGCCGGCGATGGAGGTCGGGGATTGTCGGTACGCCTGGACACGGGCGGTAGGCCCAATGGCGCACGTATGTCCCCCAGGTTACGCGCCCGCGCAGAAACCGTCCGCCTCGGGACCGCCCCTCGGACGGCCCGCGGGCCCGGAGCGGTCCTCCCGGACCGGCCCCGGCCCGGGCGAACGGCCCGCTCAGCCCTTGTCGCCCTCGGCGGGCCCGGCCTCCCGCGCCTGCGCGACGTGCGCCGCGCGTGCGGAGTCCGTACCGGAGCGCTTGCGGAGCACCCAGCCGTCGATGTTGCGCTGCTGCGCCCGGCTCACGCCCAGCGCACCGGCCGGGACGTCGCTGGTGATCACCGAGCCGGCCGCGGTGTAGGCGCCGTCGCCGATGGTCACCGGGGCGATGAACATGTTGTCGGAACCCGTGCGGCAGTGGGCCCCGACCACCGTGCGGTGCTTGTTCACACCGTCGTAGTTCACCGTCACCGAGGCCGCGCCGATGTTGCTGCCCGCGCCGATCGTGGCGTCCCCGATGTAGGAGAGGTGCGGCACCTTGGCGCCCTCGCCCAGCTCCGAGTTCTTCACCTCGACGTAGGTGCCGACCTTGGCCTTGCGGGCCAGCCGCGCCCCCGGCCGCAGGTAGGCGTACGGGCCGACGGACGCCAGCTCGCCGATCTCGGCGCGGTCCGCCGTGGTGTTGCTCACATGGGCGCCGGCGCCGATCGCGGTGTCCCTGATCGTGGAGTTCGGGCCGACCTCGCAGCCCTCGCCCAGGTGGGTGGTGCCGTGCAGCTGGGTGCCCGGCAGCACCACCGCGTCCGGCTCGTAGGACACCTGGACGTCGAACCAGGTCGTCGCCGGGTCCACCACGGTGACGCCCGCACGCATCGCCTGCTCCAGCAGGCGGTCGTTCAGCAGCCGGCGGGCCTGCGCCAGCTGCACCCGGTCGTTGATCCCCAGGATGTCCCGGTAGTCGGCCGCCACCACGGCGCCCACCCGGTGGCCGGCCGTGCGCAGGATCTCCAGGGTGTCGGTGAGGTACTCCTCGCCCTGCACGTTGTCCGTGGTCACCCGGGACAGCGCCTCGGCCAGCAGCTTGGCGTCGTAGGCGAAGACCCCGGAGTTGATCTCGTCGATCGCCCGCTGCGCGTCCGAGGCGTCCTTCTCCTCGACGATCGCGGCGACCGCGCCGTCGGCCTGGTCGCGCAGGATCCGCCCGTAGCCGAACGGGTCCGGCACCACGGCGGTCAGCACGGTCACGCCGTTGCCCTGCTCGGCGTGCGCCTCGGCGAGCGCGCGCAGCGTCGCACCGGTCAGCAGCGGCGCGTCCCCGGTGGTGACGATCACCGTGCCGTCCAGCTCCACCCCGTCGGCCGCCAGCGACTCCAGGGCGGTCCGCACCGCGTGCCCGGTGCCCTTCTGCTCCGTCTGCACCACGGCGCGCGCGGCCGGGTAGTGCGCCGCCAGGTGCTCCTGCACCTTCTCCCGCATGTGCCCGACCACCACGACCAGCTGCCGCGGGGTCAGTTCCTCCGCCGCCGCCACCGCGTGCCCGACCAGCGAACGCCCGCACACCTCGTGCAGCACCTTGGGCAGGCTGTTCGACTTCATCCGGGTCCCGCCACCGGCGGCGAGCACGACAACGGCGGCAGGCGAATTGGCACTCACGGGGGGAGGCTCCTCAGTCGGTTCACAGAGAGGGCAGAGCAGCCCGGCCGCGACCCAGGCCGGTCGCCCTTCGCACAGTCCGCCGAGCGCCACAGACAATACCGGCGGTGTGGTGACAAGCCCGAAACACGGGCGTCCACTGGCTCCGCCGCTAGGATTCGAACCCAGACAAAGGCCTCCAAAGGGCCCTGTGCTGCCATTACACCACGGCGGATCGATCATCAACTCGCAGCGCCCTGGGCGCTCCGACACAGCCTAAGGGTTGTGACCGCGTAGCTCCACCACCATTGCGCAACCGGCCGCGCGCGCTCGGATCCCGCCCGTTGTCCATCCAGTCGGGTGAAATACGTCCGCCCGCCCCCGGCCGCGTATTCCCCTGGCGGCGAACCGCAACCTACGATGCCGTAGGTTACGCCAACGTAGCCTTCGCCCCCTCCCCCAAGGGACGCCCATGACCATCCAGGCCGGCGAGGCGCGCGCCGATACCGCGCTCTCCATCGACCCCGCCCCGACCCTGCTCTCCGCCACCCGCGGCGGGGAGAGCCAGGGGCTCCCCGAGCGGATCGCGCTCGGGCTCTTCATCGCCGTACCGTTCGTCGCCCTGCTGGCCGCCGTACCGGTGGCCTGGGGGTGGGGACTGGGGTGGACGGATCTGGCGATCGCCACCGTCATGTACTTCCTCACCTGCCACGGCATCACGGTCGGCTACCACCGCTACTTCACCCACGGCGCCTTCAAGGCGAACCGGGCGGTCCGGCTGAGCCTGGCGGTGGCCGGCTCGCTGGCGATCGAGGGCCCGCTGGTGCGCTGGGTGGCGGACCACCGCAGGCACCACCGGTTCAGCGACAAGGAGGGCGACCCGCACTCGCCGTGGCGGTACGGGGAGACCATCCCGGCCCTGCTCAAGGGCCTCTGGTGGGCGCACATGGGCTGGCTCTTCGACGAGGAGCAGACCCCGCAGCTGAAGTACGCGCCGGACCTCGTCGGCGACCCGGCCATAAGGCGGATCTCCCGGCTGTTCTGGCTCTGGACCACGATCTCGATGCTGATTCCGCCGCTGGTCGGCGGGCTGGTCACGCTGTCCTGGCAGGGGGCGCTGTCCGCCTTCTTCTGGGGCTCGCTGGTCCGGGTGGCGCTGCTGCACCACGTCACCTGGTCGATCAACTCGATCTGCCACGCGCTCGGCGAGCGCCCGTTCCGCTCGCGCGACCGCTCCGGCAACGTCTGGTGGCTGGCGGTGCTCTCCTGCGGCGAGTCCTGGCACAACCTCCACCACGCGGACCCGACCTCGGCCCGGCACGGGGTGCTGCGCGGACAGATCGACTCCTCGGCCCGGCTGATCCGCTGGTTCGAGCTGGCCGGCTGGGCCCGGGACGTCCGCTGGCCGGACGCGGAGCGGATCGCCGCCCGCCGCGCCGCATGAGGCCGCGCCTGCAGCATGATGTAGGGGTGAACGGGAGCAGCGCAGACAGCACAGGCGGCCACGAGAGCACGCGGACGGACGCCGCGCCCGGTGCGGCGCCGGCCCGTCCGCGTGCCGCTGCCCCGACGGGTTCCGCCGCCCCGGCGGCCCGCCGCCGCGGCGGCCGGGTGCGGATGACCGGCAAGCAGCGGCGGGAGCAGCTGCTGGAGATCGGCCGGTCGGTGTTCGCGGAACGCGGCTACGACGGCACCTCGGTGGAGGAGATCGCCGAGCGCGCCGGGGTGTCCAAGCCGGTGGTGTACGAGCACTTCGGCGGCAAGGAGGGGCTGTACGCGGTGGTCGTCGACCGCGAGATGCAGCTGCTGCTCGACATGGTCACGGGAGCGCTGACCGGCGGGCACTCGCGCGAGCTGCTGGAGCAGGCGGCGTTCGCGCTGATGGACTACATCGACACCTCCACGGACGGCTTCAAGATCCTCGTCCGGGATTCGCCGGTGGCCCAGTCGACCGGCACCTTCGCCTCGCTGATCAGCGACATCGCCACCCAGGTGGAGGACATCCTCGGCCTGGAGTTCAAGGCGCGGGGCTTCGACCCGCGGCTGGCGCCGATGTACTCGCAGATGCTGGTGGGGATGGTCGCGCTGACCGGCCAGTGGTGGCTGGAGGTGCGCAAGCCGCAGAAGGCCGAGGTGGCCGCCCACCTGGTGAACCTGGCCTGGCACGGCCTGGAGGGGATGGAGCGGCACCCCAAGCTGGTGGGCGAGCGGAAGGGCTAGTCCCCAGCCGACCGGGCGGGACCGCCGCCGCGGACCGCGACGGCGAAGATCCGCCGGAACGGGAAGACGGTGCCGTGCGGCCCGGCCGGATAGGCCTCCCGCAGCAGGGCGCCGTACTCGGCGAGGAAGGCGGCCCGCTCGGCGGGGTCGGTGAGCCGGGTGAGGACGGGCCGCAGCGCGGTGCCCTTGACCCACTCCAGCACCGGGTCCGGGCCGGGGAGCAGGGTGCTGTAGGTGGTCTCCCAGACGTCGACGGCGCACCCGGCGCCGGCCAGCACCTCCAGGTACTCGCCCGGCTCGTGGACGCCGGCCCGGGTGGAGTCCGCGCCGAGGAGCGCGCGCCAGCGAGGGCTCCGGCGCAGCTCGGCGAGCAGCGTGTGGCTGGGCGAGCCGAAGTTCCCGGGCACCTGGAAGGCGATCACACCGCCGGGCTTGAGCGCCTCGGCCCAGCGGGGCAGCAGGGCGAGGTGCCCGTCGACCCACTGCAGGGTGGCGTTGGAGGCGATCAGGTCGGGCCCGGCGCCGGCCGGGTCGTAGCCGCCGGCGTCGGCGAGCAGGTAGTCGGCGGTGGGCTCACCCTCGGTGCGGGCGGTGGCGAGCATCTCGGCGGAGTTGTCGATGCCGGTGATCCGGGCCGCGGGCCAGCGCTCGCGCAGGACGGCGGTGGAGTTGCCGGGGCCGCAGCCGATGTCCAGGATCGTGGCGGCCGGCTCGTGCGGCACGGCGGGGATCCGGGCGAGCAGGTCCCGCAGCGGGCGGGTCCGTTCGTCGGCGAAGCGCAGGTACTGGGCCGGGTCCCAGATGGGGGTGCTCATGGTCGACCTCGCAAGTATCTCGACATCAAGATATCCAGACGCAGCTTCCACGTTACATTTCTCGACGTCAAGAGACTTCACATCGACACATCCCCCGATACACTGATCGTCATGGAGGACGAGGTCGACCGCCTGGTCGCAGCATGGCGCCGAGAGCGCCCCGACCTCGACGTGGAACCACTTGAGGTGCTCAGCCGGGTCAGCCGGCTCGCCCGGCACCTGGACCGCGCCCGTCGGACGGCCTTCGCCGAGCACGGCCTGGAGCCCTGGGAGTTCGACGTGCTGACCGCGCTGCGGCGGGCCGGCTCCCCGTACCAGCTCTCCCCCGGACAGCTGCTCACCCAGACCCTGGTGACCTCCGGCACGATGACCAACCGGATCGACCGGCTCACCGGCAAGGGCCTGGTCAAACGCCTGCCCGACCCGGACGACCGGCGCGGCGTGCTGGTCCGGCTCACCGACGACGGGCGCGACCGCGCCGACCAGGCGCTCGCCGGGCTGCTCGCGCACGAGCGCGAGCTGCTCGCCCAGCTCACCTCCGGCCAGCAGGGCGAACTCGCCGGGCTGCTGCGCCAGCTCGTCGCCCCCTTCGACAACATTCCTGGCTAGCCCCGTCCGCACACCGGCTGTCAGAACCCGTCCGGGTAGGGCGTGCTGAGCGCCGGCACCGGCTCCGGGGCCGGCTGCGCGGTGCGGTAGCCGGGCAGCAGTTCGGCCAGCCGGCGGCGCACCTCCTCGTCGCTGTTGCCCTCCGCCGCCTCGTACAGGCCGGTCAGCCCGCCCGCCAGGTCCTCCGGTCCGGACGAGTGCTCGGCCACCGTGGCGTAGATCCGGGCGTGCGCGGTGGGCAGCCGCTCCTCGCCCTCCGAGAACAGCGCCTCGTTCAGCTTCTCCCCCGCCCGCAGGCCGGTGTAGCGGATCTCCACCTCGTCCCGGCCCAGCTGGACCTGCTCGGCGAAGTTGTGCACCAGGTCGACGATCCGCACCGGCTCGCCCATGTCGAGGACGAACACCTCACCCCCGTGCGCCATCCGGCCGGACTCCAGCACCAGGCCGACGGCCTCCTCGATGGTCATGAAGAACCGCGTCACGTCCGGGTGGGTGATCGTCACCGGTCCGCCGCTGCGCAGCTGCTCGGCCAGCACCGACAGCAGCGAGCCGCGCGAGCCCAGCACGTTGCCGAAGCGGACCGCCGAGAACACCCCGGTGCCGAGGTTGCGCGCGTCCCTGGCGTTGGCCTGCACGATCAGCTCGGCCAGCCGCTTGCTGGCACCGAGCACCGAGGTCGGGTCGGCCGCCTTGTCGGTGGAGATCAGCACGAACCGCTCGACGCCGGCGGCGAGCGCCGCCTCCACCAGGTGGTCGGTGCCCAGCACGTTGGACTTCACCGCCTCGCTGGGGTGGCGCTCCAGCAGCGGCAGGTGCTTGTGGGCGGCGGCGTGGAAGACCACCTCGGGCTTGAGGTCGCGGAAGATCTGCTGGATCCGCGGCCGGTCCCGGATGTCCGCGATCACCAGCGACTCGTCGGTGAGCAGCGCCTCGCCCCAGATCTCCAGCTGCAGGCGGTGCAGGTTCGACTCGTCGTGGTCCAGCATGTAGAGCGCGCTGGGGTTGAACGCGTTGACCTGACGGCAGAGTTCGCTGCCGATCGAGCCGCCGGCCCCGGTCACCAGCACCCGCCGGCCCTCGATCACGTCCCGGACGTCGGCGGAGACCACGTGCACCTCGTGCCGCCCGATCAGGCGGTTGACGTCCAGGCTGCGCATGTCCGAGCCGACCACCTCGCGGCGCAGCGCGGCCAGGAAGGACGGCAGGTAGCGCACGGCGGCGCCGGCCGCGGCGGCGGCGGTGGCCAGCGCCCGGACCCGCTGCGGGGCGAGGCCGGGGATGGCGAGCGCGACCACCTGGACACGGTGCCGGACGGCGATCGCGGTGAGCTCGGCGAGGGTGCCGAGGACGGGCACGGACTCCACCGACCGCCCGGACTTGGCCGGGTCGTCGTCGAGCAGCCCGATCGGCCGGAGGCCGAACTCGGGTGCCCGGTCGAGGTCGCGGACCAGCGCCGTGCCGGCCGCTCCGGCGCCCACGACGAGGGTCCGCAGGCCCTCCGGCGGAGCGCTGCGGCCCGCCCCCGGGGTGTTCTGGGCGTCGTGCGGGCGCGCGGAAGTACTGTGCGGCGACATCTGTCCTCCGGATTTCCCTGACCTGACGGACCTGACGGGGTCGGTGCGGTGTTACCCGGGTCAGCCGGCACCGGGAGCCGTGGTGGTGGCAACGGACGGCGGGGCTGTGGGCGCGGCCGGTTCGGACGGGCTGACGCCTGCCCGGCGCGCGACCGCGACGGCGGCCAGGGTGGAGTGCACTCCGAGCTTGCCGAGGACGTTCTGCATGTGGGTGCGCACGGTGTGCGGGGAGAGGTAGAGCCGCTCGGCGACGGCCTGCCGGCCGAGGCCGGCGACCATACAGCGCAGGATCTGCTTCTCCCGCGGGGTGAGGGTGTCGACGAGGCGTTCGCTCTCGGTGCGGTCCCGCCGGGCGGTGGTCAGCTCGCGGATGACGCCGGTGAGCAGCGCCGGCGGCAGGTGCGTCTCGTCGCGCAGCACCCCGCGGACGACGGCCAACAGGCGGGCAAGCGAACTCTCCTTGGCGACCCAGCCGGTGGCGCCGGCGTGCAGGGCGCGGGCGGCGCGGTGCGGGTCGTCGGCGGCGGCCAGGACGATCGCACGCACCGCCGGGTGGTTGCGCCGGACCCGGGCGAGCAGGGTGATGCCGTCGGGTGCCGGTGCGGTGCGGTACGCCTCCGCGGGCGGCCCGGCGGGATGGCCGACGGGCGGCAGCGGGATGGTGGGAGGGCGGCGGGGTGCGGGCACCGGGGGCGGCAGGCGCCGCCGGGCCGCGTCGGGCAGGCCCTCGCCGGGGCGGACGGGCCGGCGCGGGATGGCGGGGACGGCCTCGGCCCCGGCGCCGAGGTCCGCGTCGATCAGCACCACGTCGAAGGGGCGGCCCTCGACCGCGGCCCGCTCCAGGGCGCGCTCTGCGGCGGCCGCGCTGCCGGCCGCGCCGACCTCCACGTCGGGCTCGGCGGCGAGCGCCGCGGCCAGGGCCTCGGCGAAGATCCGGTGGTCGTCGACCACCAGGACGCGGATCCGCCCCATCGTCACTTCCCCCCTGCTCGGACCGTCCGGCGCCCGGGGCGACGGGCCGGGCCCAGTGCCGCGGCCTGGGCACTTCCGCTCCGTCCGCCCACCTGGTCCCGGTGAGGCCAAGGTGCCGGCCCCCACCAGTACCGAATTCAGCGTACGGGGTGGGGGGCGGCCCGGTGGGGGTTTGGTGAAGTTTCGTCAGGAGGTGCGCACTTGGCGTGACTTGGGGTCCTCCTGCACCGGCTTGCGGCGGGACATCAGCAGGGCGGGCAGCAGGGCGAGGGCGAGCAGTGACACGGCCCATCCGTAGGTGTCCCGGAAGGCCCCCGCGAGCCCGGGGGCGAGCACGGCCCGGGCCGGAGCGGTCAGGGCCTGCAGGGCGGCGAGGCCGTCGCCGCCCGCCCCCGGTAGCCGGTCGGCCATCGCCCCGGTGAGCAGCACAGACATCAGCGCGGTACCGACCGAGCCGGAGACCTGCTGGACGATGGTGAGCAGGGTGGTGGCGGCCGGGACGTCGGCGGGCGCGACACTGCGGGCGGCCGCGGCCATCGCGGGCATCAGCGTCATGCCGATGCCGGCGCCCATCACCACGAGGGCGGCGATCAGGTGCCGGAACGGGGTGTCGGCGGCCACCTGGACGGCGAAGGCCGCGAAGCCGGTGGCGGCCGTGGCGGCGCCGGTGAGCACGATCCGCCCGGGGGCGAAGCGGTCGGTCAGCCGCCCGGCGATCTGCATGCTGATGCCGGTGGCCAGGGCCTGCGGAATGCCGAGCAGGCCGGCCGCGGTGGCGCTCTCGCCGCGCACCAGCTGGTAGTAGAGCGGGAGCAGCAGCATCGAGCCGAAGTAGCCGCAGCCGACCAGGGCGATGGTGGCGGCGGGCGCGGCGAAGGAGCGCCGGCGCAGCAACCGCAGGTCGAGCAGCGGCTCGCGGGCGGTCAACGCCCGCACGACGAACCCGGCGACCAGGGCCGCGCCGCCCAGGGCGGGCAGCAGGGTGCCCGGGCCGCCCGGGTTTCCGCGTTCGGCGCCCAGGCCGTAGATCAGCGCGGCCAGGCCGGGCGAGAGCATCAGCAGTCCGGGCAGGTCCAGCCGGCGCCCGCCCTGTCCGCCGCCACGGGGCAGCAGCCGGGCGGCCAGGAGCAGCGCCAGCGCGCCGAGCGGCAGGTTGACCAGGAAGACCCAGCGCCAGGAGGCGTGGTCGACCAGCCAGCCGCCGAGCACCGGCCCGGCGAGCGGGCCGATCAGGACGGGGATGCCGAGCACGCTCATGGTGCGCCCGGTGCGGGCCGGGTCGCCGGCCCGGACCAGGACGGTCATCCCGACCGGCATCACCATGCCGCCGCCGAGGCCCTGGAGCACCCGGAAGGCGATCAGGGAGGGGGCGTCCCAGGCGAGTCCGGCCAGCGTGGAGCCGAGCACGAACAGCACGAGGGCGGTCAGGTAGAGGCGCCGGGTGCCGAAGCGTCCGATCGCCCAGGCGGTGACCGGCGTGACGGTGGCGAGCGCCAGGGTGTAGCCGGTGGTGATCCACTGGATGGTGGCGAGCGGGGCGTCGAAGCTCTCGGCGAGGCGGTTGAGGGCGACGTTGACGATGGTGGTGTCGAGGACGGTCAGCAGCGAGCCGAGGACCACGACCGCGGCGATCGCCGCGGTGCGCGGGCGGGCCGCGGCGGCTGCGGTGGACCGCGCGGGTGCGGCGGCGGTGACCGCGCCGGTGACGGTGCTCATCTCCGGTCCCCCTTTCGCGGCGCGGTTCAGACGCCGTACGGGCGGGCGGTGCGGGCGTCGTGCAGCGCGCGGGCCCACCAGGTGAGCTGGTCGAGCATGCCCTTGGCGGCGCCGTTCGGGACGGTCGGGTCGACCGGCTCGCCGTCGTCGCCGAAGACCGCCCAGGCGCCGTGGAAGCTGACGGTGTCCCGGACGGTGACGGCGTGCAGCTCGGCGAAGACCAGCCGCAGCTGCTCGACCGCGCGCAGTCCACCGCCGAGGCCGCCGTAGGAGACGAAGCCGACCGGCTTGGCCTGCCACTCGGCGTGGTGCCAGTCGATGGCGTTCTTCAGGGCGGCGGGGAAGCTGTGGTTGTACTCGGGCGTGATCACCACGAAGGCGTCGGCGGCGGCCAGCCGCAGGGAGAGCGCGGCGAGCAGCTCGGCCTGCTCGGGGGTGGGCGTGTCGCCCAGGTTCGGCAGCGGGTGGTCGGCCAGGTCGACGACGTCCAGGTCGAGGTCGTCCCGGCCCTGGGCGGTGCGCAGGAACCAGTCGGCGACGGTGGGTGCGAAGCGGCCCTGACGGTTGCTGCCGACGATGACGGCGACGCGGTACGTGGTCTCGGACATGGTGGTCTCCCTGCTCTGCGGTGCGGAGGGCGCCGCCCGATCGGACGGCACGTCAGGTAAAGTACAACGTGTATGGCAACAAGTACAACGGTGACTGCAAGTTTTTGGAGGAGCTTCGATGACCAGCCAGAACGAGACGCCCGACAAGCCCCGCCGCGGGCTGGCCGAGAAGCGCCAGGCCATCGTCCGGGCCGCCCGCACCGTCTTCGGCCGGGACGGCTACACCCGCGCCAGCATCGACGCCATCGCCGCGGAGGCCGAGGTCTCCACCCGCACCATCTACAACCACTTCGCAGGCAAGGAGCTGCTCTTCCAGAGCGTCGTCCAGGACAGCGCCGGGCAGGTCAGGGACGCCCAACTGGACGTCATCGAGCGCCGGCTGGCCAAGGTCACCGACCTGGAGGCGGACCTCGTCGCGTTCGCCCTGGCCTGGGTGGCCGCGCTGTGGGAGTTCGGCGACCACTTCGCGCTGGTCCGCCAGATCAACGCCGAGGCGGGCCATCTGCCGAAGCCGCTGCTGGACACCTGGCAGGAGAGCGGGCCCCGTCGGGCCATGGCCGAACTCTCGCAGCGGTTCGGCGAGTTGGCCGACCAGGGGCTGCTGGAGACGCCCGACCCGGCGCGCGCGGCCCAGCACTTCGTGCTGCTCACCGGCACCGAGGTCACCCAGCGGTCGTACTGGGGCGTGTACCCGCTCACGGCCGAGCAGACGGAGGAGATCGTCCGCAGCGGCGTGCAGGTGTTCCTGCGCGCCTACGCCGCGCCGCGGGCGGGGGTCTGACGGCGGCCCTGGGCGTCGCCCGAAAACGCCGAGGCGCCACCCCCGGATCGGTGGGGGCGGCGCCTCGGCGGACGGTGGCTAGCCGGCGTTCTTCTCCAGCGTGAAGTTCCAGGCGTCGGCGACGATCTCGTCCAGGTTCGGGCGGCGCGGGGTCCAGCCGAGCGCCTGGTGGGCGCGCGCGGCCGAGGCCACCAGCACCGCGGGGTCGCCGGCCCGGCGGCCCGAGGTCACCACCGGGATCTCCCGGCCGGTGACCCGCTTGACCGACTCGATCACCTGGCGGACCGAGAAGCCGCTGCCGTTGCCCAGGTTGCAGATCAGGTGCTCACCGGGCTTGGCCGCGTCCAGCGCCAGCAGGTGCGCCTCGGCGAGGTCCGCGACGTGGATGTAGTCGCGGATGCAGGTGCCGTCCTCGGTCGGGTAGTCGTCGCCGTACACCGCGATGTGCTCGCGCTGCCCGAGCGCGGCCTGGAAGACCAGCGGGATCAGGTGCGACTCGGGGTCGTGCCGCTCGCCGTACGCGCCGTACGCACCGGCCACGTTGAAGTAGCGCAGCGAGACGGCGGCCAGGCCGTGGGCGACGGCCTCGCTGGTGATCAGGTGGTCGACGGCCAGCTTGGTGGCGCCGTAGGTGTTGGTCGGCGAGGTGCGGGCGGTCTCGGCGATCGGGACCTCCTCGGGCTCGCCGTACACGGCGGCGGTGGAGGAGAACACCAGCTTGCGCACGCCGGCCTTGCGCATCGCGGCGATCAGCTCCAGCGAGCCGGCCACGTTGTTGCGCCAGTACTTCTCCGGGTCCGTGACCGACTCGCCGACCTGGGAGGAGGCGGCGAAGTGCAGCACGCCGTCGAAGGAGCCGTCCAGCACGTCGGCGGCGTCCTGGATCCGACCGCGCACGAACTCGGCGCCGGCCGGCACACCCTCCCGGAACCCGGTGGAGAGGTCGTCCAGGACGGTCACCTGGTGGCCCGCCTCCAGCAGGTGGGCGGCGACGACACTTCCGACATAGCCGGCGCCACCCGTGACCAGGTACTTACTCATGATGAGACCTCCAGCGGGCGATGGTCCGCGGCGTCGGCGGGCCATCGGTGACGTACGTACGACGGGCCCATTCTCCCTGGCCGCGGGGGTGCTCCGGACCACCGGAACGGCCCGCCGTCCGGCGGCGGCCGTCGGCGGCCGGACCGCCCGTCGGCCCGGTTCACCCGGCCGGTACGCCGCCGCCTGCCGCTCCCGCCGCCGCCTTGCCGCCGTCAGTCGCGCACCATGCGGTCCAGCAGCCCGGTCCGGGCCGCCACGGCCGCCGCCTCCAGCCGGGTGCGCGCACCCAGCTTCATCAGCACCCGCTGGACGTGGGTCCTGGCCGTGCTCGCGGCGATCCGCATCCCGGCCGCGATCGCCGCGGTGTCCTCGCCGTCCGTGATCCGCGCCAGCACCTGGACCTCACGGCGGGTCAGCAGCCGCAGCAGCCGGACGGCTTCGTCGTCCGGCTCGGCCGCCGGTCTCAGCAGCTGGTCGAAGGCCCCGCGCAGGACGTCCACCGCGACCGCCGCCTCACCCGCCCGGGCCCGGGTGATCGCCCGTTCGACCACCTCGATCCGCTCGTCGCTGGGCACGTAGCCCGCCGCCCCCGCCGCGAACGCCGCCGCCACGCCCCGCAGTTCGCCGACCGGTCCGAGCACGATGACGGCCACCTCGGGCCGCTCCCGGCGGATCCGCCGCAGCCCGTCGAAGGCCCCCGGCTCGGCCGGAGCGGCCACCCCGAGCAGGCACACCTCGGGCCGCCGCCCGGCCACCAGGTCGGCGGCCGCACCCCCCGGCGACCCCACCGCGAGCACCCGGTGACCGCGCAGCTGGAGCGCGGTGGCCAGCGCCTCGGCCAGTAACCGGTGGTCGTCGACCACCACGAGTCGAACACCCATGACGCCTCCAGGTCGGGGTTCGGCCCGCGCCCGTCCCCGGTGGGGCGGGCGGCCGATGACGCACCATCACAGCGCATTCCGTACCCGACCCGCTAGGCCGCCTCACACCCGGAGGGCGGGCGGGAAAACGAAAAGGACCCTCGCCGTTGGGCGAGGGTCCTTCACTTTGAGCCCCCATGCGGAATCGAACCGCAGACCTTCTCCTTACCATGGAGACGCTCTACCGACTGAGCTATAGGGGCGAACCGGTCGAACAAGGAAGACCTTACACGGCTCGCGGCCCGAAAGGGAAATCGGCCTCCGGCGCCTCCGCCGCCTGGTCAGCCCTCGGCGTGGGCACGGTCGAACTCCTCGCGCGCGGCCAGCATCCGCTCGGTGTGGAGCTCGGTCCAGCGACCCACCGGCGCCACCAGCGCGGCCAGCTCGAGGCCGAGCGGCAGCAGGTCGTAGACCACGCGCGGCGGCGTCTCGGGGTGCACGGTGCGCCGCACCAGACCGTTGCGCTCCAGTGCGCGCAGCGACTGGGTGAGCATCTTGCGACTGACCCCGTCGACCGCGCGCTGGAGCTCGGAGAAGCGCTGCTGCCCGAACTCGTCGAGGCTCATCAGGATCAGCAGCGACCACTTGTCCGCCAGCTCCGCGAACACCGCCCGACTCGGACAGAGCTGCGCGAAGACATCGAGTCCCTGGTCCTGCCCGGGGTCGGCCGGGCACCGCTCGTGCGTCGTCATGCACTCCAGGGTAGCCCCGAGTCTCCAATCCGCCCTTGGTAACCATTAGAGACCTGGTCTATATTGGAGACCGAGCCGGAGGAGGCAGTGCGCCACGCCCCCTCCAGCCCTCGGCCCGTCCGCCCTGCCGTCCCCACGCCACCGTTCAGGAGTGCCCCAGACATGACCGCCACCCGCCCGACCGTCGCCATCGCCTACCACTCCGGCTACGGCCACACCGCCGTGATCGCCGAGGCCGTCGCCCGCGGCGCCGCCGAGGCCGGAGCCGAGGTCCTGTCGATCGCCGTCGACTCCATCACCGACGAGCAGTGGGCGCAGCTGGACGCCGCCGACGCGATCGTCTTCGGCTCCCCCACCTACATGGGCACCGCCTCCGGCGCGTTCCACGCCTTCGCCGAGGCCAGCAGCAAGCGCTGGTTCGGCGACGCCTGGCTGGACAAGGTCGCCGCCGGCTTCACCAACTCCGCCTCCAAGAGCGGCGACAAGGCCGGCACCCTGGGCTTCTTCCAGACCCTGGCCGCCCAGCACGGCATGAACTGGGTCAACCTGGGCCTCAAGCCGGGCTGGAACTCCTCGACCGGCTCCGAGAACGACCTCAACCGCCTCGGCTTCTTCGCCGGCGCCGCCGCCTCCACCCCGTCCGACGGTGGCGCCGACACCGTCCACAAGGCCGACATCGCGACCGCCGAGCACCTCGGCGGCCGGGTCACCCGGCACACCGCCACCCTGCTGGCGGGCCGCGCCGCCGTGGCCGCCGTCACGGTCTGACCTCCGCACCACCACGCGCTACGCCGCCGGGTCCGCCTCCAGTACGGGCGCCCGGCGGCGTCCGCCGTCCTGCAGCGGCACCGTGAGGTCCGCGCCGCGGGTCTCCGGCAGCAGCCGCAGACAGAGCAGCGCGACCACCCCCAGTGCCGCCAGGTACCAGCCCACCGGCTCGGCCGTCCCGTACGCCCCGGTCAGCCTGGTCGCGATCAGCGGCGTGGTCGCGCCTCCCACCACCCCGCCGAGGTTGTACGTCAGCGCGGCCCCCGTGTACCGCACCCGGGTCGGGAACAGCTCCGGCAGATACGCCGCCAGCGGCCCCAGCAGACCGCCCAGCACCACCATCGACCCGGCCAGCGCCACGAACATCAGCGGTCGGCGCACCGTCTCCAGCAGCGGGAACAGCACCAGGGACCAGAGCATCGCCAGACCGGTCGCCAGCTGCAGCATCCGCCGGCGCCCCCACCGGTCACTGCGGCGGGCGCTCACCCAGACCGTCACGCCCTTCCCCACCGCGCCCACCAGCAGCATCGACAGCACCAGCGTGCTCGGCACCCCCAGCCCGGTCGTCGCGTACGCCAGCGCGTAGGTGGTGGTCAGGTAGAACAGCGCGTACCCGACGGTGATCGCACCGCATCCGAGCAGCACCGTCCGCCAGTGCCCGCGCAGCACCTCCGCCACCGGCGGCCGCTCCCGCCGCTCCCCCGCCCGGAACAGCGGCGTCTCGGTGATCCGCAGCCGGACGAACAGGCCCACCGCCACCAGCGCCAGCGAGGCCAGGAACGGCACCCGCCAGCCCCAGGTGTCGAACGCCCGCTGGTCCAGCACCAGTTGCAGGACCAGGAACACCCCGTTGGCGAGGACGAACCCGCTGGTCGGTCCGAGCTGCAGAAACGCCCCGTACCGCCCGCGCCGCCCGGCCGGCGCGTTCTCCGCGATGAGCAGCGCCGCCCCGCCCCACTCCCCGCCCAACCCGACGCCCTGGCACACCCGCAGCACCACCAGCGCCACCGGCGACCACCACCCCCAGGCCTCGTACCCCGGCAGCACGCCCACCGCGGCCGTCGACAGCCCCATCAGCAGCAGCGACACCACCAGCGTCACCTTGCGCCCCAGCCGGTCCCCGAAGTGGCCGAACACCACCGCCCCCAGCGGGCGCGCCAGAAACGCCACCGCGTACACCGAGAACGCCGCCAACAGCGCTCCGACCGTGCCCAGTTCGGGAAAGAACACCTTGCCGAAGACCAGCGCGGCCGCCGTCCCGTAGATGAAGAAGTCGTAGAACTCGATCGCCGTGCCGATCAGCGCGGCCGCCGCCGCTCGGTGCAACTGTGGTGCCTGCCGGGCTTCCTGCGTATCCATACCGCCACAGTGCCGACCCGGCCACCCGCCGCACAGCGCCCACCCGAGTGACACGGTCGCACCCCCGGGGCGCGCGCCCCCTACCAGAGCGCCCGGCTCCTCCCTGCTACCTCGCGTACGGGTTGTCGCTCGGCGGAGCCGGCGGCTCGTACGACGGCGGCCCGTACCCCGGCGGCGGCGGAACCCCCGGCCCAGGCTGCTGCGGCGCCTGCCCGGGCACGTTCGGATACCCCGCCGGAGCCGGCGGCACCACACCCGCAGGCAGCCCGACCGGCACCTCCCGCGAGGCGGACCGCCGCCGCAGGACGAAGAACACCACACCCGCCACCAACACCAACCCGACCACCACAGCGGCCACGACCGGCACCAGACTCCCGGAATCCGACCCCTCATCGGCCTTCGGCTGCGCAACCGGCGACCCGACCGGCTCACCACCCTCCGACGGCACCGGGGACGCAGAAGCGGAAGGGGCCGAGGTGGGCGCCGCACTCGACGGCTTCGGCGACGCCGCCGAAGCCGAGGGCGCGGGCGTCGCCACGACCGGCTCCGGAATCGGGCTCACATCCGCAGGCCCCGGGTCACCGGGCTCCGTCACCGCCACTCGGGGCCGGACGATGCCGTACCCGACGACGTCATTGCGGTTGGAGCCGTCCGTCGGCTTGCCGGCCGTGTTGACGAGGACGCGCGTGATCTGGTTCGCCGTCCACTCGGGGTGCACCGACCACACCAGCGCCGCCGAGGCGGAGACGAGTGCGGTGGCATCGGACGTTCCGTGTCCCTTGCAGTAACCCGACGCCGCAGTACAGGCGTTGTAGATCTCGATACCCGGCGCGGCCAGGTCGACCTGCGGCCCCTGCTCCGACTCCGCGGTCACCGTTCCGTCGCGACCGACCGCACCCACGCCGACGACACCGGGGAGTGCCGCCGGGTACTGCAGCGGATTGCCCGACTGGGCCGCGTTCCCGACGCCTGCCACGACCAGAGAGCCCTTGGAGGTCGCGTGCGCCACCGCGGCCTTGAGGGCGGTGACGTCATCGGCCGACACCCGCGCCGCCGAGGTCGCCTGCGAGATGCTGATCACCTTCGCGCCCTGGTCGGCCGCGTAGACGATGCCCTGGTCGATCTGGTTGAGGAACTCCGAGGAGCTCACGCCCGTCGCGTTGTCATTGTTCTTGATCTTGATCGGCAGGACCTTGGCCCCCGGGGCGAGACCGTAGGCACCGCTGCCGTTCATGCCCTTTCCGGACCCCGCGACGAGCGCCGCCATCTCCGTGCCGTGGCTCTCCGTGAAGGCTCCGACGCCGCCTGGGAGACCACTGAAGTCCTTGCCCGGCAGCAACTGCCCGACCAGGTCCGGATGATCCAGCTTGAACCCGCTGTCGATCACCGCGACGGTGACGCCCTGGCCCTTGGTCTTCTGCCAGATCTCGGACGCCTTCATGACGTCGAGATGCCATTGCTGATCCCGGATGGAGTCCGCCGCAGCCGGCACCACCGCCGGCCCCGCAACGACACCGGCCGCCAGCAGTAGTGCGGCGAACCCCCGCCCGCGCGCCAGTACGTCCGTCCGCCGCATCCCAGCTCCCTCGTCAGTCTCCCCGTCGGCCGAGGACCGCGCCCCGGACAGGTCTGCCCGGCCACCGGGGTGCACCCAGTGGCCGGGCAGTTGTTCCAGTCCTACTCAATCACGCCCGGGTTGCTCTGCGGCGTTCCGTTGGTCCAGGTCTCATCGTCCTCGTGCAGGTAGTCGGCGCGCTTGCGCCGGTCGCGCTCGCTCTTGCCGGCGCCACCTGCCGCCCCGCCGCCCATCATGCCGTTCTGGCCGGAACGAGACCCGCCCTCGGGACCGGTACCACCGGCACCACCGGCGGCACCCGCACGGTTGCGCAGACCGCTGCCGCCCGGAGTGAACTCACCGCCGGCCGTCGGCCCCTTGCGTCCACCGACCGTACCGCCGCCGGTGGAGGTGAGACCCCGACCGCGCGAGCCGCCGGCGGCACCGCCGCCACCCGCACCGCCGTGCATACCGCCGGCGCCCATGCCGCCCGGGCCACCGGGCGCACCGCTCCGACCGGACTGGGCCTCGCGCGAGCCGAAGACCGGCCCGCCGCCCGTCGCCGGCGCACCGTTCTTCGACGAGGCCGGGCCACCACCGAAGGTGCTCGGACGGCTCGGGTTCACGCTGCCGGTCCTGCTCTGGGTCGACCCGCCGCCCCCGCCGGGGAATCCGGGGAAGACCGTCGGACCGGTACCGGGGAAGCCGGGACCGCCACCGGGACCACTCGGAGTGCCCGGGACACCGGGACCGCTGGGCGGCACGATGCCCGGAACGCCCGGGGTGGTCGGCCCCGGCACGGTCGGCAGCGTCGGCACACTGTTGATGTCGGTACCGGGCAGCGGCGGAAGGCTCGGGTGCGTCGGCACCGGCCCGGGCACGACACCCCCGGGATCGGTCGGCAGCGGCGGCAGGGTGCGCGGCGGAACCGGACCCGGAGTCGGAGTGGGTCCGGGATGAACCGGATACTGCGGGCCGGGCGTGGGCGGCACACTCGGCGGGGGCAGACCCGGGCCCCGGTTGCGGTCGCCGCCGCTGGGCGGTCCGTAGCTTCCACTGCCTCCGTCGACCTTCGGGCTGCGGACGCTTCCGCCACCCGAGCCACGGCCTCCAGACCCCCCGACAGCGACCTCCTCGCTGCCACCGACGCCGCTGCCGTCCCCGGGCGTACCCGGCAGCTCAGGCAGCTTCAGCCCGTTCAGCTTGGTGGTCGCGGCCTCGTACGCCTGCCCCAGCTTCTCCATCTGGTGGATGGCTTCCTGGTGCGCGACCTCGACCCGCTTCTGCGCCGCCTGGGCCTCGGCGGAGGACACCCAGGTGGGGTCCTCCTTCTTCATGATCGCGTCGGTGATCGCGGTCGGGTTCCCGATGCCGAGCAGACTCATCGACGACGGCTTCAGGCTCGGCTGCTTGCCGTGCCGGTCGACGGTCGCGATGTCGGTCTTCGGGACCTCGGGCACACCGGTCTTGGCGCTGCTGAGCGCCTCGCCCGCCTCGACCATCGCCTCGCCGGCGCCCTTGGAGTACTCGCTGATCATCGCGGCCGACTTGTTCAGGTCGGTCGCCCAGGCCTTGAAGTTCTCGGCGGCCGGGCCCTCCCACTGGATCTGGCCCAGGTGAGCGGCCAGTGCACGGCTCAGGTCGTCCAGGACCCGGCCGGCGGCCTTCAGCTGCGTACCCCGGCCGGTGACCTTCCCCGGATCCGTGGTCGCGACCATGGACTTGAGCTTGCCGTGCTCAATCCCCTCGAAGTTCGTCCCGCCTGCCATCACTTACTCCCCGTGTCGCTGAAACCCGCTCCCTGGACCACCATCAGAAAGTGCCACCACTACTGCTCGGCGCCGGCCCGTTCGGCCCCGCCGCCGGGGTGTACGTGCCCGCGTTCTTGGCAACGGTCTTCGAGGCGGCGGTCTGGTGCTCCTCGTTGCTCCCGTAGTTGACCGCCGTCTGCGCGACCGCCTCGCTCATCTTCGCGATCTGGTCAGCAAAGCTCTTCGACAGCTGGGCGATCGCCGCATGCGTCTTGTCGTACGCGGCCATCAGGTCCGTGGACTCGCTGAAGCCCGTCCCGAGGTTGCCCGCGTTGAGCCGCTGCTCCTTGAGCTTGTCCTGGGCCGCATCCGACCCCTCAAGCGAGGCCAACAGCGCGTCGACCTTCTTCTTGAAGGCGGTCAGCGTCTCCAGCTCGATCTTGACGTCCGCGCTGCCGAAGGCGGACACCAGCGCCGAGGCGCTCACCTCCGTCTGAACCGCACTGATCGCGTTCTCGACGAACCCGAAGATGCCGTGACCAGTGCTGAGCACGAACGGTGAGTCGTCCAGAGGCTGCGTCGTCGCGCTGCCTGTCGTCCCCGCCGCGCCGCCGCTCTGAGCCGCGTCTGCCACCGCAATCCACCTCTTCCCCCGTGTGCGGGCGCCGCCGGGGAGACGCCCCGGCCACTGCACCGCAACACACCGTCAACTTCTCGGTCGTACAGTCTGATCGACGTACCGTCCGCCCTGTGGGACAGCCGCCGCCACGACCATCGTAGCCACCACCCCTGACGGACGGGCAGGGCCCATGGCAGGACCGAGCCCGATCGGTACGAACTTGACACGTACAGCCCGGCCCGGGCACCAACCGGGCCCCACCGACCAGGCCCGACCAGGCCCGACCCACCCCACCGCCCCGCCCCGCCCCACCGGACAGGCCCTAGACTGGCCCGGTCCGGTTGAACCCGGTACGACCTCATCTGCCGCGCAATGTCGCACAGCAGCGACCCCCGCCCCCGTTCACCCACCGGGGCGGCCTGCAGCGGGACGGACGTGATCAGGTGTCATCCGGGCAGTCCAGCACCCCTTGGTGGGCCAGGGCCGCCCGCCCGGCCCGGCCCCCGCTCCCCCTCGCGCCGATGCTCCGCGCCGCCGTCGGCATGGCGCTGCCGCTGGCCCTCGGGCTGCTCACCCACCGCCCGGACCTCGGTGTCTTCGCAGGCCTCGGCGCGATGCACGCCACCATGAACGACCGGACCGAACCGACCCGCCTGCGCGCCCCGCGGATCGCCGCCGCGGTGCTCGCCTCCGCCCTCGGCATGCTGATCGGCACCGCCCTCCAGGAGGCCGCGCTCCCGGACACCGGCACCACCCTCGCCGTGGCCGCCGCCCTCACCCTCACCGCCTTCGCCTCCGGCGCACTGAGCGCCACCGGCCCGCGCGGTTCGGCGGCGGGCCTGCTGCTGCTCGTCTCCGCCGCGCTCGGCAGCGGCATGCCGCTGCCGCACCCGTGGTGGGCCGCAGCGCCGATGATGCTGGCCGGGGCGGCGCTCGTGATCGCACTCGGCCTACCCCACCGCAGCCACCGCCGCCCGCGGGCCGACCCACGCGGCCGCGCCCTGGCCGCCGCGTACGACGCACTCGGCCGCACCCTCGCCGATCTCGGCACACCGCGGGGCGCCGCCTCCCGCCAGGTGCTGACGGCCCGTCTGAACCAGGTCCAGGACCTGCTCCCCCGCCCCCGCGGAGCCGAGCCGCCCCGCACCGCCGGGCTCCGCCGGATGTACGCGGCGGCACTGGCCGCCACCGAGGCCGCCAGCGGACTGCTCTGGGCCTGGCGGCCCGTCCCGCCCGAGGTCGCCGCCGTCCCCGGTCTGCTGGCCCGCGCGGTGGAGCTCGGCGGCGGCGAGGTGACCGTGCCCGACTGGCATCCGGACACGCCGTCCCGCCAGGCCCTGGACGTGGCCCTGCGCGCCGCCGCCGAGACGGTGGCCGGCCGGGAGGCGGAGCTCGGCACCGCGCCGCCGCCCCCGCCGGACCCGTGGCGGCTCCGGGTCCGGCTGCTCTCCCGCGGCTCGGTCCGGTACGGCCTGCGGGTGGCCCTCTGCATCGCGGTGGGCGAGGCCGTCACGGCCGCGCTCCCGCTCAGCCGGAGCTACTGGGTGCCGATGACGATCGCGTTCGTCCTCAAGCCCGACCTCGGCTCGGTGTTCCTGCGCGCGGTCAGCCGCTCGATCGGCACGGTGCTGGGGGTGGCCGTCACGGCGGCCGTGCTGTCCGCCACGACCGACGCCTGGGTGCTGACCGCCATCGCCGCGCTCTGCGTGGCGCTTCTCCCCTATGTCACGGCGGCGCACTACGGCCTGAACACCGTGGCCATGACGCCGATGGCGCTGATCCTGCTCCAGCTGGGCGGCCGGAGCGGCGCGGCCGAGTTCTGGCCCCGGGTGCTGGACACCGCGCTCGCCAGCGCCATCGTGCTGCTCTTCGGCTGCCTGCTCTGGCCCGACCGTCCGCGCCACCGGATAGAGCCCCGGCTGGTGGACGCGACCACCGCCCTGCGGTCCTACCTCTCCTCCGTCACCCGGACCGCCGGGGACGCCGAACCGGTCGCCGAGGTCTGGCTGCGCCGCACCGCGTACCGGGCGCTGGCGGACGCCCGCCAGGAGGTGCGGCAGGGGCTCAGCGAACCGCCGCCGACCGGGCGGCTGGCCGAGCAGTGGCTGCCCGCGACCGCCGCGCTGGAACGCCTCAGCGGCGCGGTGGCGGCCTACGCGGCGCAGCTCCGGTACGGCGGCCGGGTGCCCGACCCGGTCGAGGTGGACCGGGTCCGGCGGGCCCTGGACGAGCTCACCCGGGCCGCCCGCGAGCACCGGCCGCCGACCCGGTCCGCGGCCCGCCCGACCCGGCCGCACGACCCGACGCGCAGTGCGCTGGGCCGTGCGGCGGACGAACTCGAAACGCTGCTGCGGACCTGACGCCCGGACGGTCCTCAGACCTGCTCGGCCAGCTCCATCCAGCTCATCTCCAGCTCCTCCTTCTCCTCCCGGACACCGCGCAGCTGCGTGTCCAGCTCGGCGACCTTGGAGAAGTCGGCGGCGTGCTCGGCGAGCTGGGCGTGCAGCTTGGACTCCTTCTCGTCCAGCTTGGCGATCTGGCGCTCCAGCTTCTGCATCTCCTTCTTCGCCGCCCGCACGTCCCCGGCCGACATCCCCGCGGACTCCGCCACCGGGGCGGGCGCCGCCGGCGCCGCCACCGCGGCCATCCGGGCCCGCCGCTCCAGGTACTCGTCGACGCCGTTCGGCAGCATCCGCATCTTCTTGTCGCCGAGCAGGGCGTGCACCACGTCCGTGGTCCGCTCGATGAAGAAGCGGTCGTGGCTGATCACGATCATCGAGCCGGGCCAGCCGTCGAGCAGGTCCTCCAGCTGGTTGAGCGTCTCGATGTCCAGGTCGTTGGTCGGCTCGTCCAGGAACAGCACGTTCGGCTCGTCCATCAGCAGCCGCAGCAGCTGCAGTCGGCGCCGCTCGCCACCGGACAGGTCGCCGACCGGCGTCCACTGCTTGTCCTTGCCGAAGCCGAACTGCTCGCACAGCTGGCCGGCGCTCATCTCCCGGCCCTTGCCGAGGTCGACCCGCGAGCGCACCTGCTCCACGGCCTGCAGCACCCGGGTGGTCGGCTCCAGCTCGACGACCTCCTGGGACAGGTAGGCGAGGCGCACCGTCTTGCCGACCTTGATCACGCCGGAGACGGGCTGCACGTCCCCCTCCGAGGCGTACGCGTCCCGCAGCGCGCGCAGCAGCGAGGTCTTGCCCGCGCCGTTGACGCCCAGCAGGCCGATCCGCTCGCCGGGGCCGAGCTGCCAGGTGAGGTTCTCCAGCAGCAGCTTGGGGCCGGCCTTGACGGTGACGCCCTCCAGCTCGAAGACGGTCCGCCCGAGCCGGGCGTTGGCGAACTTCATCAGCTCGCTCTTGTCCCGCGGCTCCGGCACGTCGGCGATCAGGGCGTTGGCGGCCTCGATCCGGTAGCGCGGCTTGGAGGTGCGGGCGGGGGCGCCGCGGCGCAGCCAGGCGAGCTCCTTGCGGGCCAGGTTCTGGCGCTTCTGCTCCTCGGTGGCCTCGATCCGGGTGCGCTCGGCGCGGGCGAACACGTAGTCGGAGTAGCCGCCCTCGTACTCGTGCACGGAGCCGTGCTGGACGTCCCACATCCGGGTGCAGACCTGGTCGAGGAACCAGCGGTCGTGGGTGACGCAGACGAGGGCCGAGCGCCGGGCCTGGAGGTGCTTGGCGAGCCAGGCGATGCCCTCGACGTCGAGGTGGTTGGTGGGCTCGTCGAGGACGATCAGGTCGGGCGAGCCGAGCAGCAGCTTGGCCAGCGCGATCCGGCGGCGCTCGCCACCGGAGAGCGGGCCGATCACGGTGTCCAGGCCGTCGGCGAAGCCGGGCAGGTCGAGGCCGCCGAAGAGGCCCTCGATGATGTCGCGGATCCGGGAGTCGCCGAGCCACTCGTGGTCGGCGCGGCCGGCGATCACCTCGTGCCGGATGGTGGCCTCCGGGTCGAGCGAGTCGTGCTGGGTGAGGACGGCCATCTCCACCCCGCCGACGTGGGTGATCCGCCCGCCGTCCGGCTCCTCCAGCTTGGCGAGCATGCGGATCAGGGTGGTCTTGCCGTCGCCGTTGCGTCCGACGACGCCGATCCGGTCCCCCTCACTGACGCCGAGGCTGACCCCGTCGAGAAGGGCCCGGGTGCCGTAGACCTTCGTGACGGACTCGATGGTGGCGAGGTTGACGGCCACGTGTGCTGCGCTCCTGGGGTTCGACGTTCTCGGGGAAGGCCCCGATCTCCCCAGCCTAGTGGGCCGCCCTCACCCCGGCCGCCGAGCGCCCACCGGCCTGAGCCCCACCGCCCCGAGCCCCCGCCCCCCAGCCGCCAAGCCCCTGCCCCCGCCTCAGCCCCCGAGCACCTCGGCCCCCGGGACCGGCCCGTACGTCGCGTGCGCGGTCCGGCAGGTGCCGGACCGCCGCAGCGCCTCGGCGACCGCCGCGGCGGCGTCGGCGTCCTTGGCGAGGAAGGCGCAGGTCGGGCCGGAGCCGGAGACCAGGGCCCCGATCGCCCCGGCCTCGGTGCCCGCCCGCAGGGTGTCCGCGAGCGCGGGCCGCAGCGAGAGGGCGGCCGGCTGCAGGTCGTTGGCGAGCGCACCGGCCAGGGCGACCGCGTCGCCCCCGGCCAGGGCGGCGAGCAGCCCGGGGTCGGCGTCGGGGGTGGCCACGTCGGTGTCGGAGGAGCCGGTGCCGGCCTCCTCGCGCAGCCGGTCGCACTCGCGGAACACGGCCGGGGTGGACAGCCCGCCGTCGGCGACGGCGAACACCCAGTGGAAGGTCCCGCCGACCGGCAGCGCCTCCAGGATCTCCCCGCGCCCGCGGCCCAGGGCGACGCCGCCGAGCAGGGCGAAGGGCACGTCGGAGCCGAGTTCGGCGGCCAGCTCCAGCAGCACCCCGACCGGCGTGCGCAGTCCCCAGAGGGCGTCGCAGGCGACCAGCGCGGCCGCACCGTCGGCGCTGCCGCCGGCCATGCCGCCGGCCACCGGGATGGCCTTGGCGATGTGCAGGCGGAGGTCGGGCTCGGCGAGGCCGTGGTGGGCGGCGAGCAGCCGGGCGGCGCGGGCCGCGAGGTTGCCGTCGTCCAGCGGGACGGCGTCCGCGTCCGGGCCGGAGCAGGTGAGGGTGATCCCCGTACCGGGCTCGCCGTCCGCCGCCGTGACCTCGTCGCCGAGGGCGACCGCGAAGAACACGTTGGCCAGGTCGTGGAAGCCGTCGGCGCGCAGTCCGCCGACTCCCAGCTGCACGTTGACCTTGGCGGGGACGCGCACGGTGACGCTCACTCGGACTCCTTCGGCGGCTTGTGCTCGGCGATCGCGGCGAACTGCTCCACCGTCAGCATCTCGCCGCGCAGCTTGTGGTCGATCCCGGCGGCGGCGAGCGCCTGCTCGGCCCCCGCCGGGGAGCCGGCCCAGCCGGACAGCGCGGCGCGCAGGGTCTTGCGGCGCTGGGCGAACGCGGCGTCGACCACCGCGAACACCTCGGCACGGCTGGCCGTGGTCTTCGGCGGCTCGTGGCGGATCAGCGAGACCAGCCCGGAGTCGACGTTCGGGGCGGGCCAGAACACGTTGCGCCCGATGGCACCGGCCCGCTTGACGTCGGCGTACCAGTTCGCCTTGACCGAGGGGACGCCGTACACCTTGTTGCCGGGCTTGGCGGCGAGCCGGTCGGCGACCTCGCTCTGCACCATCACCAGCGTCCGCTCGATGCTGGGGAAGGTCGCCAGCATGTGCAGCAGGACGGGGACGGCCACGTTGTAGGGGAGGTTGGCGACCAGCGCGGTGGGCGCCGGACCGGGCAGCTCGGCGACCTCCATGGCGTCGCCGAACACCAGGTCGAAGGCCTCGGCCCGGTCGGGCATCCGGGCGGCGACGGTGTCCGGCAGGTGCCGGGCGAGCACCGGGTCGATCTCGACGGCGGTGACGTGCCGTGCGACCTCCAGCAGCCCCAGCGTCAGCGAGCCGAGCCCGGGGCCGACCTCCACCACGGAGTCCTCGGCCGTCACCCCGCCCGCCCGGACGATCCGGCGCACGGTGTTGCCGTCGATGACGAAGTTCTGCCCGCGCTGCTTGGTCGGCTTCACGCCGAACGCGTCGGCCAGCGCCCGGATGTCCGCGGCGCCGAGCAGATGGCTGTCAGGGGTGGGGTCGGTGGTGCTCACCCGCCAAGGATACGGGCGGGGCGGCCGCTCAGAGTTCGACGACCGCCGCGAGGTCGATCTCCACGGGGTACGGCAGGGACGTCCGCAGCACGCCTTCGTGCTGGGCGACGGGCAGGATCCAGCCGGCCTAGGAGCACCGGTGGAGTGCCGAACCGTTCCTGCACTCTCCGGCATTCGTTCGACCGGCGGGCCCGCCCTGCTCAGTAGCCGAAGGCCCGCGCCGTGTTCGCCGCGATGGCGGTGGCCAGCTCGTCCTCGTGCAGGCCGAGCGTGGCGGCCATCGACCGCACCGTGACCGGGATCAGGTACGGCGCGTTGGGCCGTCCGCGGTAGGGGTGCGGGGTGAGGAAGGGCGCGTCGGTCTCGACCAGGACGCGGTCGAGCGGGGTGGCCGCGAGGGCGTCGCGCAGCGGCTGGTTGGCCTTGAAGGTGACCGGCCCGGCGAAGGAGAGGTACCAGCCGTGCTCGGCGCAGACCTTGGCCATCTCGGCGTCGCCGGAGTAGCAGTGGAAGACGGTGCGCTCGGGGGCGCCCTCCGCCAGCAGAACGGCGATGACGTCCTCATGGGCGTCCCGGTCGTGGATCACCAGGGCCTTGCCGTGCCGCTTGGCGATCTCGATGTGGCGGCGGAACGACTCCTTCTGGATCTCCACCCCCTCCGGACCGGTCCGGAAGTAGTCCAGGCCGGTCTCGCCGACGGCGACGACCTGCGGCAGCGCGGCGAGCGCGTCGATCTCGGCGAGGGCCGCGTCCAGCGCACCCTGCCCGCCGGCCTGGCGCTGCTGCCCGGACCAGCCGTCCGGGTCGCCCAGGAAGATCCGGGGCGCCTCGTTGGGGTGCAGCGCGACGGCCGCGTGCACCTGCTCGAACCGGGCCGCCAGCTCGGCGGCCCAGCGCGAGCCGGGCACGTCGCAGCCGACCTGGACGACGGTGGTGACCCCGACCGAGGCGGCGCGGGCCAGGCCCTCGTCGGGGGTACCGGACTGCATGTCCAGGTGGGTGTGCGAGTCGGCCACCGCCACCGCCAGCGGGGCGGGCAGCGGCGGTGGGGTCGACCGGTCGTCGTCCTTCTTCGGCATCAGGAGGCCGGCTTCTCTTCCAGGCGGGGGAACAGGATGTCGCCCTTGGTGACGGTGGCACCGGCGGGCAGCCGGCCCCAGTCCGCCACGGTGGCGATGGTCTGCGCGGACAGCTCGCCGAGGCCCTCGGCGGCCCCCAGCGAGGTCCAGAGCTTCTCGGCGGTGCCCGGCATCACCGGGTTGAGCAGCACCGCGGTGGCCCGCAGCGCCTCGGCGGCGGTGTAGAGGATGGTCGCGAGGCGGGCGCGGCCCTCCTCGGAGTCGTCCTTGGCCACCTTCCACGGCTGCTGCTCGGTGAGGTAGCCGTTGACCTGCTTGACGAACTCGAAGACCGCCGCGAGGCCGCCCGCGAAGTCCAGCTCCTCGCCGATCTTCCGGTCGGCGGTGGCGGCCGCCGCGGTGAGCCCGTCGGCGACGGCCTGCTCGGCGTCGCCGTGGTCCGCCGAGGCCGGCAGCGCACCGTCGAAGTACTTGCCGACCATGGCCGCCACCCGCGAGGCGAGGTTGCCGAAGTCGTTGGCCAGCTCCGAGGTGTACCGGGCGGTGAAGTCCTCCCAGGAGAAGGAGCCGTCGGTGCCGAACGGGATCGCCCGCAGGAAGTAGTAGCGGTACGCGTCCACGCCGAAGTGCGAGGTCAGGTCGGTCGGGGAGATGCCCGTCAGGTTCGACTTGGACATCTTCTCGCCGCCGACCATCAGCCAGCCGTTGGCGACGACCCGCTTGGGCAGCGGCACGCCGGCGGCCATCAGCATGGCCGGCCAGATCACCGCGTGGAACCGCAGGATGTCCTTGCCGACCAGGTGCACCGAGGCGGGCCACAGCTCGGCGAAGCGCTCCGGGTCGCTGCCGTAGCCGGCCGCGGTGATGTAGTTCTGCAGCGCGTCCACCCACACGTACAGGACGTGCTTCTCGTCCCAGGGCAGCGGCACGCCCCAGTTGAAGGTGGAGCGGGAGATCGAGAGGTCCTTGAGGTCCTGCTCGACGAAGCGCAGCACCTCGTTGCGGGCCGCGGCGGGCTGGATGAAGTCCGGGTTGGCGGCGTAGAACTCCAGCAGCTTCGGGCCGTACGCGGAGAGGCGGAAGAAGTAGTTCTCCTCCTCCAGCCACTCGACCGGCCGCTTGTGGACCGGGCAGAGCTTCTCGCCCTCGGTGGCGCCGTCCAGCAGCTCACCGGGGAGCTTGTACTCCTCGCAGCCGACGCAGTAGGGGCCGGAGTAGCCGCCCTTGTAGATCTCGCCCTTGTCGTAGAGGTCCTGGACGAACTCCTGCACCCGGTCGGTGTGCCGCTGCTGGGTGGTCCGGATGAAGTCGTCGTTGGCGATCTCCAGGTGCTCCCAGAGCGGCTTCCACTCCTCCTCGACCAGCTTGTCGCACCACTCCTGCGGGCTGACGCCGTTGGCCTCGGCGGTGCGCAGGATCTTCTGACCGTGCTCGTCGGTGCCGGTCAGGTACCAGACCTTCTCGCCGCGCTGGCGGTGCCACCGGGTGAGGACGTCGCCCGCCACGGTGGTGTACGCGTGGCCGAGGTGCGGGCGATCGTTGACGTAGTAGATCGGGGTCGAAACGTAGTACGCCGGGGTCTGGTCCCCGGTGGTGCTGTGTTCTGCAGTGGCCGCCATGGTCGGAAAGCTTAGTCGCGCGCCCGGGCCGCCCTCGACCGATTACCTCGGGGGCGGCCCGGGCCGTGCAGCCGTTCGCGCCGGCGCCCTGCGGTGCCCCGTCCGGCCCGGGCGGCGGTCAGCCCGCCAGCCGCGACCGGATCCGGGCCCAGAGTCCGCGCGGCCGGTCCACCCCGGCCATCGCCGGGGGGTCGGCGGGCTCGGCGTGCGCCGGGAAGCCGGGGGCGTGGTGCCAGGACTGGTCCGCGATGGCCACCCGGCCCTCGCGCATGATCCGGACGGTGTGCCCGCCGCAGCCCGGGCACGTCGGCTTGAGCAGCGGGGACGGCACCCGGACACCGTTGGCGTGGTACTCGATCACGACGTGCCCGTCCCGGGCCGTGTGGTGCTCGATGTCGTACGCCTGCTCCCACCCGTACCCACAGCTCAGGCACGCGAAGGAGTAGGCCTCCCGGACGGTCTCGACGGGAGTGTGCACCCGGCCCGCCGGGCCGGGGTCGCTCAGCGCGTTACCACCGAGGGGGCTACCGATCGTCTCGCTCATAGCCGTCTCCCAGCGCCCGCCGGACGCTCGCCCGGCTGGGTCTTTCCATCCCAGGGAATGCCCGAACCGCCCCGGCCGATACCCGTCTTGTGAAGACTTGGACGCGGGTTGGGAATCCCTATACGAAAGGTGGGTTCCTGTCCGGAAAGCGCGACCAAGACTTCAGCTCAGCGGGTGTTTAGCCCGGGCCTTCTCTCCAAGGTACGCGCCGTCGCCGGGCCCGGCACCCCCGATTTTCACCCGCTTTTCGCACCCGCTCCCCCAACGGTTTCCCGCCTACTTCGCGGGTCCGGCCGCGGCCCCGTCCTTCGCCTCGTTCTTGGCCTCGTCCTTCGCCTCGTTCTTGGCCGCGACGACCGCGTCGAACACCTCCCGCTTGGGCAGCGCCAGCTCGGCCGCCACGGCCGCGATGGCCTCCTTGCGACGCTCGCCCGCCTCCTCCCGGACGGCCACCCGGCGGGCCAGCTCGGCCGGGGTCAGTTCCGCCGGGCCGGCCGGCGGGGCGCCCGCGACCACCACGGTGATCTCGCCCCTGACCCCCTCGGCGGCCCAGGCCGCCAGCTCCCCGATCGGGCCGCGCTTGACCTCCTCGTAGGTCTTGGTCAGCTCGCGGCAGACGGCGGCCGGCCGCTCGGCGCCGAACGCCTCGGCCATCGCCGCCAGCGCCTCCGCGATCCGGTGCGGCGCCTCGAAGAAGACCATGGTGCGCGGCTCGTCGGCGACCGAGGCGAGCTGGCGGGCCCGGTCCCCGGTCTTGCGCGGCAGGAAGCCCTCGAAGGTGAAGCGGTCCACCGGCAGGCCGGACAGCGCGAGCGCGGTGAGCACGGCGGACGGGCCGGGCACCGCGGTCACCTTGATCCCGGCGGCCACCGCGGCGGCGACCAGCCGGTAGCCCGGGTCCGAGACCGAGGGCATCCCGGCGTCGGTCACCAGCAGCACCCGGGCGCCGCCGAGCAGCGCCTCGACCAGCTCCGGGGTCCGGCCGACCTCGTTGCCCTCGAAGTAGGAGAGCACCCGGCCGGCCGGGGCCACCCCGAGCGCCTGCGTCAGCCGGCGCAGCCGCCGGGTGTCCTCGGCGGCGATCACCTCCGCGGTGGCCAGCTCGGTGAGCAGTCGGGGCGGGGCGTCCGAGACGTCGCCGATGGGGGTGCCTGCGAGAACGAGTACTCCTGTCACGGGCCCCATCCTCGCAGCTTCCGGAGGCCCGGGGCTTTTGGTGACGATTCGGGCAGCTTCGGAGGGAGCCGCCGCCCGCTCATCACCCGCCCCTACGATGTGGCGGATGAACGGCGACACGGCGGCGCAGACGCCCACTGGTACAGACCACACCCCCCAGGGTGGCGTCGGCGTGCCGGTCCTCACGGACCAGCCGTCCCCCCCGGTCCCGGGTCCGCGCGAGCCCGCGCACGACAGGCCGCAGCCGCCGCGCCCGGCCTGGCTGCGCGTCCTGGCCCGGCACGGCTACGCCCCGCCCGAGCCGGCCCCGCTGGCCGAGCGGCTGGTGCCGCCGATGCCGGACGGCCGGCGGGTGACCCCGCGCCGGGTCGAGCCCTCCGCGCTGCTGCTGCGGCTCGGCATAGCCCTGCCGGCGGGCCTCTGGTCGTGGCTCTGCCGCTGGGCGGGCTGGCTGGGGCCGCTGGCGGTGGCACTGTTCGGCGGGGCACTGCGGTTCACGAACCTCGGCGAGCCGCACGCGATCATCTTCGACGAGACGTACTACGCCAAGGACGCCTACGCGCTCTGGCACGGCGGCTACGAGACCAACTGGTCCGACAACGCCAACCAGCTGATCATGACGCCCGGCGAGGCGGTGCCCTACCGAAGCGACGCCTCGTACGTGGTGCACCCGCCGGTCGGCAAGTGGATCATCGGCTTCGGCGAGCAGCTGTTCGGGATGAACCCCTTCGGCTGGCGCTTCGCGGTGGCACTGCTCGGCACCCTGTCCATCCTGATGGTGGCCCGGATCGGCCGCCGGCTGTTCCGCTCGACCCTGCTGGGCTGCGTGGCCGGCCTGCTGCTGTCGGTGGACGGGCTGCACTTCGTGCTCAGCCGGGCCGCCCTGCTGGACCTGGTGGTGATGTTCTGGATCCTGGCCGCGTTCGGCTGCCTGCTGCTGGACCGCGACCACACCCGGGCCCGGATCGCCGCCCGCCTCGACGGCGTCCAGGACGCGGTGCTCGCCCGGCGGATGAACCTGGGCTGGCGCCCGTACCGGATCGCCGCCGGCGTCTGCGTGGGCCTGACCTGCGCGACCAAGTGGAGCGGGATGTACGTGGCGGCGGCCTTCGGCGTGCTGACCGTGCTCTGGGACGTCGGCTCGCGCCGTCTGGCGGGCGCCCCCCGCCCCTACCTGTGGACGCTGGTCCGGGACGTGGTGCCGGCCTTCGTGTCGGTCGTGGTGGTCTCCGTGGCCGTGTACATCGCCTCCTGGTGGGGCTGGTTCGCCAGCAGCACGGTGCCCGGCAAGGGCGGCTACGGCCGCGACTGGGCGGTCGGCCGGGACGGCGCGACCTGGCTCCCCGAGGGCCTGCGCGCGCTGTGGCACTACCACTCCACGGTGTACGACTTCCACACCCACCTGACCAGCCCGCACACCTACCAGTCCAACCCGTGGAGCTGGCTGCTGGTCGGCCGGCCCGTCTCGTTCTTCTACGAGTCCCCGAAGGCCGGCCAGAGCGGCTGCACCGCGAACGAGTGCGCCCGCGAGGTGCTCGGCATCGGCACCCCGCTGCTCTGGTGGACGGGCGTGCTGGCGCTGGCCTACTGCCTGTGGCGCTGGGCCGCCCGGCGGGACTGGCGGGCCGGCGCGGTGCTCTGCGGCCTGGCCGCCGGCTACCTGCCGTGGTTCGCCTACCAGCAGCGGACGATCTTCCTCTTCTACGCGGTGGCCTTCGTGCCGTTCCTGGTGCTCGCGGTGACCATGCTGGTGGGCGCGCTGATCGGCCCCGCACACGCCTCCCGGGACCGCCGGATCATCGGCTCGGCGGTGGCCGGACTGCTGATTCTGCTGATCATGTGGAACTTCCTGTTCTTCTACCCCCTCTACACGGGGCAGACGATCCCGATGGACGACTGGCGCAAGCGGATGTGGTTCAACAGCTGGATCTGAGGGCCTGATCCGTCCGTACGTGGTGCGCGACACGTACCAGATCCGTCACAAGACCCCGGCATTTCGTCGGCGCACGGAGCTCGTCTGCCTAACCTGAATGCCGAACGCGTATCCGGCACCTCCGGCTGCGGCCAGTCGTCAGACCCTTGGGGGAGCAGCACCATGCGCAGAGGCGCGAAGATCGGCATCATCACCGGCGTGTCCGTCGCCGTGCTCGCGGGCGGCGGCTACGGGGCCTACAGCCTCGTCGGCGGGTCCGACGACTCCGGCGCCGCCAAGGCCCCGAAGCCGCGCACGGTGGTCTCCGAGCCCCCCAGCGCCGAGCAGGCCGCGGCCGGCGCCAAGGACTTCCTGGACGCCTGGGCCGCCGGTGACATCGCCAAGGCCGCCGCGCTGACCGACGACCCGGCCGCCGCCACCACGGCGCTCACCGACTTCAAGGACAAGGTCAAGCCGAGCGGGCTGACCCTGGCGCCGTCCGGTCCGGCCACCCCGGCGGCCTTCGCCTCGGCCACCGGCACCCCCTCACCGGCGGCCGCCGCCAAGCCCTCGGCCTCCGGTACGCCGGCCGCCACCGGCTCCCCGGCCGACACCGAGACGCCGCCCGCGGGCCCGACCGGGGTGCTGATGGGCTTCAAGGCCAAGGCCGAGTTCGAGGGCACCAACAAGGCCTGGGACTACAACGGCTTCCTCAGCGTCGTGAAGATGAGCGACAACACGCCGTCCGTGCACTGGGCCCCGTCGGTGATCCACCCGCACCTGGGCCCGAACGAGGTGATCTCCACCCAGCCGGTCTTCTCCCCGCCGAGCAACGTGGTGGACCGCAACAACCGGCCGCTGCAGGGTGCCTCGATCACGACGGCGCTGCTGGCCACCCTCCAGGACAACGCCCGCAAGATCCTCCAGGCCGACCCGACCAAGGACCAGAGCGACGCGGGCAGCGGCGTGGTGATCACCGACGCGGCCGGCAAGGGCACCACCGACAAGCTGTTCACCATCATCGAGCCCAAGCCGGCCAAGCCGTTCAAGGTGACCATCGACAACGCGGTGCAGGCCGCCGCCGAGAAGGCGATGACCGACCTCGGCGGCAAGCAGGGCTCGATCGTCGCCATCGAGCCGAGCACCGGCCAGGTGCTGGCCTTCGCCAACGCCCCGGCCACCGGTCAGAACCGGGCCTTCACCGGCCTGCTCGCCCCCGGCTCCACGATGAAGATCGTCACCTCGGCCGCCCTGCTGGAGGCCGGGGTCTCCCCCGACACCGTGGTGGCCTGCCCGGCCAAGAGCAGCAACCCGCAGGCGATCCCGAACTCCTTCACCGAGGTGTACCCGAACAACACCCTCCAGCAGGACTTCATGATCTCCTGCAACACCGCCTTCATCGACCAGGGCCTGGCCAGCCTCAAGGGCGGCACGCTCTCCGCCACCGCCAAGGACGTCTTCGGCGTCGGCCTGGAGTGGAAGACCGGCCTGCCCAACGCCGACGGCCGGGTGCCGGACGCCGGCTCCAACAAGGACGAGCAGGCCATGCAGTCGATCGGCCAGGGCAAGGTCCAGATGAACCCGCTGGCGATCGCCTCGGTCACCGCCACCGTGCAGAGCGGCGAGTTCAAGCAGCCGATCCTGGTCGCCGAGCTGCCGCAGCAGAAGGCCGCCCGCAACCTCGCCCCCGATGTCGCGGGCAAGCTGCGCTCGATGATGGCCGCCACCGCCAAGGACGGCACCGCCAAGGCCGCGATGGCCGGGATCGCGGACAACGCGGGTGCCAAGACCGGCTCCGCCGAGGTGGCCGGCATGGCCACCACCAACAGCTGGTTCACCGCCTACCGGGGCAACATCGCCGTCGCCGCCGAGGTGCAGGCCGGCGGCCACGGCGCGGACGCGGCCGGCCCGGCCGTCGCCGCCGTCATCAAGGCCGCCGGCAACCGCTGACCCGCCGGTACCGCCCCTGCCCCTGCCCCGGTGCTCAGCGCCGGGGCAGGGGCACGTTGGGCACCGCCCGGGCCAGCAGGCAGTTCGTCGGAATCCGCGGGCGCCCGCTCCACCGGTGGGCCGCCAGCCGCGGCCAGATCACCAGCACGACCGGCAGCGCCAGGTAGCCGAAGCGTCCGGCCGGCGCCAGCATGAAGGCGATCGCCAGCCCCGCCGCCAGCAGGTCGGCGGCGGCGATCGCGGAGACCGGCGGACGGGCCAGCAGCCAGATCGCCACCCCGACCCCGCCGACCGTCATCAGCGCCAGCGAGACGGTGTGCCCGGTCGGCCCGAACCCGGCCAGCACCTTGCCCGGCAGCGGGCTCCCGGCCGGGGTCTGGATCGCGGTCAGCCCCAGCGGGAACCGCACCACCTGCTCGCGCAGCGCGTCCGCCCGGGCCAGCGCGGACGGCAGGATCACCGCCAGCCCGGCGCCGAGCGCGGTCAGCCCGGCCCGGGCGGCCGGCCGCCGCCCGTAGAGCCGCCAGAGCAGCAGCACGGCCACCGGCAGCGCCGGCCAGGCCGTCCACTTCAGGGTGCAGGCCAGCGCCAGCACCAGCCCCGCCTGGATCGTGCGGTCCCGCTCGGCCAGCGCCATGGCCAGACAGCAGACCCCGATCAGCGGCAGGTCCACCCCGCCGACCGCCAGCGCCAGCGCTATCAGGGGCGAGGCCGTGAGCACGGCCAGCGGCAGCAGCGGAGCGCGGTCCCGGGAGGGCCGCAGCAGCCGCCAGCTCACCAGCAGACAGCTCAGGAAGGCCAGCGCGAACCAGATCCGGGCGTCCCCGAGCAACTGCGTCACCGGGCTCCCGTTGCCCAGCAGCGCGCGCGGCATCCCGAACAGCGTCATGGCCGGCAGGTACGGGTTGTAGTCGGTCACCACCACCGGGTGCGGCAGGTACGGGCTGCCGGTGGTGAGCAGCAGGTGCGCCGAGCGTTCGACCACCATCACCTCGGACTGGTGGCGGCCCTGCAGGGCCAGCACCACCAGCGGCACCAGGACGGCGCCCAGCAGGGCGACCCCGGCCGCCACCCGCGCCGCGAGCCGGCGGGGCAGGACGAGGCAGAGCAGCCCGGCGAGGGCGTACGCGGGGGCCGCGACGGCGCCCCAGAGCCGCTGGTTGGGCAGGTCGGAGACGACGGGGAAGGCGGCCGCCCAGACTGCGGCGATCGCACAGCCGAGCAGTTGGACCCAGCGCTGCGAGGCGAGCCGGGCCTGCATCAGCCTTTCGGGCGGGGGGAGCCGGGGGCCCTCGCCACGCTGGCGGGGGAACGGACGGGGGGCCAGTCCGCGGCGCAGGCGCTCGCGTCTGGTCGGCGGACCGGCCGCCACAGGCGGGGTCGGCGTGCCGCTACGGCCGGTGAAGCGGCCGCGTGGGCGGGACGGGCCGGGCGTGCGGGTGCTCACCATGGAGGAAGGTTATGGGTGGGGGCCGCGCCCTGTCGCCATGTCGGGGCAGGGAGTGTCCGGTGGGCTTGGCGGGGCCGCCGGGGCGTGGTTCCGGCCGGCGGCCCCGCGAAGCGGGGGTCGGGGCTCAGCCCCTCGGGGCGTCGGCCGACTCGGCCTGCTGCTCCTGGTTCAGCTTGGAGTGCTTGATGCTGTAGCCGAAGTAGACCGCCAGCGCGACGACGAGGGCGATCGCACCGGCCCGGAAGGTGTCGGCGTGCAGGCCGGTGATCAGGTAGATGCAGAAGCCCACGCTGATCAGCGGGACGACCGGGTAGCCGGGCACCTTGAAGCCGCGCGGCAGGTCGGGCTGGGTGCGGCGCAGGATGATCACGCCGACCGAGACCACCGAGAAGGCGATCAGGGTGCCGAGGCTGGTGATGTCGGCCAGCACGTTCAGCGGGATGAAGGCGGCCAGCAGGCCGACGCCCACGCCGACCACGATGGTGTTCCAGACCGGGGTCCCGGTCCGCGGCGAGAGCTGGGCGAAGCGCTTGGGCAGCATGCCGTCGCGGCCCATCGAGTACAGGATGCGGGTCTGGCCGTAGATCACCACGAGGGTGATGCTGAAGATCGAGATGATCGCGCCGATCGCGAAGACCATCGCGGGCCAGCTCTGCCCGGTGATGTCCTGCAGGATCTGGGCCAGGCCGGCCTCCTGGCCGTCGAACTTCTCCCAGGGCTGGGCGCCGATGCCGACCAGGGCGACCAGGATGTACAGCAGGGTGACCACGACCAGCGAGATGATGATCGCCAGCGGCAGGGTGCGCCGCGGGTTCTTGACCTCCTCGCCGGCGGTGGACACGGCGTCCAGGCCGATGAACGAGAAGAAGATGCTGGAGGCCGCGACCTGCACGCCGCCGATGCCCAGCGGCATGAACGGGGTCAGGTTGCCGGAGTGGAACCCGGTCAGGCCGACGCCGATGAAGAGCAGCAGGATCAGGATCTTGACGGCCACCATCGCCGCGTTGACCTTCACCGACTCGCTGACGCCGCGGATCAGCAGGATGCAGACCAGTGCGACCAGGATCAGCGCCGGCAGGTTGAACCAGTGGGTGCTGTCGGGCGCGCCGGAGACCGCCTCGGGGATCTGCACCCCGAAGGCCAGGTCGAGGAACTTGTTCAGGTACTCGGCCCAGCTCACCGCGATCGCGGAGGCCGAGACGCCGTACTCCATCAGCAGGCAGATGCCGACGCCGAACGCGACGCCCTCGCCGAGCGTGGCGTAGGCGTACGAGTAGGAGGAGCCGGAGACCGGGATCGCGGAGGCCATCTCGGCGTAGCAGAGCGCGGTGAGGCCCGCGGTGACGGCCGCGATCACGAAGGACAGGATGACGGCCGGTCCGGCCTCCGGGACGGCCGTGCTGAGCACGAAGAAGATCCCGGTGCCGACGGTCGCGCCGATGCCGATCGAGGACAGCTGCCAGAGACCGATCGAACGCCGCAGGTGGATGCCGGAGCGTCCGCCCTCCTCGGGCGCACCGGCGGGGAGGGCGTCGCGGCCCTCGCTCTCGGCGATCAGGGTGGATACGGGCTTGCGTCGCAGCAGACGCGCGCCGAGGGTGTTGCTGGCCAAAACCTGATCCTTCTAGGCGGGGGAGGGTGTCCTAGCGGCCGGTCACCGAGGATGCCGTGGGGTGTCATCGGGGACCAACCGAACAAAGATGGGACAGTACCCCGCGAAAGCACCAGTGTCGCAAACGAACAGTCACGTCGCGCGCATTGTACGAATCGTCGCACCGCCCGGCACAAACCGGACACTTCGCAGGCGGCGGATCCCCCCACCGAAGGGCTAAGCAGCAGGTCAGAGCCGTCCTGGCGGCTCAGCCGCCGAGCACCGCCTGCATCACCGAGCGCGCGATCGGGGCCGCGAGCCCCCCGCCGGTGACATCGGTGGCGTCACTGTCGGCGATCACCACCGCGACCGCCACCGGCGGCGCCTTGTCGGAGCCGGCGGGCTTCGCCCAGGAGATGAACCAGGCGTACGGCGTGCCGCTGTTGTCCACCCCGTGCTGGGCGGTGCCGGTCTTGCCGCCGACCACCGCCCCGGCGATCCGGGCGTTGCGCCCGGTGCCGTTCTCCACCACGTCGGTCATCAGCCGCTGCACCTGCCCGGCCACCGCCGGGCTCATCGCCTGCCGGTACACCGAGGGCTTCATCAGCTGCACCGTGGTGCCGTCGCTCCTGGTCAGCCTGTCCACAAGCTGTGGACGCAGCACCGTGCCGCCGTTGGCGACCCCGGCCGCGACCATCGCCATCACCAGCGGGGTGGCCGCGGTGTCGAACTGGCCGATCGAGGACAGCGCGAGCTGCGACGTGTTCATCTCGGTGTCGAAGTTGGAGCGCGCCGCCCGGACGGGTGTGTCCAGCTTCGCGTCGTTGAAGCCGAAGTTCCCGGCCATCGCCGCCATCCTGTCCAGCCCCACCTGCACCCCGAGGTAGCCCATCACGCTGTTGCAGCTGCGGACCATGGCGGCGTCCAGCGACTGGCCGGGCTCGTCGCACGCGGAGGTGTCGTTGACCAGCGGGGTGGTGGTGCCCGGCAGCACGTACGGATAGGGCGCGTTCGTCGGCGCGTCGATATCGGTGACCACACCGTTCTCCAGCGCCGCCGCCGCGGTGACCACCTTGAAGGTCGAGCCGGGCGGGTAGGTCTGGCGCAGCGCCCGGTTCAGCATCGGCTGGTCGGGGTCGGCCTGCAGCCTGTTCCAGGCCGCCTGGTCGGCCGCGGACGTGCCGGCGAAGGACCCGGGGTCGTAGGAGGGCGTGCTGGCCAGCGCCAGGATGCGGCCGGTGGCGGGCTCGATCGCGGCGACCGCGCCCTGCTGCCCGCCCAGGCCCCGCATCGCGGCCTGCTGGGCGGCCCGGTCGATGGTGGTGTAGACGTCGCCGCCCGGGTTCTGCCGGCGCGCGACGGCGTCCCAGACCGCCCAGCTCGCCAGCCGGCTGTCCGTCCCGGAGAGCAGCTCGTCCTCCGTCCCCTCCAGCTGGGTGTTGCCGTAGGTCTGCGAGGAGTAGCCGGTGACGGCGGCGTACAGCGGGCCGTCGGTGTAGGTGCGCTTGTAGTCGTAGCGCCCGCCGGTGGGCGTGGAGCCGGTGACGCTGTCGGCGCCGACCAGGATGTTGCCGCGCGGCTGCGAGTAGCGCTCGATGGTGAGCCGCTGGTTGGCGGGGTTGTGGTCCAGTTCCTCGGCCTGGAACACCTGCACCCGGGTGGCCTGGACGCACAGCGCCACGATCAGCAGCAGGCAGAAGGTCCCGGCCCGGCGGCCGGTGACGGAGATCCCGGGCCGGCCCTGCGGGCCGTTGGTCGAGCCCTTCGGCCGGTCCGGCCGGTCGCGGCGGATCACGGCGCCTCCTCGGGGGGCGGGCGGCGGGCGAGGTCGCTCATCCGGACCAGCAGCGCGACGATGATCCAGTTGGTGACCACCGAGGAGCCGCCCTGGGCGACGAACGGAAGGGTCATCCCGGTCAGCGGGATGAGGTCCAGCACCCCGCCCGCCACCACGAACACCTGGAGGCCGACGATCGCGGCCAGCCCGATCGCCAGCAGCCGCCCGAACGGGTCGCGCAGCGCGATGCCCGCCCGGAAGCCCCGGGAGACCAGCAGCGCGTAGAGCAGGAACAGCGCGATCAGACCGGTCAGGCCCAGCTCCTCTCCGATGGTGGCGAGGATGAAGTCCGACTTGGCGGCGAAGCCGATCAGCACGGAGTGCCCGTTGCCGAGGCCGGTGCCCAGCTCCCCGCCCCAGGCGAAGGCGAACAGCGACTGGGCGATCTGGTTGGCGCCCCTCCCCGCGGCGATCGAGCCGAGCGGGTCCAGCCAGTCGTTGACCCGGCTGTGCACGTGCGGCGAGAGCCAGCCGACCCCGACCGCCGCCACCGCGGCCAGGAACAGCCCGATGGCGATCCAGCCGCTGCGCGCGGTGGCCACGTACAGCATCACGACGAAGAGGCCGAAGAACAGCAGCGAGGTGCCGAGGTCGGTCTCCAGGACGAGGACCCCGACGAAGGCCGCCCAGATCAGCAGCACCGGTCCGAGCACCCGCCCGCGCGGTAACTGGAACCAGAGCACCCGGCGGCCGGTGAGCGCCAGCGCGTCGCGGTGCACCGCCAGGTAGGCGGCGAAGAAGACCGCCAGCAGGATCTTGGCGAACTCCCCCGGCTGGAAGGAGAGCGGCCCGATGGTGATCCAGATCCGCGAGCCGTACACCGGCGGGAAGAAGATCGGCAGGACCAGCAGGACCAGGGCGACCAGCGCCCCGCTGTAGGCGTAGCGCTGGAGCCGCTTGTGGTCGCGCAGCAACAGGACGACGGCGGTGAACAGCCCCACCCCGAGGGTCGACCAGAGCAGCTGGGTGGGCGCCGCGCCGCCCCCGGCGGTGGCCCGGTCCAGGCGGTAGATGACGACCAGCCCGACCCCGTTGAGCAGCACCGCGATCGGCAGCAGCAGCGGGTCCGCGTACGGCGCCTTCCAGCGGACCACGGCGTGCGCCAGCAGCGCGAGCACGCCGAGCGCCGCACCGTACCCGCCCGCGTCGGCGGGCACCGTGCCGTCGATGTTGACGCCGACCTCGGCGTAGCCGAACACGGCGAGCACTACCGCGCCCAGCACCAGCGCGAGTTCGGTGTTGCGCCGGGTCCGCACCGTCCGGCGCGGCCGGCCTGCGGTTCTCGTCACGGCGGAGGGAGTGGCCACGGACCGTCCTGCGGGATTGTCGCCGACCGGGGGATGGCGATCGGGGCGGACGGGCCGCGAGCCCCGTCCGCCCCGACGTGAGCGGCTGGTCTGGTCAGACCGGTACGGCGCCTCAGGCGGGGGTCGGGGCGCCCTGCGCCCGGGACGCCTCGACGGTCGCCTTCAGTTCGGCCTCGGCCTCGGCGGAGAGCGAGGTCTGGATGATCTTGCCGCCGTAGCTCGCCAGCGCGGGGACGACCTTGTCCGCGGTGGCCTTGCGGACCAGCAGGAACACCGCGGCGGTGCCCGGCTGGAGGTGCTCGCCGACCTCGCGCATGAAGTTGTCGTCCACCCCGATGTCGGTGGAGGCGCCGACCGCCGCGCCCGCCGCACCGCCGACCGCCGCACCGAGGAACGGCATGAAGAACAGCAGCCCGATGACGCCGCCCCAGAGCGCGCCCGACGCGGCGCCCGCGCCCGTGGTGCTGACCTGCTGGTGCAGCTTGATCCTGCCGTCGTCGCGGCGCTCCACGACGACGGCGTCCTCCAGGTCGATCAGCTTCTGCGTCTGCAGGCCGACCGCCTCGCGGCGCACCGCCTCGGCGGTGGCCAGGTCCGGGTAGGCGATCGCGAAGAGGTTGCTCACGTGTGGGTCCTTCCAATCAGTCGGACATGCCGGCCGGGCGCAGGCGCCGGTGCGTCGTCACCCTGCCCCGTTCGTCACCCTAACGAGCGCTATCCATATTTATTGGCTCTTCCATCCGGTGTGTCCTGTATTGACCGGGTGGCCCGCGATGGTCACCCGGGGCGGCGGCCGGCCAGCGCCGAGGAGCCCGCCGCCACCGCGGCCAGCAGCCCGGCGGCGAGCAGCAGTTCGAGCCAGGGGTAGCCGACCCGTCCGCTCCGGGCACCGGTGATCAGCCCGCGCACCGCCGCGTTGGCCGGCGAGGCGCCCGCCGCCAGGACCAGGACGGACAGCCCAAGGGCCGTCGGGATCCCGTACTGCGGACGCAGCAGCACCGGCCGGTTGCACACCGCCCCGACCGCCGCCCCCAGCAGCACGCAGACCACCGAGGCCAGCAGCCCCTCCAGCACCGCCGGACCCTCCGGCGGCTGCGCCGCCACCCCGGGATCGGCCACCCGCCCGCCGACCGCCCAGAGCGCCGACGTGCCGCCCGCCGCGAGCACCAGGCCCGCCGTCACCGCGGCCAGCAGCGCCGCCAGCTGGACCCTGAACGCCCCGGCCGCGGCGACCAGACAGGCCCGCGAGGCGGCCGGCTCCGCCGTCACCGCGCAGCGCACGTACCAGGCGGTGACCGGGAGCAGCACGGCCGAGCCGTAGCCCAGGTCGTCCAGCAGCGGATTGCCGCCGCTCACCCCGACCACCAGCAGCAGCGCGTACGCCAGGAAGGGCGGTAGCCAGCCGGGCGAGCGCAGCAGCAGCTCCAGGTGGTAGCGGGTCAGCGCCCCGAGCCGGCTCACCGGGTCCCCTCCAGCACGTCGGCACCGGCCTCGCGCCGGGTCACCCCCAGCACCCGGACGGCCGGACGCCCGGTCAGCAACCGGCGCAGCAGCGCGTCCGAGTGCGCGGCCGGGACGGTCAGCCGCACCGCCGTCCCCGCCAGCGGCGTGCGCACCGGCGCACCGGGCAGCCAGGGCGGCAGCGGCCCGGCGGGCACGTCCACCTCGATCTCCATCACCGGCCCCGGCCCGGCCGGCGCGCCCGGCCCGTCCACCGGTGCGGTCGGCCGCAACGAGCCGTCCTCGGCCACCCGGTAGGCGGCGGTGGTCGGCCCGGCCAGCCGGTGGGGGTCGTGGTCGACGAACAGCACCGCGGCGCCGAGCGCCGCCCGCTCGACGGCCGCCTCGTCCAGTACCGTCCGGGCCTCCTCGTCCAGCCCGGTCCAGGCCTCGTCCAGCAGCAGCACGTCCGCCTCGGCGAGCAGCGCCTGGGCGGCGGCCACCTTCTGGCAGGTCCCCTTGGAGAGGCGGCCCAGCGGGGTGCCGGCCCGGTCCGCGATGCCAAAGCGGTCCAGCCAGTCCCCGGCCCGGCGCCGCGCCTCGGCCGCCGGCAGGCCGTGCACCCGGCCGATCCGCAGCAGGTACGTCCGGGCGTCGAAGGGCAGCGCGGGCGGGAAGCGCTCCGGCACGTACGCCGCCCGGCCCGCCCGCCCCACCCGGCCGGCACTCGGCCGCTCGATCCCCGCGACCAGCTTCAACAGCGTCGACTTTCCACTGCCGTTGGTCCCTTCGACCCGGACCAGCTCCCCCGGACCGACCGTCAGGTCCACCCCGTGCAGGACCCACCGCCCGCCCCGCCCGTACCGCTTGCCGACCCCGGCCAGCTCCATCCGCGCGCTCCCTCCGCATCGCCCGCCCGGCAGGCTAGCCCGACCTCCGCAGGACCGGCGTCAACATCCCCCGCCCCCAGGGACGGGCCCCGCCTCCCGGCTGAAACCCAGCCGCCCCGCACCCCTGCGCCGGACCTCGGCGAACTGTTGACCCCCGGAGGGCGCCTGACGATGCGCCCGGCCGAAAGGTGCGGGCCCTAGGATTCGGCGGGTGACTACCGGACGACGACCAAAGGCCAGGCTCGGCAGCCTGCTGGCCGCCCTGGCGATAACAGGCGGTGCGCTGCTCAGCGGACTGCCCGCCCATGCCGACGAACCATCAGCCGGCTCCACCGGCAAGGAGGCCCCCCGGGTCGACCTCGTACTGGACGTCAGCGGCTCCATGCGGGCCGCCGACATCGAGGGCAAGAGCCGCATCGCGGTGGCCCAGCAGTCCCTGAACGAGGTGATCGACGCCCTGCCCGCGGAGACCGACTTCGGCATCCGCACCCTCGGCGCCAACTACCCCGGCGACGACAAGGCCCAGGGCTGCCAGGACACCAAGCAGCTCTTCCCGGTCGGCAAGACCAACAAGGTCGAGGCCAAGACCGCGGTGGCGACCCTGCGCCCGACCGGCTGGACCCCGATCGGCCTCGCCCTGCGCGGCGCCGCCCAGGACCTCGGCAAGGGCGAGACCACCCGCCGGGTGGTCCTGATCACCGACGGCGAGGACTCCTGCGCCCCGCCGGACCCGTGCGACGTGGCCCGCGAGCTCGCCGCCCAGGGCATCCACCTGGTGGTCGACACCCTCGGCCTGGCGCACGACGACAAGACCCGCCAGCAGCTGCTCTGCATCGCCAACGCCACCGGCGGCACCTACACCGACGTCCGTTCGCAGGACCAGCTCACCGAGAAGGTCAAGCAGCTGGTCGTCCGTTCCAGCGACACCTACGCCGTGACGCCGGTCAAGACGGCGGGCACCGACAAGTGCGAGAGCGCACCGGTGCTCACCCCCGGCGTCTACAGCGACCGGGAGAAGTTCTCCGAGCACCGCGTCTACCGCATCCCGGTCAAGGCCGGCCAGGAGCTGCGCGCCTCGGTCAGCGTCTCGCTCGACCGGCCGGTCGCCCGCGACTACGGCGTCCTGCTCCAGGCCACCAGCACCAGCGGCCAGGAGCTGGTCCGCGGCACCGACGCGGGCAGCGGCCGCACCGACGTGGTCTCCACCGGCCTGCGCTGGTCCACCGACGACTCCAAGGGCTACGCCTCCGCCACCCCGTCCGGTTCGCCGAGCGGCAAGCCGGAGACCACCGTCTGCCTGGTGGTCAGCAACTCGCTCGCCGCCCAGGCCGGCGTGCAGGCCGACCCCGGTCTCCCGCTGGAGCTGACGGTCGACCTGGCCACCGCCTCGCCCGCCCCGGACGGTCCGGCGATGGGTCTCGGCCGCGGCTGGATCCTGCTGCTGGTGCTCACCCTGGCCGGCCTGCTGACCGGCCTGCTGTTCGGCTGGATCGCACGCTGGCGAATCGCCGTCTGGCGGGAGAACTGACGATGCCCACCATGACGACCCACCGCGCCCTGCGCGCCGCCCTGGCCGCGTTCGCCGTGCTCCCGGCCCTCGCCGTGGCGGCGCCCGCCGCCTCGGCCGCCTCGCCGTCCCCCTCGCCGACCACGAGCGGCAAGCCCGCCCCGGCCACCAAGGCCGGGACGTCCTTCCTGACCGCCATCAACCTCGCCGCCGGCCAGGACGCCAACGTCGCCGCCTCCACCGGCGACTACCTGTACTGGGCGTTCGGCGCCTCCGAGGGCCAGACCCCGACGATCGGCCTGACCGTCAACCTGGCCCCCGCCGCCGACCGGCACGGCCCGCAGACCTGGAGCGTCGAGGTCTTCGACGGCCTGCGCCGCCGCCAGTCCTGCACCGCCGGCACCCAGAACGCCACCGGCGACGCCGCCGCCTCCTCGCTCACGCTGAGCTGCACCATGCGCGAGGTCCGCTCCTGGGCCGAGCCGTGGTCCGGCGACCCGCTGCCGGGCACCTACTACGTCCGCCTCGCGCTCTCCGACGCCCCGCAGCCGGACCTCGGCCTCGCCGCCTCCGTCCAGCTGCACGTCGGCGTCAAGGGCGACGCGGACAACGCCCAGCCCGAGGGCGGCGAGCTCAAGGCGCCGCTGGTGCCCCCGGTGGGCGGCGGCGCGGCGAACGCCGCCCAGGCGGCCGCACCGGAGGAGGCCGAGGACCACTGGTACTCGGGCTGGTTCTCCGGCTGGAACAGCCGCTGGTTCTGGACCGTGGCCGGCGGCGCGCTGGCCGCCCTCGCGGGCGTGGCCGGCTACACCCTGACCCGCCACCCGCGCGGCGGCCGTCCGACCCGCTACGGCAGCGTCCCGCCGCAGGCCGGCGCCCCGCAGCCGGGCCCCTACGCGGGCTCCGGGCAGCCCTGACGGTACCCGCCCCTCCCCCAGGACGGGCCCGAGGGCCGGCCGGACACCTCCGGCCGGCCCTCGGTCGTCCCGGCGCCCGCCGCCGACCACCGCCGCCCCGGCGCACCGGCCCGGCAGGCCCTACGCTCGAACCATGGCCCGGCAGCCGGACGGCAGGATCGTGGTGGGCGTGGACGGCTCACCGCTCTCCCACGCGGCCGTCCGCTGGGCGGCCCGGCTGGCCGCCCAGAGCGGCGGCGTCCTGGAGGCGGTGGCGGTCTGGGAGTTCCCCGGCCTGTACGGCGAGCGGGGCCTCGTCCCGCCCGCCCTGGACGGCTTCGAACCGGAGCGGTACGCCGCCCGGATCCTCGACGAGGCGCTGGCCGCACTCCCCGGCGGCGCTCCCCCGGTCCGGCGCCATCTCAAGGCCGGCCCGCCCGGACCGGCCCTGTCCGCCGCCGCCGAGGGCGCCGACGCCCTCGTCCTGGGCAGCCGCGGCCGCCACGCCCCGCCCGGCGCCGCCCTGGGCTCGGTCAGCCACTACTGCGTCCACCACGCGCCGTGCACCGTGGTGATCGTCAGACACTGACCGCGGTCGACACCCCGTCAGCGTGCCTTCCCCGTACAACGCAGAAGTCCCGCCCGATCTGAACGATCGGGCGGGACTTCCGTTGGGTGGGCCGTTCACGAGTGCGGCTGACCTGCATCGTTGAGCGCTCTCGCTGCGACGCTTTCCACGCCCACGAAGATCACTTCCCAAAAATTCATGGACACGACAAGCGATGCCCTGGCGGATCCCGCTGCTCAACCAGGCTGGGCGGCGCTGCGCTGCCCCGCACAGGGCCGTGGACGTCGCCTCAGGGTAGCGGTAGCCGTAAAATGTCCCGCCGCAGCGCGGACGAAGCGGTGCGCCACAGGCCGGGAGCAGGGCTGCCAGAACGGTCGCGTCGACGGGTTCTCATGCCTTCAACGAGCGCAGCCATCGCCCACCGGACACACCTCGATCAAAGCCCAAGCTGCTGAGCCCCTGCCCTTCATCGCCCTGCTCTGACTATCCCCGGCGGCCTGGCACGGCCGCCGGGGACAAGGGCTGCTCGCCCGATACGACTGGGCCTTTTACCACGCGACCATTGCACACTCATAAGCACAACAAACATCGGCACACAGGCTCAATACACTAGCCTGCCGCACAATTTTACCCAAGCACCCAGATCCCGCCACGAGTAGACAGCATCCCGATCACGCAAAAGAATCAGCCAACCTGTTCAGCAACCGCTGAGACCACCTTTTGGGCCAACAGCGGGGGGACGCAATTTCCAAGCTGCGCCTGAACAGAGCTGCGCTTGCCAGTGAACTCAAAATCATCCGGGAATGTGAAAAGACGCTTGAGTTCCGGGACGCGCAGACGACGGTTTTCCCAGTGGAACGGGCCGATATATGGACCGGGTTGAGCTTGAATAGTCGGCGAAGGTCGGTCGGGGTCAAGCTTGAGCAAGAACGACCAGTACTTAGATCGCCATTTGAATTCGGGACTAACGTGTCCACGCTCTTCGGTGTAGTGAAGGTAATTATCTCCAGGAGGCACTCCGGGCAGGAGGTGGCCGTACTTGCCACCAACCACCTCACCAGGCTCGGGCTCAGTCACCAAGCCCTCTAGAGCTTGCCCAGTAGTAACGTGTGGTTGCTCCGCAGTTCCCGTTGCGCGCCGCTCCCATCTTCCACCATGAGTTGGCTCCGGATGCTCAGGAACTACCTTTCCCTTTGGCACTCCAATCAGAAAAAGCCTTGGACGTGCCTGGGGAACACCATAATCTGCGGCATTGAGCACCTTCGGCACGCATTCGTATCCAGCTTCGTCGATCTCCCTAAGGAGGCGCTCGTACGCGGGGCGCGATGCGGCGTTATTGAATGTTAGAGCATAGACGTTTTCCAGGACGAACGCACGGGGCTTCGCCTCGCGAAGAACTCGCGTATAGGACTGGAGAAGAGAAGCTCCGGGATCGAGACCCTTTCTCTTGTACTCAAGCCAAAAGCCGGACTTAGAGAAAGGGGTGCAAGGGGGGCCACCTACCAGCAGGTCCGGGCGCTCTTTCCCCTTAAGGCCAGCCGCAGCCAAAAGGTCCTTCGTCGAGACTTCAAGGATATCCTTCTGAATTACCTCAGATTGGAGATGCGAGAAGTTCTTCTCCATGGTTGCCACGGCGTCGGCGTTGTGCTCAACCGCCGCACGCACCTCGTAGCCGGCCTGTTCCACTCCGAGGTCCAGGCCGCCAGCGCCGGAGAACAGTGAGATTGCGATGCCATGACTCGTCACAAGGACAGGGTGCCATGCTGGACCAACATCGTGGGACGAGACCCGCGACAAACGGCCCCAACGTGACGCCCTGCTGCCAGAGAGTAGCCACCAGAGTGCTGGTGTGCGAGCCTGGGCGCGTCAGATGAAGCGATCACAGATTCGAGCAAGCCATGGTGCAAGGCGGGGGACAGAAGATCACTCTGAGGGTAGCCAAGGAGCCTGCGCGCAGGAGGTTCCTTGAGGCTCTCACCTTGGCAACGTCAGACGACGAGGAGCTGCCTGCGGAGTGGATCGACCGCAGTCGCCAGGTCGGGCGGGCCCAGAACGCCACGAACACCCCGATGCTCGGCACTGCCCTGCTGGCCAAAGCCACCAACAAGGAGGTCACTGCCCTCGCTCTGCAAACTAACGTCCACCGCGGGTACTCGGCCCGTGGTGTCGCGAAGAACATCCTCGTACCGCTCTGCGTTGAGCATGAAATCGATCTCAGGACAACCGGTGCCGAGCCGCTGAATAATCAGCCGTTCTTCGCAAAGCAGATGGTCGTCAAGACCCTCATCCCTGAGAGTCGACCTGTAGCTAGAGCAGAACTTGAGCACTTGATTGAATGCCTTCAGGCGGCTGATTACCTGGATGAGGAAAATGCAGTCAGAGCGCTGGCAGCATTTCTCCGAGTACGCATCGAGGATGGCAATCAGGCGACGGTGCTCCAGCTTGATAAAAACTCGCTAACACTGCCAGATCTCTGCAAAATCGCAGCAGAGTTTATCAATGTAAATCGTGAGGGTGGACGGCGCGGGCAGGCCCTAGTGGCAGCTTGCCTCGACCTTGTTCACCCCGGCATGGTCTACGCTGATTCCATCAACGATCCGAGCCGAAATATCCCAGGCGATGTTTCTGTAAAGATCCCGAAAGTTGATCATAAGGCGACTCAGGATGGACTCTTCGAAGCAAGCGAACTGGTCGACCCCACGGATTTCACAGTAATTCTAAGCGCCGAAGCGAAACAGAAGCCAGTCTCGCAGAGTGAGGTTCTCCAGTTTGTCGAACGGTTGGCTGTGGCGGGAATTGGGAAGGGGATTTACGCGGCAATAGAACCCAACCAAGACTACCTCGAGCCAGACAAGCTGGCTGAAATGGCACAGAAGCGAAATGGTGTCCTCCTGGGGGTTGTCAGCGATCCAGCAGAGCTGATTAAAACCGCGATGCAATGGTCGCCAATCCCACTGGCTGACTGCCTGGCGAATTTCCCACAGTTGCTCGTGCAGCGCCTGAAGGACTTCCACTGCGGCGCCGACAGCCAGCAAGAGTGGGCGCAAATCCTAAACGGCGCGACATCAGATCATAAATAACTATCACTCTAACGTCGGGGTGACTGCAGCACGGCTATGCGGTTCCCCCATAGTGGTTCCAGGGGGCACCGCATAGTAGTCAGCAGTACCGGTCTCATGCCGGCGCGATACGGATGATGGACAGTGCCGGATTCTCGCCGCGGGCTGCCACCAAGGGCAACAACCCGCGAGGGCGTCTGCCACACAAAGAGCCGGAAGGTACCTGCTCAGCCGCAGCTGAACTGCAGCCAGGGCGGGCCCCGGCTGAGCCGGGCCCACTGCAGGGGCGGTGGGCCCGGCCCAGCCCCTGGTCCTCCCGAGCACGCGTCCAACTCGACCTCGTACGTTCCCGGCCCTGCAGGCGCGCTCACCCGAGCGGATCAACGAGTGGCTACTTGACCGACCATTCAGGGAATGGTCGGCTCATGGACTGCATTCCTGTACCTCGATTGCTGCGGCGTGTCTGCGTCGTGGCCGTCGACGCCGACGCGCGAGTCGCGCTTGTCCCTTTTGGGCCATCGAGTTCAGCCATGTGGACGCTGCCACGCGCCGCAGTACGTGGTACAGAGTCCTACTGGCCAGCCGGTGAGCGATTGGCGGTGCGGGTGACAGGCTGGCCGCAGGTGCGGCAGGGTTTGGTCGTCGGCCACCGGTGGGCGACGCCTCCGTGGGGGATCGCGGGGGCGGTGAGGGTGGAGGAACGGGTCCTGATCGTCCGCTGCGCGGCGGGCGCCGACGCTTCGGATCCGGTCGCAGAAGTGGCGTGGACACATCGTCGGCACCTTGCGCTGCATCTGTCGGGTGAGGACCTCAAGACAACCCGCGACTTGGTGGACGGCTACCTCGACGGTTGGCTGCTTGACGGCAGCATCACACTCGACTGACCGTCGCCCGCACCTACTGCCCCCGAACCCCCTGAGGCTGCGCCACTGGTCATGGTCCGCAGGACCCCAACGGGCTGCATGGTTCACTGAAACTGGTCCCACAGCGATGGAGGGCCCGCTGGCGCAAGAGCGTGCGATCACTGGGCGATTCGCAGGAGGAGTCCTTCGGTGATCTCCTCGCTGCCGTCGATGACGGCTTGGATCGCGGCAGTGCGGACCAGGCGGATCGCCGCAGCCGGCAGGCCGCCGGAAACGGTGTGGAGCAGGCCGCTCAACTCGATTAGCCGACCGCGCGGTTGGGCGCGCAGGAGCACCGCTTCGTCGAGTTCGGCAAGGATGGCGTGCCATGTCGGCCCGTTGTCCAGTGCGGTTGCACGCACTCGGGTCGCCCGGCCGAACGTCTCGGAGTCGTCGACGGCGGCTGCGAGGACGAGGACGACACCGGAACGGGCGGCGAGGTAGCGCAGGTGCTCGATGGCGTTCGAAGCCTGTGGGGCCGGGGTGAGGAGGTGTTGGGCGTCGTCGATGACGACGACCTCTGCAGCGCAGGCCACAAGTGCGGCGGACAGCTGGTCTGCGAGCGCGTGGGCGGTCTTGCGGGCCGCCGCGGGCACCTCGAGGAAGCGGGCCAGATCGGCCAGGAGCATGCGGGTGCCGCCACCGGGGCGGGCGATGACGTAGGCGGACGGGAGGACTTGGGCAGCGGGCAGCCGGGCGGCGCGGTGGTGGTGGCGGAGCGCTTCCAGGATGGCGGTGGTCTTGCCACTTCCAGGCGGGCCCGCGATCAGCAGCAGCCCCTCGGCAGTGGACGTGTAGCGCTTGCTGGCCAGCTCCCCGCGCAGTGCGACGTCGACCTGGCGAAGGAGGGGAAGGCCGGGGAGGGTGAGCCTCGAGTGGTAGGCGAGTCGTTGGCTGTCGTCAGCCCCGAGGTCCGGAGGAGGGGAGGCAGAGAGGAGGTAACGACGCCATCCTTCGAGGGTGTCCAAGGGACGGGGGCCCGACCGGTGGGCTGGGTCTGCCGGCGGGAGGAGTTCAGGGGCGACTCTGGTGGTGAGGGCGCGGTCGAGCGCGCAGGACAGGTGGCTCGTTGCAAGGGCTGGGTGGCGGCCGACTGGCGCCACGGCGGGCAGAGAGGTCCAAGTGCTGTCGGGTCTGCGCAGCCAGGTCCGGTCCGGGTCCCGTTCGTCGAGGTGCACCTGGACGGGCCTGTGCCGATGGCGCACGGCATCGAGAGCGCTTGCGTCGTAGCGGCGGCCGTGCACACGGACGCCGTGCTCCCCGGCCAAACGGTGGACGTGCGGAAGCAGGGCGAGGTACTCCTCCGCGCTGATCGGCAGGTCGATGCTGCCGCTTCGCGCGGTCAGGTCCGCGTAGCGGGTCGCAGGGGTATGGGGCGAGGTGTTGGGGGACCCAACTGACAGGTTGGTCTCGGGGAGGTCGTACCAGACCTCGCTTACCCAGTCGTCGACCGCGTTCTGGAGAACGGAGAGCGGAACTCGGGGGGCCGAGAGCGTGACCCGGGTCAGGTGGCGCTCAATCAGGGGACGAAGGGCGCATGCGACCGTGGAGTCCGCGACCACTGGGCTTCGCCACTGGAGTTCGATGCCGAAGGTGCGTGCGTATTCGCCCAGTGTCCATAGCCCCGGGCGCGTCGCCCGCTCGGCAACCAGGCATCGCGGACGGATGACCGGAACCTCCATCCCCGTGGTCAGGGTCCAGCCGATCACGCCGCCGCGGTGAATGACGCGAAGGGGTCTGGGGGCGAGCAGCCGTGCCATCAGGAGGGCGGTTTCGGGTGGGGTATCGCAACGGTGAACCACAGCCGCGGTGACACAGCGTGTCGCCTCGTCGATGGCGACCGTGACGGACACCTGGTCGGGCGTGCCCGCACCGGTGTTCAACCGGAGCGTGTCGAGGACGACCCGGCCCCCCGGAAGTGCGGGCTGCCGCCTGGACTTGCGGTCATGTGCTGACGATGGGACGCGATGGGCGATCAGCCGGCGGAACGTGGACAACGAGGGCACCGGGATCTCCTGGGAGGAGAAGTGTTCCTCCAGCAGGGCTGCGGTCCGGCACCGGATGGTGGCGGCGGAGCGCCCTCGGCTAGCTTCCTGGAGCGCTAGTTCCAGGCAGTACAGCACGCGCGGGTCACTGCGTGACCCAGGTGCGGCACCGCGCGACGTACGCCCGTCCGTGAGCGCGGCCACGCCCCTGGCCTGGTAGTGCTGGCGCTTACGGCGCACGGTACGGGCGGAGGTGCCCGCCGCGTTGAGTTCGGCGAGTTCGGCGGCCTTGGCGGCCTCCCGCTGCGCAAGGGTGGTGTGGGAGGGGTCGTATGGCGGGCGGGGGCTCTGATCCGGAGGGGCTCCGGACGGCAGGCCGGTGATGACCTCCACGATGTGCCGTTCCCACCAGTGGGCGCTGTCTGTATCCAGTCCGTTCCCGCCAGGCGGGCGGTCCGGGGAGACGGTGGTCAGGATCTCGGCCTCCGGGTCGCTCACCAGGGCGAGCGGGCTCAGCTCCGCGCATTCGCCCAGCGCATCGACCAAGAGGATCTTGCCCCCGGTAAAGCCCGTGACAGTCCAGGCCCGCCGATGCAGGCGGATCCTGTCGCCGACTCCGAGGCTGGCCGGCCATCGTGTGCCCACCCAACGCCTCCTCCGATGGGCTTGCCTTCGGCCAGTTTCGAGCGGGCGTTCGGGAGCACCGCTCAATCGAGAACCTTGCGCAAGCCTGGGCCAACTCAATTAATTTACAACGACGTTGACGTTAAGACAGCGAGATTGGCGACTCCCTGCCGGGCACGCAGTCCGGGGCGCGATGTTGTGCCCCGTGATTCCCCTGTTCTGCTTCGGCAGGCCCAGTCATGCCTCTAGGCTGTGCCCGCAGGCTAGAGGAGCCGACTTCCCAGGGGGTGCAGTGAGCGGGTTGCGCTCATCGCTGAGAACTGCTGCGGCGGAGGCCAGACAGGAGCTGTCCAACCAGCAGGCTCAGCGCGAGTCCCTGCGTCGGCAGCTACGGGAGACACAGCAGGCCCTAGACTCGACCGATCGGTGCATCGAGGACCTGGAACAGCTGTGGAACTACCTCCACGGCTTCCTCGGATCCTTGCTCGAGGATGGCCCCGCCCCCGCCGACGGCCGCGATCAGGACTCTGGCACGGCCCAGGACGAGACGCGGACGGTTGCCACGAAGCAGGACGGCGGTCCCGCCTGCCCCGCACCCGCGGTACCCGGCACGACTCCTTCAACCCGGCCGTTCAGCGAGCCGGATGCGGATCCCGGCCCGGCTGCCGAGAGCACGCAGAGCCCGACTCAGGGCGATGACGCACTCGGCGAACCCCACCCGGCGCCAGTCTCGCAGGACACGACCCGGACGCTCCAGGAGCTTTGCCTGCAGATCCTCGCCACCGCGCAGGCTCCTATGCGCAGTGGCGACGTCCTGGCCGTCATCCTGCACCTGCAGAGCCTCGGCCGGACCACCAAACTCCTCAAGGTCGTCCACCAGAAGGAGACCGTCCGCACGGCGCTCAAGCGGCTGGCGGGGAAGGGCCAACTGGTCAAGACCGAGCCTGGGCTATACGCGGTCGCCCGCGGCGAAGCGCCGTTCGGTCCGGCGCAGAAGGCAGAGGCTGCCTAAGGAGAGGCCGAGCAAGAAGTCCCCTGATACGAGACGTCAGAGGGGAGAGGTGCCGCCGGCTTAGGCCCCGGCGGCACCGAACGGTCCCCTGATACGTGGTCCGCACGCCCGAGCGTAGCCGAGGGAGGTTCCGCTCGGGGCCCGTGCGGCCTAATTCGCGTTGCCCGGGTTCCGGTGGCCCCAAGTCGGCCACCCGCCCGGGCGCGCGGGAAGGCGCTTTCCAAGCATGCGTTCCTCACATTCCCGGTCCGAGCGCGGCGACGGACGCGCGGGTGCCAGCCCCCGGCCACAGCACCGCGTCGAGTCCGTCCTCCAGCAGGCTGACGGTCACCACGTCCACCCAGCTCCGGCCAGCCAGCAGGTTGGCGATCACCTGACGGTTCACCCCGGTGAGCACCGACACTTCCCGCAGGCTCCAGCCCCGCTCGTCGATGTGCCGCTGGAGACTGCGCGCGATGGCCAGCACGACGCGGGCCTGCGCGTGGGTGGGCGCGACCGTGTCGGGCCACAGGTGCGGATCTCGGGAAAAGTCCCGCGGCGGGGTGCCGCGCAGGGTGCCACCGGGCATCGGGATGCGCTCCTCGGGGTTGATGTGCACTATGTCCATAAAGGCGGCTACTTGATCAGCCGCTTCACGTGGTGTTCGGCGCTGGAGGCCCCGATGAGCCAGGCGATCCTGCGCTACCGCCCCAAGGACGAACCCCCGGAATGGGCGGCGGTCGCCGATGGCGTGCGCATGCTGGTCGCGGCCGTCGCCGAGCACGTCAGCTACCCGCTGCCCCTTGTACTGCGGGTGACGGCGGCACTGGCGGTCAGCGCCGAACGTGCCGGGCTGCCACGCGACCCGGCCCTCTGGCTGGACCAGAGCACCATCAGCCGCCACCTGGTGAGTGCCATCGACCTGGAGCCCTCCAGCATCCAGAAGTACGCGAGCGTGCTGGCCCGCATCCGCGAGGCACTGGTCTGGGTCGAGCGCGGCGAGGCCGCTCGCCCTCGCCTGCGGGCCGACCGCACCCGCGCCACCCCGTACGACGTCAGCGAGCTCACCCGGCTGGACGTGTGGGCACGCTCCCTGCCGAACACCACCACCGGCCGGCGCAGCGCGCAGGCACTGATCGCGCTGGGGGCCGGGTGCGGGCTGATGCCCGGCGAGATGGCTGCCACCCGCGGCAGCGACATCGTGCCACTGCCCAGCGGGGCGCTCGCGATCGCGGTGCCTGACTCCCCCCGTCTGATCGTGTGCCGCTCGCTGTGGGAGGAGAACCTGTCCGACCTGGCCCAGGCCGCCGGCGACGACTACTTGTTCGCGCCCGGCCGCAAGGTCAGCGGCGCGAAGAACCTCATCAGCAACTGGACCAAGCGCAACGAGTCGGCGGACCCGAGAGTGCCGCGCCTGGACGCCCAGCGCCTGCGCTCGGCCTGGATCGTGGCACTGCTGCGCGACCGAGTCCCGGCGAACCTCATCGCCAGCGCCGCCGGCCTGAAGTCCACCGCCGCACTCGCCCCGTACCACCGGTGGGTACCCGCCCCCGGCAAGGACGCCGCGATCCGCCTGCTGCGGGGGTGGGCATGACCCGGCCCCACCGCCCGCCGCGCAGGCCCGTACATCACCCGCACCCGGTGCACCACGCCGAGCGCCTGCGGCGCCGACCGGCCCCCTCACCGTTCCCCACCAAGATCGCGGACGCCCATGTGCGCCTGGCCTACGACCTCGTGCGCACCAGCGGCGCCCTGGAGAAGCTCGACATTCTGGAAGCAGGCCGCCCAGGGCCCGTCGGCCTGTCGGCGAAGGTCGTGCTCACCGGGCTGTTCCTGGCAGCCCGCGAACGTCGCAGCACGAACATCGACGACGCGTGGGAGATCATGACGTTCCGTCTCGGCAGCACATGGCGAGACGTCTTCGACCTCGCGGTCGTCGACCCGCTCGACCTCAAGGCAACCCACGCCTCCGCCCAGCGCTTCTACCGCGCATGGGACCGGATCACGACCCTCCTTGACCCCGCCCGCCACGACCGCCGCATCCGCCTGCTCCCTGCGGAGGCCGGCCGGTTCAAGGCTGTCTGGGACACCGCCTCCGACAGCCACGACCCGGCTCCTTGCCTGAGCGAGATCGCCAACCGGCTCGTCCTCGCCCCGGTACGCGTCGCTGTGCAACGCGGTCTGATGGACAACTGGCAAGGCGACCTGTCCGTGGACGGCACCAGCGTCCCGGTCTGGGCCCGCGAGGGCACCCGCAGACACGCCTCGCTGGAGGTCAGCGCCGGCACCCACGTCTCCGGCGACGGCACCGAGACCTTCGGCTACAGCGCCACATTGCTGGTCGCCGGACACGCCGACCCTGCGCTCGCCGGCACCTACCCGCAGCTGTGCATGGGCATGGCCGTGCATGCCCCCAGCAAACAGATCGGTCCCCAGACCGTGCGCCTGCTGGCCGTCACCAAGCGGATGCTGCCACGCACCGGCTACCTCGCCGGGGACCGTGCCTACACCCACGCCCGCGCGGAGACCTTCCACCAGCCCGTTCGCGCGCTCGGCTGGGACCTCGTTCTCGACTATCGCACCGACATGATCCGCAAGCTCCCCTGGCACGGAGCCACCGCCCTGGGCGGCGACCTGCTCTGCCCCCATACCCCACAGCGTGTCCTGAATACCTACCACCTGATGGCCGCCGCAAGGACCAGCAAGGACCGCGAGGCACTGCTCCCCCGCATGGAGGAAGCTAATCCATTCGTCCTGCCGCTCAAGCAGCGGGCGAACGCCAAGGGTGTCGAACGCCGGCAATGCCCGGCCGCTGGCACCAGCCCCAGGGTCCAGTGCCCCTGGGCCGCCGAACGCGACCAGCGCCCCCGCCACCGCAGGCGCGCCAATCCGCCCCGCCCCGTCATCGACCTGGACAACCGGCGCTCCCGCCGCTCCCACCCGGCAGCCAAGCCCACCGTTCGCGTTCCCGGCAAGCCCATGCACCAGCGGCCGGACATCTGCCAGCAGACCACCATCGGCGTGCCCGTCGACCTCACGCCGAAACTGCGTCAGGGCCTGCCCTGGGGCCGCGCAGCCTGGCAGCGGGCCTTCCGGAGCCTGCGCAGCCACGTCGAGGGGCTCAACGGCCGTGCCAAGAACGCGGATTCCTTCCTCGACAAGCGGGAACTCCGCCAGAGCCGCGGACGCGTCGCCCAGACGCTCCTCAGCGCGGTCCAGCTGATGGTCGAGAACCTGCGCACCATCGAGGTCTACCTGCGCGAGCGCCGCCTGTGGGCCGAGGACCGCTACACGCTCGCCGACATCACCGACACCCCGGACCCGCACGTGCCGCCGAACACAACTGGCCCCGGCGCCAGCCGCGAAGGCCCCGGGACGGACCCACCGGAACCCAGCTAGCCCTCCGCCCGCCAGGGCAGCCATAGAGCACGCGACGCCGGCTCGTGGGACCGCACACCCTCCGGTCCCACGGTCGCTTCGCCATGCCCGCATCCGCACCGCCAGCTCCGCTCAGCCATCCTGCGGGGCAGTGTGATTCACCCCACAGATCGCAGCCAGACTCGACCAGACCCGCAAAGCACGAAATCCCGCCCAGAGTTGCCTACTGGACGGGATTTCGCGAACCGTTCACGACCGAAGTCGTGAACGGCCCGTTGGGTGGAGCTGAGGGGATTCGAACCCCTGACCCCCTCGATGCGAACGAGGTGCGCTACCGGACTGCGCCACAGCCCCAACGAGATGAAACTCTAGCACCCTTTGGAGGGGGTCCGTGACCACCCCCGCTGGTGGGGGGTCCGGCGCGGACTACTCGTTGGCGGCGCGGGGCCGCAGCTCGGAGGCGGGCGCCTCCGCGTACTGGTCGAAGAGCGGGGTGTTGCGGGCCTCGGTCGGGTGCGCGTCGACGGAACGGCCGGCGGTCCAGGTGCCGGGGGCCGACAGGTCGAGGCCGCGGGTGACCCGGGGGGCCACCGGGGCGGTCACATAGGTCGGCAGCGGGACGGGCACCGGCTCCCAGGAGTCCGGGCCGGCCGCACCGCGCTCGCGCATGCCGTCGACCCACTCCTCGTGCTCGGTCACCTCCGCCACGGCGGAGGCCGAACCGGTCCGGCGCGGGACGCCCTGGGCCGGGTCGGTGGCGAGCCTGAGGTGCGGGCGGCCGCGACCGGCGGGCGTGCTCGGCGCCGGGGCGGGCTCGACCTGCTCCGCGGCCTCGGCCTCCCGGGCCTCGGCCCGCTGCCGCTCCCGCTCGCGCCTGCGCAGCCGCTCGGCGGCCTGGGCGGCGCGGGCGCGGTCGAGCTTCACCTCGTACCGCTGGCGCTCCAGCTTGCGCAGGTGGCCGATGTAGAGGGTCAGCAGGGCCGCCGGAACCGCCGGGACCCAGAGGAAGGCCAGACCGGCCACCGCCGCGACGACCGCGCCGAGCGCGAACGCCAGGAAGAGCAGGGTGACCATCCGGCGGCGCCGGGCCAGCAGCCGCGCCCGGCGCTCGGCCCCGGCCCGCCGCTCGGCGGAGTCCTCGGCCGCACGCTCGGCGGGGTGGTCGACCGAGTGGTCGGCCGGGTGGTCGTCGGCGGGCCCGGCCGGGCGGTCGTCGGACCGCGCCGCCGCATGCCCGGGGGCCGGCTCGACCGCCGCACCGTCCGCGGGGTCGCCGGAGGCGGCCTCGTCCCGTACGGGAGGACCGTCGTCACTGCTCTGCTCGTCGTCACGCAGGTCGTCGCCCAGGGCCCGGGATGCCCGCCGCTCCAGCGCCGAACGCCCGGCCAGCAGGCGGATGGCGGTGCTGAAGCGCTCGGTCGGACGGGCCTCGTTGAGCTCGTCCTGCCTGCGGAGCCACATCGGCACCAGATAGGCGGCCCAGGCCCCTACGATGACGGCGTAGATAAGGCCGCTACTGCTCACGTTTCACACCGTACGGGCGCCGGGGAAGGCCTGGCAGCAATTTGGCACGGCGTGTCGTGTGATCAAGCTGATTCTCCGACTATTTTGCCGGTATTTGTGCCTGTCCGTCGCCACGCCGATGCCATATCGATATTTCTTTCGAACATATATTCAATTACGAGGTCTGCGGCTTGAACTGAGCGTCCGCCACCGCTCCAGCATCCCCTCGGGGACCTCCTCGGCGGTGAGTGCGTACACCAGGTGGTCCCGCCAGTCCCCGTCGATGTGCAGATAGCGGGGGCGCATTCCCTCCGACCGGAAGCCCAGCTTTTCCACCACCCGGCGGCTCGGCCCGTTCTCCGGCCGGATGCACACCTCGATCCGGTGCAGCCCGAGGGTGGCGAAACAGTGGTCCACCGAAAGGGCCACGGCCGTCGGCATGATGCCGCGCCCGGCCACCGCCTCGTCGACCCAGTAGCCGACGTTGGCCGAGCACATCGAGCCCCAGGTGATCCCGCCGACCGTCAGCTGGCCGACCAGCCGGCCCTGGTGGAGCACCACGAAGGGCAGCATCCGCCCGGCCGAGGCCTCGCCGCGCAGGAAGCGGACCATCTGCCGGTACGTCGGACGCGGGCCGGCGCCGTGGCCGGCCGGGCCGGGCGGCACGGTGGCCTCCCAGCGCCGCAGCCAGTCCCGGTTGCGGCGGCTGACCTCCTGCCAGTCGCGCTGGTCGCGGGCCCGGATCGGGCGCAGCGCGACATCCCCCTCGTGGAGCTCTACCGGCCAGCCGGCGTTCAGTGCGCACTCCCAGGGGCAGGCGGGGTGTCGGGCCGGGGGTGGTCCCCGCCGCCGAGCTGGTCGACGGCGTGGGCCAGCAGCGGCTCCAGGACGGCCAGGCCGTCCTTGACGCCACCGGTCGAACCCGGCAGGTTGACGATCAGGGTACGTCCGGCGAGGCCGGCCAGCCCCCGGGACAGCGCCGCGGTGGGGACCTTCTCGCGGCCGTACGCCCGGATGGCCTCGGCGATGCCGGGGATCTGCCGGTCGATCACCCGGGCGGTCATCTCGGGGGTGAGGTCCATCGGCGAGATGCCGGTGCCGCCGGTGGTGAGCACCACGTCGTAGCCGGCCGCGACGGCCTCCCGCAGGGCCGCCTCGACCGGCTCGCCGTCCGGGACGACCCGGGGGCCGTCGACGGTGAAGCCCATCGCGTGCAGGCCGGCCGCCAGCAGCGGGCCGCCCTTGTCGGCGTAGACGCCGGCCGAGGCGCGGTTGGAGACGGTGACGGCCAGCGCCCGCATGGCCGGCGCGCTCACTCCGGGCTCCCGGGGGCGAACCAGTCGCCGCTCTTGCCGCCGGTCTTGGCGACCACCCGGACGTCCTCGATGGCGGCGGCCTTGTCGACGGCCTTGACCATGTCGATCACGGTCAGGCCCGCCACCGCGACGGCGGTGAGCGCCTCCATCTCGACGCCGGTGCGGTCGGCGGTCCGCACGGTGGCGGTGATCTCGACCGCGTCGTCGGTGACGGCGAGGTCCACCTGCACGCCGGAGACCGCGATGGGGTGGCAGAGCGGGATCAGCTCCGGGGTCTTCTTGGCGCCCATGATCCCGGCGATCCGGGCGACGGCGAGCGCGTCGCCCTTGGGCACGCCCTCCCCGCGCAGCAGCTCGACCACCCGGGGGGCGACCCGGACCCGGCCGGCGGCGACGGCGGTGCGCACGGTGGCGGTCTTCTCGGACACGTCGACCATCCGGGCCGCGCCCTGCTCGTCGACGTGGGTGAGGCGGTCGCCGGGGGGTGAGGTGCTCACGGGGTGCTCCAGGGGGCGCGCAGGTCGAATACCGCGCTACCGTACCCCCCGCTCCGGCCGGTGCGTGGGACGGGCCGTGTCAGTCTCCGAGACGGCCCGCCACGCCGTGCGTCAGTCGCCGAGCAGGACGACGTCGACCGCGCTGCCCGCGGGCAGGTCGACGACGTCCTCCGGCACGGTGATCAGGCAGTCCGCCCGGGCCAGGGCGCCGACCAGGTGCGAGTCCGCGGCGCCGACCGGCTCGACCACGCCGTCGGCCGCCGAGTACCGCCCGCGCAGGAACTGCCGCCGCCCCGCGGGCGAGCGCAGCGCCACCGGGCAGACGGCCCGGACCACCGGGCGGTGCACGTCGGCGGCGCCGAGCATGGTGCGGATGGCCGGGCGGACGAACAGCTCGAAGGAGATGTACGCGCTCACCGGGTTGCCGGGCAGCGCCATCAGCGGGACGCCCGCCCCGGCGCCGATCCGGCCGAAGCCCTGCGGCTTGCCGGGCTGCATCCGCAGCCGGCGGAAGTCCACCCCGCCGTAGGACTCGAAGACCTCCTTGACCACGTCGTACGCGCCGACGCTGACCCCGCCGCTGGTGACGATCAGGTCGGCCCGGCCGAGTTGGTCCTCCAGGACGGCGCGCAGCCGGTCGGCGTCGTCCGGCACGCCGCCGACCCGGTAGGCGATGGCGCCGGCGTCCCGGGCGGCCGCGGTGAGGGTGAAGCTGTTGGAGTCGGAGATCTGCCCGGGACCGACCGGCTCGCCGGGCTGGACCAGTTCGCTGCCGGTGGAGAGCACCACCACGCGCGGTCGCGGGCGGACCCGGACGGTGGCCCGGCCGATCGCGGCGAGCAGGCCGAGCTGGGTCGGGCCGAGCCGGGTGCCGGCCTCCAGCACCCGGGAGCCGGCGGCGACATCGCTGCCGCGGCGGCGGATGTGGGCGCCCTCGGCGACCGGGCGCCGGACCCGGACCTCCTCGTCCTCGACGGGCGCGGTCATCGCGTCGGCGGCCTCGCCGGTACCGCTGCCGCCGTCGGTCCACTCGACCGGGGCGACGGCCTCGGCACCGGGCGGCACGGGTGCGCCGGTCATGATCCTGGCGGCCTGGCCGGGGCCGACCCGGGGCAGTTCACCGGCGCCGGCGGCGATGTCGCCGACCACCGCGAGCACCGAGGGGTACTCGGCGGTGGCTCCGGTGGTGTCGGCGGTGCGGACGGCGTAGCCGTCCATCGAGCTGTTGTCGAAGGGCGGCAGGTCGCCGTCGGCGACCACGTCCTCGTCGAGCCGGCAGCCCTGGGCGTCGAGCAGTTGGAGCTCGATCGCGGGCAGCGGGCCGACGGCCGCCAGGACGTCGGCGAGGTGCTCGTCGACGGTCCACAGACGGGCCTGGCGAGCGGCCGGTGCCGGGTCCGCGGATCCGTCGCAGCAGGCTGCGGCGGGGGTGGTACTGCTCTCCGTGGACCCGGTCATCGGCGCACTCGCTCTCTGTCGGTGTGTCAGTCCTGCATCTCGGAGGCGACGAACTCCTTGAGCCAGGAGCGGAACTCCGGGCCCAGGTCCTCGCGCTCGGAGGCCAGTCGGACGATAGCGCGCAGGTAGTCCGCCCGGTCGCCGGTGTCGTAGCGGCGGCCCTTGAACAGCACGCCGTGCACCTGGCCGCCGGACTCCGCGTCGCGGGTGGTCAGCTCGCGCAGGGCGTCGGTGAGCTGGATCTCGCCGCCGCGGCCGGGCTGGGTCTCGCGCAGGACGTCGAAGACCGACGGGTCGAGGACGTAGCGGCCGATGACCGCGTAGTTCGACGGGGCGTCGGCGGTGTCGGGCTTCTCGACCAGGTCGGTCACCTGGAAGACGTCCTCGCCGAAGCCGTTGGCCTTGACGGCCGCGCAGCCGTAGAGGTGGATCTGCGACGGCTCGACCTCCATCAGGGCGACCACCGAGCCGCCGAGCTCCTGCTGGACCTCGATCATGCGGGAGAGCAGCGGGTCGCGCGGGTCGATCAGGTCGTCGCCGAGCAGGACGGCGAAGGGCTGGCCGGCCACGTGCTGCTCGGCGACCGAGACGGCGTGGCCGAGGCCCTTGGGGTCGCCCTGGCGGACGTAGTGCATGTTGGCCAGGTCGACGGACTCGCGCACCCGGCGCAGCCGGTCCTGGTCGCCCTTGCGGGCGAGCAGCTCCTCCAGCTCGTACGCGCGGTCGAAGTGGTCCTCAAGGGCGCGCTTGTTCCGGCCGGTGACCATCAGTATGTCGGACAGCCCGGCGGAGGCGGCCTCCTCGACGACGTACTGGATCGCCGGCTTGTCGACGACGGGCAGCATCTCCTTCGGCGTGGCCTTCGTGGCCGGCAGGAAGCGGGTGCCCAGTCCGGCCGCGGGCACCACGGCCTTGGTTACCGGAATTCGGGAGTTGGTCGTCGTCATGCGTTTACCTTACTAAGGCATGTTTTCGCCCGGCCGAGCGCATGGAAGCGGCTATGACAGCACGTCGCGTGGCCCGGCCACAGTGGCAGGCGTATGGGCAGTGGCGGGCGGGCTGAGGGGGTCCCCACCGACACAGGGCGACAGACTACCCGGCTTTTCCGAACGGTCATGTTCAGCCTCCGGACCACCGTCCGACCTGGGGGAAAAGGCTCCGTGCCAGCGGTCGCCGCCCGCCGCGCGGGCCGCGGCCAGGGCCCGGTCGGCGGCCCGCAGCAGCACGGCGGCGTGGGTGCCGTCCTCCGGCAGGACGGCCAGGCCGACTGCGGCGGTCAGGCCGTTCCCGTGCGGGCGGCGGTCCTCGCGCGAACCGGAGGACCAGTCCAGCAACAGGTGGCGGCGCACCGACCAGACCAGGCGCTCGGCGACCTGTGCGGCGCCCTCGGCCCCGGTGTCCGGCAGGACGATCAGGAACTCCTCGCCGCTGTACCGGCCGAGGGTGTCCGAGCGGCGGATCTCCATGCCGAGGCGCTGGGCGAGGTCGCGGAGTATCGCGTTGGCCCGGGCGCGGCCGTGCTCGGCGATGACCGCCTCGAAGCCGGTGATCTCCAGCAGCAGGACGGCCAGCGGGCGCGGTGCGTCCTGCGGTTCGGCCTGGTCGGCCCGCCTGGCGCGCTCGATCTCGCGGTCCAGGGTGAGCTGGAGGTGGCGGTAGTTCCAGACCCCGGTGAGGGGGTCGCAGGAGGCGGTGCGCTCCAGCTCCGCGCAGCGCTCCTCCAGTTCGGCGACCCGCTCGCGCAACCGGGCCTCCCGGTCGGCGGCGGCGCCCTCGCCGCGGCGCAGCCGCCACCCGAGCAGGGTGGCGCCGGCCAGCGCGGGAGCGCTCAGCACGGCCAGGGCCTGGACCAGCAGCGGGGTGGACATCGGGGCGCCTTCCGCATGTCAGGCTCTGAGCGTGACGGGGCACAGAGCCGTGGAGGATCCCATGCACAACGAGAAGAGCGCGCTGAGGACACGGCTGCTGGCCGAGCGGCGTGCGCTGACCCCGGCGGACCGGGAGGCGGCCGCGCTCGCGCTGGCCGGGCACGCCGGGGAGCTGGCCGCGCCGGGGGCCACCGTGGCCGCCTATGTGTCGGTCGGCGGCGAGCCGGGCACCCGGCCGCTGCTGGACGCGCTGCTGGCGCGCGGCGTCCGGGTGCTGCTGCCGGTCCTGCTGCCCGACAACGACCTGGACTGGGCGGTGTACACGGGCTCGGAGGGGCTGGCACCGGCCGGGCGCGGCCTGCTGGAGCCGGTCGGCGAGCGGCTCGGGCCGGAGGCGGTCTGCGCGGCCTCGCCGGTGCTGCTGCCGGGTCTGGCGGTGGACCGCCGGGGGCTGCGGCTGGGCCGCGGCGGCGGCTCGTACGACCGGGTGCTGGCCCGGCTCGGCCGGGCCGGGGCGCGGCCGCTGCTGGCCGTCCTGCTGTACGAGCACGAGCTGCTGGAGAGCGTGCCGGCCGAGCCGCACGACCTGCCGGTGGACGTCGCGCTCACCCCGTCCGGGCTGCACCGGCTGGGGTGAGGCCGACCGCGGCACGGACGGCGACGGCCCCGCTCCCCCGGTGTTCGGGGGGAGCGGGGCCGCGTCGGCGAACGGGTGTCAGCCGGTGGTCAGCACCAGTCGGTGCTTGGTCGCCTTCTCCACCGCGTCCGGGGAGTAGGCCCAGCTCAGCAGCTCGCCCTTGAGCCAGAGGTCGGTCTGGTCGTTGTAGTTGGGGTGGAAGGCGTGGCCGGAGGCGCCGCCGACGTTGACCCAGCGGGAGGCGTCGAGGTCGCTGAGGTCGACGACCATCCGCATCGAGGGGATCCAGTCCACCTCGTAGCCGGCGGCGGCGTTCCAGCCCGCGGCGTCGACCGCCGCCGAGCCGCCGGAGAGCCGGTACGGGCCGCGGTTGAGCAGCCGGTGGACGAGGCCGGAGGCGATCGAGGAGTCGTCGGTGCCGAGGGTCTGCTCGCGCAGCGTCAGCTTGTGCAGCCGGCCCCAGCTCCAGGTGGAGACGTCCTTGCTGAGCTTCGCGGTGAGCTCCTGGCGGGCGTTCTTCATCGCCTCGGCGAGCAGGTTGTCGAGGCCCTTCTGCTCGTGGTGCTCCGAGTCGATGTACGTCCACCAGCTGCTGTCGGGCTTGTCCAGCTGGGCGCGCACCACCTCGGTCCAGCGGTCGCCGCCGTCCGGCTGGGCCTTGCCCGGGTCGCGGGTGCCGCACTCGGTGACGATCGAGGCGGTGCGGCCGCTGTCGGGCTTGGTCGGGTCCGCCTGCTGGCGCACCAGCAGGCAGTTGTCCTTGGCCCGCAGGTCGGCCGGGAACTTCTGGCCGAAGGAGAGGCTGAGCAGCTGGCTCCAGACGCCGTTGTAGTAGGCGGCGGCGGCCGAGTCGGCGTCCTGGTGGTAGTTCCAGTCCTTCAGCAGGTTCTGCGCCTCGCGCACGTACGGGTCGTCGATCTGGACCTTGAGCAGCAGCGGGACCAGGGTCCGGGCGAGGACGCTGGTGTTGTCGAGCTGCATGTCCTTCATGTCGTCCGGCGAGATCTTGCCGTTGTTCTTGAGCTTGAGGTCGATCTGCTCGGTGATCTCCTTGGCCCGGGTGCCGTACTCCCAGTCCTTGGTCAGCGAGTACTTGTACGACGGGTCGACGACGGCCTGGTTGGCGGTGACGATGTACCCGGCGGACGGGTTCTGGCTGTAGGGCAGGGCGGAGAAGGGGATCGAGCCCTTCCACTGGTAGGCCGAGTCCCAGCCGGGCGCCGGGTAGGTGCCGTCGCCCTTGCCGCGGACCGGGATGTTGCCGGGGGCCTGGTAGCCGATGTTCTTCGCGTCGGCGTAGATCAGGTTCTGGGCGGGGACGGCGAAGTCCTTGGCGGCGCCGCGGAACTCGTCCCAGTTCCTGGCGCGGTCCAGGGCGAAGACGGCGTCCATCGTCTTGCCGGGGCTGAGCGCCGTCCACTGCAGGGCGACGCCGTAGCCGCCGGTGCCGCGGTCCGGGGCGGCGTTGCCGTTCGGCGCGTACTTGCCGACGTTCTGCTGCTCGGTGCTCGGGTCGGAGATCAGCGGGGCGCCGGTCTGGGTGGTGCGGACGGTGATGGTGCGGTCCTCACCGCCGGCCACCTTGATGGTCTCCTTGCGCAGCTCGAACCTGGTCTCCTTGCCGTCCACCAGGTAGGTGTCCGGGCCGGTGACCTTCTCCAGGAAGAGGTCGGTGACGTCGGCGCCGAGGTTGGTGAAGCCCCAGGCGACGTCCTTGTTGTGGCCGATCACCACGCCCGGCAGGCCGGCGAAGGTGAAGCCCGAGACGTCGTACTGGCAGGCGGGCGAGGAGGTGCGACAGTGCAGGCCCATCTGGTACCAGACCGAGGGCAGGCCGGGGCCGAGGTGCGGGTCGTTGGCCAGCAGCGGCTTGCCGGTGGTGGTGTTGGAACCGGCGATCACCCAGGAGTTGGAGCCGATGCCCTGCCCCTGGCGGCCGAGCAGCTGCGGCATCCCGTCGATCCGGTCGGTGACGCCCTTGAGCAGTGCCTTGGTCGCGGCGGCGCCCTGGGCGGTGGCGGTGCCGGCGTTGGCCTGGCCGGAGCCGTCGGCGGGCCGGTAGGTGTCGCCGACCACGGTGCCGGTCTTCACGATCGTGCCGTTGCGCGCGTACGGGTACTCCGGGTACAGCTCGGCGATCTTCTCCGGGCTGAAGTCCTGGGCGAGCAGCGAGCGGTCGATCTCCTCCTGGAGGTTCCCGGAGAGGTTCCAGGCCATCGCCTTCAGCCAGGACACCGAGTCGACCGGGCTCCACTGCTCCGGCTTGTAGTCGCCGTTGACGACGCCGAGCAGGGAGTACTCCAGCGAGGCGCTCTCGCCGCCGGGGTGCTCGGCGAGCCAGGCGTTGACGCCGTCCGCGTAGGCCTGCAGGTACTTCTTGGTCTCGGGCGCGAGCTGGGAGTCGTACTCCTTCTGCGCCACCTGGCGCCATCCCATGGTGCGGATGAAGGAGTCGGTGTCGACCTGGCCGTCGCCGAACATCTCCGAGAGCCGGCCCGCGGTGATGTGCCGTCGGACGTCCATCTCCCAGAACCGGTCCTGGGCCTGGACGTAGCCCTGGGCGCGGAAGAGGTCCTCGCTGGTGTCGGCGTAGAGCTGCGGGATGCCGTTGGCGTCGCGCTTGACGTCGACCGGCGCGCTCAGGCCCGCCACCTTGACGCTGCCGTCGACCTCCGGGAAGGACGCGCGCACCGCGGCCACTCCCCGGTAGCCGCCGTAGCCGGCGCCGGCCACCAGCAGCACGACCAGCACGATCACGATCAGACGGGCGCGCCGGAACTTCTTCGAGCGGGGCATCTGGGTCCTTGCGGTCCTCGACTGGGGGGCGGGCGGGCATGTCCAGGGCACTCGGCCATGACAGGGCACCACATTAGGCCGACTCGGCTGGCGGGCGTGCACGGGGGACGCCCACGGTGGGATCGGACGAGGTCGGCAAAGGGGCCTCGGGGGCCGGTGGGAGGCCCTGAGACGGAGCGAACCTAAAGATATGGCAAAATGTTAGACTGAGTAACGATCCGCTAGGGGAGCAACCGGCGATCCGTCATCGTCCGCCGCCCCTCCTCCCGTCGGCTCGCCCCTTCGGCCCCACCGCCGTCGGACACCCCGCCCGCCCCCAGCCTGCTCGAGGTGCCCCTGCGTGAATGTCGACCACCTGAACCAGCTGCTCCTTGAGTTCTCCGTGATCCTGCTGGTCGCGGTGGTCGCCGTGCGCATCTCGACCCGGTCGGGGCTGCCCAGCCTGCTGATCTACCTCGGCATCGGTGTCGCACTCGGCCAGAACGGCCTCGGCGTCTCCTTCAACAACGCCGCGCTGACCCAGGTGATCGGCTACGCGGCCCTGGTCGTGATCCTGGCCGAGGGCGGCCTCAAGACGAGCTGGCGCGAGGTCAGACCGGTGATGCCGGCGGCCACCGTGCTGGCCACCGTCGGCGTCGGGGTCAGCGTCTTCGTCACCGCCGCCGGTGCGCACTGGCTGGTCGGCCTGGACTGGCGGACTTCGATGCTGCTCGGCGCGATCGTCTCCTCGACCGACGCCGCCGCCGTCTTCTCCGTCCTGCGGATGGTGCCGCTGCCGCACCGGCTCACCGGCCTGCTGGAGGCCGAGTCCGGATTCAACGACGCGCCCGTGGTCATCCTGGTCGTCGCCTTCGCCACCGCCGGCGAGCTGGACTCCTGGTACGTCCTGGTCGGCACGATCATCGCCGAGCTGGCGATCGGCGCGGCGGTCGGCTTCGCGGTCGGCAGGATCGGCGCGTACGGCATCAAGCACGTCGCCCTGCCCTCCTCCGGCCTCTACCCCATCGCCGTCATGGCGCTGACCGTGCTCGCCTACGCGGGCGGCGCGCTGCTGCACGGCTCCGGATTCCTCGCCGTCTACATCAGCGCGGTCATCCTGGGGAACGCCAAGCTGCCGCACGGCCCCGCCGTCCGCGGCTTCGCCGACGGCCTGGCCTGGATCGGGCAGATCGGCATGTTCGTGCTGCTCGGCCTGCTCTGCACCCCCGAGACGATGGGCTCGGCCGTGGTGCCCGCGCTGGTGATCGGCGGGGTGCTGGTCTTCCTGGCCCGGCCGCTGTCGGTGGTGCTCACCCTGACGCCGTTCAGGCTGCCCGGCCGCGAGCAGGCGCTGCTGAGCTGGGCCGGGCTGCGCGGGGCCGTGCCCATCGTGCTGGCCACCATCCCGATGGTGTCGGGCGCGCCGAGGGCCCAGGACGTCTTCAACATCGTCTTCATCCTGGTCGTGGTCTTCACACTGCTCCAGGGCCCGACCCTGCCCTGGGTGGCGAAGCGGCTGCGGATCTCCGAGGGCTCGATGGGCCAGGACCTCGGCATCGAGTCCGCGCCGCTGGAGAAGCTGCACGGGCACCTGCTGTCGGTGGCGCTCTCCCCGACCTCCCGGATGTCCGGCGTGGAGATCGGCGAGCTGCGGCTGCCGGCCGGCGCCGCGGTGACCCTGGTGGTGCGGGAGGGCAGCAGCTTCGTCCCCGACAAGGCCACCGTGCTGCGCGGCGGCGACGAGCTGCTGGTGGTCACCACCGACGAGGTGGGCGAGGCGGCGGAGCGGCGGCTGCGGGCCGTGGACAAGGGCGGCAAGCTGGCCGGCTGGCTGCACGGGCGGTAGTCCTGCCCGGGCTCCGGGTGCGGCCGGCACTCGGCCCCGCTCGGCCGCCGCGCGGCTTGGCGCTGGCTTCCTACGGCCTTCGCGCGGTGTTCACCTTTCATTGGCAGGACATTTTTGATGTCGCCCTGTATTGTGGAGGCAGGCGCGACATCTACGCGCGTATAAGTATGATGGTTGATACACACCCAGCATCTGCCTGAAGCAGAGTTGGCGCGACCGCTCGGCGGCCGCGGCCCGGACCTCGGCAACCACGCCGATCCGGCCCGGTAACTACCCCGGTCGACGCGCGAGAGGACGACTCTCGGCGCCGTCGGGGCCCCACCATGCCCCTTCCGCGCTACCAGGCAGCAGGAAGGACCGACCGTGACGGCCCGCCGAACGGTCGACAACAACGGCGTCGCGAAGGACGCCGGCGCCGACGCGCCCACCCGGGTCGGGTACGGCACGCTGCTGCGCACACCCGGCGCCCGGACGTTCCTGGTGCCCGCGTTCGCGGCGCGCCTGCCGTACGCCATGCTCAGCCTGGGGATCGTCCTGCTGGTCCTCGACACCCACGGCTCCTACGGCACCGCCGGCACCGTCGCCGCGGTCTCGGCCGTCGCCCAGGCCCTGATCGGCCCGCAGACCGGCCGGCTGGCCGACCGGTACGGCCAGGCCGCCGTGCTGGTGCCCAGCGTCCTGGTGCACGCCGTCTCGGTCGGCGCGCTGATCGCGCTGGCCCTGGGCCACGCCCCGGTCTGGGCGCTGCTGCTGGCCGCCGCGCCGGCCGGCGCCAGCGTGCCGCAGGTCGGCGCGATGGTGCGCGCCCGCTGGGTGGCCAAGCTCTCCTCGGAGGGCGCCTCCACCCCCGTGCTGAACACCGCGTTCGCCTTCGAGTCGGTGACCGACGAGTTCACCTTCGTGATCGGCCCGGTGCTGGCCGGTGCCATCGCCACCTCGCTCAACCCCTCGACCGGCCTGATCGCCGAGGCCGCGCTGACCGTCGTCGGCGGGCTCGCGTTCGCCGCCCAGCGGCGCACCGCCCCGGCCCGGCACCCGCACCAGCCCGGTGTCCGCCGCGCCTCCGCGCTCGCCTCCCCTGGCGTTCGACTGCTGGCCGGCGCGTTCCTGGGCGTCGGGACCGTCTTCGGTGCCATGCAGGTCTCGGTGACCGCCTTCACCGAGTCGGTCGGCCAGCCCGGGGCCAACGGCGCCGTGTACGGGATCTTCGCCGGCGGCTCGATGCTGGCCGGTGTGCTGTACGGCATGGTCGCCTGGCGGCAGGCCGCGCGGCACCGGCTGCTGGCCAGCTACGCGCTGCTGGTGCTGGGCTGCTCCACGCTCTGGGCGATGCCCAACCTGGTCGCGCTGGCGATCGCCGGACTGGTCTGCGGCCTGGCCATCGCGCCGACCCTGATCACCGGGTACACGCTGGTCGAGACGCTGGTCTCGGACGGCGCCAAGACCGAGGCCTTCACCTGGCTGACCGGTGCGATCGGCCTCGGCCTGGCGACCGGGTCCACGGTGGCCGGGCAGCTGATCGACGGGCACGGCCCGTCGGCCGGGTTCCTGGTGCCGGTGGCCGGGGCCGGGCTGGGCCTGATCGCGCTGGTCGCGCTGCGGCGGTTCCTGATCGCGCCGGGCGCGCCGAGCCGGACGGTTGCGTCCGGTGCGGCGGCTGCCGGCGGTGTGGTGGCCACTGGCGGCTCGGCGGTCGCGGGCGGTTCGGCGGTCGCGGGCGGTTCGGCGGTCGCGGGCGGTTCGGAGCGGGGTGCGGCGCCGCAGCTCGTGGGTGCCGCCAAGGCCTGACGGAGGCGGTGCGGGCGCCGCTCCGAGCACGGGGTGGGCGCCGGTTCCGGGTGGGGTGGGCGGCGGCTCGCGGCCGTCGCCCGGTTCATCTCACACCGGAGTCGCTGGACTGATCCAGCGGAATGCCGCATCATTGAACATCGTTAGCACTCATCAGGCGAGAGTGCCAGGAGGAAGACAAGTGCCCACGTACCAGTACCAGTGCACCGAGTGCGGCAACGGCCTGGAGGCGGTGCAGAAGTTCACCGACGAGGCGCTGACCACGTGCCCCGGCTGCCAGGGACGGCTCCGCAAGGTCTTCTCGGCCGTGGGCGTGGTCTTCAAGGGCTCGGGCTTCTACCGGACCGACAGCCGTTCGTCGTCCAGCAGCTCGGTGGGCGCGAACGCGTCCTCGGGCTCCTCGTCCTCGGGTTCGGCGGCCTCGGGTTCGTCGGCCTCCTCGGCCGCGTCCTCGTCCTCGGGCGGCTCGACGCCCGCCGCCAGCTCCGCCCCGGCGGCGAAGCCGGCCGGCTGAGCAAGGCCGAAGGCAGCACCAGAAGCATTCGAAAAGGCCCGGTGGCCCCGCTTTTCGGCGGACCACCGGGCCTTTTCGTTGGCCCGGGGCACACCGGATTAGCCCGGACGGGTGTACGAAGTTATCCACACCCCCGGGTTTTCCACAGGCTGCGGGAAAGGACTTCCACGGGCTTTGCGATGGGCGCAGAGTGTGCGTCACGGAGACCGGCCGATTCGGGGCCGGGCTCGTGCGACCACAGGTGGTGTCCCACATGACCGCGACGTTTCCCCTCCCCCTTCCGCTTCCCCTGGCCCAGCGACCGGCGCCGACCCGGCGGTACGCCGTGCCGCTCCCGGCGCTCGCCGTGCCCCCGGGCCGGGAGGTGCCCTCGTTCCCGCCGATCAGACGCGGCGGCACCGGGCGGTACCGGCTGACCCAGGCCGTGCGCCGGCGGCCCGCCGTCCTGGCCGTAGGCCTGCTCCTCGCGGCGGCGGCGCTCACCGCCGGGGTGCCGCGGGCGGGGCTGCCACCGCCGGGGGCCACCCCGATCCACCATTCGGGCTGTCAACCGGGAGAGCTCGAAGATCACCCGTGACCTGGAGACGACTTCGTCGTTCACGCGGCATGAAAGGCTTCAAGGAATTCCTGCTGCGTGGAAATGTCGTCGATCTGGCCGTCGCCGTCGTCATCGGTGCGGCTTTCACCAACATCGTCAACGCCTTCGTCAAGGGCGTGATCAACCCGCTCGTCGGCCTTTTCGGAGCCAAGGATCTGGCGTCCTACAGTTCCTGCCTCAAGGGCCCCTGCGAGGTGAACGCGGCCGGTGAGGTCACGTCCGGCATCTACATCCTCTGGGGCTACGTGCTCAGCGCGGCCCTGCAGTTCCTGATCACCGCTGCCGTCGTCTACTTCTTCCTGATCCTGCCCATGACCAGGTTCACCGCCAAGCGCAAGACCCTCGACGAGGAGATGGCGGAGGCGGAGGCCAAGGAGGTCGCCCTGCTCACCGAGATCCGCGACGTGCTGGTCACCAGCCAGCGCTGAGCACCGGCCGGCACTGAGCACGCCCGGCCGCGCTCCGGGATTCAAGGCTCCGGGCTTCGGCTCAGGCCGGTCTCAGCCCCCGTGGTGCGGCGGGCGCTGGCTCAGGTACCAGTCCAGCCCCCGTGCACCGCTCTGCCCCGCTCCGGGTCGGTCGCCCCAACCGGAGTCGGTGTCGTCCCGGGACTGCTGGTCCAGCGGATCCCGGAACACCAGCCGGGCCTTCGGTGTCGGCTTGTCCCCGGCGCCTCCGGTGGCCCCGGTACCCCCGGTGCCGTCCGTGGCGCGTTCCGGCCCCTTGACGCCCTCGACACCTTCCGTGCCCCGTACGGGGTTCTGCTCGCCCACCGGTCCGCCTCCGTCGTCCTCTGCCGTTCCGATCCCCTGCATCTGTCCCTACAGCCTAGAAGCCCCCTGGCCGGCCGCCGCCGACGCACAGCGGGCCCGGGGGGGGGGCGCGCCCCCCCCCGGCCCCCCCGGGGGCCCCCCCGCGCCCCGCGGCCCCCCCCCCGCCCGCCGGCCGCCCCGCGGCCCCCCCGGGCGGCCCACCGCGGCACCGCGGGCC
>NZ_JBITZW010000010.1:116443-125273 GCF_044547105.1 Kitasatospora sp. NPDC052868 | reverse complement strand
AGTGCGCGACACCCCCCCCCCCTCCCCCCCCCGCCCCCGCCCCCCCCCCCCCCCGGGGGGCGGGGGGGGGGCGCCCCCCCCCCCGGGCCCCGCCGGTCGGCCGACTCTCGCCAGTCGGCCGCCACGAGGCCGTCAGGCGGCCTCGAAGCCCGCGTGATCGGCGATCCGCTTCAGCTCGGCCAGTGCGTGCTTCTCGATCTGGCGGATCCGCTCACGCGTCAGCCCGTGCTGCTTGCCCACCTCGGTCAGGGTGCGCTCGCGGCCGTCCTCCATCCCGTAGCGGGAGCGGATGATCGATGCCGTGCGGTCGTCCAGCCGTCCGATCAGGCCGTCCAGCTCCTCGCGGCGGAGCATGACCATCACGGCGTCCTCGGGGGACGTCGCCCCGGTGTCCTCGACGAGGTCGCCGAACTGGGTCTCGCCCTCGTCGTCGACCGACATGTTGAGGCTGACCGGATCCCGGGCCCAGTCCAGCACGTCCTTGATCCGCGCCTCGGTGGTGTCCAGCTCGGCCGCGATCTCGGCCGGCTCGGGCTCGCGGCCCAGCTCCTTGGACTTCTCCCGCTGCACCCGCCGGATCCGGCCCAGCTCCTCGACCAGGTGGACGGGCAGCCGGATGGTGCGCGACTGGTCGGCGATCGACCGGGTGATCGCCTGCCGGATCCACCACGTCGCATAGGTGGAGAACTTGAAGCCCTTGGCGTAGTCGAACTTCTCCACCGCCCTCACCAGGCCCGCGTTGCCCTCCTGGATGAGGTCCAGCAGCGGAAGGCCGCTGCGCGGGTAGCGCCGGGCGACCGCGACCACGAGACGGAGGTTGGACCGGATGAAGACGTCCTTGGCGCGCTCGGCGTCCTCGGCTATCGCCTCCAGCTCCTCGCGCTTGACGCCCTTGGGCGGCTCGCCCTCGTCCAGCAGGTGCCGGGCGTACACGCCGGCCTCGATCCGCAGCGAGAGCTCGACCTCTTCGGCGGCATCGAGCAGGGGTGTCCTGGCGATCTCGTCGAGGTACATGCCGACCAGGTCACGGTCGGCCTCAAGGTTGGTCGGGCGGGCCGCGCGAGTCCGGTCGGCCCTGTCGCGAACGACGGCACGGGTGGCCATGCTTGCTCCCTTTGCTGGTGTTGCCGAGGTCTGCCTGCCTGCCCCCGAGAGGGCAAGAAATGCGGGCCCCGGGGGGCTCACACGTAACGATCCAACGAACAGATTCCGGACAACATTCCCAAGTCGCTCAGATTCCTCCAGCGATGCAGTATCCTGCCGCTTTTCACTCCGGATTCGGACGGAGGGTGACCGCTCCGACACTGCGGGTGCGAGCCGTGCGATCGGTTCGGAGCGATCGGTTCGTGGCGGCCGCCCCGGCCGCGCCCGTTCACCGCGCATTCCACTGTCCGGTGAACCTCCGGGCCGTCGCGTGCGTTCCCACGCGCCACGCCGACACACCCTCCACACTCCCGGTTTCCGCCCACGCCCGCGACCCGGCGCACGCAGGTCCTCCGCACAAAAGATGCCGAATCGCGATCGCCGCACGGTCCGATCACCATGGCGCACTGGGAAGGTGTCAGCCATGCACCTGACCAAAAGCTCGCCCGCCGCTACCCGGCGTAACCAGCGCCTGCTCCGGTACTCGGGGATCGCGGTCGGCTGCGCCGTCCTGTTCGGCGTCCTGGCAGTCCTGGTGCAGACCTGTTGGGGCCCGCTCGACCGGTTCGACCAGGGCTGGGTCGCGAGCATGCACGACTACTCGCAGATCCACACCGTCTGGACGGCCTCGGTGCAGACGCTCTCCGACATCGGCGGCACGGTCACGATGCGTGCACTGCTCGGTCTGGCCGCCGTCTGGCTCTGGCTGATCGGCGCACGAGTGCTGTCCGGGTGGGTGGCGGCGCAGGCCCTGGTCGGCTGGGGCGGGCAGTGGCTGCTGAAGCTCTCCTTCGACCGCCAGCGGCCGCACTTCCCCGATCCGGTCTCGCACGCCGGAGGGCCGGCCCTCCCCTCCGGGCACGCGATGGCCTCGGCGATCACCTGCGCCGTCCTGGTCGGGCTGTTCTGGCCGCAGGCCCGTCGCGCGGGGCGAACCGCCGCGTGCGCCGTCGCGGCGCTGACCGCGCTGGCGATCGGGTGGACCAGGGTCGCCCTCGGCGTGCACTGGCCGAGCGACGTCCTCGGCGGCTGGCTGGCCGCCGGGATCGTGCTGGGCGCCGTCACCACCGCCGTCGAGCTCTGGCGGCCGGGCGCCCTGGCCCGGGACGTGCGGCGGGTGAACTGGCGGACCAGACCCAGGGTCCAGCGCGTCCTCGCCGCGCCGACCCGCCCTGCGGCCTTCGAGGACGAGCTGGACAACCTGGGCGACGTGGACCACGTGGACGATGTGGACGACGTGGACGAGACCACCGGCCGGGCGGACAACGCGGTTCGCTAGCGTGGCCGCCATGTCCTCTCCCTATCCCGCCGGGCCGCTGCGGATCGCGGCCGCCCAGGCGCCGGTCGTGGCCGGCGACATATCGGCCAACACGGCCACCGCCGCCGCGCTGATCCGCGAGGCCGCCTCGGCCGGAGCACGCCTGGTGCTCTTCGCCGAGAAGTTCCTCTCCGGCTACGAGCCCGAGCTGATCAAGAGCGACCCCGTCCGGTACGCAGTCCAGCCCGATGACCCCCGGCTGGCGCCGATCGCCGACGCCTGCCGCGAGACCGGCACGGCCGCCGTCGTCGGCGCGGCCGTGCACGAGGAGGGCGAACTCCTGGTCTCCGCCCTGGTCTTCGGTCCGGACGGCTCCTTCGTCACCCGGTACGACAAGCAGTACCTGTTCAAGACCGAGCGCGAGTACTACCGGCCGGGCACCGGCGACCGCACGATCGAACTCGACGGCTGGCGGCTCGGACTCGGCATCTGCTACGACTCCGGCTTCCCCGAGCACGCCCGCGCGGCCGCGCTGGACGGCTGCCACGCCTACCTGGTCGGCGCCCTGTTCAGCGTGGGCCACGGCCACCACGAGTCGCGCACCTGGTTCCCCGCCCGTGCCCTCGACAACACCCTCTACACCGTGCTCGCCAACCATGTCGGCACCACCGGCTCCTGGCACACCTGTGGCGGCAGCGCGGTCTGGTCCCCCGACGGGCGCCTGCTCGCCGAGGCCGGCCCCGACCACCGCGAGCTCGTCCTCGCCGACCTCGACCCGGAGGTCCTGCGCGCCACCCGGGAGTCCGAGACCCTCCTCGCCGACCTCCACACCTGCGCCCCGGCCACCCCCCGGACCCACCACGCCCTGGCCTGACACCGCGCTCCCGCAGGAGCTGGGCCCGTCACCCGGGGCCCGACCAGGACCACGGTCCTGGTCGGAGGTCGGCCCCCGGGTGCCTCCCGGGGCCGGGGGCCGCTGAGAGAATGGGCCGCGGACGCCGGCTGCGGTCCTGGTCGGAGGCCGGACGACGGCTTCCTCCCGGGGCTGCGGACCGCCGCGGGAAACGGCTCGGCCGGACAAGGCCTAGCGGACGACGGTCGCGGCGGCAACGGCGAAGGCCGGGCCGGTCTGCCACAGGGAGGACCACCAGCATGCCGACGCACCACCGGCCCACGCCGCCGCCTTCGCCTGCGCCCTTGCCTGTGGCCTTGCCTGTGCCGTCACCATCGGGACAGGCACCGGCATCGCCGGGGGCCGACGGTCTGCCCTGGACGGCGAGTGACGCGCTGGTGGCTGTCGGGGCGGCCGCTCTGGATCTCCTCGGCTACACGATCGGAGGCCAGGACCAGGACCGGCCGATCGCCCTGACCGCGGTGGTCCTGCTCGTGCTGGCGGCGATGCCGCTGCTCACCAGGCGCCGCTACCCGCTGGCGTCGCTGGCGGCCGTGCTGGCCCTCGGCGTGGCGTTGAACCTGGGCGTGCTGGTGCCGCACCACTTCAACAGCACGCTGTGCGTCGCGCTGTTCGCCGTGGCCCGCTGCCGCGGGATCGCGGTGGCGGCGCCGGCCGCCCTGGCGGCGGCGGCCGTGCCGCTGGTGGGCCGGGGGCATCCGCTGCCCCCTCCGGTGGGGGACGTGGCGGCCAACGTGCTCGCGGCGGCGCTGGTCATCGCCGCGGCCGAGGTGCTCAAGCGCTGGCAGCACGAGGTGGAGGCCAGGCGAAGGCTGCTGGCCGACCGCGCGGTCGCCCAGGAACGGCGCCGTATCGCGCGGGAGTTGCACGACATCGTGGCCCACCACATCACCACCATGCAGCTGATGGCCGGCGGCGCCAGGGCGAACCTCGGGGGCGACACCGAGGTGGTGCGCGACGCCCTGGTCACGCTGGAGGGCTCCGGGCGGATGGCGCTGCGCGAGATGCGCCAGCTGCTCGACGTGCTCCGGGCCGGCGACGAGCCGGACGTGGCACTGAACGGGGCGTCGCCGGCTCCGCAGCCCGGTGTCGGGGACCTGGGGCGGCTCGTCGAGGAGTCCCGCAGGGCCGGTCTGCCCACGGAGTTCGCCGTCCTGGGGGAGGAGCGCCCGCTGGCGCCGAGCACCGGTCTGGCGGTGTTCCGGATCGTCCAGGAGTCCCTCACCAACACCCGCAAGCACGCCGGCCCCGCCCGGGCACGGGTCCAGCTGACGTACGGTCCGGACCGGATCACCGTCGAGGTGTCCAACGACGGCGCCGCCGTACCGGCCGACGCCCTGGTGGGCGCCCTGACGGGGGCGGGAGGTGCGGGAGGTGCGGGCGGAGCGAGGTCCGGCCGTACCGGGTACGGTCTGATCGGCATGCGCGAGCGCGTCGCGCTGCAGGGCGGCAGCATGGTGGCCGGCGGCGTCGACGGCGGCGGCTTCCGGGTGGCGGCCAGCCTGCCGGTGGCGCCGGCCGGCGGAGAGGAACGGTTCGGATGACGGGATCCCCGGAGCGGATCAGGGTGCTGATCGCGGACGACCAGCCGCTGGTGCGGCGGGGCCTGGCCCTGATCCTGGCCCCCGACCCCGGGTTCGAGGTGGTGGCCGAGGCGGACGACGGGCAGCAGGCGGTCGACCTCGCGCACCGGTACCGGCCCGACGTCGTGGTGATGGACATCCGGATGCCCGTCCTCGACGGGGTCCAGGCGACCGAGCGGCTCACCCGGGAGCTGCCCGCGAGCCGGGTCCTGGCACTGAGCACCTTCGACATGGACGAGTACGTGGTCGCCGCCCTGCGCGCCGGCGCCTGCGGGTTCCTGCCCAAGGACGTCTCCCCGGAGGAACTGCTGGCTGCCGTGCGCACCGTGCACACCGGCGAGGCGGCCGTGGCACCGCGCCTGCTCACCCGGCTGATCTCCACCTACGTCACCACACCCCGCCCCCCGCAAGCACCATCGCCGGCACCCGGCCTGGCTGAACTGACGCCCCGCGAGATCGAGGTGTGGCACCTGCTGGCCACCGGCCTCGACAACGCCGAGATCGCCTCGACGATGGGAATCAGCGTCTCCACCGTCAAGAACCACATCACCAGCATCTTCGCCAAGCTCAGCGTCCGCGACCGCGCCCAAGCGGTGATCGCGGCCTACGAGTCCGGCCTGGTCGCAGCCCGACCCGACCCGACGGGCTGAAGCGGGTCGCCCCGGGCCTGCGCCCCGCCCTCAAACCCGCCGAAACGCCGGCAGGCCCCCCGCCCGAAGAGGGCGGGGGACCTGCCGGTGATCACTGTGCCCCAGGCAGGATTCGAACCTGCGACACCGGCTTTAGGAGAGCCGTGCTCTATCCCCTGAGCTACTGAGGCGGGGCCGGCCGGCCTGTTCGGCGACCAGGATGCGGGCGCCGGAGGGGCGTCCGGTCCACAGAGTACCGGATTAGGGGTCGGGCGGGTGGTGAGGTCGCGGGGGCTAATGGGATCATGGTGTACGTAAGGGGGACCGGGCGACGGGCTGTCAGATCGCCGTCCAGTAGCCTGGGGCGAACCTGCTTGCCGGTACCGGCCGTTGGGGGATCGCCCCGACTCTGGCCTGTCCACATCAAGCATTCCGCACCAGATTGACGACGAGGCTCTTCAGCATGACATCAGCCGCCGGGTGGCTTCCGGTCCGCCGGGTACTGGGGCAGGTGTGGGTGCTGCCGGCACTCGCCATGCTCTTCGTCGGGGGGTTCCGCGTCGGGACACCCGAGTTCTGGCGCGACGAGGTGTCCACCTGGACCGCGGCCACCCGCTCGTTCGGGGACCTGCTGCGGCTGCTGCAGCACGTCGACGCCAGCAACGGCTTCTACTACCTGCTGCTGCACGGGTGGACTCAGGTCTTCGGCGACTCGGTCATCTCGCTGCGGATGCCCTCGGTGCTGGCGATGACGGCCGCCGCCGCCTTCGTGGCCCTGACCGCGGAGCGGCTGTTCGGCGGTCGGGCCGCGGGCATCAGCGCCGGGCTGCTCTTCGCGGTGGTACCGGAGATCACCCGGTACGCCCAGGAGGCCCGCTCGTACGCACTGGTCACCTGCGGGGTGGCCGCGGCCACCTGGTTCCTGGTGCGTGCGCTGGACCGGCCGGGGTGGCAGCGCTGGGCGCCGTACAGCGTCGCCATGGCGGTGGCGGGCGCGGGCCATCTGATCTCGCTCAGCACCGTCGCCGGACAGGTCGCCGTGGTCCTGCTGCACCTGTGGCGCACCCGGAGCGCGGTGCAGTGGCGGCTGCTCTGGCAGTACCCGCTGGCGGTGGCCGTCGCGGCGCTGCCGGTGATCCCGGTGATGATGCTGGGCAACGAGCAGTCGGGGCGGCAGCTGGGCTGGATCGTCCGGCCGGAGATGAACGAGCTGGTGCATCTCGGCGACTCGCTGTTCGGGGGGGTCGGGGTGTACCACGCCTTCACCGCCCTCGCCCTGCTCGCGCTGCTGCTGCCCGGCAGGCGGCTGCCCGCGCTCCAGATGCTGCTGCTGGCGGCGCTGCCGGCGATCGCGGTGTGGGTGGTTTCGCGCAACGGCACCACCTCGTACTTCCTTGAGCGGTACATGCTGTTCACGGTGCCCGCCTGGGCGGTGCTGGGCGGTGGCGGCATCGGCACGCTGTACGCGCTGGTGACGGCCCCCCGGCGCAGCCGGACGGCTGGGCACGCCAGGGCGGCGGGGGTGCTGCTCACCGTCGGTCTGCTGACGGTGCCCCTGGTGGAGGCCAAGCCGGCGCTGGTCGCGGTGCGGACGGTCTACGGGCACACCTGGGCGCGCGAGAACTTCCGGGCGGCGGCCGATCTGATCGCCGCCGGGTACCGGCCCGGTGACGGGGTGGCTGCTCCGCTCGGCAACCAGAGCTGGTCCATGATCGGCCCGGGTGTCGACTTCTACCTGCCGGACGGTGTCGAGCCGTTCCCGGTGTTCGTGGAGCAAAGCGCCGCGCAGGCCGAGGACCTCTTCCCCGCCGCCTGCCCGCAGCCCGCGAACTGTCTGGGGCAGGCGCAGCGGATATGGCTGCTGGTCCTGGGTGACACCGCCGACCCGATGGCCGCCCTGCCCGGGGACCAGTCGCAGGCCCTGCGGGCGCACTACGGCGCCCCCAGCCAGGTCACGGCACTCGGCGGGGTCACGGTCGCGCTGCTGGACCGCACCGGCTGAGGCGGCTCCTCGCCCGGATGCGGGTACCCGGCCGGCGGGCGATCATTGATCGCGGTGACCAGGGCGCGCTCGGGCGCCCGCGCGTCCGCGGCCGAGGAGGACGAGCCCGTGACCGACCAGCCGTCCGGCCCGCCCTCCGACCCTGACGACGACCACGGCGAGGGCAGGCACGGCGAGGGCAGGCACGGCGGCGGCGACCACGGGAGCGGTGACAGCGACAGCGGCAGCGACGCGAAGGCCGACGGCGAGAACGGCGGCCCTCCGGCATCCGGCCGGGTCGCCCGGATGCGGGAGCGGTCCAGCAGGCTGACGACGACCGCGCGCGGACTGCCCGAGCAGGTCCCGCTGGTCGGGCGGTCGATCCGCCAGCTGCTGCGGGTGAACCTGCTGGACTGCGCGACCCGGCTCGCCGCCCAGGCCTTCCTGAGCGCGCTGCCCGCTCTGTTCGTGGTCTCGGTGTTCGCACCCGCGGCGGTGCGCAACGGTGTGGTGCACTCGCTGCGCACCGAGCTGGGGCTGCAGGGACAGGCCCAGCAGTCGGTACAGGAGCTGCTGACTCCGAGTCATGCGGAGGAGACCACCATCGGGGTCATGAGTGCCGTGGTGACGCTGCTCTCGGCGACGGCGCTGAGCCGGGCGATGCAGCGGGTCTGCGAGCGCTGCTGGGAGCTGCCGAAGGCGGGCACCCGGCTGGCCGCCTGGCGCTGGCTGGTCTGGCTCGTGGTCTGGCTGACCTGCATGGTCTACCAGACCCCGGTTCGGGACGGCTTCGGTCAGGGCGCCTGGCTGGGCGTGCCGCTGTCCTTCGTCGGCGGGACGGCGCTGTGGTGGTGGACGCAGCACCTGCTGCTGGGGGGTCGGGTGCGCTGGCTGCCACTGCTCCCGGGCTCGGTGCTCTGCGGGGCGGCGGTGACCGCCCTCGGGGTGGCCTCACGGATCTACCTGCCGCGCGCGATGTCGCACAGCGTGGCCCAGTTCGGGCCCTACGGGGTGATCTTCACCGGCCTCTCCTGGCTGATCGTTACCTTCACCGCGGTGACGCTGGCGATCGCACTGGGCCGGGTGGCGGCGGAGGAGGAGATGATCGCCCACTGGCTGGGCTCGCGGACCGAGCCGGGGGTCTGGGGCGGCGTCCGGATCTGAGACCCGTCGGCGGGCCGGCGGGGTCCTGAACCGGGTCGGCAACGACAGCGGAGTGGGGGGGGGGGCGGCGCCCCCAGCCCACCCGCCGGCCACCGGCGCCCCGGAGCCGCCGCCGGGGCGCCCGGCGGACCTGGACAGGCGCGGCCCGTCGGCGACTAG
>NZ_JBITZW010000010.1:0-116433 GCF_044547105.1 Kitasatospora sp. NPDC052868 | reverse complement strand
GGCCGGGGGCGGCGCCCGGAACTGAGACCCGGCGGCGGGCGGGGGGGGTCCTGACCCGGGTCGCCAACGACTGCGGTGTGGGAGGGCGGCCGGGCCGACTCCCCACTCCGCTGTCATCGGGCGCCCGTCAGAGCATGCGGGTCAGCCTGGAGAGGATGGACGGCGGGGCCAGGTCGGACTGGAGGACCACCGGGACCTCGATCCGGTTGTCGCCCTCGCCGGTGCGCAGGACCCCGACCCGGGTGCCGGCCTTGGCGGTGTGGCCGACCTTCGCCGGGTCCAGGACCAGGGTGGCGGAGACGCCGGGGAAGCCGGCCACGGTCAGGTCCTTGGTGGCGACCACCGGGATCCTGCCGCCGAGGCCGTCGTCCACCTGGCCGACGACGTCGCCCTGCTTGGCCAGGGTCTGACCGGTCAGCCCGTTCTGGGCGGCCTGGATCTGCTTGGCGCTGACGTTCTGGACCACCTTGAGGATGCTGGGCTCGGCGGTGGTCGCCGGCTGGCCCAGGGTGACGCCCAGGATCAGCCGCTTCACCCCGCCGATCTCCTTGTACGCCGCCCACATCAGGCAGCCGCCGGCCGGGGTGCTGGAGCCGGTCTTGACGCCGATGATGCCGTTCTTCGGGGAGATCAGGGTGTTGGTGTTGGAGATCTTCTGGTTGTTGAAGGTGGTGTCCGGCGTCGAGACGATCTGCCGGAAGATCTCGTCCTGCATGACCTGCTCGGCGAGCTTCAGCTGGTCCTTGGCGGTGCTCTTGGTGTCCGGGCTGAAGCCGGCCGGGTCGGTGTAGACGGTGTTGGGCATCCCGAACCGGACGGCGGTGTCGTTCATCTTCTTCACGAACGCCTCCTCCGAGCCGGAGTCCCAGCGGGCCAGCAGCCGGGCCACGTTGTTGGCCGACGGCAGCATCAGCAGCTCCAGCGCCTGGTACTGGGTGAGCTGCTGGCCCTCGGTCAGGGTGACCCTGGACTCGTCGACGTTCCCGGACTCCTGGGCGGCCTGCTTGTCGACGGTGATCTTCGGGCCGCTCTCCCCCTTCTTCAGGGGGTGCGCCTGGAGGATCAGGTAGGCGTTCATGACCTTGGTGACGCTGGCGATCGAGGCCGGGGTCTCCGGTCCGGAGCTGCCGAGGCTGCCGACGCCGACCACGCCGGCGGCGGACTGGCCCTTGGCCGGCCAGGCCAGGTCGAGCGGGTCGCCGGTGAAGGTGTAGCCGCCCTGCGCGGTCATCCTGACCTTGGAGTCGGGCAGCGGGCGGAGCAGCTGGGCGGCCACCACGGCGCCGAGCACCACGGCGAGGAAGACGGTCCAGATGGTGATCCGCTTGAGCGCGCGGCGCAGCGGCGAGACCGGGCGGGCGTTGAGGGTCGCCAGCACCTCCATCGCCTCGGAGGTGTTCTCCGGTGCGCGGAGCGGTTCGGGGCCCGGCAGCGGTTCGGGGTCGGGCAGCGGCTCGGGCTTCGGCAGCGGCGGCGCGGGCGGCACCCTCGGGCGGTCCGGGTCGGGCAGCGGCTCGGGGGCCGGACCGGGTTCGGGCTTGGGCTCGGGCTTCGGCTTCGGAGCGGGTACGGGCTGCGGCTCGGGCTCGGGGGCCGGTTCGGGCTCGGGCTCGGGCAGCGGCCTCGGCGCCGGGGGCTCCGGCACGGTGCCGCCGCCCGGGGCCGGGTCGGTCGCCGGGACGGTCGCCGGGACGGTCGCCGGGACGGAGAGTGCGGCGGGGCGCGGCTTCTCCAGCTTCTCGGCCTTCTCCGCGCTCTCGGCCTTCTCCGTGCTCTCGGCCTTCTCCGCGCTCTCCGCCGACGCGGGCTGCTCCGACGCGGGCTGCTCCGACACGGCCGGCGCCTCGTGCGTCGCAGCCGCCCCGCCCGGGGCCGGCCGCTGTTCCGCCGCGGGTTCCCCGTCCTGGGCGGGCGCCCCGTCGGTCGGCTCCTCGTCCGTCACGGACCCTTCGGCCCGCGCCGTCCGGTCAGCCTGCTCGGAAGGCACGGCCGGGTCGGCATCCCCGGCGGTCCGGATGGCGAGACGCGGGTCGCGCCCGGCCGGGCGGTCGGACGCCCCGTCGGCCGGCTCGGCCACCGCCGGACCTCCGTCGGCGGTCGCGGACCCGTGCCCGTCAGCAGCGGACCCGCCCTCCGCGGGCGCCGACCTGACGAGCTCGTCGGGCAGCCGCAGTGCCGTGGTCGCGTTGTCGACGGGGAGGCGCAGCATGGTCGTCCGGGTGTCCACATCCCGGACCCGGAGCTGCACCGTACCCCCGCCCTTGACCCCGGCCGCCGTGCCCTCGGCAGGCTCGTCGGCAGCGGCGGCGGCCGCGGTATCGGTGGCGGCACCGGTCCTCTCCCGGTCCCGCTCCTGCTCCCGCTCGCCGTCCCGCAGCACCCTGTCGGGGGACTCGCCCACGTAACCCAGCCTCCTCAACGCCCGGCGGGGCACCGGCAGACCCGATTTCGGGAAGCCGACGCCCCGCCCCGTGTACCTGTACAGTCTCCGCCACCGACGACGGTTCCGGCCGCCCACACCCCGCCCGACCGGCGCTTATTGTCGCCGCGCGGTCGCACCTCGGCCTGTCCACCGGTCAGACGCCGGGCCCACCACCGCCGGTTCCCCGCCGCGGCCGCAAGGTCACGATTCGGAGGCGTACTCGACAAGCCCGTGTGAGAGGCGTCACGCTGTCATTCATCCACGCGGGGAGGCTTGGATGGGCAAGAGCCGCAGAACTGTTCCCGAGGAACTCTTGCTGCTCGCCTTGGACCCGACCACGGGCACCACGGCGCAGCCGCAGACCCTCGACCTCGGACTCGCCGGGGCCCAGCTCGTCGAGCTGTCCCTGGCCGGACGGATAGTCCCGGAAGGAGACCGGATCGCCGTGGTGCTGCCACGGCCCACCGGCGATCCGACACTGGATCACGCACTGGAGCTGTTGCGCCGACGCGGCAGCCCGGTCCGCGCGGCGCACTGGATCGGCGGGCCCCGGCTGGGGCTGCGGCAGACCTACCTGGCGCACCTGGAGCGCTGCGGCATGGTCACGGCCGTGCCGGGCCAGGTGTGCGGGGTCCTGCCGACGACGCGCTACCAGGCGTCCGACGACTGCACCAACGCCGCGATCAAGCAGCGGCTGGACACCGCCATCCGCACGGGTGTGCCGCCGGACCCGAGGACGGCCGCGCTCGCCGCGCTGGCCCACTCGGTGGGTCTGGGCAAGCACCTGTACCCGGGCAACGAGGGTCGCTCCTCGCGCTCGCGGCTGCGCGATCTGATCAGGTACGACCCGCTGGGCGGGATGGTCGCGCACGCCGTGATGGATGTGCAGAACGGCCTGCCCAGCCAGCAGAACCGTTCACCCCAGAGCGACGCCGCTCCGACCGGTGCGGGCCGACCCGGCCCGCGTTCGACGGGCCGCAGCGGATCAGGCGGACGGGTCGCGGTGTCCCGCGTCGGCGTCCGCTGACGAGGCCGGGCGCCCGGCGCCCGGCAGGCGTCGCGCCAAGCGGCGCTCGCCACACCGCTCACGCCGTCCACCGGCAGTGAGCAACCAGCAGGCAGCAAGGGGCGGTCGCCCGCGACGGAAGTCGCCGGCGACCGCCCCTCTGCCGTCCCCGAAGTCCCCGAAGTCACCCAAGCCGCCGAAGGCCTCCAGGGCGGCCCAGGCCACTCGGAGCCGTCCAGTCCCATCAGCCCCACCCGGAACCGTGCGGAACCGTTTCGGCGACGCTCCGGAGCCACTCCGAAGCCGTCCCAGCCGTGTCCACGCCGTCCCCGCATGTGCCACCCGCACATGCACCCAGCAATCGCACCACTACCGGAGAGAGCCGCAGAACCGCATTACCACCCGGGGGTGTCCGCTGTCTCGCCGAAGCGCTTTTCCGATGATCTGTTCTACTGCGCTCCTGCGATTCCCCGGCGCCGACCTGAGCCAAGGTGTCATGCTGCTCCAAGTCAGGGGGGTTGGTCCCAATTTCCACAGTGTTCCGAGGAATGCCGCTCCAACGATCACCAGAGGTCCGGCCGGAGGTCGACGTGTCCGCGAACATCAATCCCACCGTGCGCCGCAGAAGGCTCGGCGCCGAACTGCGCAAGCTGCGCGAGGGCCTGGGGATGACGGCGGAGGAGGTGGCCGGGCGACTGATGGTCTCGCAGTCGAAGATCAGCCGACTCGAGAACGGCCGGCGCAGCATCAGCCAGCGCGATGTCCGCGACCTCTGCGACGTCTACAACGTCAACGACGAACAGATGCGCGGCAGTCTGATGGACATGGCCCGGGAGTCCCGCCAGCGCGGCTGGTGGCACGACTTCAACGACATGCCCACCCCGTACAGCGTCTACATCGGCCTGGAGGCGGAGGCCTCCTCGATCCGGGCGTACGAGTCCTCCTTCGTCCCGGGTCTGCTCCAGACCGAGCAGTACGCGCACGCCGTGGTGGTGGGCACCCAGCCGGACACCGACGCGCTCTCCGTCCAGCGCCGGGTCCAGGTGCGGATGAAGCGCCAGGACCGCGTCCACGGCGAGAACCAGCTGGGCAGCCTCTGGACCGTCATAGACGAGGCGGTGCTGCGCCGCGAGGTAGGCAGCCGGGAGGTGATGGCCGATCAGCTCAAGCACATGCTGGAGCTGAGCCAGCGGCCGAACATCACCATCCAGGTGATCCCGTTCTCGCACGGCGCCCACCCCGGAATGACCGGGACATTCTCCCTGCTGGAGTTCCCCGAGTCAGCCGATTCCACGGTTGTCTACTTCGAAGGGGTGACGAGCGATCTCTACCTGGAGAAGGAGGCCGACGTGCGCCGCTATACCAGTCTCTACGACCACCTGCGGGCAGCGGCCCTGGGGGTCGCGGAGAGCCGGTCACTGATAGCGACGATTGAAGAGGGATACCACGAATGAGCACCACCTTCGAGAACGGGACGGTCTGGCGCAAGAGCAGTCACAGCGGCGGCAACGGCGCCTGTGTGGAGATCACCGCGCCGGATTCGGGCGCAGTGGCGGTGCGGGACTCCAAGGACCCGCAGGGCCCACGGCTGCACTTCTCCTCCGAAGCCTGGAACGCGTTCGCCGCCGCCGCCGGATCCGGTGCGTTCGGCGGGTTCTGATCCCGGCCGGTTCCACCCGGGCCGCCCGATCTCGGCCCAGTTGCCCGTAGCGGGGTCCACCGCCCTCCCGGCGGCAGGCCCCGCTACGGGCAACTGCGTGTCCGGGTCCGGGAGTCCCTGCTCCTGCTCGGCGGCCGGGCGTCAGCGCAGCACCGGGTACCGCGTGGACCAGGCAAGGCCCTCCGGGGTTTCCAGGCTGTGCAGTTCGGGCCCGTGCATCAGCTCCAGGACGAAGTCGTCGGCCAGCTCCAGGATCGCCCCGCGCCCCTCCAGGCCGGCCACCAGGCCGGGCGGCAGCGCGGTGTCCCCGTGCAGTACCCCGAGCAGGTTGCCGCAGATCGCGCCGGTGGAGTCGCTGTCCCCGGAGTGGTTCACCGCCAGCAGCAGCCCCGAGCGCACGTCGTGGGCGACCAGCGCGCAGTAGACCCCGATCGCCAGCGCCTCCTCGGCGACCCAGCCCTCCCCCAGCGCCTCGACCCGCTCGGCCGACGGCTCCCCGGCCCGGACCGCGTCCAGCGCCCCGCGCAGCGCGGCGGTGGTCTCCTCGTGCGCCGGCCGTTCGGAGAGCAGCGCCAGCGCCAGGTGGACGCCCTCCTCCAGGGTGCCGCCGCGGGCCGCGGTCTGGACGATCACCGCGAGCGCCCCGGCCGAGAGGTACCCGCTGGGGTGGCCGTGGGTCAGCACCGAGCACTCCACCGCCAGCTGGAACACCAGGCCCGGCTCCCAGGTGGTGAGCAGCCCGAACGGCGCCGCCCGCATCACCGTGCCGCAGCCCTTGGAATGCGGGTTCTTGGGCGCCTCCAGAGTGCCCAGCCGGTCCGCCTCCGGACCGGAGAGGCCGGACAGACAGGCCTGGCCCGGGGCGCGCTGCGCGTACAGCCACTCCTCGCGGCCGAGCCAGCCGAGGTCGGCCCGCCGCTCGTCCGGACCCCAGTCGCGCTGGGTGGCGGCCCAGCGCAGATAGGCGAGGTGGATGTCGGTGGGCGGGTGCCAACTGCCGGTGTCCCGGCGGATGTGGGCGCGGATCAGGCCGTCCAGCGTGAACAGCACCATCTGGGTGTCGTCGGTGACCGCACCGAGCCGGCCGTACGCGGGGACGTAGCCGGTGACGCCGTGCGGCCCGTGCAGCGCCCGGATCTTCTCCAGCGACTCGAACTCGACGCCGGCGCCGAGTGCATCGCCGATCGCACCGCCGAGCAGACAGCCCCGCACCCGGCTGCGGAAGTCCTGCTGCTGGGCGCGTGACCACAGTGGCATCACGACGGGGCGCCTTTCGTCCGGGGATCAGGCCGCGCGACGCTCGGCCGGTCGCGCGCCATCGCACTGTATTCGAATGCCCGAACAAGTCGAGGGGTTCCCTCGCTCACCAGCACTTCAACAAATTGTTGCTGCGGCGCCACCCGGCGGACACGAACCGCCACCCGGGGCTCCCTAGCGTCCGGCCATGACCATCTCCCACACCCGTCTGACCACCGCGCTGGCCCTCACCGGCGCACTCGTCCTCGGCACCCCGGCGCTCGCCCTCGCCGCCCCGGCCGCCCCCGCGGCCACCGCCGCGGCGAAGCAGTCCGCGCACGCCATCCCGTTCACCGCCGCCACCGCCACCCAGCAGGCCGACGGCAGCTTCACCCTCGCCTGGACCGCGCCCGGCGCCCTGGGGGTCACCGTCTACGCCGGCACCGACCCGGAGGACATCCGCCACCGCAAGCCGGTCGCCCGGGGCACCGGCAGTGCCACCGTGACCGTCACCGGCCTGGCCGCCGCCGACCGCTGGTACTTCGAGCTCGTCCCGGACCGCGGCGAGTCGCTCGTCGTCGCCGACCGCTCTCTGCACCTGGCGTCCGCCCCCAACTTCCGCGACGCCGGCGGCTACCGCACCACCGACGGCCACTGGGTGCGGATGGGCGTGGTCTACCGCTCCGGCGACCTCTCCAAGCTCACCGACGAGGACCTCGCCAAGCTGCGCCGCCTCGGCATCCGGACCGTCTTCGACCTGCGGACGCCCGGCGAGCAGAAGACCGCTCCGGACCGCGTCCCGGCCGGCGCCGCCGTCGTCGACGCCAACGTGCTGGGCGTCTCCGACACCGGCGCCTTCAACGTCACCACCCCGCAGGCCGCCGTCCAGGCGATGGTCGACGCCGAGCGCACCATGGTCTCCGCCGGCAGCGCCAAGAGCGCCTACCACGCACTGCTGAACTCCGTGGTGGAGCGCGACGACGAGAACATCCTGTTCCACTGCACCGCCGGCAAGGACCGCACCGGCTGGGCCTCCGCCGCGCTGCTCACCGCGCTGGGCGTGCCTCGCGAGAGCGTCGAGGCCGACTACCTGGCCAGCAACACCTACCGGGCCGCCGAGATCGCCGCCACCCTGGCCAAGCTGCCCCCGGCCTACCAGGCCGTCTACAAGCCGCTGTTGGACGTCCGCCCGGAGTACCTGAACGCCGGCTTCGACGAGGTCCAGCGGAGCTTCGGCTCCTTCGACGCCTACCTGAAGTCCGGCCTCGGCCTGGACAGGCGCGACCTGCGCGACCTGCGCAGCCAGCTGCTGGTCGGCTAGGCCCTGCCGATGGGCGGTCCGCTCCCCGACGGGGCGCGGACCGCCCGACGACCGGGCGGGCGGCCGGGTCAGTCCGCCAGCGGCAGCAGCTCCGGCAGGTGCCCGTCCGAGGCGAGCACCGCGGCCAGGCGCTCGGCGGACACCTCGCCGTAGGTGGTGGTGCGCTGGCGGTGCGGGCGGCCGGCCGCCTCGGCGATCGCCTGGAGGTCGCGCACCGACTTGTAGCTCCCGTACGCCGACCCGGCCATCCGCGAGATGGTCTCCTCCATCAGCGTGCCGCCCAGGTCGTTGGCGCCGGAGCGGAGCATCTCGCCCGCGCCCTCGGCGCCCAGCTTCACCCAGCTGGTCTGGATGTTGGGGATGTGCGGGTGCAGCAGGAGTCGCGCCATCGCGACCACCGCCCGGTTGTCCCGGGCGGTCGGGCCGGGCCGGGCGATCCCCGCCAGGTAGACCGGCGCGTTGGTGTGGATGAACGGCAGCGTCACGAACTCGGTGAACCCGCCGGTGCGCTGCTGGATCTCCGCGAGCAGCCGCAGGTGCGCCAGCCAGTGCGCCGGGGTGTCCACGTGCCCGTACATCATCGTGGAGGAGGAGCGGATGCCCAGCTCGTGCGCGGTGGTGACGACCTCCACCCAGGTCGCGGCGGGCAGCTTGCCCTTGGTCAGCACCCAGCGGACGTCGTCGTCCAGGATCTCGGCCGCCGTCCCCGGGATGGTGTCCAGGCCCGCCTCCCGGGCCTGCTGGAGCCAGTCGCGGATGGACAACCCGGTACGGGTCGCGCCGTTGACCACCTCCATCGGCGAGAAGGCGTGCACATGGATGCCGGGCACCCGCTCCTTCACCGCGCGGGCGATGTCGAAGTAGGCGTGGCCGGGCAGGTCCGGGTGGATGCCGCCCTGCATGCAGACCTCGGTGGCGCCGACCTCCCAGGCCTGCGCGGCCCGGTCGGCGACCTGCTCCAGCGAGAGGGTGTAGGCGTCCGCGTCGGTGCGGCGCTGGGCGAAGGCGCAGAACCGGCAGCCGGTGTAGCAGACGTTGGTGAAGTTGATGTTCCGGGTGACGCAGTAGGTGACGTCCTCGCCGACCGCGTCGCGCCGGACGTCGTCGGCGATCCGGCAGAGGGCGTCCAGCGCCGGGCCGTCCGCGTGGAAGAGCGCGAGCGCCTGGTCGTCCGTCAGCCTGGTCGGGTCCTCGGCGGCCACCGCGAGGGCCCCGCGCAGATCGCCCGCCAACCGCTCAGGGGCGCCCTTGGCGAGGACCTGCTCGCGCAGCACCTCCCAGTCCCCGTAGACGTCCTCGAAGTCGGCCCGGCGGTCCCCGGTGCGGCCCTCGGTGTCGATGGTGGCGTGCAGGTCGGTCCGCCCGTACGAGGCGGGCAGGTCCTCCGGCTCCTGCCACGGGCGGCCGGTGACCACGGCGTCCGGGCGGGCCAGGCCGGTCTGCGGATCGCTGAGCGCCCGGACGTGCGGCAGCACCCGAGGGTCCAGCCAGGGCTCGCCGTGCCGGACGTACTCCGGATAGACCGCGAGGCGCTCGCGCAGCTCGAAGCCGGCCGCCGCCGACCGCTCGGCCAGCCGCTCGATCTGCGGCCAGGGGCGCTCCGGGTTCACATGGTCGGGCGTCAGCGGCGAGACGCCGCCCCAGTCGTCGACACCGGCGCCGATCAGCCGCTCGTACTCGCCGTCGACCAGGTTCGGCGGGGCCTGCAGACAGGCCGTCGGGCCCATGATGTGCCGGGCCACCGCGACCGTCGCGACCAGCTCGTCCAACTCGGCGTCCGGCATGCCGCGCATCGCCGTGTCCGGCTTGGCGCGGAAGTTCTGCAGGATCAGCTCCTGGATGCCGTGGTAGGCCCGGGAGACCTTGCGCAGGGCGAACAGCGACTCGGCGCGCTCCTGGTACGTCTCGCCGATACCGATCAGCAGCCCGCTGGTGAAGGGGACGGAGCTGCGCCCGGCGTCCTCCAGCACCCGCAGCCGGACGGCCGGCTCCTTGTCGGGCGAACCGTGGTGCGGGCCGCCGGGCTCGCTCCACAGCCGGGTGGCGGTGGTCTCCAGCATCATGCCCATCGAGGCGGAGACCGGCTTGAGCCGCTGGAAGTCCGTCCAGCTCAGCACCCCGGGGTTGAGGTGCGGCAGCAGCCCGGTCTCCTCCAGGATGCGGATGGACATCGCCCGGACGTAGGCGATGGTGTCGTCGTAGCCGTGCGCGTCCAGCCACTCGCGGGCCTCGGGCCAGCGGTCCTCGGGCTTGTCGCCGAGCGTGATCAGGGCCTCCTTGCAGCCCAGTTCGGCGCCCCGGCGGGCCACCTCCAGCACCTCGTCCGGCGACATGAACATCCCGTGGCCGGCCCGGCGCAGCTTGCCGGGGACGGTGACGAAGGTGCAGTAGTGGCACTTGTCGCGGCAGAGCCGGGTGAGCGGGATGAACACGCTCTTGGAGTAGGTGATGACGCCGGGCCGGCCGGCCTGCGCCAGACCCGCGTCACGCACCCGGGCGGCGCTCGAACAGAGATCCCCCAGGTCCGTCCCTCTGGCCTGGAGCAGGACCGCCGCCTCGGTCACGTCCAGCGCGACACCGTCCCGGGCACGGCGCAGGGCGCGCCGCATCGCGTTCGCGGTCGGGGTGTTCATAGCGTCCATGGCGCGACCCTACGCCAGTTCTCGTACGTCCGGAGGAGGGAACCCTGAGGAGGTATCAGGGTCGGATGCGACGGGAGACCGACCCCGATCTGGCCCTGCAGGGCGATGACTCCGGCGGCCCGCGGCCGTGTAATAGAGGGGTACAGGCAGTCGGTCAGGGGTATTCGGTCACGGTTACGGAGGGGTTGGACGTATGACGGACGACACGGCGACTCAGGAGCACCAGGGCGGCGTGCCCTACCGGTCCGGGCGGCGCACCGCGGTGCGGGTGGCAGTGCCGCTGGTGGTGGCGGGCACGATCGCCGCCGGCATCGGACTGGTACCGGCGCTGGCGGACGACTCGCCGCCGAACCTGCCCTCGCTGACGGCGGAGCAGGTGGTGGCGAAGGCCCTCGGCTCGCAGGCGCAGACGCTCTCCGGCACGGTCACGGTCTCCGCGGACCTCGGCGTCCCGGGCCAGCTCTTCTCCGCCGCGGGCGGCGGGATCGGCTCCGGCGGCTCGGGCGGCTCCTCCTCGGCCGCGCCGGAGGCCAAGCTGGCCGGCCTGCTCGGCGGTGACCACACCCTGCGGGTGGCGGTGGACGGCCCGGACCGGCAGCGGATCGGCCTGATCGAGAACCTGTCCGAGTACGAGCTGGTGCACAACGGCGACCAGGTCTGGGCGTGGGACAGCGCCACCAACGAGGCCGTGCACCTGACGGCTCCGCAGGGCGCACGGTCCGGCGGCCACCAGGGCGGCGCCCCGCTGACCGGGGTCCCGGCCACGCCGGCCGAGGCGGCCCGGCAGTTCCTCGCGGCGGGCGCGGGCACCACCGCCGTCACCGTCGACGGCACGGCGAACGTGGCCGGGCAGAAGGCGTACCAGCTGAGTGTGAAGCCGACCCAGTCCGGCTCGACCATCGGCGAGGTGCGGATCGCGGTGGCCGCCGACAACGGCGTGCCGCTCGCCGTGGTGGTCAAGGGGACGGACGGCTCCACCGTGCTGGACGTCCACTTCAAGGACGTCTCGTTCGCCAGGCCGGCCGCCAAGTCCTTCGAGTTCTCGGCCCCCAAGGGCGCCAGGGTGACGGAGCAGAAGGCGGACGGGCGGGGCGAGGGCCACCAGGCCCCCGGCGCGACCGCGGAGAAGGGCGACCTGAACGTCGTCGGCGAGGGCTGGACGACGGTGCTGAGCACCCGGCTGCCGAGCGGTGACGCCACCGCTCCGGCCGACTCCGGCAAGCCGGGCCGGCACGGCGACAAGGGCCGGGGCAACGGCGGCGGCCAGAGCGTGCAGGGCCTGGTGAAGTCCCTCGGCAAGCCCGTCAAGGGCGGCACGCTGATCACCACCAAGGTGCTGAACGTGCTGGTCACGGATGACGGCCGGGTGTTCGCCGGTGCGGTGACGCTGCCGGTGCTGCAGAGTGCGGCCGGGGTGAAGTAATGACCCAGGCTCCCGTAACGGGGGACGTTACGGAGCCGGCCGGGGGGCGGGGCGCCGAGGTGCGCCCGGCCCCCGCGGCCGTTCCCGCCGTCGATCTCCCCGGTGCTTCCTCCGGCGCTCCGTCCGGTGCCCCTGCCGTCGCTCCTGCCGTCGGCTTCTCCGAATCCGACAGTGTGATCAGCGCCAGGGGTCTGACCAAGCGCTTCCGGGGCGGCCAGCTGGCCGTGGACGGGCTGAACCTGACGGTGCCCCGGGGCAGCGTCTTCGGCTTCCTCGGCCCGAACGGCTCCGGCAAGACCACCACCATCCGGATGCTGATGGGTCTGATCGCCCCCACCTCCGGCGTGGCCACGGTGCTCGGCGAGTCGATGCCGCAGTCCGTCGCCACCGTGCTGCCCCGGGTCGGCGCGCTGATCGAGGGCCCGGCCCTGTACGGCTTCCTCTCCGGCCGGGACAACCTGGCGCGCTTCGACGCGGCGGATCCGACGGCCGACCCGCGCACCCGGCGCCAACGGGTCACCGAGGCGCTGGACCGGGTCGGACTGACCGCCGCCGCGGGCAAGAAGGCGCGGGCGTACTCGCTGGGGATGAAGCAGCGGCTCGGGCTGGCCTCGGCGCTGCTCCAGCCGCGCGAACTGCTGGTACTGGACGAGCCGACCAACGGCCTCGACCCGCAGGGCATGCGGGAGATCCGGGCGCTGATCCGGGAGGTCGCGGCGGAGGGGACGACGGTGTTCCTCTCCTCCCACCTGCTGGACGAGATCGAGCAGGTCTGCACCCACGCGGCGGTGATGTCGCGCGGGCGCCTGATCGTCCAGGGCACCGTCGCCGAACTGGCCGCCCGGGCGCAGGGCCGGCTGGTGGTCCGGACGCCCGACGTGGCGCAGGCCGCCGAACTGCTGACGGCCTTCGGGGTGGCCGAGGTGGCCGCCGGCGAGGGCCGGGTGGACGGCGTGCTGGGCGTGCCCGCCGAGGGTGCGGCGGGCGCAGAGGCGGCGACCGACGAGATGCTGCCCAAGCTGTGCGCGGCGCTGGTCGAGGCCGGGGTGCGGGTGCGCGGCTTCGGGGTCGAGCGCGGGACGTTGGAGGACGCCTTCGTGGCGCTGACCGGGGAGGGCTTCGATGTCGCGGGCTGAGGTTGCCGGGGCTGAGGTTGCCGGGACGGGGGTTTCCGGGGTCGGGGGCGCAGGGGTGGCCGCCGGGCCGGTGATCGGGCCGGTGATCGGGCGGCGGCCGCAGACCGCGGCCGGGTTCCTGGCGCTGTTCCGCAGCGAGCTGGTGCTGACCTTCCGCCGGGTGCGCACCATCGTGCTGCTGGCGATCCTCGCGGTGCTGCCGATCCTGATCGGCGTCGTCGTCAAGATCGAGACGGACGGGCCGCGCGGCGGCGAGGGCCCCGCCTTCATCGCACAGGTGACGCAGAACGGCCTGTTCCTGGTCTTCACCGCGCTGGCGGTGGCGCTACCGGTCTTCCTGCCCATGACGGTCGGTGTGGTCGCCGGGGACTCCGTCGCGGGCGAGGCGGCCGGCGGGACGCTGCGCTACCTGCTGGTCGCGCCGGCCGGACGGACCAGGCTGCTGGCCGCCAAGTTCACCGCGGGCCTGGTGTTCTGCCTGGCGGCCACGGCGACGGTCGCGCTGGCGGCGCTCGCCACGGGCGCGGCGCTGTTCCCGCTCGGCGAGGTCACGCTGATCTCCGGTGACACCATCGGCCTCGGCTCCGCGCTGCTGCGGGCGGTGCTGGTCGCCGCGGTGGTGGCGGCCTCGCTGGCCGGACTGGTGGCGATCGGGCTGTTCATCTCGACGCTGACCGGCAGCGGCATCGCGGCGATGGCCGCCACCGTCGGCCTGGTGATCACCGTGCAGATCCTGGACAGCTTCCCGCAGCTGCACGCGATCCAGCCGTTCCTCTTCACCCATCACTGGCTGACCTTCGGGGACTTGCTGCGCGCGCCGATGTACTGGGACGGCGTACTGAAGAACCTCGGCCTGCAGGCCGCCTATGTCGCGGTGTTCGGCTCGGCCGCATGGTCGCGGTTCACCAGCCGGGACATCACGGCGTAGGGCGGTGCCCGGCAGCGGGCCCCCGTCGACGGCTGTCGGCGGGGGCCCGCGGGGTTTCTGGTCTGCGGGGGCGTGTGGGCCTCCGTCAGCGGGTGGCCACCGGGGCGGTGGCGGGTACGGCGTCGTGGACCGCCGCCGCCCGCGCCAGGAGGGCCGCCCGCTCGGCACGGTCCGCCCGCACCCGGCGCAGCGCGTCCCAGGTGAGCACCGCGAGCGCCGCCCACACCAGCGCGAAGCCGGCCCAGCGGGCGGGCGGCATGGACTCGTGGAAGACCGCGATGCCGATCAGGAACTGGAACACCGGCGCCAGGTACTGCAGCAGCCCGAGCATGGTCAGCGGTACCCGGATCGCGGCGGCGCCGAAGAAGAGCAGCGGTATCGCGGTGATCACCCCGCTGACCAGCAGCAGCCCCGAGTGCCCCCAGCCGTACTCGCCGGGCACGGTGTGCCCGAAGGTGCCGCGGCCGACGACCTCCAGGTAGACCAGGTACCCGAGCGCGAACGGGAACATGAAGGCGCTCTCCACCGCCAGGCTCTCCAGCCCGCTGAGTCCGACCTTCTTCTTCAGCAGCCCGTAGGTGGCGAAGGAGAGCGCCAGGGTGAGCGCGATCCAGGGCAGCCGCCCGTACCCGATGGTCAGCACCGCCACGGCGAGGACGCCGATACCGACGGCCGTCCACTGCACGGCCCGCAGCCGCTCCTTGAGCACCAGCACGCCGAAGGCGATGGTCACCAGCGGGTTGATGAAGTAGCCGAGGCTGGTCTCCACGACGTGCCCGGCGTTGACGCCCCAGATGTAGACGCCCCAGTTGACCGAGATCACGGCGGCCGCCGCAGCCGACATGGCGAGTCGGCGGGGCTGGCGCAGCAGCGGGCGTATCCAGCCCCAGTGCCGCTGGGCGAGGAGGAGGAGCACCACGGCGACCAGGGACCAGACCATCCGGTTGGCCAGGATGTCGTCCGCGGCCCCGGGCTCCAGCAGCGGCCAGAAGAGCGGGAAGAGCCCCCATATCCCGTAGGCGGCGACGCCGAACCAGAGGCCTCGACCGGCGTCCTGCTGGGTTGTCTCTGCCATCGACGGCCTGCCCTCCGCGCGCACGTGTGTCGAGCCGACGGTAGCGGGCCCAAGGGCAGGCTGTCATCTACGTATCCGCCTTTTGGTCATGACATGACGCGCGCCGGCTCCGACCCTGGGACGGTGCCGGCGCGCGCCGGTTGGGCCCTAGGCGCCCAGGGCCGCGCGGACGCTCTCCGCAAGCGGCGTGGTCGGGCGGCCGATCAGCCGGGCCAGGTCGCCGGGGGTGCCGGCCAGCTCGCCGCGGGCGATACCGGCGTCCACGTCGACCAGGATCTCGGCGAAGCCCTCCGGCAGGCCCGCGCCCACCAGCACCTCGCGGTGCTCGGCCGGGGTCACGTCACGGTGCTCCACCGACTTGCCCGAGACCTCGGCCAGCTCGGCGGCCAGCTCGGCGAGGCTCCAGGCGGCGTCACCGCTCAGCTCGTAGACCCGGTTCTCGTGGCCCTCGCCGAGCAGCACCGCGACGGCGGCGTCCGCGTAGTCCCGACGCGGGGCGCTGGCCACCCGGCCCTGCCCCGCGCTGCCGATCACGGCGCCGCGCGCCGCGGTGCCGGCCGCGTCACCGAGGTAGTTCTCGGTGTACCAGCCGTTGCGCAGCAGGGCGAAGGGCACACCGGACTCCCGGATGGCCGCCTCGGTCTCCTTGTGCTCGTCCGCCAGCCGGAAGGTGGCCGCGCCCGGCGCACTGGTGTAGGCGAGCAGCGCGACGCCGGCTGCGCGCGCCGCGTCCACCACGGCGCGGTGCTGCGGGATCCGGCGGCCGACCTCGCTGCCCGAGATCAGCAGCACCCGGTCCCCGGCCGCGAAGGCGTCGGCCAGGCTCTCCGGGCGGTCGTAGTCGACCACCCGGACGCTCACCCCGCGGTCGGTGAGGTCGGCGGCCTTCCCGGCGGAACGCACGGCCACCGCCACCTCGCTCGCGGGGACCTTGGCCAGCAGGCCCTCGACGACCAGGCGGCCGAGCTGTCCGGTGGCACCGGTGACGACGTACATGATGTTGCTCCCTGGGTTGGCTTCGCTGCTTCGTTGACCTCGCAACTAACCCTAGGGACTGCACTAACCTTTCGAAAGTACGCACTTCAAAGTACGGTACTGGTATGAAGGTAATGACCTCGGCAGCCGGCCAGGCGGCCACCCCTCTCACCGAGCTGCCCCCGCCCGACGTCTACGACCGGATGTGCCCGTCGCGTGGCGTCCTGGAGCACGTCACCACGCGCTGGGGCGTCCTGGTCCTGGCGGCGCTGGAGGAGCGCGGCTACCGCTTCAGCGAACTGCGCCGCCGGGTGTCGGGCGTGAGCGAGAAGATGCTCGCCCAGACCCTGCAGACGCTCGAACGCGACGGCTTCGTCCTGCGCGAGGCCCACCCGGTGATCCCGCCCCGCGTCGACTACAGCCTCACGCCGCTCGGCCGGGAGGCCGCCCAGCTGGTCGCCGCCCTGGCGCACTGGTCCGAGTCCCGCGTGCCCGCCGTTCTGACGGCCCGCGCGGAGTACGACACCCGACCGCGCTGAGCGGGGCCGGAACAGGGGCCGGAAGGGCCGGAATAGACCGACCGGTCTACAGATTCCCCTCGACCAGCGCCGCCAGCCCGTCCAGCACCCGGGCGAGCCCGAAGACGTAGGCGTGGTCAGGGCTGTACGCGCCACCGTGGGCCTCCCCGGCGGCGGCGCCCACGCGGGCGGCGGTCGGGTAGCGGTCGGCGTCGAAGACCCGGGCGAGCAGCTCCGCGTTGGCGGCCCACCACTGCTCGTCGCTCATCGCGCTGTCCTGCTCGGCGGCCCGCTCGTCGGCGGCCATCCGGGCACAGGTCTGGACGAAGCCGAGCAGGTGGGTGAGAGCCGCGTCGAGGTCCACGTCGGACAGGCCCGCGCCCTCCAGGGCCCGCAGCTCGTACTCGTACTTCGCCATCAGCCCCGGACCGAGCGGCGGACGACTGGTGGACACGCTCGCCACCCAGGGGTGGGCGCGGTAGAGGGCGCGGTTGTCGTCGGCGACGGCGGTGGCCCGGGCGCGCCAGCCGTCGTCCGCGGGCGCGGTCCGGGGCATCCGGGCGTAGACGGTGTCCAGCATCAGGTCGAGCAGCTCGGCCTTGCCCGGCACGTACGTGTAGAGCGCCATCGCCGAGAGCCCGAGCTCCTGGGCCACCCGGCGCATGGTGACGGCGTCCACGCCCTCGGCGTCGGCCAGCGCGATCGCGGAGGCGGCGATCTCCTCCGTCGAACGCGCCTGGCGCGGCCCGCGCCGGCCCGGCTTCTCGGCCGCCGTCAGCCCCCAGAGCAGGGCGAGGGTGCGCGCGGGGTCTCCTGCGCTACTGCGGTCGGTGGCCATGCGCGAATCCTTTCACGGCGAGGGCCTGGCCCCGGGCCCCCGGGCCTGCCCGGTCAGGCCCCGTCCGGCCGGGAGCCGTGACGGTGGGCGCGGGCGTCCGACTAGCTAGGGTTCGGGCCATGACCAGCCCCGGACCGACTCCCCTGCCCGGCACTCCGCCCGAACAGGAGCTGCTGCGCCCCCACGTCACCTGTCGGCGCTGCCACCGCCCGCTCCACGATCCCGAGTCCCGTCTGCTCCGGCTCGGCCCCGGCTGCCGCGACACCTCCGAGCGCGTCCCCCGCCACCACGTCGAGCAGGATCCGCTGCCGGGCATGGGCTAGGGTCCCGGTCCGCCTCCGGGCGGCTGGTCAGCGCCTGCCGAAGAGCCGCCTGAGGAGACCCGGGCGGGTGGCGGCGGGCTCGGGGGCCGGTGCGGCCACCGGGTCCGGTGCGCGGCCGAGGTCGGCGGCCCGCTCGCGACCGCCATCCGCCCCGGCCTGCCCGGCCCGCTCGGCCTGCTCGGCCCGCTCGGCCTGCTCGGCAGCGAGGTCCCGTTCGTCGCGCTCGATCAGGGACGCCGCCAGTCCGAGGGCGTCCTCGTCCAGCCACGGGCAGGCGAGCACCAGCGTGCAGACCGACCGCAGGATGGTCACGTCCCGGTGCCGGGCCGCCCCGGCGGTGTAGTTCAGCCGCTCCAGCAGCCGGGCGCCGACATCGGCCCGGGTCTCCGGCTGGGTCCAGGCGATCGCGACCAGTGCGAAGCCGGCCGCCTCGACCACCCAGTCCTCGGAGCCGAGCAGCAGGTCGAGCAGCACCCGGCGGCGGTCCGAGCCGTCCCAGGGCTGGTCGGTGCGGTGATGGGCGATACCGAGACAGGCGAAGGCCTGGACGGCGCGGACCCACAGTTCGGGCTGGTGGGCCAGCAGCGCCCGCCCGAGTTCGTCCTCGCGCGGCGCGGGCGGGTGGGCCAGCACCCCGAGCAGGTCGTCCAGCGGCACCTGGGCGAGCCGGACCGCGTGGTCGTAGGCGGCCGGCAGACCGGGCCAGGCGACCTCGGCGGTGTCCCGGACCAGCTCGGCGGATGCCGCCGACGGCGGGGCGACCGCCGGGCGCGGCACGGCTCCGTCGTAGTCCCAGATCCGGATGCCGACCTCGCGCAGCGGCACCCGGGGGTCGGGTTCGGGGATCGCCCCGTACTCGATGGTGGCCAGGGGCAGCGCGAGGAGGAGTGCCGTCCGCGAACTGGGCGGTTCCAGATCGGAGGCGGTGAGGGCGATCCGGCTGTCCCGGGTCGTATCCGACGACGCCAGGAACTGGTGGAGGACGTTGACCGACGCCTCGGTCGCCCCGGGCACGATGCCCAGCCAGGGCTGGTGACGGCTGAGCCGGGACAGCAGTTCGGCCGCGTACTCGTGCTCGGGGTGGGCCCGGTGATGGTCCACCAGGGCCAGCAGCTGAGCCGTTCCCCCGTCGACGGCGTGCCGCAGGCCGTGCAGGGCCGGGGCGGCCTTGGGGTGCTCGGGCTCGGCGGCGAGGATGCGCTCCAGCCAGGGCACGCCCTCGGCGGGCCGCCCGGTCGCCCCGTACAACTCGGCGACGTCGACGGCCAGATAGCTGTTGGAGGGGTCGCGGGCCAGCTCGGCCTCCCAGATCACCAGGGCCCGGCCGGGCTCCCCGTGGGCGCGCAGGGCGTTGCCGAGCATGACGGCGGGGAGGTAGTCGGGCGAGAGCCGGTGGGCGCGCTCGGCGAGCTCGACGGCGCGGGAGGTGTCGCCGAGGCGCCTGGTCAGCCCGGAAGCCAGGGCGAGCAGCAGCGGGTGCTCGGGGTGACGGTCCGCCACGGCCCGCACGAAGGCCTCGAACGGCTCGACGGCCGGGCGCAGTTCCTCGTCCAGCGGGTCCGCGAGGGAGCCCGAGGCCCGGGCCGCGGCCTGGGCCACCGCGTCGGCGGTGACCAACCCCGGCAGGTCCTCCCTGGTCAGCCAGGCGGCGTGCGCCCAGGGTTGGGCGGGCTCGAACTGGATCGCCGAGGCCAGCAGCCCCACCGCGGTGTCCCAGTCGCCCGCGACGGCCTCGACATGGGCCCGGCAGACGAGGGTGCCCAGGTAGACCTGCTCGCCGAGCGGGAAGAACTCCCGCGCCGCCACCGGACCACCCGCGCGGGCGCAGAACTCGGCCAGCGCCTCGTGCAGTTCGGGCAGCTGCGGGTCGACGGCCATGGCATCCGCCAGGTGGTCGGCGGCGTGCGGGAGGTCCCCGGAGTCGATGGCCAGCCGGGCCATCGCCACCTCGCCCTCCGCCGCCAGCCGCTGATCGTCGTGGCTCTCCGCGTGCTCCATAAGCCGTGGCCCCCTCTGCCCTGTTCCGACGCGTGCGCGCGGACGAGGCTATCCGGCTGCGGCCGACGCCGGATGATCACCCCACCCTGCCACGCTACGCCAACAGACCGTCACTTCACGTGACATCGGCCGGTTCGTCGACCCCTCGGGCGGGTACCACCGGAGGGCTGATCGCAGCCGGAAAACGCCGGTATCCAGGCCAGGAGAAGCCGATGGACCACGCGAACCTCCTCCGGCGACGGGCCGACAGCAGGCCCGCGGTCGAGCCGCCGGAATCCCTCCCCGGAGCAGGGCCCACCCACGTCGGCGGCGGCGACGGCCGTGCTCGATCAGGCGGGACGGCCGCTCGCCCCGTCGGACCACGCGTTCTTCGAACCGCGCCTGGGCATCGACCTCTCCGGGGTGCGGCTGCACACCGGACCGACGGCCGACGCGGCGGTGAACGCCGTCCAGGCCAAGGCCTTCACCGTGGGCGAGCACATCGTCCTGGGCAGTCGGCACTGGTCCCCGGGCGCCGCCGCGGACCGCAGGCTGCTGGCACACGAACTCGTCCACGTCGCGCAGCACCGGCGCACCCGGCGCCGGGCCGACCCTCCGGCGCCAGCCCGCGACGACGGAGGACCTGGGGCGTCGGATCCTGGAGAACGAGCGGAAGCCGGCCGACCAGAGCCTCCCCCTGGAGGAGCTGCGCCGGCTCAACGCGGAGCGCGACGAGCTTCTGGAGCGGTACCGCGCGGTGGCCCGGGGAGGCTCCCCCGCCGCACACCCGGCCGCACCCGCAGCCGTGCCGACAGGGGCTGCGGCAACCGCTGCGCGGCCGGCCGCGCAGCCCGCGGGCGAGCAGGTCGTCCCGGTGGGGGTGACGTACGAGGTCCTCCAGCCCCTGGCGTACGCGCAGCCGTCCGGGGCAGGCCAGGACTCCGACCTGCCACCGTGGGTTGCGCCCTACCTCGCGGGTGCGTCGACCGCGGCCGGCCAGGGGCCCTGCGGTATGTGGACCCGCTGCCCGGGAACGTCGCTCCGGGCACCTCGAACGTCTTCACCAGTTCGTCGGACCGGGGCGCGGAGAGCTGCGGCCGCGGCTCGGCCAGGCCGGTGACTTCGCGGAGGGGGCCGAGGCCTTCGAACAGTTCAAGGTGCGGGCGGTCGACTACGGCCAGCTGTCGCGGCTGTCCGCGAAGCTGCGGGCCGGCGGCGTCAGCGCGCTCACCCAGGAGGAGGCCGCACTCCTGCAAACGGTGACCCGGATCCACGCGAGGGTGCACGGGGCCACCCCGTCCAGCCCGCTGCTGTCGCTCACCGAGCTGGAGCCCGCAGCCGGCGTGAAGGTGCTGCCTCCGGTGGCGACCCAGCGCCTCTACGTGGTCCGGGTGCGGATCGACCCGAACGACGTCATCCGCGTCAACGAGATCCTCAGGCGGACCGGTCAGATCGGGCTCGCGGCCGAGCAGGAGGTGGTGGTCGCGCTGGATCTGGCCGCGGGCTCCGGCGCCCGCGGTCCCGAGATCCTGTCGATCACCGCCAACCAGGCCAAGGGCGCACCACTGGCCGGTGCGGCCGGCACGGCCCTGCGTTTCGTGGGGCGCGCCCTGGTGGTGGTCGGCGCCGGGCTGGCGGTCCGGGAGGTGGTGACGGCGGAGGGGGCGAACCGCCGGGAGACCCAGGGCCGCGCCGCGGGGAGCTTCGTGGGGGCCACCGCCCTGGGAGCGTTCGGCGCGGGACTGTGCGTCGGCCTGGGGATCGCGACCGGCGGCATCGCCCTGGCGCTGTGCGGCCTGGGCTTCGGCCTGGCGGGCGCGCTGGGCGGCGGCGCCCTCGGCGGCCGGATCGGCCGCGCCTTCGACTAGGCCCTGTCCGACAACAAGGCCGGTCCGGCCCCGGGTCCGGACCGGGGCTGGTCCACAGGGCTGGTCCACAGGGCTGGTCCGCAGGGCTGGGGACAACTCTTGCGCGATTCTCCGTACTATGTATAGTGTACTGCGTACGGGATAATTGCCGACGAGAGGCACCTCTTTATGCAGATCACCGCGTCCGCCGTTGCGCTCACCGTCGAGGACGTCGACGCGTCCTCCGCGTTCCTTCGGAAGCACTTCGGATTCACCGAGCAGATGGCCGCCGACGGATTCGCCTCACTCGGTCGCGAGGATGCCGGGATGAACGTCATCTACCTGCGGCGCGGCCTTGAGGTCCTGCCCGAGGGGTTCCGGGACCAGCACGCCTCCGGGCTGATGCTGGCCTTCACCGTGCAGGACCTGGCCGGCGAGGAGGCCCGGCTGCAGGGCGAAGGGGTCGAGATCACCATGCCGCTGCGCGAGGAGCCGTGGGGTGAGCGGCTGTTCCAGGTCACCGACCCGAACGGGGTGGTGATCGAGCTGGTCGAGTGGGTCCAGCAGTAGGGGCACGCGACGGCGCCCCCGGTCGGAGAACCATCCGACCGGGGGCGCCGTGCTGGAGCCCGCCCGAGGCTCAGTCGACCGTCCAGGTGTCGCCGCCGGCGAGCAGCGTCGCGAGGTCCCCCGGCCCGCGCTGGGCGGCGGCGGTGGCCAGCTGGTTCGCCATCAGCTCGTCGTACACCGGGCGCCGCACACTGCGCAGCACGCCGATCGGCGTGTGGTGGAGGGTGTCCGCGTCGGCGATCCGGGACAGCGCGAAGGCCGTCGTCGGACTGTCGGCGTGGGCGTCGTGGACCAGGACGGCGCTCTCGTTCTCCGCCGTGACCGCGGCGACCGACAGCCCGCCGTCGGCGCCGCGGAAGACGCCCTGCGAGCGATCGGCGCCGAAGCGGATCGGCTGTCCGTGTTCGAGCCGGATCAGCGCCTCGTCTCGCGTCCCCGCCTCCTTGAGCACCTCGAACGCGCCGTCGTTGAAGATGTTGCAGTTCTGGTAGATCTCCACCAGCGCCGTGCCCTCGTGCTCGGCGGCCGCCCGCAGCACCGCCTGCAGGTGCTGGCGGTCCGAGTCGATCGAGCGGGCGACGAACGAGGCCTCCGCCCCGATCGCCAGCGAGAGCGGGTTGAACGGGGCGTCCAGCGAACCCATCGGCGTGGACTTGGTGATCTTTCCGACTTCACTGGTGGGGGAATACTGCCCCTTGGTAAGTCCGTAGATGCGATTGTTGAACAAGAGGATCTTCAGATTCACATTGCGCCGCAGCGCATGAATCAGATGATTCCCACCGATCGACAGCGCATCGCCGTCACCCGTCACCACCCAGACGCTGAGATCCTGCCGCGCCGAGGCCAGCCCGGTGGCGATCGCCGGCGCCCGGCCGTGGATCGAGTGCACCCCATAGGTGTTCATGTAGTACGGGAAACGCGAGGAACACCCGATACCGGAGACGAAGACGGTGTTCTCCCGTCTGATCCCCAGTTCCGGCATGAACGCCTGCACCGCGGCCAGGATCGCGTAGTCCCCGCAGCCGGGGCACCAGCGGACCTCCTGGTCGGTCTTGAAGTCCTTGCCGCTCTGCGGCGCCTCGGCCTTCGGCACCAGCTTCAGCGAGGGGAACCGGTCGTCAGTCATCGTTCTCGTCGCCTTCCAGGTTGCCGATTGCCGCCCACAGCACGTCCGCCAACTGCGCCGCCTTGAAGGGCAGTCCGCGTACCTGGTTGTAGGACTGCGCGTCCACCAGGTACTTGGCGCGCAGCAGCAGGGCCAGCTGCCCGAGGTTCATCTCGGGGACGATCACCTTGTCGTAACTCCTCAGCACCGCACCCAGGTTGGCCGGGAAGGGGTTGAGGTTGCGCAGGTGCGTCTGGGCCACCCGGCCGCCGTCCGCCCGGACCCGGCGGACCGCCGCGGTGATCGGGCCGTACGTCGAGCCCCAGCCGAGCACCAGCACCCTGGCCTCGCCGCTGGGGTCGTCGACCTCCAGGGCGGGCACCGCGATGCCGTCCACCTTGGCCTGCCGGGTGCGGACCATGAAGTCGTGGTTGGCCGGGTCGTAGCTGATGTTGCCCGTGCCGTCCTGCTTCTCGATGCCGCCGATCCGGTGCTCCAGACCGGGCGTGCCGGGCACCGCCCACGGGCGGGCCAGCGTCTTGGGGTCGCGCTGGTACGGCCAGAAGGAGCCGTCCTCGCGGTTCGGACCAGTGGCGAAGTCCGGCTTGATCTCCGGGAGTTCCTCGACGGCGGGGATGCGCCACGGCTCGGAGCCGTTGGCCAGGTAGCCGTCCGAGAGCAGGAACACCGGGGTGCGGTAGGTGACCGCGATCCGGGCCGCCTCCAGCGCCGCGTCGAAGCACTCGGCCGGGGTCGCGGGGGCCACGATCGGCACCGGCGCCTCGCCGTTGCGCCCGAACATCGCCTGCAGCAGGTCCGCCTGCTCGGTCTTGGTCGGCAGGCCGGTGGACGGGCCGCCGCGCTGGATGTCCACCACCAGCAGCGGCAGTTCGAGCGAGACGGCCAGGCCGATGGTCTCGCTCTTCAGCGCCACGCCCGGGCCCGAGGTGGTCGTCACCCCGAGCGCCCCGCCGAAGGCCGCACCGAGCGCCGCACCGATACCGGCGATCTCGTCCTCGGCCTGGAAGGTGCGCACGCCGAAGTTCTTGTGCCGGCTCAGCTCGTGCAGGATGTCCGAGGCCGGGGTGATCGGGTACGAGCCGAGGTAGAGCGGCAGCCCGGAGCGGTCGGAGGCGGCGATCAGGCCGTAGGACAGCGCGAGGTTGCCGGAGATGTTGCGGTAGCGGCCCGGGGGCAGCTTGGCCGGCGGCACCTCGTAGGAGACCGCGAAGGTCTCGGTGGTCTCGCCGAAGTTCCAACCCGCCCGGAAGGCGGTGATGTTCGCCTCGGCGATCTGCGGCTTGCGGGCGAACTTGCTGCGCAGGAAGGACTCGGTGCCGTGGGTGGGCCGGTGGTACATCCAGGAGAGCAGGCCCAGCGCGAACATGTTCTTGGCCCGCTCGGCGTCCTTGCGGGCCAGGCCGCTCTCCTTGAGCGCCTCCAGGGTCAGCGTGGTGAGCGGCACCTTGTGCAGGTGGTAGGTCTCGAGCGAGCCGTCGGCGAGCGGGTCGGCCGGGTAGCCGACCTTGGCCAGCGCGCGCTTGGTGAACTCGTCGGTGTTGACGATGATCTCGGCGCCGCGCGGCAGGTCGGGCAGGTTGGCCTTGAGGGCGGCCGGGTTCATCGCCACCAGGACGTTGGGCGCGTCCCCCGGGGTCAGGATGTCGTGGTCGGCGAAGTGCAGTTGGAAGGACGAGACGCCCGGCAGGGTGCCGGCAGGGGCACGGATCTCGGCCGGGAAGTTGGGCAGGGTGGAGAGGTCGTTGCCGAAGGACGCCGTCTCCGAGGTGAAGCGGTCACCGGTGAGCTGCATGCCGTCCCCGGAGTCACCGGCGAAGCGGATGATCACCCGGTCCAGTCTGCGGATCGGCTTGGCGCGCCTTGGCTGCGAAGTGGGCGGCACGGTGGGACCGGAGCGGCCCTCACCGGGCCCGGAGCGGCCTTCGTCGCCGTCCGAGCCGTCCACTGCCTCTGACTGATCGACCTGACTGGTCACTGCCGCGGACCTCCTCGTGGGAACCAGCCGCGGGCGTGAGCCGTGTGCCCCGTCCGCCTGGTGCACCTCTCGCATCCTATGCGGGTAAGGATTGCCTGGGACGGAACTGCCCCATGCGGCGGGAAATCACCTCCGTATGTCGGTAGAAGGCGAAAAACCCCCGGGTTCATTCCGCCCGGGGGTGCTCGCAGTGGCCGGTCGATCGGGAACGGCCGACCGGCCACGAATGATCGACCGACCGCGAATGACCGGGCCGCCCGTGGCGGCCGATCGGCGCGCGTCGATCGCGCCGGCTGCTCCGGCTAGGAATTCAAATAGGTGAGCACCGCCAGCACCCGGCGGTGGTCCTCGGGGCTCTGGGCCAGGCCGAGCTTGAGGAAGATGTTGCTGACGTGCTTCTCCACCGCGCCGTCCGAGACGACCAGCTGCTTGGCCACCGCCGCGTTGGTGCGGCCCTCGGCCATCAGGCCCAGCACCTCGCGCTCGCGCGGGGTCAGCCCGGCCAGGACGTCGCCCTTGCGGCTGCGGCTGAGCAGCTGCTGGACCACCTCCGGGTCCAGTGCCGTCCCGCCCTGGGCGACCCGGACCACCGCGTCGACGAACTCGCGCACCTCGGCGACCCGGTCCTTCAGCAGGTAGCCGACACCGCGGGTGGATCCGGCCAGCAGCTCGGAGGCGTACCGCTCCTCGACGTACTGCGAGAGCACCAGCACGCCCAGCTCCGGGTAGAGGCCGCGGAGCGTGACGCAGGCGCGCACGCCCTCGTCGGTGTGGGTCGGGGGCATCCGGACGTCGGCCACCACCACGTCGGGGAGCGCGTCGGCGGCGGAGAGCTCGTGGACGGCCTTCAGCAGCGCCTCGCCGTCCCCGACGCCTGCGACGACCTCCAGGCCCCGGTCGGTCAGCAGCCTGGTCAGGCCCTCCCGCAGCAGTACGGAGTCCTCGGCGATGACGACGCGAAGCATGGTGACCTTCCGGTGGGCAGAGCTGACGGGCTCAGTCTTCCCTACTCGCGCACCGGTCGGGCGGCAAAGCCGGACACCGGGGCCCGGCCACCCGAGCACCGGTCACGGAAGATCACCGGGCCGTCACCGGCGATCACATGGTGCGGATCGCCACCGCGTCGCACAGCCCCTGCAGTGCGGCCTTGGCCGGGCCCTCGGGCAGCGGGTCGAGCAACGCGCGGGCCTCCTCGGCGTGCCGGAGGGTCTCCCGGCGGGCGTGCTCCAGCGCCGGGTGCCGGCGCAGCAGGCGCAGCGCCTCGGCGTGCAGCCCGTCATCGGTGAGGTCGAGGGTGAGCAGCTCGCGCAGCCGGTGGTCGGCGGGGTCGGACTCGTCCGCCGGCATCTGCTGGAGCAGCAGGATCGGCAGGGTCGGGACGCCCTCGCGCAGGTCGGTGCCGGGGGTCTTGCCGGACTCGTGGCCGTCGCTGGCGATGTCGAGGACGTCGTCGGCCAGCTGGAAGGCCATGCCGATCCGCTCGCCGTACGCGGCGAGGATGTCGGTCACCCAGGACTCGGCGCCGGCCATCAGCGCACCGATCCGGCAGGAGACCGCGATCAGCGAGCCGGTCTTGCCGGACAGCACGTCGAGGTAGTGGTGCAGCGCGTCGTCGTCCGGGCCGGGGCCGGCGGTCTCCAGGATCTGGCCGGTGACCAGCCGTTCGAACGCGTCGGCCTGGAGCCGGACGGCCTCCGGGCCGAGGTCGGCGAGCACCTGGGAGGCGCGGGAGAAGAGGAAGTCGCCGGTGAGGATGGCGACCGAGTTGTCCCAGCGCGAGTTGGCGCTCGGGGCGCCGCGGCGCACGGGGGCCTCGTCCATGACGTCGTCGTGGTAGAGCGTGGCGAGGTGGGTCAGCTCGACGACGACGGCCGCGGGCACCACACCGGGGGCGTAGGGGTCGCCGAACTGGGCGGCGAGCATCACCAGCAGGGGGCGGAAGCGCTTGCCGCCGGCCTCGATGAGGTGGCTGGCGGTCACGGTGATGAACGGGACGTCGCTCTTCACGGCCTCGTTGAGGGCGGCCTCGACCGCGTCCATCCCGGCCTGGACATCGCGGGTCAGATCGCGGTCCTGCACGCTGAGCCCAAAGGGTCCCACGACGGTCACGAAGACCACTCCTCTGTCCCTGGTCGATCTAGCGGCCTGGTCCCTGAGTGCCGCCGCTGGCCATACAGGCAGGGTATCCGGTCACGAGTGGATCACTGCACGGGCGTGCGGATCCTGTCATGGTCGGGCCGGATCGGCTGGTCAGGGCTGGCCCTGGAGACGGCTCGTCCGGGCCACGCGAATAAGGGCGCGGCCCGGACGGGACGGCGGTGACGGGCACTCGGGGGTCCGCCGGTCCCCGGGGGTTGGCGGGGGTCCTCCGGTCCCCGACGGTTCAGCGGACGAAGAGCGAGGCCTTCGACGCCAGGTCGAGGAAGTACTGCGGGAGCAGCCCCAGGCCGAGGGTGACCAGGACTCCGATGCCGATCGCCGTCGCCGTGAAGGCGCTGGGGATCGCGACCGTCGGGCCGCCCGGCTGCGGGTCGGAGAAGAACATCAGCACGATGACCCGGATGTAGAAGAAGGCGGCCACCGCGGAGCTGAGCACACCCACGATCACCAGCGGGGTGGCGCCACCGGCCGCCGCGGCCTGGAAGACCGCGAACTTCCCGGTGAAGCCGGAGGTGAGCGGGATGCCCGCGAAGGCCAGCAGGAACAGCGCGAAGACCGCCGCGACCAGCGGGGAGCGCCGGCCGAGGCCGGCCCAGCTGGAGAGGTGGGTGGCCTCGCCCTTGGAGTCCCGCACCAGGGTGACCACGGCGAAGGCACCGAGCGTCACGAACGAGTACGCCAGCAGGTAGAACAGCACCGAGCTCAGGCCCTGCTTGCTGGTGGCGATCACCCCGGTCAGGATGAAGCCGGCGTGCGCGATGGAGGAGTAGGCGAGCAGCCGCTTCACGTCCTGCTGGGTGACGGCGAGGACGGCGCCGACCACCATGGTGAGGATCGCCACCCCCCACATCACCGGTCGCCAGTCCAGCCGCAGGCCGGGGAAGGCCACGTAGAACAGCCGCAGGAACGCGCCGAAGGCCGCCACCTTGGTGGCCGCCGCCATGAAGCCGGTCACCGGAGTGGGGGCGCCCTGGTACACGTCCGGGGTCCAGGAGTGGAACGGCACCGCGCCGACCTTGAAGAGCAGGCCGACGGAGAGCAGTGCCAGGCCGACGAGCAGCAGCGCGTCGTTCTGGGTGGTGCTCAGCAGGGCCGGCGTGGCCAGGGCCTTGCCGGAGATGACGTCCGAGATCTCACCGAGCCGGACGCTGCCCGCGTAGCCGTACAGCAGGGCGGTGCCGAACAGGAAGAACGCCGAGGCGAAGGCACCGAGCAGGAAGTACTTGACCGCCGCCTCCTGGGAGAGCAGCCGGCGGCGGCGGGCCAGCGCGCAGAGCAGGTAGAGCGGGAGGGAGAAGACCTCCAGCGCGACGAACATGGTCAGCAGGTCGTTGGCCGCGGGGAAGAGGAGCATCCCGCCGACCGCGAACATGGTGAGCGGGAAGACCTCGCTGGTCGCGAAGCCGGCCCGGACCGCGGCGCGCTCCTGCTCGCCGCCGGGGGTGGCGGAGGCCTGGGCGGCGAAGGCGTCGGCCGGCTCACCGCCCGCCTTGGGCTCCAACCTGCGCTCCGCGTAGGTGAGCACGGCCACCACGGAGGCCAGCAGGATGACGCCCTGGAGGAACAGCGCGGGCCCGTCGAGCGCGACCGAGCCCATGGCCAGCAGGTCGACCTTGGTGGAGCCGTAGCCCTCGGAGGCCAGCACCACCACGGCGATGAACGCCCCGATCAAACCGGTCAGGGCCAGCGTCACCTGGGCCCAGTGCCGGTGCCGGCGAGGCAGGAAGGCCTCCAGCAGGATGCCGGCCACGGCGGCGCCGAACACCACCAGCATCGGGGAGAGCTGCCCGTACTCGACGTGCGGCGCCGGAATGCTGGAGGTGTTGCCCCCTGCGGCGGCGAGCCATCCGGTGGTGCTCACTTGTGGTCACCTCCTGAGGTGGCGGCGACCGGGTGGGCCGGTGCCGGGTCGGTCTCGTGGATCTGCGAGAGCGTCGCGTCCACCGAGGGGTTGACGATGTCGGTGAGCGGCTTCGGGTAGACGCCGAGCAGGACGGTCAGCGCCACCAGCGGGGCGACGACGGCGAGCTCGCGCACCTTGAGGTCCGGCATGTCGCGGACCCCCTCCTTGACCGGGCCGGTCATGGTGCGCTGGTAGAGCACCAGGGCGTACAGCGCGGCCAGCACGATGCCGAAGGTGGCGACGATGCCGAGCGCCGGGTAGCGGGTGAACGTGCCCACCAGCACCAGGAACTCGCTGACGAAGGGTGCCAGTCCGGGCAGCGACAGGGTGGCCAGACCGCCGATCAGGAACGTCCCGGCGAGGACCGGTGCCACCTTCTGCACGCCGCCGTAGTCGGCGATCAGGCGCGAGCCGCGGCGGGAGATCAGGAAGCCGGCCACCAGCATCCACGCGGCGGTGGAGATGCCGTGGTTGACCATGTAGAGGGTGGCTCCGCTCTGACCCTGGCTGGTCAGCGCGAAGATGCCCATGATGATGAACCCGAAGTGCGAGATCGAGGCGTAGGCGACCAGCCGCTTGATGTCCTTCTGGCCGATGGCCAGCAGGGCGCCGTAGAGGATGCCGATCACCGAGAGCACCATGATCGCCGGACCGAAGGTCTTGGAGGCCTCCGGGAAGAGGCCCAGGCAGAACCGGAGCATCGCGAAGGTGCCGACCTTGTCCACCACGGCGGTGATCAGGACGGCCGTTCCGGCGGTGGACTCGCCCATCGCGTTCGGCAGCCAGGTGTGCAGCGGCCAGAGCGGGGCCTTCACCGCGAAGGCGAAGAAGAAGCCGAGGAACAGCGCCTTCTCGGCGGTGCCGCTGAGCACCAGCCGGCCGTCGGCGATCGCGCCGGTCAGGGTGGGCAGGTCGAAGGTGCCGAAGCCCTGGTCCTGCGCGATCACGTACAGGCCGATCACGGCGGCCAGCATGACCAGCCCGCCGAGCAGGTTGTACAGCAGGAACTTGACCGCCGCGTAGGACCGCTGACGGGAGGACTCCGGGCCGCCGGCCCGGTCCCCGAAGCCGCCGATCAGGAAGTACATCGGGATCAGCATGGCTTCGAAGAAGACGTAGAAGAGGAAGACGTCGGTGGCGTAGAAGGAGACGATCACCATCGCCTCCACCGCCAGGATCAGGGCGAAGAAGCCCTGGGTGCGGCGCCTGTTCTCGAACGTCCCGTCCGGCGCGGCGGGCCCCGGGTCGGCGTCGTGCCAGGAGGCGAGCATGACGACCGGCACCAGCACGGCGGTGAGCAGGGCGAGGACGGCGCCGATGCCGTCCACCCCGAGCGAGAAGGTGATGCCGAAGGAGCGGATCCAGCTGTAGGACTCGGTCAGCTGGTAGCGCGCGCCGTCCGGGTCGAAGCGGGCGGTCACCACGGCGGCCAGCGCCAGGGTGACGGCCGAGACGCCCAGGGCGACCACCTTGGTGGTGCGGCGCCGGGCCTCGGTGGACCCGGCGGGCAGCGCGGCGGTGAGCACCGCGCCGGCCGCCGGGACGGCGCAGGTCGCGGTCAGCAGGGCGCTCATGCGACACCTCCCTGACGGTCTGTGTTTTTCCTGTCCATCAGACGGACCTCATCAGGAGAGTCGTGGCGACCAGCACCAGCGTGCCGCCGAACATGGAGAGCGCGTACGAGCGGACGTAGCCGTTCTGGATCCGGCGCACCCGGCTGGAGATGCCTCCGATGGCCGCGGCCAGTCCGTTGACCAGGCCGTCCAGGCCCCGGCTGTCGAAGTAGACCAGCGCCGCAGTGAGCGCCGAGCCGGGGCGGACCAGGACGGCGTGGTTGAAGTCGTCCTGGAGGAGGTCCCGGCGGGCCGCGCGGGTGAGCGGGGAGCCGACCGGCGCCACCACGGGGACGGCGGAACGGCCGTACATCAGGTACGCGAGCGCGACGCCGGCCAGCATGCAGACCGTGGCGAGCACGGTGACCACCAGCGGGGAGAGCGGCGAGTGGCCCTCGGAGTGACCGGTGACCGGCTCCAGCCAGTCGACGAAGGAGCTGTTCAGGACGAACAGTCCGCCGGCGAACACCGAGCCGAAGGCCAGCACGATCATCGGGATGGTCATGCTCTTCGGCGACTCGTGCGGGTGCGGGTCGTGGCCCTCGGCGTCCGGCTGCCAGCGCTTCTCGCCGAAGAAGGTCAGGATCATCACCCGGGTCATGTAGAACGCGGTGACGGCGGCGCCGACCAGGGTGCAGAGACCGAGGATCCAACCCTCGGTGCCGCCCTTGGCGAAGGCCGCCTCGATGATCTTGTCCTTGGAGAAGAAGCCGGACAGCCCGGGGAAGCCGATGATGGCCAGGTAGCCGAGCCCGAAGGTGACGAAGGTGATCGGCATGTACTTGCGCAGGCCGCCGAAGTGACGCATGTTCACCTCGTCGTTCATGCCGTGCATGACCGATCCGGCGCCGAGGAACAGGCCGGCCTTGAAGAAGCCGTGCGTCACCAGGTGCATGATCGCGAAGGCGTAGCCGATCGGGCCGAGGCCCGCCGCCAGGATCATGTAGCCGATCTGCGACATGGTCGAGCCGGCCAGCGCCTTCTTGATGTCGTCCTTGGCGCAACCGACGATCGCACCGAACAGCAGCGTCACCGCACCGACCACCACCACGGCGGTCTGCGCGTCCGGCGCCAGGTTGAAGATCGCACCGGAGCGGGTGATCAGGTAGACGCCGGCGGTCACCATGGTGGCCGCGTGGATCAGGGCCGAGACCGGGGTCGGGCCCTCCATGGCATCCCCGAGCCAGGACTGCAGCGGCACCTGGGCGGACTTGCCGCAGGCCGCCAGCAGCAGCATCAGGGCGATCGCGGTCAGCTTGCCCTCGCTCGCCTGGCCCGCGGCCCCGGCCGTCCCCTCCGAGCCGAGGATCGGCTCGAAGGCGAAGGAGCCGAACTCCACGAACATCAGCATGATCGCGATGGAGAGGCCCATGTCGCCGACCCGGTTGACGATGAACGCCTTCTTGGCGGCCGTCGCGGCACTCGGCTTGTGCTGCCAGAACCCGATCAGCAGGTACGAGGCGAGGCCCACGCCCTCCCAGCCAACGTACAGCAGGAGGTAGTTGTCGGCCAGCACCAGCAGCAGCATGGCCGCCAGGAACAGGTTCAGGTACGCGAAGAAGCGGCGCCGGCGCTCGTCGTGCGCCATGTAGCCCATCGAGTAGATGTGGATCAGGGTGCCGACGCCGGAGATCAGCAGGACGAAGGTGACGGACAGCTGGTCGAGCTGGAACGCCACGTCGGCCTGGAAACCGTTCACCGGGATCCAGCTGAACAGGTGCTCGGTGACGGCCCGCTGGTCGGCGTCACGGCCCAGCATGTCGAAGAAGAGTGTCAGGCCGAAGCCGAAGGACAGCGCGGCGAGCGCGGTGGCCAGCCAGTGGCCGTACCGGTCGAAGACGCGGCCGCCGAGCAGCAGCAGGGCGGCGCCGGCCAGCGGGGCCGCCACGAGCAGCGGAATGAGAGAGTTCACCGAAGGCCCTCCGCCTACAGCTTCATCAGGTTGCTGTCATCGACCGAAGCCGAGTGCCTGGTCCGGAAGATGGACACGATGATGGCGAGGCCGACCACGACCTCGGCCGCCGCGACCACCATGGTGAAGAACGCGATGATCTGGCCGTCCAGGTTGCCGTGCAGCCGGGAGAAGGTGACCAGGGCCAGGTTCGAGGCGTTGAGCATCAGCTCGACGCACATGAACAGCACGATCGCATTGCGCCGGATCAGCACGCCGGAGGCGCCGATGGTGAACAACAGAGCGGAGAGATAAAGGTAGTTGACCGGATTCACTCCGCCCCCTCCTCATGGTTGGCAGGCCCGGCGGTGCCGTTCGGCACCGGCTCCAGCGACTTGCGCGGCCCGGTGACCGGCGGCCGCTCGGACGGCGGCCGACCCAGCCAGTCGGCGGTGGTGGACTCCAGCTCGGCCATCCGCTGGAGCATCTCCTGGCTGACGTCGCGGATCTGGCCGCGCTCGCGCAGGGTCTCCATCACCGAGTCCTCGGCGATCGTGCCGTCCGGCAGCAGGCCGGGGATGTCCACCGCGTTGTGCCGGGCGTACACGCCGGGGGCGGGCAGCGGCGGCAGCTGGATGTTGTCCATGACGCGCTGGGCGGCCAGCTCGCGCTGGGTCTTCGGGGCCTTCACGTGCTCGCGGTGGGTGAGCACCATGGCGCCGATCGCCGCGGTGATCAGCAGCGCGCCGGTGACCTCGAAGGCCCAGACGTACTTCGTGAAGATCAGCCGGGCCAGGCCCTGGACGTTGCCCTCGGCATTGGCTTCGGCCAGCCCCGAGAAGGTGTCCAGCCTGGCGTTGGCGATCCCCGCGATCAGCAGCACGCCGAACCCGAGCCCGCACAGCAGGGCGGCGAACCGCTGCCCCTTCAGCTGTTCCTTCAGCGAGTCGGCGCTGGTGACGCCGACCAGCATCACCACGAACAGGAACAGCATCATGATCGCGCCGGTGTAGACGACGATCTGCACCACGCCCAGGAACACCGCGCCCTCGGCCATGTAGCAGACCGCCAGGGCGAGCATGGTGGCGGCCAGGCAGAGCGCGCTGTGCACGGCCTTGCGCATCAGCAGCATGCCGAGCGCGCCGCCCACGGCGATCACCGCGAGCACCCAGAACTGGACGGCCTCCCCGGTCGAGGTGGTTCCGGTGGCCGCAAGGGTCATGGCGGTCACTTCTGCACCTCCGGCTCCCGGTCGGAACGCTCCTGCTGCACGGTGTCCGGCGCGGCCGCGGTGATCTCGCCCCGGTAGTACGCGCCCTCGTCGGCGCCCGGGTAGTAGGCGTGCGGGGAGTCGACCATGCCCTCGGAGAGGCCGACCAGCAGCTGCTCCTTGGTGAAGATCAGGTCCCGGCGCGAGGAGTCCGCCAGCTCGTACTCGTTGGTCATGGTCAGCGCGCGGGTCGGGCAGGCCTCGATGCAGAGCCCGCACAGAATGCAGCGGGCGTAGTTGATCTGGTAGACCGCGCCGTACCGCTCTCCGGGCGAGTAGCGCTCCTCGTCCCGGTTGTCGGCACCCTCCACGTAGATCGCGTCGGCCGGGCAGGCCCAGGCGCACAGCTCGCAGCCGACGCACTTCTCCAGGCCGTCCGGGTGGCGGTTCAGCTGGTGGCGGCCGTGGAAGCGCGGGGCGGTGGGCTTCTTCTGCTCCGGGTACTGCTCGGTCAGCCGCTTCTTGAACATGGCCTTGAAGGTCACGCCGAAGCCGGCGGCCGGGCCGAGAATCGATGGCCTTTCAGTTGAATCAGGCGCAGTCGGCTCGTCGGACGACATCTCGGTTCAGCTCCCTTCGGAATGGTCGGCCCCGTTGAGGGCGTCCTGGAGTTGCTTCGGGGCGCGGCTGCGCCGGCGCGGAACGGGCGGGAGCTGCTGGCCGGGCAGCGGCGGCACCGGGTAGCCGCCCGCCATCGGGTCGAACTCCCCGCCGGGTGCGGCCTCCTCCGGCTCGGGCTTGCGCCGCAGGAAGTCCCGCAGCAGGGCGAGCAGCAGGATCGCGGCGACCGGTGCACCGACGTACAGCACCACCTCGCCGAAGTCGTAGCCCTCGTTGCGCAGGGCGCGGACACTGGCCACCATCACCAGCCAGACCAGCGAGACCGGGATCAGGACCTTCCAGCCGAGCTTCATGAACTGGTCGTAGCGCAGCCGGGGCAGGGTGCCGCGGAGCCAGATGAAGAAGAACAGCAGGAGCTGGATCTTCAGGATGATCCAGAGCATCGGCCACCAGCCGTGGTTGGCCCCCTCCCAGAAGGTGGAGACCGGCCAGGGGGCCCGCCAGCCGCCCAGGAAGAGCGTGGAGGCGACGGCCGAGACGGTGACCATGTTGACGTACTCGGCCAGCATGAACATCGCGAACTTCAGCGAGGAGTACTCGGTGTTGAAGCCGCCGACCAGCTCGCCCTCGGCCTCCGGGAGGTCGAACGGCGCCCGGTTGGTCTCGCCGACCATCGCGATGATGTAGACGATGAAGGACACCGGCAGCAGCACCGCGAACCAGGTGGGCTGCTGCGAGGAGACGATCTCCGAGGTGGACATCGAGCCCGAGTAGATGAACACCGCCGCGAAGGACAGGCCCATCGCGATCTCGTAGCTGATCATCTGCGCGGACGAGCGCAGCCCGCCGAGCAGCGGGTACGTCGAGCCGGAGGACCAGCCGGCCAGCACGATGCCGTAGATGCCGACCGAGGCGGTGGCCAGGATGTACAGCAGCGCCACCGGGAAGTCGGTGAGCTGCAGCGGCGTCCGGGTGCCGAAGATGGACACCTCGTCACCGGCCGGGCCGAACGGGATCACCGCGAAGGCCATGAACGCGGGGATGGCGCAGACGATCGGGGCCAGGATGTAGACCGCCTTGTCGGCGCCCTTGACCACCAGGTCTTCCTTGAGCGCCAGCTTCACGCCGTCGGCGAGCGACTGCAGCAGGCCCCACGGGCCGTGCCGGTTGGGCCCGATGCGCAGTTGCATCCAGGCCACCACCTTGCGCTCCCAGACGATCGCGATCAGCACCGTGCCGACCAGGAAGGCGAAGCAGAAGACCGCCTTGAGCAGCACCAGCCACCAGGGGTCGCGGCCGAAGAAGCCCAGGGTCTCGTACGCGGCGAGGTTCACTGCTCCCCCTCGGTGCTCGTGGCGGCCGTCTTCGCCGCGGCGTCGACGGTGGTGGTGCCGGTGGGCGCGGCGGCGGTGGCCGGGTCCGTGCTCCGGGCGGCCGGGTCGGTGGTGGCCTGGTCGGCGGTGTCCTGGTCTGCGGCGATGCTGTCGGCGGCGATGGTGACCAGGTGGCCGACCGTGGTGCCGAGCGCCCGGTACGCGCCGCCCGGGGTGGAGTTCAGCGGGATCCAGACCGTGCGGTCGGGGATGTCCTCGGCGATCTCCAGCGGCAGGGTGAGCGAGCCGGCCGGGCCGGTCAGTCGCAGCGCCGCGGTGGCACCGGACTCCTCGGGGCCGCTCTCGCCGGCGCCGATCTCCTTCGCGGTGACCGGGGAGATCCGGGCGACCGCCGGGTGCCGGGTACCGGCCAGGTGCGGATCGCCCTGCTGGAGCGAGCCCTCGTCCAGCAGGAGGCGCCAACCCGCCAGGACCGCCTGGCCGGTGGCCGGCCGGGGCAGCAGCCCGGGGTGGGCGGCGGGGTCGGCGGAGCGGTCCCCGGTCCACGGTGTGAAGCCGTCCAGCTCCAGCCGGGCGGACCGGACGTCGGACAGGCCGAGCCGGTGGCCCAGCGCGTCCGCCAGCATGTTCAGCACCCACAGGTCCGGGTGGAGGTGGCGTCCCATCTGCTGGTCGGGCTTGAGCGCGGCCTCGAACATCCGCACCCGGCCCTCCCAGTCCAGGAACGTCCCGGCCTTCTCGGCCACCGCCGCGACCGGCAGCACCACATCGGCCTGCGCGGTGACGGCGGACGGGCGCAGCTCCAGGGAGACCACGAAGCCGACCCCGGCCAGCGCCTCCTCGGCGAGCACCGGATCCGGTAGGTCGTCCGGGTCGACACCGCCGACCAGCAGGGCGTCCAGGTCCCCCGCGGCGGCGGCCGCCAGGATCTGGTCGGTGTCCCGGCCGAGCCGGGCCGGGAGCTCGGCCACCCCCCAGGCCGCGGCGGCCTCGGCCCGGGCGGCCGGCACGGAGACCGGGCGGCCGCCGGGCAGCAGCCCGGGCAGCGTGCCGGCCTCGACGGCGCCGCGCTCACCGGCCCGGCGCGGGATCCAGGCGAGCCGGGCGCCGGTGGCGTGTGCGAGGCGCAGCGCGGCGGTCAGCGCACCGGGGGCGGCGGCCAGCCGCTCGCCGGCCAGGATCACGGCGCCGGGGGTGCGCAGCAGCTCGGCGGCGCGGCCCGCGTCGTCGTTCAGCGGCTCGTCGGAGGCGAGGGCGGCGAGCCACTCGGCCTCGGTGCCGGGGGCGGCCGGCAGCAGCGCACCGTGCAGCTTGGCCAGGCCCCGGGAGCCGTACGCGGCGATCGAGAACACCTTGAGGCCGCGGGCCCGGTTGGCCTTGCGCAGCCGCAGGAAGGCGATCGGCGACTCCTCCTCGGGCTCGAAGCCCGCGAGCAGCACGGCCGGTGCCTCCTCCAGCTCGTCGTAGGTGACGCCCTCGCCGTCGAGGTCGACGCCCCGGCCAGCGACGGCCGCGGCCAGGAAGTCCGCCTCCTCGCCGCTGTGCGGGCGGGACCGGAAGTCCACGTCGTTGGTGCCGAGCACCACCCGGGCGAACTTGGCGTACGCGTAGGCGTCCTCGACGGTGACCCGGCCTCCGGTGAGCACCCCGGTGCGGGCGCCGCGCAGGCCCTCGGCGGCCTTCGCCAGCGCCTCCGGCCAGGAGGCGGGCACGAGTTCACCGTTCTCGCGGACCAGCGGGGTGGTGATCCGGTCGCGCTGCTGCGCGTACCGGAAGGCGAACCGGCCCTTGTCGCAGTTCCACTCCTCGTTCACCGCCGGGTCCTCGCCCGCCAGTCGGCGCAGCACCTTGCCGCGCCGGTGGTCGGTGCGCTGCGCGCAGCCCGCGGAGCAGTGCTCGCAGACGCTCGGCGAGGAGACCAGGTCGAACGGGCGGGAGCGGAAACGATAAGCCGCCGAGGTGAGCGCGCCGACCGGGCAGATCTGGATGGTGTTGCCGGAGAAGTAGGAGTCGAGCGGCTCCGCGTCCCCGATGCCGACCTGCTGCAGGGCTCCGCGCTCGATCAGGTCGATGAACGGGTCCCCGGCGATCTGCTGCGAGAACCGGGTACAGCGGGCGCAGAGCACACAGCGCTCGCGGTCCAGCAGCACCTGGGTGCTCAGCGGGATCGGCTTCTCGTACGTCCGCTTCATCCCCTCGAAGCGGGAGTCGACGTCGCCGGTGGACATCGCCTGGTTCTGCAGCGGGCACTCGCCGCCCTTGTCGCAGACCGGGCAGTCCAGCGGGTGGTTGATCAGCAGCAGCTCCATCACGCCGCGCTGCGCCTTCTCGGCGACCGGCGAGCTGACCTGCGTCCGGACCACCATGCCCTCGGCGACCGGGATGGTGCACGAGGCGACGGGCTTGCGCTGACCCTCGATCTCGACGATGCACTGCCGGCAGGCGCCGGCCGGGTCGAGCAGCGGGTGGTCGCAGAAGCGCGGGATCTGGGTGCCGATCTGCTCGGCGGCCCGGATCACCAACGTCCCCTTGGGGACCTGCACTTCGACGCCGTCGATGGTGAGCGTGACCAGTTCGACCGCTGCCTTGGAGGTGGATGGCTCTGTGATCGTCACGCGTGCACCTCCCTTTCGGTGGCGGACTGGTGGCCGGGGCGGGGGCCGTCGGCCCAGACGGTGGAGGCGGCCGGGTCGAACGGGCAGCGCCGCTCGGCGAGGTGCTGCTCGTACTCGGCCCGGAAGTGCTGGAGTGAGGAGACGATCGGGCTCGCCGCGCCGTCGCCCAGGGCGCAGAAGGACTTGCCGTTGATGTTGTCGGCGATGTCGAGGAGCTTCTCCAGGTCCCCGTCGACGCCCTCACCGGACTCGATCCGCTTCAGCAGCTGGACCAGCCAGTACGTCCCCTCGCGGCAGGGGGTGCACTTGCCGCAGGACTCGTGGGCGTAGAACTCCGTCCAACGGGTGACGGCCCGCACCACGCAGGTGGTCTCGTCGAAGATCTGCAGGGCCTTGGTGCCGAGCATCGAGCCGGCCGCGCCGACGCCCTCGTAGTCCAGCGGGACGTCGAGGTGCTCGTCGGTGAACATCGGGGTGGAGGAGCCGCCCGGGGTCCAGAACTTGAGCCGGTGACCGGACCGGATGCCGCCGCTGATGTCGAGCAGCTGGCGCAGGGTGATGCCGAGCGGGGCCTCGTACTGGCCGGGGTTGGTGACGTGGCCGGAGAGCGAGTAGAGCGTGAAACCGGGGGACTTCTCGGTGCCCAGGCCCTTGAACCACTCCTTGCCCCGGGCCAGGATCGGCGGTACCGAGGCGATCGACTCGACGTTGTTGACGACCGTCGGGCAGGCGTAGAGCCCGGCGATGGCCGGGAACGGCGGCCGGAGCCGCGGCTGGCCGCGACGGCCCTCCAGCGAGTCCAGCAGCGCCGTCTCCTCACCGCAGATGTAGGCGCCGGCGCCCGCGTGCACGGTGATGTCGAGGTCGATGCCGGAGCCCAGGATGTCCCTGCCGAGCAGCCCGGCCTGGTAGGCCTCGGCGACGGCCGCCTGCAGCCGGCGCAGCACCGGGACGACCTCGCCGCGCAGGTAGATGAAGGCGTGGTTGCAGCGGATCGCGTACGAGGCGATGATCATGCCCTCGATCAGCGAGTGCGGGTTGGCGAACAGCAGCGGGATGTCCTTGCAGGTACCCGGCTCGGACTCGTCCGCGTTGACCACCAGGTAGTGCGGCTTCCCGTCGTTCTGCGGGATGAACTGCCACTTCATGCCGGTGGGGAAGCCCGCCCCGCCGCGACCGCGCAGGCCGGCGTCCTTGACCAGGGCGATCACGTCGTCCGGCGGCATGGCGAGGGCGGCCGTCAGGCCCTCGTACCCGGCGTGGCGCCGGTAGGTGGCGAGCGTCCAGGGCCGGCTGTCGTCCCAGGAGGCGGAGAGCACGGGGGTGAGCAGCTTCTCGGCCGGCTCGGCGGAGGTCATCACGCTTCGGTCCCTTCGTGACGGGGCGAGACGACCTTGGTGCCGCCGGTGCCGGGCAGGGCCTCGCCCTTGGCCAGGCGCAGGCCCGCGAGCGAGGGCGCACCGCCCACACCGGACTCGTCCACCGCACCGGGGCGCTCGTCGGGGAAGCCGGCCAGGATGCGGGCGGACTCCTTGAAGCTGCAGAGCCGGGCGCCACGGGTGGGCCTGACCTCCTGGCCCGCCCGCAGGTCGTCGACCAGCCGCTTGGCGCTCTCGGGGGTCTGGTCGTCGAAGAACTCCCAGTTGACCATCACCACGGGGGCGTAGTCGCAGGCCGCGTTGCACTCGATGTGCTCGATCGAGATCTCGCCGTCCTCGGTGGTCTCGTTGTTGCGGATCCCGAGGTGCTGCTGGAGCTCGTCGAAGATCTGGTCCCCGCCGAGCACCGCGCAGAGCGTGTTGGTGCACACCCCGACGTGGTACTTCCCGGCGGGTCGGCGCCGGTACATGGTGTAGAAGGTGGCCACCGCGGTGACCTCGGCGGTGGTGAGGTCCAACTGCTCGGCGCAGAACCGGATGCCGGTCGGACTGACGAAGCCCTCCTCGGCCTGCACCAGGTGCAGCAGCGGCAGCAGCGCGGACCGGGCCACCGGGTAGCGGCCGATCAGCTCCCGGGCGTCGGCGGCGAGGCGGGTGTGCACCTCCTCGGGGTACGGCCTGGCCGGCAGCGCCGGCATCCCCAACTGGACGTCTGTCACCGGTCCACGCCTCCCATCACCGGGTCGATCCCGGCCACCGCGACGATCACGTCGGCCACCTGGCCGCCCTCGCACATCGCCGCCATCGTCTGCAGATTGGTGAACGACGGATCCCGGAAGTGGACCCGGTACGGGCGCGTCCCGCCGTCGCTGACCACGTGCACGCCGAGCTCGCCCTTGGGCGACTCGACCGCCGCGTACGCCTGCCCGACCGGGACCCGGAAGCCCTCGGTGACCAGCTTGAAGTGGTGGATCAGGGCCTCCATCGAGGTGCCCATGATCTTGCGGATGTGGTCGAGCGAGTTGCCCATCCCATCCGGGCCGACGGCCAGTTGGGCCGGCCAGGCGATCTTCTTGTCCGCCACCATGACCGGGCCCGGACGCAGCCGGTCCAGGCACTGCTCGACGATCCGCAGCGACTGCCGCATCTCCTCCAGCCGGATCAGGAAGCGGGCGTAGGAGTCGGCTCCGTCGGCGATCGCCACCTCGAAGTCGTAGTCCTCGTAGCCGCAGTACGGGTCCGTCTTGCGCAGGTCGTGCGGCAGGCCGGTGGCCCGCAGGATCGGGCCGGTCGCGCCGAGGGCCAGGCAGCCGGGCAGGTCCAGGAAGCCGACGTCGACCAGGCGGGCCTTGAACACCGGGTTGCCGGTGGCGAGCTTGTCGTACTCGTGCATCCGCGAGCGGAGCGTCTTCACCGCCTCACGGATCTGGTCGACGGCGCCGGGCGGCAGGTCCTGGGCCAGGCCGCCGGGGCGGACGTACGCGTGGTTCATCCGCAGGCCGGTGACCAGCTCGAAGACGTCCAGGATCAGTTCGCGGTCCCGGAAGCCGTAGATCATCAGGGTGGTGGAGCCGATCTCCATACCGCCGGTGGCCAGGCAGACCAGGTGCGAGGAGATCCGGTTGAGCTCCATCATCAGGACCCGGATGACGCTCGCGCGATCGGGCACGTCGTCGGTGATCCCGAGCAGCTTCTCGACCGCCAGGCAGTAGGCGGTCTCGTTGAACAGCGGGGTCAGGTAGTCCATCCGGGTCACGAAGGTGGTGCCCTGGACCCAGCTGCGGAACTCCATGTTCTTCTCGATACCGGTGTGGAGGTAGCCGATACCGCAGCGGGCCTCCGTCACCGTCTCGCCGTCGATCTCCAGGATCAGGCGCAGCACACCGTGGGTGGACGGGTGCTGGGGGCCCATGTTGACGATGATGCGTTCGTCGTCGGCGCGGCCGACGGCCTCGACCACCTCGCCCCAGTCGCCTCCGGTGACCGTGAAGACCCGGCCCTCGGTGGTCTCGCGGGGCTGCGCCTCTTCGTAGTGCGCCGCCTGCTCGTGTTGAGTGGTCATCAGCTGTACGACCTCCGCTGGTCGGGCGCCGGGATCTGGGCGCCCTTGTACTCGACGGGGATGCCACCGAGCGGGTAGTCCTTGCGCTGCGGGTGACCCAGCCAGTCGTCCGGCATCATGATCCGGGTGAGGGCCGGGTGGCCCTCGAAGACCAGGCCGAAGAAGTCGTAGGCCTCGCGCTCGTGCCAGTCGTTGGTCGGATAGACGCTCACCACGGACGGGATGCGTGGGTCGGCGTCCGGAGCGGTGACCTCCAGCCGCAGCAACCGGCCGTGGGTGATCGAGCGCAGGTGGTAGACCGCGTGGAGCTCACGGCCCTTGTCGCCCGGGTAGTGCACGCCGCTCACGCCGAGGCAGAGCTCGAAGCGGAGCGCCGGGTCGTCGCGCAGGGTGCGGGCGGTCCTCAGCAGGTGCTCGCGGGCGATGTGGAAGGTGAGTTCGGAGCGGTCGACGACGGTCTTCTCGATGACGTCCGACGGGGCGAGCCCCTGCTCCTCCAGCGCCCCCTCCAGCTCGTCCGCCACCTCGTCGAACCAGCCGCCGTAGGGGCGTTCGCTGGCGGACGGCAGGGCGATCGGGGCGGCGAGGCCGCCGAACCCGGAGGTGTCGCCGCTGCCCTGGGCACCGAACATGCCCTGGCGTCGGCCGACCACCTCGACCGGGATCTCCCGGCGCGAGGCGGGGACGCTCTCGGCGGTCGGCTCATTCTTGGCGGTCGGCTCGTTCTCGGCGTTCGGGGTGTTCTTGGCGTTCGGGGTGTTCTCCGAGGTCATCGCAGCTGCCCCCGAATCTCGCTGACCGGGGTGGCCTGGAGTGCCAGGGCCTCGCCCAACTCCTCGGCCCGGCGCTTGTTCACGCCCAGCGGCTCGTGCTGGATCTTGTCGTGCAGCTTCAGGATGGCGTCCATCAGCATCTCCGGGCGGGGCGGACAGCCGGGCAGGTAGATGTCCACCGGAACGATGTGGTCGACGCCCTGCACGATCGCGTAGTTGTTGAACATTCCGCCCGACGAGGCGCAGACGCCCATCGAGATGACCCACTTCGGGTTGGGCATCTGGTCGTACACCTGGCGCAGCACCGGGGCCATCTTCTGGCTCACCCGCCCTGCCACGATCATCAGGTCGGCCTGCCGGGGGGAGCCCCGGAACACCTCCATGCCGAACCGGGCCAGGTCGTAGCGACCGGCTCCGGTGGTCATCATCTCGATCGCGCAGCAGGCCAGTCCGAAGGTGGCCGGGAAGAGCGACGCCTTGCGTACCCAGCCGGCGGCCGTCTCCACACTCGTGAGCAGAAAGCCGCTCGGCAGCTTCTCCTCGATTCCCATCAGATCCCTCTCAATGCCCTCAAGTGGCTCAAGTCCTGTGGTTTGTCCGCCCGTTCGGGCTTGTCCGCCCGTTCACAAGGTCAGCGGTCAGTCCCACTCCAGACCGCCACGCCGCCAGACGTAGGCGTATGCGACGAAGACCGTGGCGATGAACAGGAGCATCTCGACCAGCCCGAAGATCCCCAGGGCGTCGAAGCTGACCGCCCACGGGTAGAGGAAGACGATCTCGATGTCGAAGACGATGAAGAGCATCGCCGTCAGGTAGTACTTGATCGGGAACCGACCGCCGCCCACGGGCTGCGGGGTCGGCTCGATGCCACACTCGTACGCCTCCAACTTGGCCCGGTTGTATCGCTTGGGGCCGGTCAGTGAGGCCATCACGACGGAGCCGACCGCGAACGCCGCCGCGATGGCACCGAGTACGAGGATCGGCGCGTAGGCATTCATAGCCCCCGCTCCCTCCGTCCAGTCGTCCTTGACTGCAGATCGGAACCGACGGGTCACGCTGTGGTGGACCCGTGTTCCAGTTCCCGAGATCCACCTCATGTGAGGCAGTTCACAAAGCCTGGAACGAGCGCATCCTATGCCCGTCGGCTTGTGATCTGCGACACGCAGTTCACCGTGATCTTTGTGATCTACGACACCTCTTGAATGGTGATGAAAGTGAGCATGCCCAGAGTTGTCAACGCAAAGAAGTCAAATGATCACAACCAGTCGCATTTACCTGCGAAGCAGCTGGTCAGCGGCCTGCTCCTATATCAACTATGCTCCGCCCACGGCAAATTTCCGGGCGTCATGTTGACGTGTTAATGGGCCTCACTCGCAGGGGTGGCGAGCCACCGAACGTCCGCTTGACCCTTCGTTCACAAGCGCGCGAACAGGGAGCGGTGAGGGCTGAGGGCGGTTAGACGGAGGGGTTGAGGGCGCGAGGAGTGGCGGGGTGGAGGGCGCGGAGGGGGTGGCGAGCGCGAAGGGTGGCGAGCGAGGGGCGGTGAGGCCGGCGCCGGCAGGGGCGAGGGCTTGCCGGGGCGGCGGATCCAGGGCCTGGCGGAGGGTGTCCAGGGCAGGCCGACCCGCGGGCGGGCCGACGGAGGCGGGCCGCCCGATGGAGACCGGTCTCAGATGCTGCTCTCCCAGGCCCAGGCCGCAATGCCGACCCGGTTCCGTGCGCCGATCTTCCGCTGGATCGTGGCCAGGTGGTTCTTCACCGTGCCGGCCGCGATGAAAAGCTCAGCCGCGATCTCGGCGTTGGTCGCACCGCTGGCCACGAGCTTGGCGATCTCGGTCTCACGCCCGGTGAGATCTTCGAAGGGACCCCCCGACAGTTGTCCGCCCGGGCCTCCCTGTGCGCCCTCCATCGCCAGCTCCTTCTTCCTTTCCCGCGCCCCTTGCCGCCCCCACCGGCCCTGCCTTTCCTGGCTTTCCCGCCCCTCGTTCTCCTCCCGTCGGCCCTGATTCGGCTGCGACAGCTGCCGCAGCAGGCGGACGGTGACCTGCGGACTGATCAGGGCGTCCCCCGCGACCGCCGCTCGAACCGCTTCTGCCAGCAGGGTCGGGCCCGACCTCTTCAGCAGAAACCCGGCCGCTCCGGAGCGAATCGCCGTGTGCACGTACTCGTCCAGGTCGAAGGTGGTCACCACAACCACCCGGAACTCACCGCCGAGCCGCCGGGTCAGCTCCAGCCCGTCGACCCGCGGCATCCGGATGTCCGCAAGGATCACGTCAGGGCGCAATCGTTCGGCCAGTTCAAGCGCCTCCTGACCGTCCGCGGCCTCACCCACGACCTCGATGTCGGGCTGGGCGTCCAGGATGATCCCGTACGCGCTGCGGATCGTCTCGTCGTCGTCTGCCAACAGGACTCGGATGCTCATCGACCCTCCAAGGGCATGGTTGCCTTTGTACGCCAGCCGTCACCATCTCGCGCCGCGGTGAGCGTCCCGCCCAACGCCTCCACCCTGGCCGCCAGCCCGGCCAGTCCGCTGCCGCCCCTGCGGGGGCTGGGCGGCTGCGAGCCACCACCGTCATCGCGCACCACGACCTCCAGGCCCCTGCCCTCGCGTCGCACCCGGACATCGACGGATCGGGCGGATGGTGCGTGACGGCGGACGTTGGTCAGCGCCTCGACCACGATCCGATACGCCGTCGCCGCCACCTCCCTCGGGATGGCCGGCCCGTCCGGCACCGCGTCGAGCCGTACCTCGGTACCGCCCGAGGAGGCGAACCGCTCGGTGAGCTCTGCGAGTTCGGCCAGGCCTGGCTGCGGGCTTCGCTCAAGTGCGTTCTCCTCCTCACTGCGCAGCAGGTGAACGGTCCGGTCCAGCGAGGCCAACGCCTGCTGCCCGGCCTGCTCTATCCGCTCGAACAGGGCCGCCGCCCGGACCGGATCGGAGGCGGCCAGCACCATGCCGGCCTGCGCCTGGGCGACCATGCCGCTGACATCGTGTGCCACGAAGTCGTGCAGGTCGTGGGCGAGTTCCAGACGCTGGGTCCGTCGGGCAGCAGCCACCGAGCTCCGCCGGGTGTCGTCAAGCCTCCGCAGATACAGGCCGGCAAGGACGGCGGGAAGTGCGAGCGCCGAACCGAACCCGAAGAGCGTCAGCGCATCCGTCGGGCCGACGATCGCCTCGAACCGGGAGGGCCAGAGCGCCACCGCACCACCGACCGCCCAGGTCGATGCCGCACACCGCCACCCCTCCTCGCTGCGCAACGCGAGCACCACCAACACCAGGAGGGAGGCCAGTTCGGCCAGCCCGACCAGCCCGGGCCACCGGTCTGACTCCGCCCACCGGCCCGCGGCCCAGACACCGGCGGTGACCGCTGCGGACACGGCCCCAGCCACACCCGCAACGGCCGCCACTCCGACCCGTGCCCGCACCGCCCAACCGAGCAGCATGACCGCCGGAACGGCCAGCGCAAGAAACTGACTCATCGTCGACTCCCTTCCCCCGAGTGCCGTCAGCCTACGGATCTCCAAAGTCGGCCGCCTCTGCCGATCGGCACATTCCTCGCGCCTTTCTGAGCAGCCAGAACAGTCCGATCGGCATCTGCCGCCGACCCCGCCCTGCGGTCACGCTTGAGTCATCGATCGGCCACCGGGGCCGCTCGGGAGGGGAGTTCACCAACATGATCGACACCGCGATCGACACCAAGCCGTCCGTCCGCCCGACCTCTGTCGCCGACGACGTGCCGCCCGCCCCGCGCTGGATCGAGCGCGCCGCCAAGGCCGCCGTCTGGACGACGGTCCCCTCCGGCCTCTGGCGCATCGCGTTCGGCCTCGGGATCCCGGTCGGGGCCAGCGGCGAGATGGCCAAGTTCGCCGGGGACCAGCACCCCGGTTGGGGAGCCGTCTACGCGGTGGTCCTCAGCGCACTCGCCGAGACCTTGGCCTTCCTGACGGTCGGCCTGGTCCGCCCCTGGGGCCGGGTCACACCCCGCTGGCTCCCCCTGATCGGCGGCCGGCGCGTCCGCCCGCTGGCCGCCGTCGTCCCGGCCGCTCTCGGGTCGGCCATCCTGACCTACCTCAGCGTCGCCTCCGTCTGTGGCGGCTGGGCAAGTGCCATGAGCAGCCCCGATTCCCCCCACGGCTTCGCCGGCCTGGTGATGACCGTCTGCTATCTCCCGCTCATAGCCTGGGGCCCACTGGTCGCCGCGGTCACCGCCGACTACGCACGCCGCACTCTGCGCCGCCGGTAGCCTCTCCCGTCACGCCGACGCCGGCGCCGCGGCTGGAGCCGGCTCCGGGCTCGGCTCCGGGGTGGTCGTCGACACCGGGCCGGCGTCGGGCTCCCGGTCGGCTTCGGGCTCCGAGCCGACCGCACGCTGCGCGGCCGGGGCGCTCGTACGGCGGCCCCACTCGGTGGCGATGAGGACAAGTACGGCGCCGAACAGGGCCAGCGGGCCGAGGTGGTCGCCGGCCAGGGTGATGCCGAAGACGGCGGCCCAGAGGGGTTCGGTCCCGAGCAGCAGACTGACCCGGGATGGCGAGGTGGTACGCACCGCCCACATCTGAACGAAGAAGGCGAACAAGGTGCAGAGCAGAGTCAGGTGGAGCAGCCAGGCCCACTGCGACGGCCCGTACGAGGCCGCCAGGGTCCACGGGGCGGGGCCGGCGAAGGGCGTCACCAGAGCGAAGACCGCGGTCGCCGTGGCGAGTTGCACCCAGGTGGCAGCCAGCGAGTCCGTACCCCGGATCGCGGGGATCCGGGACATGGTGAGCACATGGACGGTCCGCACCAGGGCAGCGCCGAGCATCAGCAGGTCACCGAGCGAAGGCGCCTTCAACCCGCCTCCCCCGGTAAGCAGCGCAATACCGAGCACCGACAGGCCTGCCGCTGCCAGAAAGGCACGCGGTGGCGATGTCCGACCAAGGGCACTCTCAGCGAGAGGAGTGAACACCATCGTGAGGCTGATGATCAGACCGGCATTGGTGGCCGAGGTGTGCACCGCGCCATATGTCTCCAGCAGGAAGATCCCGCTGAGGACCAGGCCCAGCAGCGCGCCGCCCAGCCACTCCCTGCGCCCCATCCCCCGCAGGGCACTCCATGCGAACACTCCGAGTACCGGCAGCACCAGCGCGAACCGCAGCACCAGCATTGCCACGACCGTCCCCGGCTCGGCGACCCGTTGCACCGCCAGAAAGCTCGACCCCCACACCACTGCGACCAGCAACACCGGCACATCACGAACAAAAGCGGAGGAGGTGCGCATGCGTAGGCCCTTCCGAAGCGGACGGAATCGACAGACGAGATTCCCGTACGGCATCGGACGGATCCCTGTGCAGAGCGTGAGGCCCGCCATCCTCGCGCATCCCGGCCCGGTCCATCAACGGCTTTGCGTCTCCGCCCGCACGGCCCGCGCACACACCTCGCCCGCACGACCTGGACCCGGACCAGGACCAGGACCAGGACCAGGACCAGGACCAGGACCACCGTAGGACCGGAGCGCTCACCGCCTCGGCATGATCTCCACTCCCCGATCCGACCGGTCGCCGACCAGGCCGTTGGCCTCGGCGATGGTCTCGATGTCGGCGGGGGTGCCGGCCATGATGTCCCGCACGTGAGCGGTGACGAGTTCGACGGGCCAGTCCCACCAGGCGGCACGCAGCAGGCGGGCGACGTCGACCTCCGCAAAGCGGCGTCGGATCGTACGGGCGGGGTTGCCGCCGACAACGGTGTACGGCTCGACATCGGCGGTAACCACGGCGCCGGCGGCGATGATCGCGCCATCGCCGATCCGCACTCCGGGGAGAACGGTGGCACCGTAGCCGAACCAGACGTCGTTGCCGATGACGGTGTCACCTCGACTGGGGAGGCCGGTGACGATGTCGAGGGTCCGCTCCGTCCAGCTGCCGCCGAACATCGTGAACGGGAAGGTGGAGACCCCCAGATCGGGGTGCGCGGCACCGGCCATGAGGAAGCGGGTACCGGTAGCGATCGCGCAGTACCTGCCGATCACCAACCGTTCGGGCCCATAGGCGTAGAGGACATTGCGCTCCTCGAAGGCGGTGGCAGCGTCGGGGTCGTCGAAATAGGTGTACTCGCCGACCTCGATACGCGGGTCGGTGACCAGCGAGCGCAGCAGGACAACCCGGTCATGTCCGGCGAGGGGGTGCACCACAGTGGGGTCGGGGATCGCGGCAGTCATGGGACTCCTCTCACGGCCTCGAACACTCAAGGCCCTCGGGCTCTTGGACGCCCGGTCCTTCGGACGCCAAGCCCTCCGGCACCCGAACTCTCGAAATGCGACTCCAGTCGCATTAAGATCGAGGATGGCACGCCCCCAGTGCCACGGCAAGCCTTAATGCGACTGGAGTCGACTTTGAGTGAGAGCAGCCCCATCGACCCCCTCCCGCCCGCCGCCCAGGCGCCCGCCTCCCGGACGGCCGCCACGCGCCCCGGCGGTCGCAGCGCCCGCGTCCGCGCTGACGTCGTGACCGCCACGCTCGCCGAGGTCACCGAGAACGGCTACGACGGGCTGACCATCGAGGCCGTCGCCGCCCGCTCCGGCGTACACAAGGCGACGCTGTACCGACGCTGGGGCGGCGTGGACGGACTGGTCGCCGACGCCCTCACCGCCTCGGCCGACGCACCCTGGGAGGCGCCGAACACCGGGGACTTCGGCGAGGACCTCCGTCGGATCACCCACGAGGTGTACGCCGTCTTCACCGACCCCCGGCTGGGCCCCACCCCCACCGCACTGATCTCCGCCGCCCAGCGCTCGGACGTCGGCGCGGCCGCCCTACGCGAGTTCTTCGCCGCCCGTCACCGCCAGGCCGCCGGCGTCGCCGAACGAGCCACGGCCCGAGGCGAGCTTCCCGCCGGCACCGACGGAGCCGAGGTCGTCCGGGCGGCAACCGCCCCGCTCTACTACCGACTGTTCGTCACCGGCGAGGCGCTCGACGCCCGCACCGCCGAGCGGGCCGCCGACGCCGCCGCCCTCGCCGCCCGGGCCGGCCTGTTCACATGACCCCCCACCAGAATCGCCGACCACCACCAGCCCCTGAACAGCAGGCCGAAACCCCGAACCCGCCAGCAGAACCGACGCCCCGGCCTGCCTGCCCGCCCCAGCCCCAGCCCCAGGCCACCCAATCGCCCCAAGAACCGCCCGGCGTCTACCGAAGCACCCCCCGTCCGTGGATGATGTCGCCATGACAACATCGCCGACCACCATCCTCCGGAAGGCTCGTCAAGTGAAGCGCAAACACTGGGCGTTGCTCACCGCCGCCACTGTCCTCCCGCTGGCCGTGACCACCGGCACCGCCGCCGCGGAGACCCCGCCGGCCGCACCGGCAGCCACCACCTGCACGTACACGCCGGCAGTACCCGCAGACAACTTCAAGGGCATCCCGGTCTTCAACGCCAAGAAGGCCGCCAAGCCCTACAGCGCCACGCTGAAGACCACCCAGGGTTCGATCACCTTCGAGGCCCTGACGGACAAGGCACCCTGCACCACCTTCTCGTTCCGCTTCCTCGCCGAACACGACTACTTCGACCGCAGCCACTGCCACCGCCTCACCACCCAGCGGATCTACGTCCTGCAGTGCGGCGACCCCACCGGTACCGGCAGCGGCGGCCCCGGCTACTCCTTCCCGGACGAGAACCTGACCGGCGCCGTCTACCCCGCCGGCACCGTGGCCATGGCCAACGCCGGGCCGAACACCAACGGCAGCCAGTTCTTCTTCGTCTGGAAGGACACCAAGCTCTCCCCGGCCTACACCCCGTTCGGCCGGATCACCGCGGGCCTGGACGTCCTCCAGAAGATCGCCGCCGGCGGCGAGGACGACCAGAACAACCCGGGCGACGGTTTCCCGACCCTCCCGGTGAACATCCGCAACGTGAAGATCAGCAACCGCTAGACCGCAGCCACCAGCACCACAGCGCCGCAGCGCCGCAGCAGCGGAGCTGCGGCCGAGCCGGGTCGGCTCCCCGAACCAGCTTCGGGGAGCCGACCCAACGGATCCGACCCAGCGACAGCCGGTCCGCCCCGACCAACCGCCACCGGGGCTGAGACCTCCACCGGGGCTGAGACCGAGGCCGGGGCTGAGACCGCGGCCAAGGCTCAGACCGGGGCGGCCCGTCCGACTCCCGTAGCGTGGTCGGCGTCAGCGGAGCCGTACGGGAGCGGGGCAGATGGACAGCAGGATCTGGGAGAGCGTCGACCACCTGGTCGCCTGGTTGGACGAGGAGAGCCTGCTCTCCTCACAGGAGGAGCGCCTGCTGCGCATCCTCAAGCTCTCCGAGGAGGTCGGCGAGGTCGGCGCCGCTGTCATCGGCGCCACCGGTCAGAATCCCCGCAAGGGCGTCACCCACAGCTGGGAGGACGTCCAGCACGAACTCTGCGACGTGGTCTTCTCGGCCCTGGTGGCCCTGCGCACCCTCACCCCGGACGCGGCGCGCGTCTTCGCCGAGCGCCTCGCCTACGTCGAGCAGCGCTCGGCGGCCAGTCGCCGGGAGCCCCAGGACCGCCCGGAGCCCGAGGGCGACCAGGAAGCCTGAAGGCAGGCCTCCGCCGCGCCGACGCCCGGCGCGGGGGCTCACGGAACTCCCCACCCCCGAACGGTGTCCAGGTAGGCGAGGGGGCGGACGGCCTCCCGGGAGGGGGAACACCAGGTGTCCGACACCAGCGGGCGGATCGGCGAGGCCGGGCCCAGGCCCGGGTCCGGGCCCGGGCCTCGGGGGCGGAAGGTGGGGCGGCTGGTGACGGCCTGGACTCTGTCGCTGTGCGGAGTGTTCACCGTGGCCGTCGCCGGTTGGGGCGTGGTCGCGGTGATGCGGGACCACGTTCCGCGCGAGACCGACGTCAGCCGGGCTGAGCGGCTGGCGCAGTTGCACGCCGGGCAGCACCCGGGCAAGGGCCGCTACTACATCCCGGAGGCCGCCCACTACGGCCGGGCACCCGACGGGACTCCGGTCGGCTACCTCCACTACCGCCTCGGCGGTGGTGACGACGTGAACCTGGACGACTTCCTCCACGTCTACGACCTCCCGCAGCCGGGCGCCCCGGTCCCCCTCCCCGCCGACCTGAGGGCGGCCCTGCCCGGCGAGGAGCCCGCCGAGGCCGCACAGCTGCCCCAACCGACCGACAGCACCGCCACAAGCAGCAGCACCGGAACCAGCAGCAGCACCGCCACCACCAGACGACAGATCTACGTGGCGCCCGCGAACACCGGCCTGGCCGGCGCCGCGGACGTCTACGTACGGGCCACCGCGAGCTGAGCCGCTCCAGGCAGAGCGCCCAACGGCTGGGACCAGCAGCCAGGACCAGCAGCTGGGACCCCCGCCGGGGGACCAGCCACGCAGGCCCGCCGAAAGAGAGCCCCCAGGCCCGAGCTCCCAGCGTCGGCCGGTGCCGCGGCGTGCCTTCGGGGACGCCGCGGCGCCGGCGTGCGGGGCGGCCCCCGGCCACCGTCCACGCCCCACGGGCATGGCCTGACGCCGTGACGCCCTTTGCGGCGTTTGGGTGGTTACGCACTGGACGCGGCGATCGGGCGCGGACCTGCGGGCCGGAACGCCTCCCGGATCCGCGCCGGAACCGGGGGCGCCCATCGGACGAGAGGGGGCTCAGGACGTTCGCACCAGCGCCTCGACCGCGGTCGCCGCGGTCTGTTCGACGAGTGCGATGCCGGCCTCCCGCGTGGGCTGACCGTCGGTGAGTACGACGACGAGCAGACTGTGTCCCGCGCGCTCGACGACGCCCACGCTGTTGACGACCCACCGCTGAGGCGCCCCGTCCGGGAGCCAGCCGTTCTTGAGCACGGGCGGGTCGCCGGGCGCTCCCGCTGCGCCGACGCCCCAGTTCTGTCCGTCGGTGACGGCGCTCATGAGAGTGCGCAGGTACGACCGGGACGCGGCGTTCAAGGGGGAGTCCTGGGTGAACACGGCTTTCAGGAGGGAGATCTGGTCACCGGCCGTGGTCCGGGTCAGTCCCCAGGGTCCCGTTTGGCCGGCGTGCGCCGGGGTGAGTCCGAGTCGGGCATTGGCCGCGTCCAGGCCTTGGCGTCTTCCTATGTCGGTCCAGAGCTTCTGCGCCGCGTCGTTGTCGCTGACGCGGATCATGTCGGAGGCCAGTTGTCGCTGAGCAGAGCTGAGCCGGCCTCCGCGGTCCTGCGTCTGCAGCAGCAGGGCGGCCAGAATGTTGACTTTGATGATGCTCGCGGAGGTGAAGGTCTCGGTGGACGAACCGTAGGCGGCCGAGCGGCCCGAGGTGAGGTCCTCGACGGCGAGAGCGTACCGGCCGTGGTGCACCCCGAGCCCGTCGAGCGCGAGGCGCACAGCCTGTTCCGGCGTTGTCGTACGTGTGGCGGCAAGTTGCTCGGGAAGCGTGCCCGGCACTGACGGGGTCGACGCCGCTGACGGGGTTGACGTCGGCAGCGGGCCGGAAGGGGCGCCTTCGGCGGGACTCGAGGTCGGGACCACGACGTGGGCCACCATGGCGACGCCCACGAGTACGGGTATGACGAAGGCTGTCCGATGCTTCATGCGGGCACTCGCTCTCCGACATCCGGGCATGCGGACATCGCCTATCGGCCGGTAAGGGCGTGCAGGGGTCTCCGGGCGCGCCGCGGTGCGCGCCCGGTCCGGTGTCGTTGGCCTCAGTGGCGGCCGGTGCGGCTCACTTGCCGCAGGATCCGAAGATCTTCCCGTTCTCGTCGATCTCGATCGAGAAGTCCTGGTGGCCGCCGAGGTTCACGGTCCATCCGTGGGTGAGAGTTCCGGACGAGGGGTTGTCGGCGAGCCAGAACGGGGGGGTGGTGAAGGAGCAGGTGCCGGCGGCCGGGCCCTGGCCGGAGCGAAGGTTCGCGGTCACGAACTGTTCCCCGAGCCCCGCCACTGCTGTGGAGTCTCCGGACCTGGTGGCCGCCACCAGCCCGCCGTAGAAGCCGGAAACCGTGGGGTCGCCGCCCTTGCTGTCTCCGACGACCGGCCTGCAGGTCAGGTCGGTCACCTTCCCCGTGGCCCCGTCGAAGGTCAGCGAAGGGGCCCGATCGAGCCGTGCAACCCCCTGGTACAGCAGGACCTCGCCCGCCGCCAGCACGCCGTCGACCGAGGCGCCGCAGGTCACACCGCTGGAGTCGGCGCCCCAGATCCGTTGGTACGTGGACTCGTTGGCGAACAGAGCTGCTACCGCCACCGGGTCCACCTGGGAGCGGGTGGCCGGGTTCTGGTAGCGCAGGGCAGCGAGGAACAGGGCGTTCGTCGTCCGGTCCGGGTCGGCCGGGGAGACCGGTTTCGATGCCGAAGCCGAAGCCGTGGGCGATGGCGGCTCGGTGGGCGGGGGTGAAGGCGGCAGCTCGACACTCGGCGCGGTCGATGCCTGGACGGGCACCGAGACGCGGTCATGATCGGCTCGGGACAGGAAGCCGGCGCCCAGGGCCACGATCGCCACGGCCGCCGCCGCACCTGCCTGCAGGCGCCGGCGGCGCTGCCGTACCGACCCGATGAGGCCGTCGACGTCGTAGCCGCCCGGCGGCTCCTGCCGTGAACGGTCGAGCATGGCAGCGGCCAGCTCCTGCTCCAGGTCGTAGTCCTTCATGCCGCCCCTCCTGAACGTGACTGCACTGCCTGGGCATCGACGGTCGACCGGAGTTTCGACAGGCCCCGGGCCACCTGGGACCGGACCGAGCCGGCCGAGATGTTCATCAGGTGGCCTATCTCCACGTCGTCGAGATCTTCGAAGTACCGCAGCACCAGTACGGTGCGCATGCCGATCGGCAGGGACTGCAGCTCGCGCATCAAGGCGTCGCGGACCACGAGACCTCTGTACGGATCGACGTGTCCGTCCCCGACGCCGTCGTCCAGGGGCACTTCCGCATGTCCGCGCAGTTTGCGCCAGCGGTCGTTGGCGAGGTTCACCAGGATCCTGCGCGCATAGGCCTCCGGCGCGTCGGCGGAGCGGACCCGGCGCCAGTGCCGACAGACCTGCTCCAGCGTGGACTGCACCAGATCGTCCGCCACATGACGCTCGCCGGTGAGCAGCAGTGCGGTCCTGAAGAGGGCGGACGACCGGGCGTGCACAAATGCCGTGAAGGCAGGGACGTCAGCGGTTCGCATGGTCACCCGGCTGCTGTCTGTTGAGCATCCTCGCCCCTCCCGAAGCCCCCTTGGCTCCCCCGCCCAACCTGACGGAGCCCGGTTCGCGACTGCTGCACGCGATCTTCGGTCGTGATGCAAGCGTTATTTGCGGCGGGCTCCCGCGCCCGCAGTCGGGGGCGGTGCGGCGGGAGCGGTGCGGCGGGGGCGGCGGGGGCGATGCCGGTCTAGCACCACATGATCACCGGGGCCCGTTCCTCCTGGTCGGTCGAGCAACCAGTGCTGGTCGGCCTGGCTCCCGCAGTCCCGCGGCATGACCACCGAGCTGCGCCCCCGGTTGTAGGTGTCCGCGCACTGGCCGGGGATGGAGCCGATCCTCCAGGACTGCACCGCCGGGTAGCAGAACACACCGCGAGCCCACGCCACTGCCTCGCCGATCTCCTCGCCGGAGATCTGCTCCGGTAGCTCGCGGCGCAGCATGTTCGCGGTCCCGATGTAGTCGGGGTCCGGGTCACGGACCTTCGCGAGGAGCTACCAGGCCCTCGCCACCATCGCCTGCCTCAAGCCATGGCTGCCATGACTTTGCGGACACGCCTCAGGCGTTCGGGGCGGCCTTCGCCAGGCCGTTGATGATGCGGTCCATCGCGTCGCCGCCCTGGGGGTCGGTCAGGTTGGCCAGCATCTTCAGGACGAACTTCATCAGGATCGGGTGGGTGAGGCCGCGCTGGGTGGCGAGCTGCATCACCTTCGGGTTGCCGATGAGCTTCACGAAGCCGCGGCCGAGGGTGTAGTAACCGCCGTAGACGTCCTTGAGGATCCGCGGGTACGCCTGGAGGGCGCGCTCGCGGCCCGCCTCGGTCACGCGGGCGTTGGCCTGGACGATGACCCCGGCGGCGATCTGCCCGGATTCCATCGCGTAGGCGATGCCCTCGCCGTTGAACGGGTTGACCATCCCGGCCGCGTCGCCGACCAGCAGCAGGCCGCGGGTGTAGTGCGGCTGCCGGTTGAAGGCCATCGGCAGGGCGGCGCCGCGGATCGGGTCGGTCATGTTCTCCGGCGTGTAGCCCCACTCCTCCGGCATGCTGGCGCACCAGGCCTTGAGCACCTCGCGCCAGTCCAGCTCGCCGAAGGCGGGTGAGGAGTTCAGAATGCCGAGGCCGACGTTGGACGTGCCGTCGCCCATCCCGAAGATCCAGCCGTAGCCGGGCAGCAGCTTCCGCTGGCCGTCCCGGGTGTCCCACAGCTCCAGCCAGGACTCCAGGTAGTCGTCGTCGTGGCGCGGCGAGGTGAAGTACGTCCGGTAGGCGACGCCCATCGGGCGGTCCTCGCGGCGGTGCAGGCCCATGGCGAGCGAGAGCCGCGTCGAGTTGCCGTCGGCGGCGACGACCAGCGGTGCCCGGAAGACGACCGGGCGCTTCTCCTCGCCGAGCTTGGCGGTGACGCCGACGATCCGGCCGGTGCGGTCGTCCAGGACCGGACCGCTGACGTTGCAGCGCTCGTACAGCCGGGCGCCGGCCTTCTCGGCCTGCCGGGCCAACAGCTCGTCGAAGTCGGCGCGCTTGCGGACCAGCCCGTAGTCGGGGAAGGCCGACAGCTCCGGCCAGTCCAGCTCCAGCCGGACGCCGCCGCCGATGATCCGCAGGCCCTTGTTGTGCAGCCAGCCGTTCTCCAGCGACACGTCGATGCCCATGTCGACCAGCTGCTTGGTGGCACGCGGGGTCAGACCGTCGCCGCAGACCTTCTCACGCGGGAAGGCCGTCTTCTCCAGCAGCAGCACGTCCAGGCCGGCCTGCGCGAGGTAGTACGCGGTGGTGGCACCCGCCGGGCCCGCGCCGACCACGATGACGTCGGCGGTGCTCTCCACAACCCCTGCGCTCAGGTCAACTGCGGTCTCGGACACGGTGGGCACACTCCTGCTGCGGGTCGGCTGGGCTTGGACGAGTCTACGAGCTGCTGACGGCCGGCCGGCCCGCTCAGACCTTGTACGCGCGGTGCAGCGCGACGATCCCGCCGGTGAGGTTCCGCCAGGCGGCCTTGCCCCAACCGGCATCCTGCAACTTCGCGGCCAGCCCGGGCTGGTCCGGCCAGGCGCGGATGGACTCGGCGAGGTAGACGTAGGCGTCCGGGTTGCTGCTGACGGCGGTGGCCACCGGCGGCAGCGCGCGCATCAGGTACTCGGTGTAGACGGTCCGGAACGGCGTCCAGGTCGGGGTGGAGAACTCGCAGATCACGAGCTTGCCGCCGGGCTTGGTGACCCGGTACATCTCGCGCAGCGCGGCCTCGGTGTCGTGCACGTTGCGCAGCGCGAAGGAGATCGTCACCGCGTCGAAGGTGCCGTCGGCGAACGGCAGCCTGGTGGCGTCGCCCGCGGTGAGCGGCAGCTCGGGGTGGCGGCGCTTGCCCTCGGTGAGCATGCCCACCGAGAAGTCGCACGGGACGACCTTGGCGCCGGCGTCGACGAAGGGCAGCGAGGACGTACCGGTGCCGGCCCCGAGGTCGAGCACGAGGTCTCCCGGTCCGGCGGCCACCGCCTCGGCCACCGCCCGGCGCCAGGCGCGGGCCTGGCCCAGGGAGATCACGTCGTTGGTGCGGTCGTACTTCGCCGCGACGTCGTCGAACATGGCGGCGACTTCGTGCGGCTGCTTGTCCAGAGAGGCTCGGGTCACGACCCCATTGTTCACCCTGGGGACGACAGCACGGGCAAGGGGGCACGCCGTCCGTCGCACGAGACCCTCACCTGCCCACCCGCCGGGGCTCCGGAACGCCCGACCAGAGCACCGGAACACCCGCCACGGCCCCCGCCAGGACAGGACGACGACCCGGCGCCGCCAAAGCGTCAGTGCAGACCCCGGCGCCGCCGAAGCGTCAGTGCAGACCCCGGCGACCGCCCGAGCGGCGCCGGCGGCGCGAGCGCTTGCCCTGCGTTATCGCGGGCATCCCGTCGGGCAGGGCGCCCGCGGCGAGCGCGACGGTGGTGGCGAAGCGGCTCTGACCGCTGCGGATGGCCACCGCCCGGCGGTGCCGGAGGATCCGCAGCATGCAGACGGCGAAGAACAGCAGGGCCACCGGCACGCTGAACCGGGCCAGCCCGACTCCGACCGGCTGCGGGTAGGTGTCGCCGCAGATCCGTACCGCGCCCACGTCGTCGGCGGCGTGTTCCAGGCAGATCGCGTCGCCGAGCTTGGCGCCGTCCGCCAGCGGCAGCGCGGCGGCGGTGTGCGGCTGCCCGGCGGCCCGGTAGCTGACGGCGCTGTAGGAGCCGCCGCCGGTGGGCAGCTGGGTGACGACGCCCTCGACTCTCACCGGGTGGGCGCCGATCCGGTCCGCCTGGTCGGCTTGGCGCCAACCGAGCAGGCACATGCCGACGGCCAGCACGGCGCTGAGCACAGCGGCGAGGTACCAACCACGGCCCAACCGCGGGGAGCGCGGCGGGGGGACGGTCGCGGATCGCATGGTTCCTGTCCTGGCTTGCCTTCGGGGCCTGGGACAGGGCCCCGACACCCGCCGGGGGGACGGGTGATGTGTGGTGAGGGTACGGAGTGAGCTGTCCGGGATCGTATCCGCTGGCGGGCCCTCAGGTCACGGCGAAGGGTGAATCAGGCGATATGGCCGCCAGCGGAGTTCGGCGGCACACGAAGGAAGTCCGGTACGTCGAACGGGAATCCGGCTACCAACGGGTAGGCGATCGGATTCAGCGCCGCCGGTACAGCAGGCGGCCGGCCAGCACGGTGGCGAGGCAGCCGCCGGGGCGCGGGACGCCGTCATCGGCGCCGAACACCGCGAAGTCGGCCCGCCCACCGACCGTCAGCCGCCCGTACACCGCCGCGGCGAGCGGCAGCACGGCAAGCGGGTCAAGCGGCCCCTCGCCCCCCACAGACCCACCGGCGACCCCGGCCCCCGCGACTCCCCCGGCTCCCCCAGCCACCGGACCCCCCAGCGCGGCCAGCCCCGAACGCGCCACCGCCATCCGCACCGCATCGTGCTCGAACGGACCGGCCACCGCCGTCACCCCGAAGCCGAGCATCCGCTGCAGTCCGCGCCGGGCGCTCGCGCCGTACCGCGCCGGATCGGCCCCACCCGCACCACCCGCCGGGCCATCCGCCGCACCCACAAGGCCCCCGGGCACCGGCTCGCTGCCAACCCCCTCCCGCGGGTCCGGGTGGTAGGCGCACTCCAGCAGCCAGCGCCCGTACGGGTTGCACAGCCCGGGCGTGAGCACGGCGTCCCCCCAGTCCCGCACCCGGGCCTGCGGATACGCGTCCGCCGCCGTCCCGAACGGGCCGAGCGCGGCGATCCGCTCGCCCTGCACCACCACCGCCCCGTCGGAGATCGGCGGGGCGGTGGGATCGGCCGGATCGGGCAGCACGAGGGCGGCCCGGTGCAGGGTCAGCACGGCGCAGGCGGGGTCGGCACGGCGGGAGGCGTCAGGCGTTGTCGAGGATCTTCAGCTCCGGGTGCGCCGTCCCGCCCTCGATCGCGGTGGAGGCGATGTGCGAGGCGACCCGCGGGTCCACCGGGTCGTTCGCCGGGTCGTCAAGCACCCGCAGGTGCTGGTACGTGGTCGAGCGCTGGGCCGGCACGCGGTCGGCGGCCCGGATCAGGTGGATCAGCTCGGTGAGGTTGGAGCGGTGCTTGGCACCGGCCGCCGAGACGACGTTCTCCTCCAGCATGACCGAGCCCAGGTCGTCCGCGCCGTAGTGCAGCGACAGCTGGCCGGCCTCCTTGCCGGTGGTCAGCCAGGATCCCTGGATGTGGGCGACGTTGTCGAGGAACAGGCGGGCGATGGCGATCATCCGCAGGTACTCGAAGACGGTGGCCTGGGTCGAGCCCTTCAGGTGGTTGTTCTGCGGCTGGTAGGTGTACGGGATGAAGGCCCGGAAGCCGCCGGTGCGGTCCTGCACCTCGCGGATCATCCGCAGGTGCTCGATCCGCTCGGCGTTGGTCTCGCCGGTGCCCATCAGCATGGTGGAGGTGGACTCCACGCCCAGGCCGTGCGCGGCCTCCATGATCTCCAGCCAGCGCTCACCGGACTCCTTGAGCGGCGCGATCGCCTTGCGCGGCCGCTCCGGCAGCAACTCGGCACCGGCGCCCGCGAAGGAGTCCAGGCCCGCCTTGTGGATCCGGGTGATGGCCTCCTCGATGGAGACCTTGGAGATCCGCGCCATGTGCTCGACCTCGGAGGCGCCCAGCGAGTGGATCACCAGCTGCGGGAAGTCCGCCTTGATCGCCGAGAACGCGCGCTCGTAGTACTCCACGCCGTAGTCCGGGTGGTGGCCGCCCTGGAACATGATCTGGGTGCCGCCCAGCTCGACCGTCTCCGCGCAGCGGCGCAGGATCTCGTCGAGGTCGCGGGACCAGCCCTTGTCGCTCTTCGGCGCCACGTAGAACGCGCAGAACTTGCACGCCGTCACACAGACGTTGGTGTAGTTGATGTTGCGCTCGATGATGTACGTCGCGATGTGCTCGGTACCGGCGTAGCGGCGGCGGCGGACGGCGTCGGCCGCCGAGCCGAGCGCGTGCAGCGGCGCCGAGCGGTACAGCTCCAGCGCCTCCTCCGGGCTGATCCGGCCGCCACCGGCGGCCCGGTCGAGGATGGCCTGCAGGTCGGTGCTGGGCGCATCGAGGGTGATCGCTGCGAGCTCGGACACCTGGCGGCCTTCTCTCTCTCGGGTACTGCTGCGTGTTCTGGAGGTACTGCTGAAACCACTGCTGAAACCACTGCCGGCTACGGCCGAACCAGCCTACGCCAGCCCTTGCGCGCGCCTGCGTCAGCCCGCGTGCCGCAGCGTCCCGGACGGGTTCCCGGCCGGCGGGTCGGCGGAGGTGAAGCGGATCGTGCCGTCCTTCTGCAGGGTGAGCGTCTCCGAGTTCGACCCGCCGGTGCACGCCCCGGGAAACGAGGAGCCGACCAGCCGCGAGGTGAAGACCAGCTTCTCGGGTGACACCGAGTCGAGCCTCCAGGCACCGTCACAGGTGACCGAGAGCGAACCGGCGATGACGACGGTGTTGTGGCTGGTGGTGTTCTCCTGGCCGATCGCGGCCGGGCCGATGGTGAGCGTGGTGACACCGGCGGGCAGCCGCTTCTCGGTGGTCATGTCCCCGCTCCAGGCGCCGAGGAACGCACTCGGCACCACACTCGGGCCGGACCCGCCCCCGGCAGCCGACGGGGGCGCCGGAAGGACGGTCGTCGAACTGGACGAGGACGTCGTCGACGAGGAGGTGACCGACATGCTGAACGAGGCGCTGACGGTCGTCGCCGTGGTGGGCCCGCTCTCCGGATCCGGGCCCGGGCCCGCGTTCGACCGCAGCCCCTGGTAGATCCCGTACCCGAGGGCCGGGACGACCAGCGCGGACACCAGAATGGCCACCACCCCGGACCGGGTGCGGCTGCCGCCCGAGGGCCGGGCTCCGGTGGGAATGCGGTCCACCGGCGAGGCCGCCCCGGTCGGGACGCGGTCCACCGGCGAGGCCGCCTCGGTCGGCGTACGCTCCACCGGCTCGGCCGACTGGTCACCCCCGGCACCGGACCCGACACCGGACCCCGCGCCAGACCCGGACCCGGCGCTCACACCCGCGGCGCCCGGCTCCCCCGCCTCCAGGTCCAGCAGCTGGACGGCGCTGCGCCCCACCGCCGCCGCCAGCGCGGGCGGCAGCCAACCGCCCCGCCCGAGCCGGACGGTGGCGCCGCCGCCGTCCAACCGCGCCCGCAACTGCTCGGGGGTCGGCCGGACGGCCGGGTCCTTGGCCAGGCAGCCGAGCACGACCGAGCGCAGCGGCTCGACCAGCCCGGTCAGGTCCGGCTCCTCGTGCAGCACCCGGTAGAGCAGGACCGCGACGCTCACACCCTCCCCGAACGGCTGGATGCCGGTGGCCGCGAAGGCGAGCACCGCACCGAGCGAGAAGACGTCGCTCGACGGCCCGGCAGACAGTCCGGCCGCCTGTTCCGGCGACATGAAGCCGGGTGAGCCGACCACATAACCGGACTGGGTGAAGCCGCTGGTCGCGTCCAGCGCGCGGGCGATGCCGAAGTCGATCAGCCGCGGCCCGTCCAGGGTGAGCAGCACGTTGGACGGCTTGACGTCCCGGTGCACCAGCCCCAGCGCGTGCACGTGCGCCAGCGCCTCGGCGAGCCCGACGCCGAGGGTCCGCACGGCCGGCTCGGGCAGCGGCCCGAACTCCCGGACGGCGGCGCCGAGCGCGGGCCCGGCGACATAGCCGGTGGCCACCCACGGGTGCTCGCCCTCGGTGTCCGCGTCCAGCACGGGCGCCGTCCAGGCCCCGCCGACCAGACGGGCGGCGGCGACCTCCTGCCGGAAGCGGGCGCGGAACTCGGCGTCCTCGGCCAGCTCCCCGCGGACCAGCTTGACGGCCACCGTGCGCCCGCCCGCCGTCCGGCCGAGGTAGACCCGGCCCATGCCACCCGCGCCGAGTCGGCGCAGCAGCCGGTACCGGCCCACCTCGCGCGGATCGTCCGACCCCAGTGCCTGCATCCCCCGCACGCTCCCCTCGCCCGCCCGGCGTCCACCGCCGAGGCCGTGTGCCGACGCTACCGGGCGGCCGGGGCCTGACGGAGGGTGGTTTGCCCCCGCCGCCGTCAGACCACCATCGCCGTCAGAGCACAGCCGTCAGACCACCGCCGGCACCGGCTCCAGCAGCCGCACCGCGACGTCGGGGGCGAAGCCGCTGTCGTGGCCGACCCGGCGGGCGAACTCCGCGACGCCCGCCAGCTGCCGCTCACCGAGCGAGAAGTCCAGCGCCTCGCTGAAGTAGCGCTCCAGCACCCCGGCGTCGAACTCCTCCCAGCGGGCCGCGTGCTCGGCGACCTCACGGGCCTCCACCAGCGAGAGGTCCCGGGACTCCAGGAAGGCCCGGTGCACCGCGGCCGTCAGCTCGGGGCTGCGCTCGACGAACTCGCGGCGGGCGGCCCAGACCGCGAAGACGAAGGGCAGACCGGTCCACTCCTTCCACATCTCGCCGAGGTCGTGCACCGCCAGCCCCTGCGCGGCCGCCTGCCCCAGGTAGGCCCGCAGCGCCGGGTCGCCGATCAGCACGGCGGCGTCCGCCTCGGCGAGCATCGCGTCCAGGTCGGGCGGGCAGCCGAAGTACTCCGGCCGGACCCCTTCGCGCTCCTCCAGCAGCAGCCGCGCGAGCCGGACCGAGGTCCGGCTGGTGGAGCCGAGGGCGACCCGTCGGCCGTCCAGCTCGGCGAGCGGCAGCTTGCTGACGATCACGCAGGACATCACCGGTCCGTCGCTGCCGACCGCGATGTCGGGCAGGACCAGCAGGTCGTCCGCGTGGCGCAGGTACTCCACGCAGGTGATCGGACCGATGTCCAGAGAACCGCTCACCAACTGGTCACTCAACTTCTCGGGAGTGTCCTTGGTGAGATCGAGATCCAGCAGATTGCCGGTCCTGGCCAAGCCCCAGTAGAGGGGGACGCAGTTCAGGAACTGAATATGTCCGACCCGCGGCCTGACCGGCGTCTCCGAGGTCTCCTGGACTACCGCAACCGGTTCTGCCACTGCCGTCACTCCCTTGCTGTTCGTGCCCTCCCCGCAGGGTATGCCCGGCTCTCCCGACGGCCCGCACCGGCCTTGCGACACGCCCTGCGAGCCCCTTCAGGGCACCGCTCCGGGGCCCGACAACCGGTCTGTACAGGCCTTACGACACGCCTTGTCCGGACCGCAAGTCACCCCTGGTCGTCACAGCGCACGCATGCTAGCGTTGCCCTCAGTTGCAGTTTGATTCCCCTTGCAGTACTTGAAGCCTGCGGAGCATGTAACCGCAGGCTTTTTGTAGTTTTTCAGCAATATCGAAAAACTCCGGACCCGTCCGGAGGCAGGGCGATCAGCGCAGCGGACCGGGTGCCACACGGTGTGGCCCCCAATACGTCCCTCGCAAGGAGAACGGCATGGCTCAGGGAACCGTCAAGTGGTTCAACGCTGAGAAGGGCTTCGGCTTCATCGCCCAGGAGGGCGGCGGCCCCGACGTCTTCGTCCACTACTCCGCCATCAACGCGAACGGTTTCCGCTCGCTGGAGGAGAACCAGGCGGTCAGCTTCGACGTCACCCAGGGCCCGAAGGGCCCGCAGGCGGAGAACGTTACCGCTATCTGATCATCCTCTGATGTTCTGATCGCTCGGGACCCCTCGGGTCCGCCGACGGCCCCCGCGGCCGTCACCATGAGCACAAGAGAAGTACCCAAGGGGGCCCGCCTGTCGGTGGGCCCCCTGCCTTGTGTCGGCAACCCCGCGCCCCTGCGCCCCCCGCGCCGCTGCGCCCCCGCGCCCGCGGCCCTGTGCCGACGACCCTCCGGCCCCGCCTCCGGCCACCACACGAGAAGGCCCGCCCCCCCACCGGGGACGGGCCTCTCGAAGCGTCGGCCGTCAGGCGGCGACGACCCCCGCCTTCCCGGTCTGCGCCGGGATGGCGGCCGCGGGCTGGTCCTCGTAGAGGTCGCCGGCCGGGTTGTTGTACGCGGCGAGGTCGAGGGTCTTCTCGCGGGCCGCGACCAGGATCGGCACGAGCGCCTGACCGGCGACGTTGGTCGCGGTGCGGATCATGTCGAGGATCGGGTCGATGGCCAGGAGGAGGCCGACGCCCTCCAGCGGGAGGCCCAGGGTGGAAAGGGTCAGCGTCAGCATCACGATCGCGCCGGTGAGGCCCGCGGTGGCGGCGGAGCCGATGACCGAGACGAAGGCGATCAGCAGGTAGTCCTTGATGCCGAGGTCGATGCCGTAGACCTGGGCGACGAAGATCGCGGCGATCGACGGGTAGATCGCGGCGCAGCCGTCCATCTTGGTGGTGGCGCCGAACGGGACGGCGAAGGAGGCGTACTCGCTGGGGACGCCGAGGCGCTCGGTGACGCGGCGGGTGACCGGGAGGGTCCCGACGGAGGAGCGGGAGACGAAGGCCAGCTGGATGGCGGGCCAGGCGCCCTTGAAGAAGTTCAGCGGGTTGAGGCCGCCGGCGAACTTCAGCAGCAGCGAGTAGACGACGAACAGCACCAGCGCGCAGCCGATGTAGATGTCCGCGGTGAGGGTGGCGAAGGGCTTGAGCAGGTCCCAGCCGTACTTGGCGACGGACTTGCCGATCAGGCCGAGGGTGCCGAGCGGGGAGAGCCGGATGACCCACCAGAGGGCGGTCTGGGTGAGCTCCAGGACCGACTCGCTGAGCTTGAGGACCGGCTCGGCCTTGGCGCCGAGCTTGATGATCGCGGCGCCGACCACAACCGCCAGGAAGACGATCTGAAGCACGTTCACCTGGGTGAACGCGTCGACGATGTTGGTCGGGAAGATGCCGGTCAGGAAGTCGATCCAGGTACCGGTGGACTTCGGCGGCTTGAGGCCCTCGGTCTTGAGGTTGGTGCCCTCGCCCGGGTTGGTGAGCAGGCCCAGGCCCAGGCCGATCGCGACGGCGATCAGCGAGGTGATCAGGAACCAGAGCAGGGTGCGGACGGCCAGCCGGGCCGCGTTGGTGACGTTCCGCAGGTTGGCGACGGAGACCACGATCGCGGTGAAGACCAGCGGCGGGACGGCCAGCTTCAGCAGCTGGACGAAGATCTTGCCGATGGTCTCCAGGGTGGTGGCCAGCCAGGAGATGTCAGCGGTGCGGGCCAGGTAGCCGAGGCCGACGCCGAACACGAGGCCGGCGACGATCTGGACCCAGAACGGGGTCTTGCGGATTCTGGCGAGCACGGACGGCGACGAGGTCGCCTCGGGCGCTGTGGACATGACGGTGCGGCTCCGGGGGAGGGCGTTGCTGACGGTGAGGTGAGGCGGGGAAGGCGGCACGGCGCGGGGGCCGGGCGGGGAGGGCTGGGCCCCCGGTCAGGGGCGTGCCGCCTGGATACAGCTCATGGCGCGACAACGGCGCGGGCTGTCCACAGCACCGGACAGACGGGACCCGCGGGCGGCGCCGGGCATCGAGCCCAGGCCGTGCATCCGGGGTGCGTCTGAGGTGGTCATGGCCGACACGTTAGCAGTAAAGGTTTGAGATGTTCAAAGTAGTTGTTTGAGATCCGGACAGTTCCGGACACGAACGAAGCTGACGCACCATCAGCTGCCCGGTGTCCGGCAATTGACCGCAGTGTGGTTATACGTATAACTTGGACTCGCCCCGCCCACGCCTGCCCAGAACCGGAGAGCCGTCCATGGGCTATCTCGCCCTGCTCCGCGCCCCCCACGTCAGCCGACTGCTCTTCGGCACCCTGCTCGGCCGGCTGCCCGCCGGAATGACCGCCCTGGTCATCGCCCTCGCCCTGCGCGAGGCCGGCACGCCGTACAGCCGGATCGGGCTGGCCACCGCCGCGTACGCCATCTCGGCCGCCGTCGGCGGGCCGGTGCTGGGCCGGATCGTGGACCGCACCGGGCAGCCGCGGGTGCTCCTCGCCTCCGCCGTGGTGGCCGGCGGCGGGTACGCGCTGCTGGCGCTCGCGCCCGGCTCCGCACTGGCCGCGCCGATCGGCGCCGCGATAGCCGGGCTCGCCATGCCGCCGCTCGAACCCTGCCTGCGCTCGCTCTGGCCGGACGTCGTCGAGGAGCGGCAGCTCGACACCGCGTACGCCTTCGACTCCGCCTCGCAGCAGATCCTGTACGTCGCCGGGCCGCTCGCGGTGGCCGGGATCGCGGGCGCGTTCAGCCCGGTCGCGGCGCTCTGGGTGGCGGCCGGGCTGGGGCTGGCCGGGGCGCTGGTCGTCGCCACCGCCGGACCGGCGCGGGCCTGGCAGGCGCCGCCGCGGTCCGCGCACTCCTCGGGGCTGCTCGGACCGCTGCGCTCCCCCGGTCTGGTGCTGCTGCTGATCGGGCTGGCCGGGGCGGGCTGGGCCGTCGGCGCGCAGAACGTGCTGTTCATCGCCTACGCCGAGGCGCACGAGGGCGGACTGCCGGGCGGGGCCGGGACGCTGCTGGCGCTGGCGGCGCTCGGCGGACTGCTGGGCGCCCTCGCGTACGGCGCGGTGCGGTGGCGCAGCAGCACGGCGACCCGGACCTGGGTGATGGCGCTCGGCATGGCGGCCGGTTACCTGCCGCTGGTGCTGCTGCCCGGGCCGTACGCGATGGCGGGGCTGGCGTTCCTCTCCGGGATCGGGCTGGCGCCGCTGCTGGCGGCGGCGTTCGTCCTGGTCGCCGAGCTGGCGCCGGTCGGCACGGTGACGGAGGCCTTCGCCTGGCTGGTGACCCTGTTCGCGACCGGCAACTCGCTCGGCTACGCCGTCTCCGGCAACCTCGCCGAGGACTCGCTGCGGCCGGTGGCGCTCTGCGCGGCGGGCGGGATCACGCTGGGCGGGCTGCTGCTGTTCGGCGCCCGCGGGTGGTTCCGGCCGGCGGCGGCCGTCCGCGCGGTCGAGCAGCCGGTCCCGGTCGGCTGACCGGGCCGATCAGGCCCAAGGGGTCGCGGGGATGAGGGAACCGAGGGGAACGAGCCCCTCCTGAAGACGTGGCTGCGCCCGTCGGACCGGGTGGTCTGGACGACGGGCGCAGTCGCACACCCGGCGACCACCGGCGTCGATCGACCGGTTCGGAGCGCACCACGCGCCCACGCGCACCGGAACCGGGCCCAGGCCTAAGCCGAGCGGCCCCCGCCGGAAGCGGCGGGAGCGGCGGGAGCCGGGGCGGTCGAGGACCGCAGGACCAGCGAGGTGGCCAGCGGCGGCACCGGAGCGACCGGCGCACCGCGCAGCAGTCCGGCCAGTGCCGCGACCCCGGCCCGGCCCAGCTCCTCGCCGGGCAGGTCGACGGTGGTCAGCGGCGGGGCCAGCAGCCCGGCCACCGGGATGTTGTCGATGCCGACCACCGAGAGGTCGACCGGCACCCGCAGCCCGAGTTCGGCGGCCGCCTGGTAGACGCCGGAGGCGACCACGTCGTCGTCGCAGATCACCGCGCGCGGATGGTCGGGGCGCTCCAGCAGTCGGCGGGCGGCGCTGCGGGCGGCGGGCTGGCCCTCGTTGAGGCTGACGCCCAGCTCGACCACGTCCAGGCCGAGCGCCTCGGCGGCCTGTTCGAACGCGGCCTGGCGGATCCGGAAGGTGTACGCGGAGTGGGTGGAGCGCAGCCGCCCGACCCGGCGGTGGCCGAGCCCGGCCAGGTGCTCGACGGCGGCGCGCATCCCGCCGGCCACGTCCAGCTCGACGGTGGGGCGGGCCCGGTCGGTGCCGGGGTCGGCGTCCAGGAAGACGACGGGGGTGTCGGCGGGCAGTTCGCCGAGCTGGCTGTCGTCCGGGGAGCAGATCAGCAGGCCGTCGAAGCGGCTGGTGGTGGCGGCGTCGGCGAGGGTGGCACTGCCCCAGCCGGAGCTGACCACGACGGCCAGCCCGTGTCGGCCGGCCTCCTCGTGGACGCCCTCCAGGACCCGGCCGAAGAAGGGGCCGAGGATGTTCGGCACGGCCAGCAGGATCATGCCGCTGCGGCCCAGCCGCAGCTGCCGCCCCGCCGCCTGCGGGCGGTAGCCGAGGCTGCGGGCGGCCTCCCGGACCCGCTCCCGGGTGGCGTCGGAGACCCGGCGGCCGGCCTCGGCGCCGGAGAACACCAGGGAGACGGTGGCCTGCGAGACCCCCGCGAGCCGTGCCACGTCCCGCCCGGTGGGCTTGCGCACGGCGGCCGGCCAGGTGCCGCTCACGACGCCGGAGCCCTCCGCGCCATGAGCACCGTCAGCACCATCGGCGCCGGGGGTCGGACCGGCCGCAGTCCCGTGCGGCGGTCCCGGGTCGGGGGCGTCGGACACGGTGGTCAGTTCGGCAGGACCGCCGCGCGGGCGGCGTCGTCGGCGGCGTCCTCCTCCGCGTTCTGGGCGGCGATCCGCTCGGCCGTCCGGTTGCGGATGCCGTTGACCTTGCCGGAGATCTGGGCCGACATGTCGTCGCGCTGCCTGCTCAGCAGGACGTAGCTCAGCGGCGCCGAGATCACCGCGGCCAGCAGGAAGAGGAAGATCACACCGGCCTGGCCCGTGACGGGGATGACCCCGAAGTGCCCGAGCAGCAGGGCGACCAGCAGGCAGCCGAGGAAGATGCTGACGCGCATGGAGGTGTAGCGGAGCGTGGCGTGCGACTTGTTGCTCACAGGGCTGCTCACGGGGACACGTCCTTCTCTGCGCGGGGCTGGGCCGGTCTCCCAGTGAAGCATGCCCAACGGGTGGCGCGGGGAACGGGTCTCCCGATCCCCGCGCGTGGTCCGCCCGCCCGCACGGGCCCGGACCGGACCGCCTCAGCGCAGGTCGAGCCACATGGTGATGTCGTCGCGGTCGTCCCCGGGGGCGACCCGGATCGCCCCGGGCACCCGGCCGACCTCGGCGTAGCCGCAGCGGCCGTAGAAGGCCTCCAGCCCGAGGCCGCCGCGCGCGGTCAGCCGCAGGCCGGCGAGGCCCCAGGCCCGGGCGACCCGCTCGGCCTCGGCCATCAGGTCCGCGCCGTAGCCGCGGCCCTGGAAGTCGGGGTGGACCATGACCCGCTTGAGCATCCGCCAGTGCTCCATCAGGCCGAACCGCATGGACTCGAAGAACAGCAGGCCGACGAGCCTGCCGCCGTCCTCCTCGCGGGCGATCAGCAGCCGGTCCGGCCCGTCCGGCCCGAGGCCGGCGAACTGCTCGTCGGCCGTGTCCCAGACCGCGTCCTGCGTCACCGGCGCGACGAAGCCGACGGCACCGCCCGCGTTGGTGACGTCCGTCCAGAGCCGCACGATCTCGGTGCGCAGGTCGGGGTCCGGCTTGGGGTCGAGGGTGAAGACCAGTGTCATGATCCCCGAGCCTACTGGCCCCTTACGACAGGGCCGGAACGGAACGGTCCGCTCGACCCCCGCGCAGCGCCAGGCAGAGCAGCACGGCGACCGCGCAGAGCCCGCCGGCCGCGTACCAGGCGAGGTCGTAGGTGCCGAGCGCGTCGCGGGCCAGGCCCGCCAGGCCGGCCACCACGGCGGCGCCGATCTGGTGGCAGGCCAGCACCCAGCCGAAGACGATCGGCGCGTCCTCGCCGAAGTGGCGGCGGCAGAGCGCGACGGTCGGCGGCACGGTGGCCACCCAGTCCAGGCCGTAGAAGATCACGAAGGCCAGGATCGGCGGCTCCAGCGAGCCCTCGAACAGCCGCGGCAGCAGGAGCAGCGAGAGTCCGCGCAGCGCGTAGTAGACGACCAGCAGCCACCGGGAGTCGAAGCGGTCGGTGAACCAGCCGCTGGCTATCGTCCCGACCACGTCGAAGACGCCGACCAGGGCCAGCAGGCTCGCCGCCGTGGTGACGGGCATGCCGTGGTCGTGCGCGGCGGGGATGAAGTGGGTGCCGACCAGCCCGGCGGTGGTCGCGCCGCAGATCGCGAAGGAGCCGGCGAGCAGCCAGAACGCCCGGCGGCGGGAGGCCTCCCGGAGCACCCGCAGCGAGCGGGCCAGCGCCCGGCCGTCCGCCTTCGGGGCGGGCGGCGCCTCGGTCGCGCCGTACGGGAGCAGGCCGAGGTCGGCGGGCCGCTCGCGCATCAGCAGCAGGACGGGGACGGCGACCGCGCTGGCCGCCAGCGAGACCACGACCACCGCCGAGCGCCAGCCGTGCTGGTCCACCAGCCAGGCGCCGAGCGGCAGGAAGACCAGGTTGCCGGCCGCCCCGGCGGCCGTGAGCACGCCGGTGACCAGGCCCTGGCGGGCCTGGAACCAGCGGCCGGTGATGGTGGTGGCGAAGGCGCCGGCCATCGAGCCGCTGCCCAGGCCGACCAGCACACCCCAGCAGAGCACCAGTTGCCAGGGCTCGCGCATCAGCATGGTGAGGCCGGAGCCGACCGAGATGGTCAGCAGGGCGCAGACCACCACCAGCCGGACCCCGAAGCGGTCCATCAGGGCGGCGGCGAAGGGGGCGGTGAGGCCGTAGAGGGTGAGGTTGACCGAGGTGGCGCTGGAGATCGTCCCCATCGACCAGCCGAACTCGTTGTGCAGCGCGTCCATCATCAGGCTGGGCGCGGAGCGGAACCCGGCCGAGCCCAGCAGGACGACCAGGGCGACGGCGGCGACCACCCAGGCGTAGTGCGGCCGGGCGGCGCGGCGCCCTCCGGGAGCGGGCGCATCGGCGGCGGGGGTAGCGGCGGTGGAGGGGGCAGGGGTACCGGCGGCAGGAGTGGGGCTGCCGGTGGCGGGTGCGGGGGTGGTCCGTTCGTTCACCCGGCCGAGTCTCCCGGTCGGGTCGAACGGCGACGAGTGGCCTGACTGCCAGGTTCCACAAGGATCGGGCCACCACCTTGCGTACCCTGGGGCGACCAACCGGACGCAGGAGAGGGGTGCGCGGTGGCGCACAAGGTCGCGGTACTGGCGCTCGACGGGGTGATCGCCTTCGAACTGGGCATCCCCTCAAGGATCTTCGAGTCGGCCAAGGACCCCGCCGACGTCCCGCTCTACCAGGTGGCCACCTGCACCGTGGACGGTCGGCCGGTCGCGACCAGCACCGACTTCCGGATCGCCGTCGACCACGGGCCCGAACTCCTGGAGCGGGCCGACACCGTGGTGGTCCCGGCCGCCAGGACCCCGGGGCCGAAGGCCGACCTGCTCGACCCCGCGGTGGCCGCTGCGCTGGCCCGGATCCGGCCCGGCGCCCGGCTGCTGTCGATCTGCACCGGCTCCTTCGTGCTCGCCGCCGCCGGCCTGCTGGACGGCCGCCCGGCCACCACCCACTGGCGCTACACGGACAGCTTCGCCGCGCTGTTCCCGAAGGTCCGGCTGGACCCGGACGTGCTGTTCACGGACGACGGCGACGTGCTCACCTCGGGCGGGGTGGCGGCCGGGGTCGACCTCTGCCTGCACGTGGTGCGCCGCGACCACGGCAGCGCGGTCGCCAACGCGGTGGCCCGCACCTGCCTGGTGCCGCCGTGGCGCGAGGGCGGCCAGAAGCAGTACGTGGAGCTGCCCAGCCCGTCCCCCGAGGCCGGCTCCGGCACCGCCGCCGTCCGCGCCTGGGCGGTGGAGCACCTGGACCAGCCGATCTCGCTGCGCCAACTCGCCGCCCGGGCGGGCATGAGCGTGCGGACCTTCACCCGGCGGTTCCGGGAGGAGACGGGCGCCAGCCCCGGCCAGTGGCTCACGGTGCAGCGCACCGAGCGGGCCCGGCAGCTGCTGGAGCGCACCGACATGACGATCGACCAGGTCGCGCGGGAGTCCGGGTTCGGGACGGCCGCCTCACTGCGGCTGCAACTGCGCGAACGGCTGGACGTGGCACCGAGCGTCTACCGGCGGACCTTCCGGGCGGTGGAACAGCCGGGGTGACGAGTGACCGGGGTGACCGGGCGGCAGCGCCGAAAGGCAGGTCTTCGGCAGGTGGCCGGAAACCGCCTCCCGCGGCGAACGGATTGGATGGCGGCAGGCCGCACGCACCCCGAGCACGGCACGGCAGGCCGCCATCCAACCTCGACGCACGGGCCCTGAACCCGCGTCGCCGCCCTCCGCACTCGCCAAGGAGCCAGCGCACGACCGGCAGACCACGGCCCCCCTGCTGACATGATCCCCCTGGACAGCAGCACCGCAGCGGCGTTCGGGTGTTCCCTCGGCGTCCCCTCGCAACGGAGAGCTGCTCCCAAGAGTGATCAGTCGGATACGTCACGTCAATGGGTTGTCCGAAATTCGGAATGGTTGCGTCAGGTTTCGGCCCGTTGATCGTCCGGACCTCACTGCGCCAGCGCGGCCCAGTCCACCGCGGTCAGCGGGTCCACCACCGGGGCTCCCGCGCCGATCTCGCACCAGACCCGCTTGCCCGAACCGTCCGGATACCAGCCCCAGCGATCGCAGAGCAGCTCGACCAGCTCCAGGCCGCGTCCGTTGGTGGCGTCCTCGTCCGGGCCGGCGTGCCGGGGGGCCGGCGCCGCCTGACTGGCGTCGGCGACCTCGACCCGCAGCGGGCCGACCGTCGCCGCCTCGCGCACACCCTCGCCTCGGCCCGCCGCCCCGCACCCCGCCTCCTCCACCGGGAGGCAGAGCCGCAGTACCGCCGGACACCCGGTGTGCACCACGGCGTTGGTGACCAGTTCGGAGACCACCAGCACCACCGTCTCGGCGAGCGGCGCGTCCGGGTCCACGCCGTGGTTCAGCAGCCGTGAGCGCACCCAGCTACGGGCCCGGCCGACCTCGGCGGGGTCCGCCTGCACCGCCAGCTGTACTTGAAGAACCTGCACCGCTCCACCACCCGCACTCGCAGTTCGGCCATCGTCTCGATCGGGCCGGATCGTCCTGCCGGGGCCCTGGAGACGCCCTGGCGCTCACCGAAGACCGGGCCACCGCACACCTCGCCCGCGTCATCTCGTCCGTCGCGCACTGGCTGCGACACGAATACGCCTCAGGATGATTCGGCGGACGGACCGCAGCAAGCGCTTCGGGCATATTCCAGCGATCGGGGGACAGGGCAGTGCATACTGTCCCGTTCACTCATCCGAGCCTCGTACCGGCGATCGTCCGGCCGGGCCCGACCTGCCGGACACGCAGTGGCGAACCTACCGCCGGACACCCCCGACACCGCGCCCGCCACTCGCGAACCACCCGTGCGACATATGTCCAACGGCCTTCGAACAGCGGCTTCGACGGCAGATCCCATGGACGGCACATCCCATGGACGACAGATCCCATCGGCGGCAGATCCCACGATGTGACGATCCGAAACTGCGCGTTCCATTCTGCACGGAATCCGCCCGTCCCCCGAAGGCCGCAAGATACCGTTGGGTAAGCCAGCGAGCCCACGTCGGAAGGGTGGTTGACGATGGCCACCCCCGGCAGCGCCCCGCGCTGGGACGAGCAGCTGCAGCGGCGCCTCGCCCGGGGCGAGGAGACGGCGCTCGGCGAACTGTACGACCAACTCGCCCCGATGGTGCACGGTCTGGCCGGGCGGATACTGGCCGACCAGGCCGCCGCCGCCCAGCTCACCCGCGAGATATTCGCCCATGTCTGGGAGCACCCCGAGTCCTTCGACCCCGCCCAGGGCTCGCTGCGCTCCTGGCTCGGCGCCCTGACCCACCGCCGCGCGGTGGACCGGCTGCGGGTGCGGCGCGCCCGACAACCCGGCGCCGAGGGCCCGGTCGAGGAGGAGATCCGGGCCGTCGCCACCGCCGCCCGGGTCCAGTACGTGGTCGACTCCCTGCCGCAGACCCTGCGTGAGACGATCGCCGTGACGTACTACGACGGACGCACCTACCAGGAGGCGGCCCGCCGGCTCGGCATCAGCGAGCAGACCGCCAAGCAGCGGATGCGGCTGGGTCTGGAGCTGCTGGCCACCGAACTCGCCGAGGAGCGCGCCCGCCAGCGGCAGAGCGGGGAACCGGGCGGGAGCGAGGACGGGGGCACGTGACGATCACCGAGGAGCAGCACGAGGCCCTGCGCTCACTGCTCGGCGCCTGGGCCCTGGGCGCCTGCCCGCGCCGCGAGGCCGCCGAGTTGGAACGGCACCTGTCGGCCTGCCCCTCCTGCGCCTCGGAGGCCGCCCGGCTGCGGGACGCGGCAGGCTGGCTCTCCGTGGACGAGCCGCTCGACCAGCCGGGCGCGCTGCGCCAGCAGGTGATCGACTGGTGCCTGTCCCGCCGCCCGGCCGAACTCCCCGTCCCCGGCTGGGGATCGCCCTACACCGCCGAGACCGCCAAGCTGGACTCGCTGCTGCGCGACCTCGGCCCGGAGGAGTGGCAGGAGGTGGCCGAACTCCCCTGGCACGGCGGCACCGACCGGCTGCGCCCGGCCGAGGTGCTCTGCCATCTCACCGCCGTGGACGGCTATCTGGCCCGCGCCCTCGGACTGCCCGACCCCGTCCCCGGCAGCCCGCCCGTACCGGCCGCCGCCCGACGGGTCCCGCCGCAGGACGGCGAACCCGCCCCGTCCGCACCCCGGGTCCCGCCGCAGGGCGGCCCGTGGGCCGGCATCACCGAGCGCACCGCCCGGATGATCGCCGAACAGGCCGGCCAGCCCCCGCAGTCGGTGCGGGCCCGGTGGCGCCGGCTGACCCACGAGCTGGTCCGCAACGCCGCACTGGCACCGCAGGGCAACACGCCCGTCGACTTCGGCTTCGCCACCGTCCCGCTGCGCGACGCCTTCGTCGACCGGGCCTTCGAGTGCTACGTCCACGGCGAGGACGTGGCCCGCGCGGTCGCCTACCCGTACGACCCGCCGGCGCCGCAGCACCTGCGGCAGATGGTCGACCTGGCGGTGCGGATGCTGCCGCTGGCCCTGGCCGGGCTGCGCGCGACCGCGCCCGCCGGGTCGTCCCAGGAGCCCCGCAGCGGCACCCGACAGGGCCGGCGGCTGCGGCTGGTGATCGACGGCCCGGCGTCCGGCGAGTGGCTGATACCCCTGGACGGCCCGGAGAGCGGCCCGCCCGGCGGGGAGCCGGTGGCCTCGATGGTGCTGGACGGGCTGGAGTTCTGCCAGCTGGCCGCCGCCCACCGCGACCCGGACCGGGTACCCGTCGGCGAGCACGGCGACCGGGCCGCGATCCGCGAGGTGCTGCACGCGACGCCGCTGCTGTCGCGCCCCTAGGGTCCGCAGGACCGGCCCCGGGGCGCGACAGCCATGTGCCGGTCAGGCGAAGACGACGGTCCGGGTGCCGTTGAGCAGCACCCGGTGCTCGCTGTGCCACTTCACCGCGCGGGCCAGCGCCTGGCACTCGACGTCCCGGCCGAGCGCGACCAGCTGGTCCGGCGTGATGTCGTGCGTCACCCGGGCCACCTCCTGCTCGATGATCGGGCCCTCGTCCAGGTCGGCGGTGACGTAGTGCGCGGTGGCGCCGATCACCTTCACACCGCGGGCGTGCGCCTGGTGGTACGGCTTGGCGCCCTTGAAGCTCGGCAGGAAGGAGTGGTGGATGTTGATCACCTTGCCGGACAGCGCGGTGCACAGGTCGTCCGACAGCACCTGCATGTAGCGGGCCAGCACCACCAGGTCGACGTCCTCCTTGGCCACCAGGTCCAGCAGCTGCTGCTCGGCGTCGGCCTTGTTGGCCCGGGTGACCGGGATGTGGTGGAACGGAATCCCGTAGCCCTCGGTCAGCTCCTGGAAGTCCGTGTGGTTGGAGACCACCGCGGCGATCTCCACCGGCAGCGCGCCGATCCGGGTGCGGAACAGCAGGTCGTTCAGGCAGTGCCCGAACTTGCTGACCATCAGGACGATCCGCATCTTCTCCTCGGACGGGTGGATCTGCCAGTCCATCCCGAACGAGGCACCGATCGCGGCGAAGCTGGCCCGCAGCTTGTCCACGGTGACCGGCTCGGCGGCGGAGAAGTGCACCCGCATGAAGAACAGCCCGCTGTCCCCGTCACCGAACTGCTGGCTGTCGATGATGTTGCACCCGGTCATGAAGAGGTAACTGGAGACCGCGTGGACGATGCCCTGCTTGTCGGGGCAGGACAGCGTGAGGACGTACTGGGCGCTGGCCGTCTGCTGTTCCACGGTGGGGTTGTCCCGTCCTGAGATCGTGCCGTATGGGTGGTCCAGCGTGTCACATCCTGGACAGCGGGCGTCCGCGGTGCCCGCACTGCGGGACGCCCTGCTCAGACCGGGCTCAGACCGGGCTCAGACCTGGGTGAGGATCCGCAGGACCTCCAGCGAACGCGGCGGCGCGTCCGGATCGTCGCCGTCGTTGAGCGCCAGTTTCAGGTGCGCCTCGCGGGCGGCCCGGACGGCCTCCGGCCAGCCGTGGTGGCCGAGGTACTCGGAGGCCGGGGCGTCCGCGCCGACCTGGTGCAGGATCCGGAGCACCCGGAGCACCGCGACGTCCACCACGGCGGCCTCGGCCGAGTCGCGGAAGATCGTCCCCACGTACTTCTCGGCCGACCAGCGGTCCAGCCAGGTGTCCTCGACCAGCCGGTAGACGGCGTCGGTCACGTCGCCGAAGCCCTCCCGGCCGGACAACCAGGTGTCCTGCTGGAATCCGGGGTCGGACAGCATGTGCAGCGCCGAGCGCAGTCGGGCTCGCCAGCGCCACCAGGGCAGGTCGTTGAGCGGCATGCCGCCCATCGTGCTGGAGCGGTGCCCCGGACGAGAAGGGTTTCGGGCAGACCGATACGAAGAATCTGTGCTGGCGGACATGGAGAAAGATCGTACGTTCCCCGACCGTTAGCCCTCTACTCCCGATCTACACGCGTCCCCACCCGGAGTTCGCCCGGCGTTGGCCGTTCGTTTGGTTTTCGTCCCTCTCTCCTTGTGGCATGCGGGCTTGGCTGGTTCCAGTGCGCGCATAGGGCGCCCGGGAGGGAAGACCGATGACCAGCCGAAGGGGCTCGTCCCAGGATCAGCACCCGATAGCGGATCGGCGCCGCCGGCGCCTGATCGCCGCAGCGGCCACCGCGGTGGCACTGCTCCCAACCCTCTTCTCGGCCTCCGCGTGCGGCGGACCGGCCGACGCCTCCACCGGCAGTGGCGAACTCACCGTGATGACCTGGGCCCCGGCCGGGACCGGCACCGCCGACCGGCCCGGGATGACCGCGCTGGCCGAGGCGATCGGCCGGGACATCAACTCCAAGGGCGGCCTGAACGGCCGCCGACTGCGGGTCCTGACCTGCAACGAGCACAACACCCCCGGCGGGGCGACGGCCTGTGCCCAGCAGGCCGTGGACGCCAAGGCGACCGCCGTGATCGGCTCCTACAGCCAGTTCGGCGACAACTTCATGCCGGTCCTGGAGCGGGCCGGCATCCCGCTGATCGGCGGCTACGGGCTCTCCACCCCGGAGTTCAGCAGCCCGCTGTCGTACCCGGTGGACGGCGGCATGCCGGCCCTGATCGGCGGCAGCGGCCGCCAGCTGGTCGACGCCGGCTGCCGGACGGTCTCGCTGGTCCGCCCGGACACCCCGGCCGGCGACAACCTGCTCGGCTACCTGGCCAACGCGCTCAAGCCCGCCGGGATCAAGCTGCTGGACGTCAAGGCGCCGGAGCAGTCCACCGACTACTCGGCGGTCGCCCGCAAGGCGATCGGCAAGGACGAACCGGCGAACTGCCTCACCAGCGCGCTCGGCGCCGAGCCGACCGGCAGCCTGCTGGACTCCTACCGCCGGCTGGGCCCGAAGAACACCCGGATCGCCTCGGTGATCGGCAGCGTCCAGCAGTCGGTGGTCGACTCCACCGGCGGCGACAGCGGCCCGCTGGCCGGTGCGTACGTGACCAGCTGGTACCCGCCGGAGTCGGCGAAGATCTGGGACGCGCTGCGCTCGGTGGCCCGCACCGACAGCGCGGGCGTCGCGATCGACGTGGCCGACCCCGGGGTGCAGACCACCTGGGTCGCGTACGAGGTGTTCCGGCAGGCCGCCGAGCGGCTGGCGGCGGCCGGGCGGACGCTCGGCGCCAAGACGCTGACCGCGCTGCTGGACAGCGGGGACCAGATGGACGTCGGGATCACCCCGCCGCTCAGCTGGGGCACCACCAACATGCTGGCCAGCACCGAGTCGCCGCGGCTGGTGAACACCTGGGTCACCTACCAGGTGGTCAAGGGCGGCCGGATGACCCTGCAGCAGCCCGGCTTCGTGGACGTCCGCTGGGTGCTCACCGGGAGCAAGCCACCGGCCTGACCTGCACCGAAAAGGGTGCCGAGCGGTGCCGAGCGGCACCCGAACGACGCGGGGCCGGACCACCCTGGTCCGGCCCTCGGCGTTTGCGCGGCCCGGCCCGGGTGCCCCTGAAGGTACGCCCCCGGGCTCAGAGGTCGCCGTCGGTCCTGGTCGGCAGGCCGGTCTGGCCGGCCACGGCGTTCCAGAGGCCGGCCGCCTGCTTCTTGGCGGTGGTGGCGGTGCCACTGGCCTGGACGGCGTTCTTGTAGTGCTGGTTGTCCAGCTTCTTGGGGTCGCAGCCGGCCTGCGAGTCCCCGGCCCAGGCCGCGTACTCGTCGTCGGCCGTCGCCGAGGCCTGCCAGGCCTGGTTGAGCTGGTCCACCAGCTGCTGGCCGCTCGGCAGCTGGTCCGCCTTGAGCTTGGCGAGCTTCGCCTGGAGGTCCCGGCGCTTGCCCGCCGCCTCGGTCAGCACCTGCTGGGATTCGGGCAGCTTGTCGCACTTCTGCACCGACCCCACCGCGCCGATCACCGCCTGGCGGCTGTCGTTGGCGGTGCCGAGCAGGTCGGAGAGCGCCTGCGCCTGGGCCTTGGCCTCCGGGCTGACGGCGGAGGCCGCCGAACCGCTCGCGGTGGGCGCGGCGCCGGTGGTGGCGCCGGTGGTCACGGGGGCGGCCTGCTTGCCGTTGCCCGGCTTCTCGTCGTCGCCGCTCATCAGGACGGCGACCAGGATGCCCGCCGCCACACAGCCGGCCACCACACCGCCGATGACCAGCTTTCCGGAGGAGCGCCCGCCGCCCTGGCGGGTGGGGGCCTGCGCGCCCGGGTACTCCCCCGCCGGCGGGTACTCCTGGGCCTGCGGGTAGTCCTGGGCGGGCGGCTGGTAGGCCGGGTACGCCTGCTGCTGCGGCTGCGGCGGGTAGCCGGGCGCCGGGGCGGCCTGCTGCGGCATCGCCTGTGTCGGGTAGGCGTGGCTCTGGTCCTGGTACCCCTGCTGCGGGGCGCCGCCGGGGTACGGCGGGAGGTACTGCGTCGCCGGGGCCGGGTCGGCCGCCGGCTGCCCGCCGTAGGGGCCGCCCTGGGCCGGGATCCCCTCTCCCAGGTACTCCGGCTGGCCCGTCGGCGCACCGGGCGGCAGCGGCTGCCCGTGCGGGCCCGGCTGCACCGGCTGCCCCTGGGACGGCTGGGGCTGCTGACCGGGCTCCGGGCGAAACAGATCGTCCAGGTTGAAGTCACCCGAGTTGGGGTACGAGCGGCGCTGGCTCAACGCGTTTCCTCACCTGTGCACGACCGCGCGCTGACGGCGGACCACATCTCGTCGGTTCTTGGGAGCATCACAGTTCCTTGGACGTCGCGCCCACGCTACCGGTTCACCGAACCGGGTGACCACGTGGGCGGGACATCCCTCACCGGCCCCGCACGTACCGAGCCCCGGCGCTGATCAGGCGGCCTCCGCCTCCGCCCTGGCCTGGAACTCGCGAACCACCCGCTGCTCCCGGAACGGCTCCAGCCGACGGCGGAACTCGTCCAGGTACTCCACGCCCCGGTTGGAGCGCAGCCCGCTCAGCAGCCGCACCGCCTGCGCACCCGTCTCACAGGCGCGTTCCAGGTCCCGCTGCTGGAGCTGGGCCGTCGCCAGCAGGACGAGGTCCACCGCGCGGCGCCGGACCCTGGTCGGCGGGTGCAGGTCCAGCGCCCGCCGGGCGTAGTGCTCGGCCGGACCGGCCTGCTCCAAGTCCCGGTGGCAGTGGGCCAGCTCGTCGGCCAGGTAGGCGTCGTCGAAGTGGACGATCCAGTCCGGGTCGTCCTCCGGGCGGCGCCGCTCCATCGCCTCCAGGGCCTTGGCCGCCACCGCCTCGCAGGAACGGGCGTCCCCCAGCAGGGCGTGACCGCGCGCCTCGGCCGCGTAGAACATCGCCATCGCCGTCGGGGTGGCCACCGAGCGGGCGCCCTCCTGAGCGGCGCGGGCGAGTTGGGCGATCTCCCGCGGGTTGCCCAGGGTCGCCGCCAGGTGGCTCATCGAGGCGGCCAGCACGTACCCGCCGTAGCCCCGGTCGTCCGCCGCCTGGGCCAGCCGCAGCGCCTGGATGTAGTAGCGCTGGGCGAGGCCCGGTTGGCCGGTGTCCACCGCCATGTAGCCGGCCAGCTCCGTCAACCTGGCAACCGCCGCGAAGAGTTGCCGACCGGTCTCCTCCCGGTAGGCGCCGCCGAGCAGGCTGGAGACCACGCTGTTGAGGTAGTGGACGACCACCGGTCGGACGTGGCCGCTGCCGAAGCGGTGGTCCAGGTCGACCAGCATCGCGGTGGTCGCCTTGATCGCCGCGACATCGGTCGGGCCCACCCGCGGGCCGCCGGTCCGGGCCACCACCGGGTCCGGCGGGGTGATCAGCCAGTCCCGGCTGGGCTCGACCAGCGCGGAGGCGGCGACCGTGGCACCGGTCAGGAAGTCCCGCCGGCCGACGTCGCTGCGCCACAGCTCGCAGACCTGCTCCAGCGCGGCGTTCAGCGTCGGCGCGAACTGCAGCCCGATCCCGGAGCTGAGGTTCTTGCCGTCCGCCATGCCGATCTCCTCGACCGACACACCGCGGCCGAGCTTGCGGCCGAGCGCCTCGGCGATCACCGCCGGCGCCTGGCCGCGCGGTTGCTGGCCACGGAGCCAGCGCGCCACCGACGTCTTGTCGTACCGCAGGTCCAGGCCGTGCTCGGCCCCGCACAGATTGACTCTCCGTGCCAGACCGGCGTTCGAGCAGCTGGCCTCCTGGATCAACTGCTGCAGGCGCTCGTTGGGCTGTCGTGCGACAAGTGGTCTCGCGGCCATTGGGCTTCGCCTCCCCACACCCTCCGGTCCCGGCCGGCGGGCGACGATTCTGCTGATCTGTTGCCGACTGTCCGACCGTCCAAGGAATCTGACACCAGGTTAGCGATCAGCAACGCCAGCGGGATACCCACGGTGACGATCCCCACCCCCCACGCGCCCTGGGAAATGCTCCCGTGCGCCCCCACTGCGCCCGCCCCCGCCCACCCCAACTCGGTTGCCTCACCGGTTCGGGTGACATTGGCGCCAGGCTGAAGACCGGCTCCCGCGCGGCCGTAACCAGCCTCACGCACGGTAGTTGAGCAGCGCGTGGAAGACATCCCAGGAGCCCCCGACCAGGGCGGCAATGCCGAACTGCCCCCGCTGCTCATCGAAGCCGTCAGCTACGCCGAGAACCGCCACTGGGAGGTCGCCCCCGGCGCCTGGCTGATCGACGGCGACGGTCCGGCCCGCTGCTCGTGCGGCGACCTGCGCTGCCCACTGCCCGGGGCCCACCCACTGGACGCGGACTGGGCCCGCAAGGCGAGCGCCGGCCCGGGTGCGGTGCGCCGGTGGTGGACCGAGCGCCCCGCGGCGTCCATCCTGCTGCCCACCGGCCGCTCCTTCGACGTCCTGGACGTGCCGGAGGTGGCCGGCTGCCTGGCCCTGGCCCGGATGGAGCGGATGGAGCTGCAGCTCGGCCCGGTGGTCGCCGTCCCGGCCGCGCCCGGACGGGTCGGCCGACGGCTGCACTTCCTGGTGCTCCCCGGGGTGGCGGCCAAGCTCCCCGAGATGCTCCGCAAGCTCGGCTGGCCGCAGGGCCGACTGGACCTGGTGGCCCGCGGCGAGGGCGACTGGACGGTCGCCCCGCCCTCCCGGGTCGGTCCGTGCGGCTTCGCCCAGTGGGCCCGCTCGCCCTCCGCGCTGAACCGCTGGCTGCCGGACGCGGCCGAGCTGATCAGCCCGCTGGCGTACGCGTGCGGACGCGAGGCCCCCTCGGCGCAGCCCCAGGCGGCCCAGCCGGCGGCGGTGCACTGAGCCGACCGGTCCGGGGCCGACGGTGTGATTCACCGTCCCGTGGACGGCCGCCCTACGCCTATCGGGTGAGGGCGTGCACCGCGCGACACCCCGCGCGCGACTGACGGGCCTTGCCTCCCACCGGAGGCGGGGCCCGTCACACGTATGTCCGGATAAGGCTTCGGTGTACCCGCTGGTCAACGGCGAAAGCCCCTCGTACGAGTGACAACGCTCAAGGATTGCCATGATCTGCCGAGGGGAGAAATTCCACCGTGAGGGGACGCCGGAAGGGGCGCTCGGACGGGGAAGCCGGGCGGGGCGGTCGGGAGGGAACGGAGGGGACAGGAGGGGAACGGAGGGGAACGGAGGGGACGGAGGGGAGCAGGAGGGGCCGCGGGGGCGGTCCGCGGTACCGGCCGGGTTCGGGGTGGCCGGTGCCGCGGAGCGGGAGGGACGGGGAGGACGAGCAGGGCCCGGTACTGGGGAGTACCGGGCCCTGCTCGCGTCCTGCGCCGCGTCACGCCCGCGACGGGTCAGACCTGCGCCACGAACACGTGCGCGGCGATCTCCTTGCCCAGCTCCGCGGCGTTGTCGCCGCTGCCCACCAGCACCCCGCCGATCCCGGCGGTGACCTTGACCGTCGAGCCCGGCCGGATACCGGCCCGGCGCAGCGTGCGCATCAGGTCGCCGTCGGTCTGGATCGGCTCGCCGATCCGGCGGACCACCACGCTGGCGCCCGCGGCACCCGGCTGCACCGAGTCCAGCGAGATGAGCGCGGCGTCGAAGCCCTCGCCCTCGGCCTTGGCGTCACCCAGCTCGTCCAGGCCCGGGATCGGGTTGCCGTACGGGGACTGGGTGGGGTGGCCGAGCATCGCGAGGACCTTGCGCTCCACGGTCTCGCTCATGACGTGCTCCCAGCGGCAGGCCTCCTCGTGCACCTGCTCCCACTCCAGGCCGATCACGTCGACCAGCAGGCACTCGGCGATGCGGTGCTTGCGCATCACGCGCACCGCGAGCCGGCGCCCCTCCTCGGTCAGCTCCAGGTGGCGGTCGCCCGCGACCTGGAGCAGCCCGTCACGCTCCATCCGGCCGACCGTCTGGCTGACCGTGGGACCGCTCTGCTCCAGGCGCTCGGCGATCCGGGCGCGCATCGGGGTGATGCCCTCCTCCTCCAGCTCCAGGATGGTGCGAAGGTACATCTCAGTGGTGTCGATCAGCCCAGACATCGCCGCTGGCTCCGTTCCTCGGTGTCCTCACCGCCAATTCTGACGTACTGCGCAGACAACCGAGTCCGCGCCGGGGCCCCCGGGCCCGGTTTTCGTTCCTGTTGACAGCGGAGCCGCCGAGGCACCACGGTGCTCGCCGTAGCTTTCTCCACTGGCGGTCTGGACCACCCGGACCGCCCCACCCGGCCGGATCCCCCACCGGCAGAGAGCGAAGGCAACAGATGAGCGACCTGGTCGGCCGGTACTTCGACACCGCGATCGCCCACCTCCAGCGGGTCCGCACGGAGGAGGCGGAGAACATCGAGGCGGCCGCCGCACTGCTCGCGGAGGCGGTCTCCGAAGGACGCCGAATCTTCACCTTCGGCTCCGGCCACTCCTCGCTGGCCGCCCAGGACGTGGTCTACCGGGCCGGCGGCCTCGTCCCGATGAACCTGCTGAACGTCCCCGGGATGGCCGGGGTGACGGTGATGCCCGCGCCGCTCTCCAGCGCGCTGGAGCGGGTCTCCGGCCTGGCCACCACCACCCTGGACCTCACCCCGGCGACCAGCGGGGACCTGCTCTTCGTCATCTCGCTCTCCGGCCGCCAGGTGATGCCGGTCGAACTGGCCCAGTACGCCCGCTCGCGCGGCCTCAGGGTGATCGGCGTGACGTCGTTGGCGTACCCCGCCGAGGTCGCCTCGGCGCACCCCTCCGGCGGCTACCTCAAGGACCACTGCGACGTGGTGCTGGACAACAAGATCGCGGTCGGTGACGGCGAGCTGACCCACCCGGCCGCCGAGACCACCTTCGGCCCGGTCTCCACCATCGTCACCAGCGCCCTGATGCAGGCCGTGGTCGCCTCGGCGGTCGGCCGGCTGGCCGATGCGGCGGCGGCCGGCACCGGTGCCACCCCGCCGCTCTTCCGCTCCGGCAACGTGCCCGGCGGCACCGAGTGGAACGCCAAGCAGATGGCCGACAACGCGGACCGGGTCTTCTACACCTACTGAGACCGGTCACGGGGCGCGTACCGAGACCGGCGGCGGGGCGCGCCCCGCGGCCGACCGGCGCGAGTACCGCGATATGGGACAACCTCCGGGCCTTCCCGGCCATTGCGGCCGGACCGGGGGCGTACCGGCGGGCGGGCCGGGGCAGGACAGCGGTGCGACCGGAGCGACGGGTGGGGGCCGAGGATGGCGTCGGGTGCGGGGCCGATGGGGTGGGTGCGCGAGCGGGAGCTGCTGCCCGAGCTGTTCTGGGCCGCCGACTCGGCCTCCCAGCAGGGCCAGCGCCGGGCGGTCCTGCTCTCCGCCTGGGAGCTGGCGCTGCTGGTGGTCGCCGCCGCGGCGGGCTCCGCCGACGGCGGCCCCTGGGCCTGGCTGGCCGCCGTCGCCTACCTGGGCGCGATCGCCCTGGCCGTGGTGGTCAGCCGGCAGAACCCGCAGGGCCTCTGGTACGAGGGCCGGGCGGCCGCCGAGTCGGTGAAGACGCTGGCCTGGAAGTTCGCCGTCCGCGCCGACGCCTACCAGCCGCCCCCGCGCAGCCTGCCGGACGCCGAGGGCCTGTACAGCTTCCAGCTCGGGCGGGTGCTGCAGGCCTTCCAGGGCAGCCGCGCGGTGGGCTCCCCCGCCGGTGCCGAGATCACCGAGGCGATGCGCGGCCTGCGCGCCCAGCCGCTGGCGGTCCGCCGCGAGGCGTACCTCCAGGAGCGGATCCAGGTGCAGCACGACTGGTACCAGGCCAAGGCCCGGTACTGCGCGCGGGCCGGCTTCTGGACCGGGGTGCTGGGCGTGGTGCTGCCGCTGCTCGGCCTGGTGCTGGCGGTGCTGCGGGCGATGGGCGGGTTCGGCTACGACGCGCTGGGCACCGTCTCGGCGGTGGCCGCCTCGGTCACCGCCTGGTCCCAGCTGCGCCAGTACCGCCCGCTGGCCGCCGCGTACTCCCTGGCCGCCGACGAGTTGGAGCTGATCCGGACCCAGCTGACCCGGCTGGACGTGCGGGCGGCCGACGCGGAGGAGGTCTGGGCCCGACTGGCGCGGGACGCCGAGGACGCGGTCTCCCGCGAGCACACCACCTGGCAGGCCCGCCGCGAGGTCCGCGGCCGGGAGCACTGAGGAGGCCGCGCGTGGCGTTAAGGATGATCAAGACGGCGGACGGCCGCGCGCTCGCGGTCGAGATCCTGGGCGATCCGCGCGGGCGGCCGGTGTTCCTGCTGCACGGGACGCCCGGCAGCAGGGTCGGCCCGCACCCGCGCACCACCGTGCTGTACCGCCTGGGCGTCCGGCTGATCTCCTTCGACCGGCCCGGCTACGGGGACTCCAGCCGGCTGCCCGGCCGCCGGGTGAGCGCGGCGGCGGCGGACGTGCGGACCATCGCGGACGAGCTCGGGCTCACCGACTTCGCGGTCCTCGGCCGCTCCGGCGGCGGACCGCACGCGCTGGCCTGCGCCGCGCTGCTGCCCGACCGGGTCGCCCGGGTGGCCGTCCTGGTCAGCCTGGCGCCCCGGGCGGCGGTCGGCCTGGACTGGTACGCCGGGATGACCCCGTCCAACGTGCGGGCCTACCGGGAGGCCGAGCGGGGCCACGACCGGATCGCCGACGCGATGCAGTTCCGCTCCCAGCAGATCAAGGACGACCCGGTCAGCCTGCTCAAGGGCCTGCGGCCCGAACTGCCCGCCACCGACCGGGAGGTGGTCGCCGATGCCGGGCTGCGCCGGATGCTGCAGAGCAACTACGTCGAGGCGTTCCGGCACAGCGCGGACGGCTGGATCGACGACGTGCTGGCGTTCACCGCCGACTGGGGCTTCAAGGTGGAGGACATCGCGGTGCCGACCTGGCTGTGGCACGGCGCGGACGACCAGTTCTCCCCGGTCGAGCACTCCCGCTGGCTGGCCGACCACGTCCCCGGTGCCAGCCTCTTCCTGGAGCCCGGCGCCGCGCACTTCGGCGCCTTCCGGGTGATGACGGCGGCGCTCGGCTGGGCCGCCGGATCCGACAACCCGTAAAGCCGGGTCAGGCTGGGCCGGGGGTGCCGACCGGTGTCACCGGGGCGCCGCCGGCCAGCACCGCGAGGACGTTGTCGACGGCCAGGCCGCCCATCGCCTGGCGGGTGCGGACGGTCGCGCTGCCCAGGTGCGGGGCCAGCACGGCCCGTTCCTGGGCGAGCAGCTCGGCGGGGACGGCGGGTTCGCGCTCGAAGTTGTCGACGGCGGCGGCGAACAGCGCCCCCGACTCCAGGGCGGCGGCCAGCGCCACCTCGTCCACCACCCCGGCGGTCATGCTCACCACCACCGCACCGGCCGGCAGCAGGGCCAGCCGGTCGGCGTCCAGCAGGTGCCGGGTGGCGGCGCTCAGCGGGCAGGTGACCACCAGGACCTGGGACTGCGCGAGCAGGTCGTCCAGCGGCAGCAGGCGGGCGCCCTCGGCCTCCTCGGGCGGCAGCTCGCGGCGGTTGTGGTAGGCGACCGGCATGTCGAAGGCCCGGGCCCGGCGGGCGACGGCCTGCCCGATCCGGCCCATGCCGAGGACGCCCAGCGGGGTGCCGGACAGCTCCATCCCGAGCAGGAAGGTCGGCGCCCAGGCCCACGGGCGGCCGGACCGCAGCCACCGCTCGCCCTCGCCGAGCCGGCGGGTGGCGGCCAGCAGCAGCGCCCAGGCCATGTCCGCGGTGGAGGCGGTGAGCACGCCGGGGGTGTTGCTGACCAGCACTCCGCGCTCGGCGCAGGCCGCCAGGTCCACGTTGTGGTGGCCGACCGCGTGGTTGGCCACGATCCGCAGGCCCGGACCGGCCGCGTCCAGGAACCCGCCGTCCACCACGTCGTCCAGGGTGGTGATGACGGCCGACCGGCCCCGGACGGCCGCCAGCAGCTCGGCGCGCGCCATCGGCAGCTCCGAGTCGTGCAGGGTGGCCGCGTGGTGCGCGGTGAGCCGTTCGACCACCCCGGGCGCGAGGCGGCGGGTGACCAGGACCGGAGGCAGGGGCTCGCTCATAGGGCCCGAAGCATACGCGGCGTACGCCCCGGGCCCCCAGGCCGCGTCCGGGCCGCGTCCGGGCCCCGCTCGGCCCGCTCTCCCCGTCCTCCCCGCTCGGCCCGTCCTCCCCGCTCGGCCTGCCCGCCCCGCTCACACCGGCTGCGGCTCCAGGTCCCGGTTGATCCGCTTCCAGCCCCGGGCCGAGACGGTGTTGGGGTGCTCCTCGCCGAACTGGCGGATCAGCTCGGCGACCGACCTGGCCCGCAGCTCGGCGGCCTGGGTGTGTCGGCCGGCCGAGCGCAGGGTGACGGCCAGGTTGGCCTCGCAGGCCACGGCGTCCGGGTGCCGGGGCGTGTACCGCTCGCACAGGCCCGTGTAGGCCGCGCGCTCCAGCTCCTCGGCCCGGTCGAACTGGCCGTCGTCGCCGTAGGCGTTGGCGAGGTTGATCATCGCGTTCAGGGTGAACGGGTGCTCCGGTCCGACCGTGTTCATCAGCGAGTCGACCGTCGCCAGCCCGCGGTCGATCGCCTCCCGGACGTCCCCGCTGCCGCGCAGGTAGATGCCCAGGTTGTTGGCGCAGGCCAGGGTGAACGGGTGCTCGTCGCCGAACAGCCGCCGGTGGCCGTCGTACACGGTGACGGCGAGGTCGCGGGCCGCCTCCTTGTCGCCGGAGGCGCTGTAGTCGGCGGCGAGGTTGAGCGCGCAGGCCAGCGCGTCGGGCGCGTCGGCGCCGTACCGCTCCAGGTAGCGCTCGTAGGTCTCCTTGGTGATCCGGCGGGCCTCGGCCAGCTGTCCGGCCTTGCGCAGCGAGACGGCCAGCGACTTGGCGTTGCGCAGGTTCTCCGGCAGGTCCGGCTCCAGCACGTCGCCGAAGTCGGCGGTGACCTCCTGGAGCAGGTCCGCCGAGCCCTTGTAGTCGCCGAGTTCGCGCAGGTCGCGGGCGAGGTTGGACTTGGTGGACAGGGTGTACGGGTGGCGCGGGCCGAGGACGGCGGTGCGCCGGTCCAGGGTCTCGCGGTCCAGGTCGCGGGCGGCCTCGCTGTCGCCGACCAGCCGGAAGTCGATCGCCAGGTTGTTCGCCATGGAGAGCGTGCGCGGGTGGTCCTCGCCGAACAACTCCCGGAACTGGTCGAGAATTTCACGGTCCAGTTCGAGCGCCTCCTGGAACCGGCCGAGCGCCCGGCGGTCGGCGCCCAGCGAGCCGGCCGTCATCAGGGTGTACGGGTGGTGCTCGCCGAGCAGCACCCGCTGGCGGGCCAGGGTGGACTCGTCCAGCGCCAGGGCCTCGGCGTAGTTGCCCTGCGAGCGCAGGACGTTGGCGAGTTGGAAGCGCAGCAGCAGGGTCTGCCGGTCGTCGATGCCGAGCTTGCGGCTCCACTCGGTGTCCAGCGCGTGGCCGAGGTCGCGGGCGCGCTCCAACTCGCCGCGCTTCCACAGGTAGCGGACCCGGTCGATGAGCAGCTGACGGGTGTCGGCCTCGTCGCAGTTGTGCGCCTTGGAGGGCGAGAGGTGCGGCCAGATCTCGTCGAAGGCGGGCCAGTTGGCCGGGTCGTCGGTGTCGCCGAGCACCGGCCGGGCGCCGGTCAGGATGCGGTGCACCTCGTGCACGGCGACCTCCTGCTCGTCCTCGGTCATCTCGGAGCGGATCACCGCCTGGACCAGCCGGTGCACCTGGAAGCTGTTGCTGCCGGCGTCGACCTTGGCGAGCGCGTACCGGCCGATCGCCTGGATCACCTTGCCCAGCATGAACTTGTCGTTGAGGTCCTCGTCGTACTTCACCAGGGCGCGGATCATCTGGTCGCTGTAGAAGAGGTTCATCGAGATCGGCTCCGGCGCGAAGAACGCGCAGAGCTGCAGCAGTCGGACGGCCGCCGGGGACTGCGTGCGAAGCCGGGCGATGGAGACGTTCCAGGTGGCGCCCACCGGCGTCGGGTAGTCGGCCGGGCGGGCGACGGCCAGCGCCCGGGCGGCCTCGGCCTGCAGCTGGGAGACGTAGGTGTCGACGGGCGTTCCGGTGGTGTCCAGCCAGGCCGCGGCGACCTCGACGGCCAGCGGCAGGTCGCCGACCGCCTCGGCCACCCGGTCGGCGTCGGGGCGGGAGAGGCCGCGGGCGCGCCGGCACAGGTGCTCGACGCTCTCGCCGCGGGTGAAGACGTCGACCTCCAGTGCCTCCGCGTGCCCGGACCAGGCCTGGTTGCGGGAGGTGACCAGGATGTGGCCGGAGCCGCCGGGGAAGAAGCGGCGGATCTCGGCGGGCTCGTCGGCGTTGTCGAAGATCAGCAGCCAGCGCGCGGTCGGGACCCCGCGCCGCAGCGCCTCCCGGGCGGCCTCGGCGGCCTCGGTGACCGAGTCGCCGACCCGCAGGCCGAGCCGGCGGGCCAGTTCGGCCAGCGAGGGGGCGACCAGCTCGGTCTGCTCGGCGTCGATCCACCAGACCAGGTCGTAGTCGGACATGAAGCGGTGCGCGTACTCCAGTGCCACCTGGGTCTTGCCGACGCCGCCGAGCCCGTACAGGGTCTGCGGGGTGGGCAGCACGGCGGCCATCCCGCCGCGCAACTGGTTGCGCAGCTGCTCCAGGACGGCGGCGCGGCCGGTGAAGGAGGGGTTGCGCGGCGGCACGTCCCAGACCTGCGGCTTGCTGCCGGGGAACCGCGGGCCGGTGCCGGTGGTCTCGGCGAGCGGGACGTCCGCGCGGCCGAGCGCCCGCAGCAGGGTCTGCACCGACTGCGTCTCGTCCCGGCCGACCAGGTCGACCGGGTTGCGGTTGCTGAACGGCGCGGTGAGCCGGACGTCGCCGACCCGGACGGGCACCAGCTGGCGGCGGGTGCCGGACGGGTCGGAGCTGACCACGGACTCCCAGAGCGCGCGGGCCTGCGGCGAGCGCTGGTAGGCGGGCGAGAGCACGGCGACTGTCCGGTAGGCGGCGTCGATGCCCCGCTCGGTCTCCTGGCGGGGGTCCGAGCCGGCGCTCAGGTCCCGTGGCAGGACCCGGAATCCGGCCCGGGTGAGGACCGACTCGATCCAGTCCGCCCACATCCGGTCCTCGGGCACGTAGGAGAGGTAGAGGTCGGCCGGGACGGACGGGCGGCGGCGGGTGAAGGCGTCCACGTAGCGCAGCCGCACCTCCTCGTCGACGGCCGGCAGCGAGTTGGCCCGGCCCTCCGTGATCATGCTGGTCAGCCGCTCGCAGGCGGCCAGCATCGAGGTCGGGGCGCCGCCCTGGTCACCGAAGGTGGCCAGGATCTCCTCGTAGGCGTAGAACGGCCGGTACGGGATCTCCACCGAGCCCCAGTAGTGCGCGAGGTCCTCGCCGGCCAGGCCGGCCGGCAGCCCGTCGAAGCGGATCCTGGCGAGCGCCCGGCCGGCGTCCGCCTTCTCCTTCTCGCCCTCGTCGATGCGCATCGGGACGGGCAGGATGCGGATGCCGCGCTCGCGGTAGCGGTCGTGGATGTGCTGCGCGATCCGGGAGGCACCGTCGATGGACTGGTCGCTCAGGGTGAAGCAGACCACCAGGTCGTCGGGCATCTGCACGGTGCAGATCTCGGCGATGTCGGAGAGGCCGGTCCGGGAGTCGATCAGGACGTAGTCGTAGCGCTTGCTCATGTCGGCCCGCAGGGCGTCGAAGAACTGCCCGCCGTCGAACCGGTCGTAGAAGATGTCCCAGTCGAGGTGGGTGACGGCCTCGGAGTAGTCCCGGTTGAACTGGCCGGCGGAGAGGAAGTCCAGGCTGCCGCCGGCCGGGAAGAGCGGCCAGGCCAGCGAGAGCGCGTGCGGGTGCACCCGGGCGAAGTCGAGGTGCCAGCCCTCGGCGTGCTCGACCGGCCGCAGCGCCTCCTCCCGGTACTCGGCGATCAGGTCCATCATCCCGGTGGTGCCGGCCAGCACCGCCGGGTCGAGGAACGGGTGGAAGAACTTGGCCAGGCCCGGCGCCTCCAGGTCCCAGTCCACGGTGAGCACCCGGAAGCCGTTGGCGGCCAGGATCCAGGCGGTGTTGGCCAGCGCCATGGTGCGGCCGGTACCGCCCTTGTACGAGTAGAAGGTGATGATCCGGCCGTTCCGGTCCTGCTCCGCCTCCCGCTGGGCGACGAACTCGGCGGCGCTCAGGCCGCCGACCCGGAGGTTCCTGGTCTTGTTCTCGCTCATGTGATTCCTCCCCCGGGCGCCCCGTCGTCCGGGTGGTCGCCTCCGTGGCGTTCTGGGTGGTCGTCATCGAACGGCGCGGGCCCGTCGTGCCCGCGCCGGAAGGCGTCCCGCAGGTTGGGTCGGGGCGGCGCCGGCTCCTCCGGCTCGGTCCTGGTCCGGCCCTCGAAGGCGTACTTGGCCTTCATCGCGGCCCGGGGAAGAGCGTCGTCGAACTCCTCCAGGCTGGTCAGTCCGGGCGACCCGCCCATGGCGCCGATGAAGCTCGGCCGGCCCGCGCGGCGGGTGATGCGCAGCGCCTGGTCGCTCAGACCGCCCAGCTCGCCGTGCCGCTCCTCGCACTCCGGGTCGTCCAGGTTCCACGGCTCCAGGACGCTCACCCAGGTCGCGTCCGACCGGTCGAAGCGCCGGACCAGGTCGCGGCGCTGCTCGTCCCGCAGCGCCCAGCGGTCCAGCAGGAGCAGTCCGGGCGCGGCGGCCTCGCCCCCGATGATCGCGTCGGCCTCCTCCTCGAACTCGTGCACGGTCGGCTGGAACCCCAACTGCCGTGCCAGCCGGACGGCGTGCTGCGCGATCGGGGAGCCGGCCGGGCGGTAGGGGTGCCAGTCGGTGCGCTTGGCGCCGTAGTAGTCCGGGTTGCGGTCCGCCGGCACCTCGCCCTGGTGGTAGGAGAGCACGGAGATCCGCAGCTGCTTGGTCGGCGCGGTCACGTTGAACGCGCTCGGCAGCCCGTTGAACTCCAGCCGCCGCCCGACCGGGATCACCGTCTCCTCCGCCACCTGCACGATCCGCGCCGCCAGCCGGTGCACCGCCAGCTCGTACGCGGACCGGAAGTAGGTGAGCTTCATCAGCGCGTAGAGGCCCTCGGTGGCGTAGTCCGGGCCGAAACTGGCGTGGTTGAACTGGAGTTCGCTCGCCACCTCGGGCAGCCGGTAGCGGCTCATCGGGGCCCACAGGACCGGGACGATGCCGCTGGTCCGCTCGGAGTCGATGTTCGCCGGGTAGACCGGCCGCCGGGTGAAGGAGTGCCACTCCTGGCCGCACGGAACGCTGTTGAAGTAGCGCGGCGAGTACAGCGGCACGAACACCCGGCAGGTGGCCAGCTCCTCGGAGAGCCGGTCGGCCCACAACTCGCCCTGGTGCATGGACTCGTCCATGAACCCCACCTGGACGCCCGCGGGCACGGTGGTCAGCTGGAGCACCGCCTCGCACAGGTCGCGGTACAGCTGCCGCACCCAGTGGTTCGGGTCACCGGCCCCCCGTGCACCGGCCTTCGGGGTGTGGGCGTAACTGAGGAAGAAGTACGGCCGGGCTGCGTCCTCGTCCCAGCCATGGTCGTTCACACGCGCCTCCCCCTGGCCCGCCGGCAACCTGATTCCCGCAGTCCCCGCACGCGGGGCTTCAGTGTAGGAACGACTGAGGGGCTAATGGAATAGCACATCGACCCGGGCGAGTTGACATGGCTGTAACGATCGGGGGCGCACGGCCTGCACCGGTAGCCGCCCCGGCGCACGCGGCAGCAGCCTTCACTCCGGCCGGCGAGGCCCACAACTCCTCACCCGTTCGAATTGCGCGGCGCGAGGGCAGTGGTCGAACGCCCCCTCGGCCATGGGCGTGGTGGCGGGCCTCGCCGCGGTCGGCGAGGCCCGCAGGTCACCCTCCTCCGGCGCCCTCCGGCGGACCGGGCGGGTCGGCCCGCTCGCGCACCGACCTCGTCAGCACCTGACCGGTCCCGCCGACAACGGCCGCCACGATGATCAGGATCAGCAGCCCCGTCACGCCGCACCGCCGGACGCGAGGGGCTTCCCGCATCGCCATCCGAGCCGCCAGGCGAGGCCGTGCATCAACTCCTCCCCCTGCGCCCGGGTGAGCCGGAACAGCAGTTCCCCGTCCGGCTCGGCGTTCACGGGCTCGTCGACCGCGAGCCGCACCTGCACCGGCAGGTCGCAGGACGGTTCGACACCGAGATAGGGGACGGTCGTGGTGCTGCCCGTGGTGCTGCTCACTGCCGACCACGCTCCCGCCTGAACTCGCGCAGGAGGGCGAGGAGGTTGATCACGGTGCTGGTCGGGCCGTTGCCGAAGGAGACCAGCACCCGGCCGTCGACGACGCTGTGGGTGGTGGCGGAGGGCAGCAGGATGCCGAACTCCCGCCCCTCGGCCTGGAGATCCGCGATCATCTCGGCCACCTGGCGCTCGGTGAGCAGGCGGATCCCGGGGTCGGCCGGCTCGACCGGCTGGAGGGCGCTCACGCGGCGCAGTCCAGCTCGAACCAGATGTCCTTGCCTCGCTTGCGGGGCTCGGCACCCCAGCGGTGGGTGAGGCCCTCCACCAGCTGGAGGCCCCGCCCGGACTCGGCGAGGTCGGCGGGGGTCCGCCGTTCGGGGAGCTCGGAGCTCTCGTCGGAGACGGAGACCCGCAGCGTGCCGCCGAGGAGGACGACCAGGACCACCGGGGAGGCCGTCCGGCCGTGCCGCCAGGCGTTGACGATCAGCTCGGCGAGGGCGAGTTCGGCGCCGAAGATGGCGTCCTGGTCCCAGCCGCCACGCGTCATGGCGTCGCTCAGGGCCCGCCGGGCGAGGGTGAGGGAAGGGGTGTTGAGGTTACACACGGGGAATCTCCCTGCGGTGTAGAGGGGGCACACCTGGAGGGTCTGTCGCCGTGAGCAAGCTCGGGGCGGGGTTGGAGGCGCCGCATACGAGTGCTCTTCGGTGCCCGGGCAGCCGGTACCAACTGCCTTGATCCTGGACGTTACTGACAATCCGTCCGATGAATGGCGTACGAGGACTGTAGCGATATGGGGTCGTCGGGGATCCTGAAGCACTAGCCTCGTTCCGGCGGAAGTTCGACCAGCTCAGGAGCTTGGCACTTCCCCCGCTGAACGCGACCGCCGCCTCACCGTCGCCGGCCTTTCGGGACTCATGGGGCCTGATCCAGCACATCCGCTACAAGGTTCAAGGAAGGTAGCCGTGAATCAGCTCAACTGGCAGAAGTCCAGCTTCAGCGGCGAGAGGGCCAACTGCGTCGAGATCGCCACGGACGGTGACCTCGTCCATATCCGCGAGTCGGACGACCCCTCGAACGTTGTAACGACCACCAAGGCGAAGCTCGACGCCTGGATCCGCGGCGCGAAGGCCGGCGAGTTCGACCACTTCGCGCGCTGACCCCTCGCGCCGGCGGCTCCCGTGCTCTCACGGGAGCCACCGGTGTCGTTCCTGGCTACCGGTGGATTCCGGAGACCTCGAAGGTCTGCACCGAGCGCGCCGGGAACTGCGACCAGAAGCGGCGTCCGCTGATCCGCGTGTCCAGGCGGTGCTCGTAGCGCCTGCCCCCGTCAAACTCGGTGCACCACCGGTCGACCATGGTCCCCTCCGCGGGGATCACGCCGAACCGGGAGAGGTGGACGTCGATCCACTGGGTGTCCCCGCTGTTCACCACGACCACGACCAGCTTCCCCGCGTCGTCGTCGTAGGCCGCCACCACGTCCGGATGCCCCGCGTCGATGATCCGCATGCCGGGCCGGATGTGCCGGGTGTAGTGGGCCAGGACGAAGAACTTGGTGTTGACCGCGGAGACCTCCGAGCCGTCGAACCCGATCGCCCCGTAGCCGCCCGTGTCGAGGATCTGCCAGTAGACGAAGGCGGTCGCGTGGAGCTGCCGCAGCTCGCGGTGGATGTTGTCGGCGAGGAGGCCCCCGTCGGCGCGCCAGTCCGTGTACTCCGACTGCCAGATGCGCTTCCCGGCCGCCGCGGTGGCCGCGTACAACGGCTCGCGCGCCTGGCCTGGGGAGTAGCCGTGCACGTTGACCTTGTCGATCCGCTGCCGGGTGTCGTCGTCGAGGGCGTTCCAGGTGGACAGCGCCGAGTCGTAGTTGTACTCGTCCAGCCCGGCCACCTGCATCCAGCCGAGGCCGCGGACGTCCAACTGTGTCCGGGTGTGCGCGATGAGCTCGGCCTGCTGGGCCGGGGAGAAGTGGCAGCCCTCCTGCTGGTGGCCCCACGAGGAGTGGCCCCACCGCGCCCCGGGTTCGTTGACCGGCTGGACGGAGGAGAAGTCGATCCCCCAGTGGTCGTGCGCGTAGCGCGCCACCGTGGCGAGGTACACGGCGTGCCGCCCGAAGTCGCGGTCGTTGAGGTTGCAGTCCCCGTCGTCCGCGCCGAACGGGTCGTTGTTCTTCAGCATCCACCACATCGGCGAGTTGGAGAACAGTTCGAAGACGTCCGCCCCGCGGTCCCGGGCCAGCCACATCATGTCGCGCTGCCGGGCGTCGGCGTTCCAGTTCCAGCTCGACGAGCCCGGATCGTCGCTGTACCAGTCGAGTTGGTATCCCTCGATGTGCTTGTAGTCGTCGATCACGGGCGCGGGCGCCATCGTCCGGCCCTCGATGCTGTTGGTGCCGGAGGCACCAACGTTGTACCGCACGATGTTCAGGCCGAGGCCCGGCACGGTCTGGCCGAGGAGCTGCGTCTGACCGCGCCCGAACAGGGCGTCGGCGAGGGCCGGGTCGGGCCCCACGTGCTTGGCCCACCAGCCGAGCGACGTGCCCCAGCCCTCCCAGACGCCCCAGTCCGTCTGCGGGTCCACCATCGTGGCGAAGTCCGCGCGGGCCGTCCCGGCCCCCAGCGCCATACCCGCCGCACCCGCCGGCAGCGCCGCGAGAGCGCGCAGCATGCTTCGACGACTGATCATCGAACCCTCCCCAGGACTCCGTCGGCCCCTCCCCAGGGCGACGAAGTCGATCTTGCACCAACCGCACGGGAGACTCAATGGCTCCCGGGCACACCGCCGACCGGGCCCTCGCCGGCCGGGCCCGCCATCGGTTCAAACGGTGCGAACCGCACGCGCCGGACCAGCGCAGTGAGGCGGGTGAGGTGTCAGACCGCCGTACCGCGCCGGCGGTGGAGGATGTCGGTGGCCAGGTCGACCGCCTCGCGGACCGGCACGAGGCGGCAGCGGGCGCCGCCGATGCGGCGCTCGGTCACGCCCACGGCCTCCCGCAGCACTTCGCTCCCCAGCTCGGCGAAGTGGAGGTCGTCCAGGTCGGGGGCCTTGAAGGAGATCCAGCCCTGCGGGCCCGCGCAGCGGTACTCGCGCAGCGGGACGTCGGGCATCCGCTGGTCCGCCAGGTGGAAGGCGGTGAAGCGGGACATCGGGACGCCGATCATCACCACCTGCGCATCGAGGTCGTAGAGCCGGCCGAGCGGGGAGTCCGGCCCCAGGTGGGAGGTGAGCTCGTGGGTTCGGGTGATCTCCCGGGCGAGCGCGCCGAGCGCGCCGAACGAGGTCTGCGGGTGCGAGCTGCGCCGGGCGCCCGCGCGGGTGCGGATGTGCTCGGAGAGCGCGCCCATGGTCTCCGAGCAGGGCGTGGTGGCCGGGTCGAAGGGCGGCATCCCCGAGCGGTAGGCGTCCACTTGGGACGGGGAGAGGCCGGCCGTCGCGGCCGCGTGGATCCGGGAGGTGGCGGAGTTCTCGGGGGTGGCCGTGTAGGCGACCAGGGTGCCGCGGGCGGGGGCGTCGAGGGCGTGCAGCAGGGCGTCCACCACGGTCGCGGCGCCGCCGGGGACGGGGCCCAGGGCCCGCAGGGAGGCCTGGACGTGGACGACCGCGCCGGGGCGCACGCCGAGTTCGGTGAAGTGCTCGGCCAGTTCGGTCTTTCCGAGGACGCGGGGTTCGGTGAGGATGACGGTTCCCCAGGGTGAGGGCCCCGGGTGCGGGGGCCCGGGGCGGGTGGGCGGTCAGCTGCGGTGCTGCGGCGCGGTCAGCAGTGGCGCGTTCAACGGTGGTGCGGTCAGCCGTGGACCACCGCCGTCGCGCGGGCCGCCCGTTCGGCGGCCGCCGGCAGCGGGACCTCCAGCCAGGGGGAGATCGTCCCGCGCATGCCGTCGGTGAAGCGCAAGCCGAGCGCGGTCAGCGAGCCCGACCCGGCGAGCCGTTCGACGGCCTCGGCCGTGTAGCGGCGCCACAGGGCGAACTGCAGGCGCGCATGGTCGGCCGCCGCGCCCGGCAGGCCGTCGTAGGCCAGGGTCCGGGTGCCCCAGAACTCGGTGACCGCCAGGTGCGCGTAGGTGCCCTGGAGCAGCCCTTCGAGCGGCCGCGGGTCCGGGCGCCAGGGGGCGAGGTACAGCGAGTCGTCCGCCGGGTCGTAGAGGTCCATCAGGTCCAGCACCGCGCCCAGCTTGACGTGTTGGAACTCGTGGGCCAGCAGCAGTCCCAGGATCGGCGCGGTGGCGGGCCTGGCGATGCCGACCGCCCCGAAGGCCTGCCGGGCCGCCGCGCTGAGGTCCCGCCCGGCCGGTCCGGGCCGCAGCGGGGTCACCGTGGTCAGGCCCGCCCGGACGCCCTCGGCGTAGCTCGGCAGGTGGTGGCCGAGCAGCTCCCAGGCCTCGCGCAGCGCCCCCGTCCAGTTGAGGCGCTCGGCCTCGGACAGCCGCTCCGCGACCGGGTGGTCGTGGCTGTCGCGCTGCGGGTCGGTGTCCTCCAGGGCGACCGTCCAGCCGTCGGCCAGCCGGACCCGGTGGACGGGCTGCCAGCGCGGGTCGGCCCGGGTGATCATCTCGCCGGAGGCGGTGCGGACCGTGAAACCGCCCGCCGCCCCCGTGACGACCGCGTCCCCGTCCGGGAGTCCCGTCAGCCGTCCCAGGGTCGGCAGTGCCAGCACCCCGCCCCGGACGGGCACGGCCAGCGCGTCCCCCTGCCCGGCCCGGACGGCCGCCGCGGCGGCCAGCGCGGCCAGCGGCCCGAGGCCCGAGCCGAGGTCCCCCGCGAGCCGCCGGGCCGCCCAGGCCCGCGCGTACGGATGGGCCAGGACGGCGTCCAGGGCCGCGGGTGCGGTGCGGTCGAGGGTGGACAGCTGGTCCCACGCGGCCGAGTGGCGCAGGCCCGTGGCGCCCCAGGCGGCGGCCAGCATGGCCCTGGTCAGGGCGAGTTGGGAGCGGGCCAGGGCCAGGACGGTGTCCGCGGCGCCGTGGCCGCGGGCCAGTTCGTCGAGCTGCTGCCCGGTGAGCGCCGCCGGCACCACCGGTTCGGTTCCCTGCGCGGGCACGGCGGGCAGCGGGTTTCCCCGGCCGGCGATGCCGTTGATGAGCGTCATGAGGTCCCCGCAGTAGACGGAGGGATGGTCGAAGCCGCCGCCCTCATCGTCGTCGCGGTAGCGGTGGGCGTACAGACCGCCTCCGCAGGACCGCACGACGGGACAGCCGCGGCAGGTCTCGCTCAGGCCGTCGAGCCCCGCCTGCCGGACGGCGATGCCGGGGTGCCGGGCGACCTGGTCGAGGCTGTGGGTGAAGACGTCGAGGCCGGTCGCGGGCGCGCCGTCGTAGGCGGTCTTGAGGCTGTCCGCCTGTTCGAAGGTGCCGTCCGTCTCCAGCACCACCAGGTCGGACGGCTCCAGGCCGAGCGACTCGGTGAGGCTGGTCAGGCCGCGGAGCGTGCGGTGGACCGATTCGAACGTGCGGACGGCGAACGGGCGCCCGTCCGCCTCCCACCGGTCGTAGACCGCCAGCAGCCAGTCCGCGTAGGGAGCCTCCCCGGCGTCGGCGGGACGTTTCGGCGGCTCGTCCCAGGTGGCGTGCGGCAGCAGGAAGTCGACGGCCGGGGGCTGGAGTTCGGCCAGCGCGCGGTAGACCGCGACCGGGTCGTTCTCGACGTCGATCGTGCAGAGCAGGCCGGCGAACAGGTGCCGGTACGCGGGCAGCCGCAGCAGGCCAACGGCCCGCAGCACCTGGGGGTGGCTGCTGCGGCCGTCGGCGTAGCGGCGGTGGCGGTCGTTGGCCGCGCGGTCGCCGTCCAGCGAGACGCCGACCTTCACGCCCAGTTCGCCGAAGAGTTCACAGAACGCTCGGCTTAACAGCACCCCATTGGTGTGGATGCGAACGTCCAGGGCGCAGTCGGGCGCGAGCGCCGAGCGGAACGCCTCTACCGCACGGCGCAGCCGGTCCGGGCCGGCGAGCAGGGGTTCTCCCCCGTGCAGGACGACCCGGACGGCGGACAGCCGGTGCGTGGCCGCGTGCTCGCCGATGCGTTCGGCGGCCTTGTCCAGGACCTGGTCACCGATGACCTTGGGCCGCCCGCGCCAACTGGTGTCCGCGTGCTCGTAGACATAGCAGTGATCGCAGGCCAGGTCGCAACGGCTGTGCATCTTGACCACGAATTGCGTTAATGGCTGCGGAATTCGCGTCATCACAGGATCTGATTCAATTGGATTCGCTCTGGGGAAACCCGGGCCGGTAAAAGAACGGGTCGGTCAGATCGAGGAATTGAAGGCCGCGACCGAGACCAGACCGGAGTCCGCCCCGGGCAGGGCGCGGCGCAGCCGGGCGGCGAGCTCCTCCGCACCCAGCGCGGCCAGGTCGGCGAGCGAGGGGCGATCCAGCATGTCCTGAGGGTCCGTCAGTTCGCTGGTTGGCCGGGTGCTGGTTACCGGTGTCATATTCGTTCCTTCTGGCGCGGTTAGGCCCTGGCGAGGATGGGTAGCCTCGGTCGACCAATCTAGCTCCAGCAGGGCTCGTGCGATGCCCATGCGCGGCAGCTTCGCCGGGCAAGTTGGCATCCGCCCAGGAACTGGGCGCCTCGTTGCCCAAAATTCACCCGTTCAGCGGTCGCGCACTCGCCGTTCCACGCGCCGAGAGGCCTTCCGGGCCGGTGGATCCGGCCCGGAAACCCCCTCACTCAGTGCTGGCCGAGGTATCCCCAGGCCTCGGTGACGAGTCGGCTTGCCAGCGTGCCGGCGGCTCCGGCGCAAGCCGCGAGGACCATCGCCTCGCTGATCCGGCGCAGCATCGTCGGCCGGCGCGGGCCGCCCGACGGCTCCGGGCCCGGATCCGGCCTCGAATCCGGCTGCGACTCCGATTGGTCGTCCTCGCTTGTACCCTGGTTCATTGGGGTGCCCCTCCTGGTAGAGACCGGTGCTCAAGGGGGGCCCTGTGGCTGTCAGGCGGCAACCTGACCAGTCGCCAACAGGGCTCCCCGTTCTTTTTCCTGACGGGAAATGAGCCACTATTTCGGTGACCGCGGCGCCGCGCTCCATCCCAATTATATCCGGGGAACCATGTGAACTGCCGGTCCGTCACCCGACCGGTGGACGACCGCCGCTCACTCGAACCCCTGTACCGTCCGCGCGAGTTCCGCGGTGAACTCCAGACCGGCGGCGGTGAGTTCCCCACAGCTCGCCAACGTGGCGGCGGCGATGCCCGTGTGCACCCGCCATCGGGCGAACTCCCGTTCGGCCCGGGCCCGGTCCGGCGTACCGGCGGCCAGCTCGCCCCGCCAGAAGTCCGCCACGCCCAGGTGCGCGTAGGCGCCCTGCAGCAGGGCCCCGACCGGGCGGAGGTCCGGGCGCCAGGGGGCGTGGTAGACGGCGGCTCCGTTGGGCTGGTGGAGCGGCACGAGGTCCAGCAGGGCGCCGAGTTGGACGTGCAGGAACTCGTGTACCAGGGCCAGCGCCAGCAGTACCGGGTCGGCCGGGAGCGAGGCCGCGACCGCGCCGTACGCCCGCCGGGCCGCCGCGCTGACCGCCGACCCGTCGGGAGCCGGGTGCAGCGGCACGAGGGTGCCGACGCAGGCCGCCACCGCCTCCGCATGCCGGCGGTGGCGGCGCACCAGGATGCGCCACGCCTGCGCCAGCATGGCCTGCCACTCGGCGAGTTCGGCCGAGGTCAGCGGCCCGGCGACCGGTCGGCCGTAGCCCGCTCGGCGCGGTCCCTCATGGTCGATCACGGGCGTCCAGTGCAGCCCGTCGCACTCCAGCGCCACCGGCTCCCCCGCGGGCCCGCCCCGGACGAACTCGCCCAGTGCCGCGAGCGGTACGGCCGCACCGGCCGCCAGACCGCGCAGGCAGTCGGCCGCCCAGGCGTCCAACTCCGGGCGCAGCAGGGCCCGCTCCCAGCCGCCCCGGTCGCTCGACCGCAGGGCTCTGAGCTCGGTGTAGGCCGCCGCGAAGGCGTCCTCGCCGGGCGGCAGCGCCCGCCGCAGCGCCAGCAGCAGCAGCGCCCGTTTGCTCAACTGCCCGGCGCGCAGCAGCCGTACGGCCTCCGCTCCACCGCGGGCCGCCGCGATCGCCCGGAAGACCTCGCGGTCCACGCCGTGCCGCGGCAGCCCGGCCGCGGCTCTGGCGCCCGGCACCCCGGCCGCCACCGCCTCGCCCGCACCGGTGTCCACACCCATCGCCCGCTCTCCCGTCCCTCGCCCGTCCCGAATCAGCAGCCCGTTCCGAAGCAGCAGCCCGCCCCGAATCAGCAGCCCGTTCCGAAGCGGCCCGCACCGGTCCGGCTCACCCTGCCGCCCCCGCCGCCGGGGCGGCGCCGAGACCGGCCACATCCGCCCGGAGCCGGCCCGCGATGTGGCGGATCAGCCGGGCCAGGTCCGCGCAGTACACCGAAGGCCGGTCGAAGCGCCCGTCCCCGTACCGGTGGGCGTAGAGGCCGCCGCCGCACACCGCCGCCAGCGGGCAGCCGGCGCAGACCGGGCCGAGGCCCGCCAGCCCGCGCTGGCGGGCCTGGAAGGCGGGGAGGGCGGCCGCCTGCGCGAAGCCGTGCCGCCAGACGTCCAGGCCCGTCCCCGGCGCCCCGTCGTAGGCGGCCTTGAGGCTGTCGGCCTGCTCGATGGCCCCGTCCGTCTCCACCACCACCAGGTCGACCGGCGCCAGCCCGACGGACTCGCTGGCGGCCCGGCCGCCGAGCAGCAGCACGGCCAGCTCCTCGAAGAGCCGGATGCCCGTCTCCCGCCGCGGCGCGCCGTACCAGCGGTCGAAGGCGGCGATCAGCCACTCCCCGTACGGGGCCGCCTCGGCACCCGTCGGGGGCGCCGGCGGCGGTGAGCGCCGCACACCCGGCGGCTGCGCCTCCCAGGTGCCGTGCGGCAGCAGCAGGTCGATCCGGGGCGGCGCGAACTCCAGCAGCGCCTCGTAGGTGGCGACCGGATCCGCGGCGAGGTCCACCACGCAGAGCAGTCCGGCGAACAGCTCCCGGTGCCCGGCCGAGCCCAGCAGCCGGATCGCCTCGGCCGTCCGCGCCCAGCTGCCGGCGCCGGACGGCAGGCGCCGGTGCCGGTCGTGGTCGGCGGCGGTGCCGTCCAGCGACACCCCCACCGCGACCCGGTACCGGTGCAGGACGTCCAGCAGCGCGGGCTCCGCCGACAGCCGCAGCCCGTTGGTCTGCAGGCTGAACCGCACCCGGGCCCCGGCGCCGCGGGCCAGCCCGCCGGCCAACTCGCCGAGCAGCGCGTCGAGATGGTCGGCGCCGACGAGCAGCGGCTCGCCGCCGTGCAGGATCACCCCGACCTCGTCCAGCCCGTACCGCTGCGCGTGCTCGGCGATCCGCCGGGCGGTCCGCCGGACGGTGGCCAGCTCCATCCGCCGCGGCCGCCCGCGCCAGCTCTGGTCCGCCGCCTCGTACATGTAGCAGTAGTCGCAGGCCAGGTTGCACCGACTGTGGATCTTCAGCAGATACTGCCGGAACGGCACCATGCCGGCGAGCCTAGCGTTCCCCTGACGGGCCGCCAGGGCCGCGTCACACGAACGGCGTCACACCGACGGCGTCACACCGACGGCGGTTCGATGTCCGAGTCCAGCCGCTGCCGCGCCTTCACCGCCACCGTGGTCGGGTGCTCCTCCCCCAGGGTCTGCCGGGCCCGCCGGACGCAGTCGGCGTGCAGCCGGGCGGAGCGCTCGCCCTCCCCCTCCGCGGCCAGCGAGAGGGCGAGGTTGGAGTTGATGCCGATGGTGTCGTAGTGGTCCGCGCCGAGGGTCGCGGCCATCATCGGCGCCCCCTGCTCCTCCAGCGCCAGCGCGGCCGGTCCCTCCCCCGCCAGCACCAGGTCGTTGGCGTGGTTCATCATCGCGATCGGGATGTACAGATGGCTGTCGCCGAGGACCGCCCGGAACTGCCGCAGGGTGCGCGCGGACAGTTCGCGCGCCTCCACGATCCGCCCGGCCAGCCGCAGGTAGACGGAGAGGTTGTTGGCGCCGGCCAGGGTGACGGGGTGGTTCTCGCCGAGGTAGTCCCGGTAGCGGGCGAGGGCCCGCTCGGCGAGCTGGATGGCCCGGTCGGTGTCGCCGAGCGCGTTGAGGTCGCTGGCCAGGTTGGTGGCGGCGGCCAGGGTGTCGGGGTGCTCGGGCCCGTTGATGTCCAGGTAGCGCTGGTAGATGTCCTCGTCGATCTCCAGCGCCTCGTTGTACCGGCCGGCCCGGCGCAGCGCGACGGCGAGGTTCTTGCGGGCGCGCAGGGTGTCGGTGTGGCCGTCGCCGATGGTCTGCTGGTAGATCCGGACGGTCTCCTCCAGCAGGTCCAGCGCCTCCCGCAGCCGCCCGGTCTCGCGCAGGTCGCGGGCGTAGTTGCTGGCCGAGGACAGCGCGTACAGGCTGTGCGCGCCCAGTGCGTCGCGCTGCTGGAGGTAGTTGCTGCGGTGCCGTTCGAGGGCGGCCCGGCGGTCCCCGGCGAGGTAGTCGGAGACGGCCAGGTTGTTGGTGATCATGAGGGTGCGCGGGTGGTCCGGGCCCAGGGTGCGCCGGGCGGCGTCCAGGGTCTTGCGGTCCATCGCCCTGGCCTCCTCGTAGCGGCCCAGGAAGCGCAGGTCGGCGCCGAGGCTGTTGGCGACGGCGAGGGTGTGCGAGTGCTCGGGCCCGAGGGTGGCAGTGAAGCGCTCCAGGATGTCCTTGTCCATCTCGTACGCCTCCTGGAGGGCGCCCTGGGAGCGGCGGATGTTGCTGAGCTGGGTGCGCAGCATCAGGGTCTGGGCGTCGTTCTCGACGTCGAACCCGGAGCCGCCGTACCCGTCCTGGCGCCAGTGTTCCAGGGTGCGCTCGGCGAGCTCCCGGCCGGACTCGTGCAGGCTGCGCTTCCACTGGTAGCGGACCGAGTCGATGATCCACTGCCGGACGTCCTCGTCGCCGCTGCTGGCGGCGCCGGACGGCCAGAGGTGGGGCAGGAGTTCGGCGTACTGCGGCCAGTTGGCGGGGATGTCCGGGTCGCCGGGGTTGGCGGTGGCCAGCGCGGCGTGCACCACCGCGCGGATGTCGGCGCGCTGGCCGCCGGCGACCTGGTCCCGGAGCACGGCCTGGACCAGCCGGTGCACGGTGATGGTCTCGCTGCCCTGGTCGGTGCGGGCCAGGCCGTACCGGTTGATGGCGCGCAGGAACTCGCCGATCGCCAGCTTGTCGCGGGGCGCGCGCGGGGGCAGCCGCAGCGCGTGGGTGACGGCCCGGCTGTACAGCAGCCGCATCGGGATGGCGTCCGGGCCGAAGAAGGCGCAGATCTCCAGGATCTGGGCGGCGGGGGCGTTGACCCCGCGCAGCTCCTCGACCGAGATCCGCCAGGTCGCGGCGGCGGAGTGCGGGTACTCGGCGGGGCGCAGCCGGGTGCGTTCGAGCATCTCGGTGAGCGCGTCGTCGAGCAGTTCGAGGTAGGTGGAGACCGGCATGGAGGTCTCCTGGAGCCAGACGGCGGCCTGGCCGACGGCGAGCGGGAGGTCCCCGAGCCGGTCGGCTACCTGGTCGGCGTCGGCCTGGGCCAGGCCGGTGTTGAAGCGGCGCAGCAGCCGGATGCTCTCCTCGCGCAGGAAGACGTCGACCTCGACCAGGCCGGCGTGCTTGGACCAGCCCTGGTTGCGGGAGGTGATCAGCACGTGTCCGCCGGAGGAGCCGGCCGGCAGCCAGGGCGCCAGCTCGTCCGGGGTCCCGGCGTTGTCGTAGACCAGCAGCCAGCGCCGGTACGGGTGTCCGCGGCGCAGCGCGTCGAGCACCGCGGCGGCGGTGTGCGCGACGTCGTCGCTGCTCTGGACCCCGAGCCGGGGGGCGAGCTCGGCGAGCTTCTGCGGGATGTTGGCGGCCTCCTCGGCGGGCACCCACCAGACCACGTCGTAGGCGGCCTTGAAGCGGTGCGCGTACTCGGCCGCGATCTGCGACTTGCCGGCGCCGCCGAAGCCGTAGAGGACCTGGCTGAGCACCGCGGTCGGCCCGGCGGTGAAGCGGTTGCGGAGCAGTTCGAGCAGTCGGCCGCGCCCGGTGAAGGAGGCGTTGCGCGAGGGCGCGTCCTGGACCTGCGGGGCGGTCCCGGGGAAGCGGGCCGGCGCGGCGAACTCGCCGCTCTCGGTGTCGGGTTGGCGACTTGCTCCGGGCGGTGGGCCGAGCTCGCTGTAGAGCTGGGACTCCGCGAGGACGGCGGAGGAGCGGACCAGGTCGGGGGCGGCCGGGCCGACGAACGGGCGGGGCACCGGCTCGTCCGAGCCCTGCAGCCGCAGGGCGACCAGCAGCGGTGAGCCGCTGGTGAGTTCGCGCCCGCCCAGGAGCTGCCAGACCTCCGCGGCGCGGGGCAGCGCGGTGTACTCGGGCGAGAGCAGGGCGAGCATCCGGCCCTGGCCGTCGAGCGGACCGGCGGCCTCGACGGGCAGTCCGCTGTACGGCTCGGCGGCGTTGTGCAGCGAGGCCTGGTAGCCGAACCCGGTGAGCGTGGCGGAGGCCCACTCGGCCCACATCCGGTCCTCGGGGGCGTAGCTGACGTACACCTGGCGGGGCATGGTGCGGGTGGCGCGCAGGTAGGCGCCGTACAGCCGGCGGCGGGCCTCGCCGCTGAGCGGCCGCAGCGCCCGGACCCGGCCGTCGGTGATCCACCCGGCCAGCCGCTCGAAGGCGTTGAGCAGGCTGCGCGCCTCCTGCGGCCGGTCGGCGACGGTGGCGGGCACCTCCTCGTAGGCGTAGAAGGGCTTGTACGGGACTTCGACGTCGCTCCAGTAGCCGGCCCGGCGCTCGGCGGGCAGCCAGCGGCCGAGGTAGGGGGCGAAGGCCTCGCGGGCGAAGTCCCGGCCGGCCTCCAGGCGCTCCTGTTCGGCGTCCTCGACCCGCATCGGGACGGGCAGCACCCGGATCGCCCGCTCCTCGGCCTCGGCGATGGTCCGGGCGGCGTCGACGCCGCCGCGGATGTTCTGGGCGCTGAAGGTGAAGCAGTCGACGACGGTGTCGGGCATCAGCACGGTGCAGATCCCGGAGGTGTCGCTGACCCCGGTGCGGCTGTCGATCAGCACGTAGTCGTAGCTGCGGGCCCAGCGTTCGCGCAGCTCGCGCAGGAACTCCCCGCCGCGGATGTCCCGACCGTGGTAGAAGCTGCGCCAGTTGAAGCTGGTGACGGCGGCGGAGTAGGCCGCGTTCTGCCGGCCGGCGGGCAGGAAGTCGAGCCGTCCGCCGGGCGGCAGGTCGAGGGCGAGGCCGCAGATGTAGCCGTCGAGGCGGCCGGGCTCGTCCAGCCAGGCGCCGGGGGTGACCCCGGAGGGACCGGCCGCGGAGGGCAGCGCCTGCTTGACGTAGGAGCGCAGCAGGTCGATCAGGCCGTCGGTGGCGTGCAGTTCCGGGTCGACCAGCAGCGGGTGGTAGTAGCGGTGCAGGCCGGGCGCCTCCAGGTCCCAGTCGACCACCAGGACCCGCAGGCCGCGGCTGGCGAGGATCCAGCCGACGTTGGCCAGCGCCATCGTTCTGCCGGTGCCGCCCTTGAAGGAGTAGAACGTGACGACCGAACCAGGTCCGGTCCGCTCCGACTCGACACCGGGCTCAGCGAACATCGTCCTGCTCCCCACTCAGCGGCACGGCAGCGCCGTCCGGGCTGCGGCGCGGGCCTGGCGGCCACGCCGGGATGGCCAGCCCGGGCATCACCGGGCCGGCTTCGTCACCGCCGGGGCCGAAGCCGAAGGCAGCGCCGTCGACATCGTCCCCCCAATCGAAGTTGTCGTCCATCAGCTTGTTCTGAGCAACCGTCACCATGATGGTGAGCTGGTCGTCGAAGCTCTCCCGGGGCACCGCGACCCGGAACAGGTGCTCCGGATCGCTCCGGCGCAGCCAGTTGCGGCGGAACACGCCGCGCACGCCGGCCCACAGCGCGTCGCGCTCCGGACCGCCGCTCGGGTCGTCGCTGCCGGAGGGCACCATCACGCCGGTGACCGGGTGGTTCTGGTCGTCGTACTCGCGCAGCGCCGACCGGTAGCGGTCGCTTCCGGCCATCCACGGGTCCACCAGCAGCACGCTGATCTGGTTGTCCTCGCGGGCCTGGTCGAGCTTCTCGCCGAGGCCGGTGCCGATCTCCTCCAGGGTGGTGGTGTGCCCGGCCGAGGTGATCACCTGCTGGGCGCGGACCACCAGGGACGGCTGGGTCGGCGGGTGGTAGGGCGCCCAGTGCCAGGGCTTGGGGCCGTACCAGCCCCCGCGGTGGGCACCGCCGCCCTCCGGCGGGCCGACGGCCTCGGGGGCCCGTGCGGCGGGCACGTCCGAGGCGCGGCCCGCCGCGACGAACAGCCGGACCATCCCGGCGGTGGGCGCGGGCCGGACCGGCGCCGCCACCGGGAAGTAGCCGCGGACCGCGCCGAGGTCGAAGTCGGGCAGCTCGGTGAGCCGGCGGGCGGCCGCGTCCCGGATCCGCTCGGCGACCACCCGGACCACCTGCCGGTACTCCGCCCCGAGCGGGTCGGTGCGCAGCAGGTCGCGCAGACCGGAGCGGACGTACGTCTCGCCCATGCCGAGCTGGACGTACTGGATCTTCAGGACCTCGTCGGGCAGTTCGTCCGGCAGGGACTCCCAGAGCACCGGGATCAGCGCCGGGACGATGTCGCCCGCCAGCTCCTGGTGGCGGCGGACCCGGCCGCGGAAGGCCGTCCACTCCTTGCCGCAGTACAGGCTGGCGAAGTACGCCGGGGAGTAGAGCGCGACCATCGTGCGGCAGCGGGCCAGCATCTGGGCCAGCTGCTGCTCCCAGTTGTCGCCCAGCCGCAGCCGCTCGGTGTCGCGGTACGCGAGCTCGTCGGCGCCCGCGACGGACTCGATCCGGCCGAGTTCGTCCCGCAGGTCGTTGAAGAACTGGTCGACGAAGGCGTCGCCCGCCTCGTAGTCCCGCCGCGCGTAGCTGAAGAAGAAGTACGGCCGCACTGCACCCCCCGGGCCCGTTCACGCTGCGACTGCGCTGCTGTCATACCCAGCATGTCGTGAAGTCAGCCGGTCGCGCCGGGGAGTTGGCGAAGACCGTGGCCAGTGCCCGGCCGCGGGGCCCGCCAGGACGTTCTAGAGCGCGGACTGGAACGCGGCGACCGGCTCCGCGCCGGGGACGAGGGCGTCGCCGACCACCCGGCGGAGCAGCTCGCCGAGGACGGTGTCGGGCAGCCCGTCGAGCCCGTCGAGGGGCAGCGCGGTGACGTCGACCAGGTCGGAGCCGAGCCCCGAGCAGGTTCCCGAGCCGATTTCCGCATCGGTGACGCCCATCAGTCCCTCACTCGGTCTCGCGGCCCAGCGGGCTCGGTTCGGATTCGGCCCGGTCCGCGACGCGCATCCTACACCTGACCGATCCTCAGAACCCCTGTCGCGCCGCGCTGCTGTCATCCGTCCAGCCGTCTCCTGCGCCGCTCCCGGGGCCCGGTTCACGGGCAGAGCCGCTCCACCCGCCAGCCCGTCGGGGCGGACGGGTCGGCGAGGTAGCGCAGCCGGTCGTGCAGCCGGTTCGACCGGCCCTGCCAGAACTCCACGCTGGCCGGAACCACCCGGTAGCCGCCCCAGAACGGCGGCACCGGAACGCCCTCGCCCTCCGGGTAGCGCCGCTCCAGTTCGGCGTACCGCTGCTCCAGCACCTCGCGCCCGCCGATCGGGCTGGACTGCTCACTGGCCCAGGCGCCGAGCTGCGAGCCGTGCGGGCGGGTGCGGAAGTAGGCGGCGGTCTCGTCCCGGCCGACCTTCTCCACCCGCCCCTGGACGATCACCTGGCGGGCCAGCGCGATCCACGGGAAGAGCAGCGCGGCGTGCGGGTTGACGGCCAACTCGGCGCCCTTGCGCGAGCCGTAGTTGGTGAAGAAGACGAAGCCCCGCGCGTCGAAGCCCTTCAACAGGACGGTCCGCGAGCTGGGCCGCCCCTCGGCGTCCGCGGTGGAGAGCACCATCGCGTTGGGCTCCACCACCCCCGCGTCGTCCGCCTCGTGGAACCAGCGGGTGAACTGGCCGATCGGCTCGGCGGTGAGCTGCTCCTCGACCAGGCCCTCATGGCTGTAGTGCTCGCGCATGACGGTGAGGTCCGGCCCGGGCCGGACCTCGTCGGCGAGGTTCCGGGTGGCGGGGCTCATGGGCGTCGGGTGGGCGCGTTCCGGGGTCTGCACGTCAACATCATCCCGTACGACAAGCAACCGGCACCGCTACGTCCGGACAAACCCCGGTGGGAGATAAGGTGTCTCGCCACCGCTCGACTGTCCGCCGTACGGTGAATTGTCCGGAAGCGCGCCTTTGGTTCCGGAGGATTCCCGGGCTCGACCGGCCCTCGACGGAAAAGTCAAGCGGGCCCCGGGGAAACATCACCACGGTGGTGTATGGCGCAATGCACCCCGTGCCTGTCACTCTGGCACCCAGTGCCAACCACCCGTCGGTCACCGGTGAACCGCCCCACCTAGGCGGCCCGCCCATCGCAGAACTGAAGGAGCCGTCGCATGTCCGACTTCGTACCCGGGCTTGAGGGAGTCGTCGCTTTCGAGAGCGAGATCGCCGAACCCGACCGGGAAGGCGGCGCCCTGCGGTACCGAGGAGTCGACATCGACGACCTGGTCGGCCACGTCTCCTTCGGCCACGTCTGGGGCCTGCTGGTGGACGGCAAGTTCAACCCCGGCCTGCCGGCCGCCGAGCCGTTCCCGATCCCGGTCCACTCCGGTGACATCCGGGTCGACGTGCAGTCCGCCCTCGCCATGCTCGCCCCGGTCTGGGGCCTCAAGCCGCTGCTGGACATCTCCGCCGAGCAGGCCCGCGACGACCTGGCGCGCGCCGCCGTCATGGCGCTGTCCTACGTCGCCCAGTCCGCCCGCGGCCAGGGCCTGCCGATGGTCCCGCAGAGCGAGATCGACAAGGCCGAGACGGTCGTCGAGCGCTTCATGATCCGCTGGCGCGGCGAGCCGGACCCGAAGCACGTCAAGGCCATCGACGCCTACTGGACGTCGGCCGCCGAGCACGGCATGAACGCCTCCACCTTCACCGCCCGCGTCATCGCCTCCACCGGCGCCGACGTGGCCGCCGCGCTCTCCGGCGCCGTCGGCGCGATGTCCGGCCCGCTGCACGGCGGCGCGCCGTCCCGCGTGCTCGGCATGATCGAGGAGATCGAGCGCACCGGCGACGCCACCGCCTGGGTCAAGAACGCGCTGGACAAGGGCGAGCGCCTGATGGGCTTCGGCCACCGCGTGTACCGCGCCGAGGACCCGCGCGCCCGCGTGCTGCGCCGTACCGCCAAGGAGCTCGGCGCGCCGCGCTTCGAGGTCGCCGAGGCGCTGGAGAAGGCCGCGCTGGAGGAGCTGCACAACCGCCGCCCCGACCGCGTGCTGGCCACCAACGTCGAGTTCTGGGCCGCCATCATGCTGGACTTCGCCGAGGTCCCGGCGCACATGTTCACCTCGATGTTCACCTGTGCGCGCACCGCCGGCTGGTCGGCGCACATCCTGGAGCAGAAGCGCACGGGACGGCTCGTGCGCCCCGCCGCGCGCTACATCGGCCCCGCCCCGCGCAGCCCCCGCGACATCGAGGGCTTCGACGCCATCGCGCACTGACACACCACCGCTGAGCAGCGGGTTCGGCCTTCCGCCGGACCCGCTGTCGGCGCGTCTCGCGGCCGTGGAGATCACATCTCAGCGGGCGGACTGCCGTTCCGCCCGCGCAATCGCGGCCGGTAGGCTGCGCCCGTGGCTCAGATCCAGATCCCCGCTGACATCAAGCCCGCAGACGGCCGTTTCGGCTGCGGCCCGTCCAAGGTGCGCCCCGAGGCCCTGAGTGCCCTCGCCGCGACCGAGACCTCCCTGCTCGGCACCTCGCACCGCCAGGCCCCGGTGAAGAACCTGGTCAAGCGCGTGCGCGAGGGCGTGAGCAGCCTCTTCTCCCTCCCCGAGGGGTACGAGGTGGTGCTCGGCAACGGCGGCTCCACCGCCTTCTGGGACATCGCGGCCTTCGGCCTGGTGCGGGAGAAGTCCCAGCACCTCGACTTCGGCGAGTTCTCGTCCAAGTTCGCCTCCTCGGTCAAGGCCGCCCCCTGGCTGGCCGAGCCGACCGTCATCAAGACCGCCCCGGGCACCCACCCGCTGCCGGTCGCCGAGGCGGGCGTGGACGTCTACGGACTCACCCACAACGAGACCTCCACCGGCGTCGCGATGCCGATCAGGCGCCCGGTCGGCGCCGACCAGGGCTCGCTGGTCCTGGTGGACGCCACCTCGGGCGCCGGCGGCCTGCCGGTCGACATCACCGAGACGGACGTCTACTACTTCGCCCCGCAGAAGTCCTTCGCCTCGGAGGGCGGGCTCTGGCTGGCGGCCTTCTCCCCGGCCGCCCTGGAGCGCGCCGCCGAGATCGCCGGCTCCGGCCGGTACATCCCGCCGTTCTTCGACCTGCCGACGGCCATCGACAACTCGTCGAAGGACCAGACGTACAACACCCCGTCGATCGCCACCCTGTTCCTGCTGGCCGACCAGCTGGAGTGGCTGAACGGCAACGGCGGCCTCGACTGGGCCGTCGCCCGGACGGCCGACTCCTCGGGCCGCCTGTACGGCTGGGCCGAGAAGTCCTCGTTCGCGAACCCGTTCGTGGCGAACCCGGCCGAGCGCTCCCAGGTGGTCGGCACGATCGACTTCGACGACGCGGTGGACGCCGCCGCCGTCGCGAAGGCACTGCGTGCCAACGGCATCGTCGACACCGAGCCGTACCGCAAGCTCGGCCGCAACCAGCTGCGCGTCGCGATGTTCCCGGCGATCGAGCCGTCGGACGTCGAGGCGCTCACCGCCTGCATCGACTACGTGGTCGAGCAGCTCTGACCGCGCCGCACACACGGCTGAGGGCCACCGCCTGCGGGCGGTGGCCCTTCGTCCTTTTTCGGCCGTCCTACCTGTTGATCAGCGAGCCGATCACCACGACGGCCAGCAGCAGCACCAGGGCGCCGGTCACGATACGCATGCGAGTCTTGGGGTCCACGGTCAACGAGCGTACCCGCGCCCCGGCCGGGGCTAGACGCCGAGGTTGGACCCGCCGGTGGCATCGAGCTGCTGGCCGGTGATCCAACGGGCGTCGTCCGAGGCCAGGAAGGCCACGATGTCCGCCACGTCGGCGGCCTCGCCGACCCGGTCGAAGGCCGAGTACCCGGCCGCCTGGGCCCGCGCCGCCGGATCCGCCAGCCAGGGGTTGATGTCGGTGGCGACGATGCCCGGCAGCACCGCGTTGACGGTGATCCCGCGCGGCCCGAGCTCCTGCGCGAGGGTCAGCGTGAAGGTGTTCAGCGCGCCCTTGGTCATCGCGTAGGAGACGGCCGTCGGGAACGCCACCCGGGTGACCCCGGAGGAGACGTTGACGATCCGGCCGCCGTCCCGCAGCCGGCCGAGGCCCTGCTGGACGATGAAGAACGGCGCCTTGACGTTGACCGCGAACACGCGGTCGTAGCCCTCCTCGGCCACCTCGTGGACCCGCCCGTTCAGGCCGATCCCGGCGTTGTTCACCAGGATGTCCAGCCCGCCCCCGGCGCCGCTGCGGGCCAGCCCCTCGTCGAACGCCGCCCAGAGCGCCTGGGCGTCCCCCGGCACGCCCAGCTCGGCCCCGATCGCGAAGGCCCGCCCGCCGGCCCGCCCGATGGCCTCCACCACCTCGGCGGCGGCCGCCGCGTTGCCGCCGTAGTGGACGGCGACCAGCGCGCCCTCGCGCGCCAGCCGCTCGGCGATCCCCCGCCCGATCCCCCGGCTGCCGCCCGTCACCAGTGCCGTCCTGCCCGCAAGCGCGCCCATGGCCACGCCCCCTCATTTCTGTAGCGGTCGCTAATGAATGGAACCGTAGCACGTCTTCTGTAGCGGCCGATATAAAATGATCCGCATGGCCACCAGCACCCCCCAGCGCGGACGACCCCGCTCCTTCGACCGCGACGCCGCCCTGGAGCAGGCCCTGCGGCTGTTCTGGGAGCGCGGCTACGAGGCGACCTCGGTCGCCGACCTCACCGCCGCGATGGGCATCCGCCCGCCGAGCCTCTACGCGGCCTTCGGGGACAAGCGCTCGCTGTTCGACGAGGTGGTCGCCCGCTACCGCGAGGGCCACGGCTCCTACGCGACCCGCGCGCTCGCCGAGGAGCCCACCGCCCGGGCGGGCGTGGCCCGGATGCTGCGCGAGGCGGCCGCCGAGGCCACCGACCCGGAGCACCCGTGGGGCTGCCTGCTGATCAGCTCGACGGTGAACTGCACCTCACCGGAGGTCGCCGACGCCGTCCGCCTGCTGCGCAACGCCAACGTCCGGGCCCTGGAGTCGCTGATCCGGGCCGACATTGCGGCCGGCCACGAGCCCGCCGAGGCGGATCCAGCCGCCCTCGCCCAGTTCACCGCGACCGTCCTCCAGGGCATGTCCCAGCGCGCCCGGGACGGCGCCACCCGCACCGAGCTGGAGCGGGTCGCCGCCGACGCGATGCGGGTCTGGCCCTGACCGAACACCTCCGGGAGGCCCCGGACTTATCCCGTTGACCGGCGCCGCGCGGGTGCCGCTAGCATGCCCCCACGATCTAACGATCTTCACAACATTGGGGGACCTCCACTCATGCGCGCCTCCCGCGCCGCGGCCTTCGCCGCGCTCATGCTCGCCGCAGTCACCGCCCTGCCCGCCGCGCCCACCGCCGCGGCCGCCACCACCGGCCAGGTCGGTCCCGCCGGCACCTGGTACTCCATGTCGAACTACCGGGTGCTGGACACCCGGGCGGGCAAGAACGTCCCGGTGGGGACGGTCGGCCCCGACAGCATCACCCGGCTCGACATCACCAAGGTGCTGTTCGGCATCACGCCGACCGCCGTGGTGATGAACGTGACCGCGGTCGACGCGACCGACAACAGCTTCATCACCGCCTTCCCCGACGGCCAGGCCCTGCCGACGGTCTCCAACCTCAACGCCACCCCGAACCACCGGGTCACCTCCAACCGGGCGACGGTGCAGGTCGGTGCCGACGGCGTGGTCAACATCTACAACCACGTCGGCCGCGTCCACCTGGTCGTCGACCTCCAGGGGTACTACAGCGACCGGGACGGGGGCGGCGACGGCGGCCGCTTCGTCGTCGGCGAGCCCACCCGCCTGCTGGACACCCGCACCACCATCGGCGGCCACCCCGGCAAGCTGGTCGGCGGTGCGGCGGGCGTGATCAACCTGGACGCCTCCTCCGTCGGGGCCCCGAGCGACAACATGGTCGTCCAGGCCACCGTCACGGAGCCGACCGAGAGCGCCCACGTGACCATGTACCCGGCGGGACAGTCCCCCTGGAACACCTCCGACCTGAACTTCGACCCGGGGCAGACGGTCACCAACCTCTCCTACGCCTACACCACGGGCGACCGCCGGCTCGCGCTCTACGCCAACAGCGGCGAGGCCCACGTCGTGGTGGACTACATCGGCGGCTTCTCGCGACGCGCCGACGACAGCGGCAACAGCGGCAAGTTCATCCCGGTGAGCCCGGTCCGCGTGCTCGACACCCGCGAGGGGCTGGGCGCCGCGGCGGCCAAGGCCGCCCCCGGCTCCACCACCCGGGTGAAGGTCACCGGCCTGAACGGCGTACCGGAGACGGTCGCCGCCGTCGTCCTCAACCTGACCGGCACCAACGCGAGCGAGGACGGCCACATCACCGCGTTCCGGGCCGGGGCCGCGCGTCCGTCGACGTCCAGCCTCAACTACACCGGGAACGAGGACACCGGCGCCATGACGGTCGTCCCGGTGAGCACGGACGGCTACATCGAGCTGTACAACCCGCACGGCAGCGTGGACCTGGTCGCCGACGTCCAGGGCTTCTACAGCAGCTGATCCGGACGCCCGCTGATCCGGACGCCAGCTGATCAGGGCGCCCCGGGGAAGGTCGCCACCTCCCCGGGGCGCCTCAGCTCCAGTCGGCCAGCGGCCAGGAGCGGACGGTCTCGTAGTGGGCGAAGCCGCCGTCGAGCTCGCTCTTCATCAGGTGCAGCTCGGCGGCGTCCCACTCCGGTCCGCGGTACTCCGCGAGCGCCGCGGCCAGGCCCTCCAGCTCCGCCGCCGCGACCCGCTGGACGGCCCGCCGGTGGCCCCGGGAGGAGCCGGCCCGGGCGAGCGTCAGATGCGGGTGGAAGGTGAACGCGTCCACCTCGCCGGTCAGCTCGGCGGTGGCCTCGCCGACCGCCTCGGCGAGCCGCCGCAGGGCCCACGTCCGGCCCTCCACCCCCGCCCAGAGCACCCGGTCGCCGAACCGCCCGGCGCCCGCCAGCCGCAGCCGGTGCACCTCGTGGACCTCCGCCACCGCGGCCAGGCCCGCCTCCAGCTCCGGCAGCCGCTCGACCGGCACCTCACCGAGGAACGCCAGGGTCAGATGCCACCCCTCGACGGTCGTCCAGCGCAGCCGGTCCGCCCCCGGCAGCCCGCGCACCGGCGCCACCGCGTCGGCCAGCCCCTGCAACGCCTCGACCGGCGGCAGTACCGCCACAAACAGCCTCATGAGGCCATCTTCCCGCGCACGGCGTCCTGGGCTACAACGGTTTTCATGAAGATCCGCAACGGTGGCCCCGACGACGCCGCCGACCTCCTCGCCCTGCTCGACGGCGCCGTGGCCTGGCTGGCCGCCCAGGGCCGCACCCGCCAGTGGGGCGACCAGCCCTGGAGCAGCCGGCCGAAGGCCGTGGAGAAGGTCCACGACTACCTCGGCGAGGCCTTCCTGGTCCGGCTCGCGGTGGACGGGGACGGCCGGACGGTCGGCTCCTGCGTCCTCGCCGAGGAGCCGCCCGCCTACGTCGCTCCGGCCGGCGAGCGCGAGCTCTACGTGCGCAACCTGGTGACCGACCGGTCCCGCTCGGGCTCGGGGATCGGCGCCGCCCTGGTCGCCGACGCACTGGACGAGGCCCGCCGCCGCGGCATCGGCCTGGTCCGGGTGGACTGCTACGCGGGCGGCGACCGCCGACTGGTCGGCCGCTACCGGGCGCTCGGCTTCACCGAGACCGAGTACTTCGAGGCCGAGCAGCCGGACGGCGTCTGGGAGGGGCAGATCCTGGCCATCAGGCTCTGAGAGCCGGCCCGCCCCGTCGGGGGGGGGGGGGGGGGGCCCCCGGCCCGCCGCGGCGGGGGGGGGGGGGGGCCGGGGGGGGGGGCGGGGGGGGGGGGGGGGGGGGGGGGGGGGGGGGGGGGGGGGTGGGGGTGGGGGGGCGGGTGCGGGGGCGCGCCGGGTCTTCGGGCTGCACAGGGCGAGGGGCCGCCCGCCGGCCCGTTGTGCGCCGGCGGG